>NZ_CP128233.1:1295517-1958534 GCF_030344915.1 Neopusillimonas aromaticivorans | reverse complement strand
CAGGGTTCTCATCGGACGTTGCACCGCTGGCCATCAGCGCGGCCAGCACAGCGCTTGCACCCGGAATGGGGATAACCCGGCATCCGGCCTGCTGGCACGCGCGCACAATACGCGCCCCCGGGTCACTGACCCCCGGCGCCCCGGCATCTGAAATCAGGCCAACCCGCTGCCCGGCCTGCAGTCGCTCGATGATGGCCTGCCCGGCTTGCGCTTCGTTATGGCGATGCGCGGCAACCAGGGGCGTCGTGATGCCCCAGGCATCCAGCAGCTGACGACTGGAACGGGTATCTTCCGCAGCAATCACGTCACACCGCGACAACGTATGCAAGGCACGCAATGACAGATCCGCCAGATTGCCAATGGGTGTTGCCACAACATACAACGCGCCGGCCGGCCAGTCCTGGGCCTCGACGCGCTCGGTGAGACGTTTCCATGACCCTTCGGAGGTCTGCACATCGGATTTTTCAAGCATACTTAACCTGTTGAACTGCATCCGGCGCCCTGATGACTGACCCCGAACTGACTGTATTTGAACTTGCCCGGGCCGCCCAGGCCAAGGCACTGAAACGCCGCAAACGTCGTCCGGCTGCCAAACAAGTACTGGCTGACGACGTATCACCTGCGTATTCACCCTCGCAAAAAACCGGCTTTGAGGCAGAAGCCAGGGCCGCCGCCCATCTGGTGCGACACGGTCTGCACATTCTGATGCAAAACCTGCGCTGCCGGCAGGGCGAAATTGACCTGGTCGCAAACGACCGGGGCACATTGGTTTTTGTCGAGGTGAAGTATCGCAACCAGGCTGGCTTTGGCGGTGCGGCCGCCAGTGTAAACCGGGATAAGCAACGGCGCATGATTCGCAGCGCACGTTTTTTCCTGCCGGCCCTGTCACGACAGTTCTATGCAACCCGCACCCCACCCTGCCGGTTTGATGTCATTACCATCGAACCCGACGGCCTGAACTGGCTGCGTGGCGCCTTCAGCTGCTGAACATCTGTGCCAGAAAACGTTACATTACCTGACCTCGATTTACAGCGCTCATGAGATAATACGGCCATGGATATGACCTCTCGCATGTCGTCACATTTCGACGACGCCATCGACACCTTCAAAGCCAGTGGTCAAATGCTGGCAGAACCACTGGCGGCGGCTGTCGATCAGCTGTTTGCCGCCCTGGCCAACAACAACAAAATTCTGGCGTGTGGCAATGGCGGCTCAGCCGCCGATGCCCAGCATTTCATCGCCGAACTGGTCGGACGGTTTGAGCGCGACCGCCTGCCGCTGGCCGGTATTGCCCTCAATACCGACACCTCCATCCTCACCGCCGTCGCAAACGACTACGGCTACGACCACATCTTCGAGCGACAGGTCATGGCCCTGGGGCAGCCTGGCGATATTCTGGTCGCCATCAGCACCAGCGGGAACTCTCCGAATGTTCTGCGGTCCATCGAAGCAGCACATGATCGCGAAATGACGGTCATCGCCCTTTCCGGCAAAGGGGGCGGTACTTTCAATGACGTTCTGGCCGAAACGGATATCCACCTGTGCGTCCCTCACGATCGCACCATGCGTATTCAGGAAGTCCACATTGTCTTGTTGCATGCCCTGTGCGACGGCATCGACGCCCTGCTTCTCGGAGACTCGCTCTAATGCCCTTGACCTTTTCACGATTTTCCCGACAAACCTGCCTGGTTATCATGCTGGCGCTGGGCACCCTGCTGTCGGGGTGCGGCGTACTGCTGGTTGGCGGAGCCGCCACAACTGCGGCTGTAGCCGCCGATCGCCGCACCGCTGGCGAGCAAGTCGAAGACCAGTCCATCGAAATGAAAATCGGCGCTGAAATGCGGCGTCTGTTCACCGACAAGGCCCGGGTCATCGCCGTGTCGTATGCCGGACGGGTCCTGCTGCTGGGCGATGTCCCTTCAGAACAAGACAAGGCCGCAGCCGCCGATGCCGCCGGAAAAATCGAAAACGTCAAAGAAGTCATCAACCGCCTGCGCGTTGGTGAAATTACCCCACTCAGCGTGCGCACCAACGACACCTGGATCACGACCAAAGTACGCACGGCCCTGATCAATGCCAAAGACGTCCCCGCACGCACGATCGTCGTCACCACCGAGCGAGGGGCCGTTTACCTGCAAGGCAAGGTGACTGAAACCGAGGGCAACATGGCTGCCCGGGTTGCTGCCGGCGTCAATGGTGTCAACGAGGCCGTCAAGCTGTTCCAGATCGTGGCTCGTGAAACCCTCATCACCGACCCTGTCGGCGGTTCGCCTGCGGGCACAACCCCGGCCCCGGTCACCACTGTCCAACCCTCGGCGCCAGCCAGCACCGGTGCCCCCGATACACAGGTTATGCCCGTCCAATGAGTAAACTTAAACTGATCGTCATTGCCGCTGTCGTGGCGGTCGGGCTGCTTGCCTGGCAGCTTGGCAGCCCATCCCGCTCAGCACCCAACGTCAGCTTTACATCGCTGCAAGACAAAACCTTTTCCACCGCCGACCTTGAAAACAAGGTCGTCCTGGTCAAGTTCTGGACAACCGACTGCGTCACCTGCATCAAACAAATGCCCGACATGACCGAAACCTACAAGGCATTGGCGTCGCAAGGGTACGAGGTCATTGCCGTGGCACTGCAACGCGACAACATTGACTTTGTCCGTAATTTCACACAAACCCGCGAACTGCCCTTTACGGTGGTTTACGACGCCGACGGCAGCATCGCAAAGGCATTTGGCGATATCCAGCTCACACCCACCGGCTTCCTGCTCGACAAGCAAGGCAATATCGTCAAACGCTACCTGGGCAACTACGACAAAGACGAGTTCGTCAAAACGGTACAGCGCGCGCTGGCCGGTTAACCTGCAAACCCTTGCCTCCACTATCCCATGACCTCTACCGACTCCCCTATCTATTCCTCTGAAATCAAAGCGGCTGTCCTGTCCGAGGCACTACCGTACATCCGTCGCTTTCATGGCAAAACCGTTGTCGTCAAGTACGGCGGCAACGCCATGACCGAAGAAGCGCTGCAACGCAGTTTTGCACACGATGTCGTGCTGCTCAAACTGGTCGGCCTGAATCCCGTCGTGGTTCACGGCGGCGGGCCGCAAATCAACGAGGCACTCAAACGGGTAGGCAAAGAAGGCGAATTCATTCAGGGCATGCGAGTCACCGATGCCGAAACCATGGAAGTGGTCGAATGGGTGCTGGGCGGGCAAGTCCAGCAAGATATCGTCATGATGATCAACGAGGCCGGTGGCAAGGCGGTTGGCCTTACCGGCAAAGACGGCTGCCTGATTCAGGCCCATAAAAAGCTGGTACCCAACAAAGACAAACCCGGTGAAATGATCGACATCGGTTTCGTGGGCGACATCACCCGTATCGAGCCGGCAGTGGTCAAGGCTCTGCAAGACGATCAGTTCATTCCGGTCATTTCATCAATTGGTTACGGTGAAGATGGCCGCGCCTACAACATCAACGCCGACCTGGTGGCAGGCAAAATGGCCGAAGTGCTGGGTGCCGAAAAGCTTGTCATGCTCACGAACACACCGGGCGTACTCGACAAACAAGGTCAGTTACTGCGGCATCTGTCTGCGCGAACCATCGACGAACTGTTTGCCGACGGCACCATTTCCGGCGGCATGCTGCCGAAAATTTCATCGGCGCTCGATGCCGCACGCAACGGGGTCAACTCGGTTCACGTCGTTGATGGCCGGGTGCCGCACTGCCTGCTGCTTGAAATCCTGACCGACCGCGGCGTCGGCACCATGATCAGCGCGCACTAAGCGTGCGGTCATTGCATACCCGTCTGCCCGCCCACCGGGCACGGCGGGCCTACGCCCAAGACGCCCCTGTCTGGCTGTTCGATCTCGACAATACCCTGCACGACAGCTCGCGCTCTATTTTCAAAGTAATCGACAGCAAAATGACGCATGCCGTTGCGCAATGTCTGGGCGTCGAAATCGACCGTGCCAATGAACTGCGTGCGGCCTACTGGAAACAGTATGGGGCAACCGTCATTGGCCTGGTCAAGCATCACGGCGTTGATGCCGATGAGTTCTTGCGCCTGAGCCACGATTTCGATGCATGCCCGCTGGTGCACTCGGAACGCGGCCTGGCCCGAAAATTCGCGCAGTTACCCGGGCGCAAGATTCTGTTGACCAATGCACCGCACGACTATGCCCGCCAGGTTTTGCACGCCCTGAACATTCTGCCCTGGTTCGACATGATCTGGTCGATCGATCATATGCAATTGCAAGGCCGGATCCGACCCAAGCCATCCAGAGCCCTGATGCGGCAAGTGCTGGCACGGCTGGGCACGCCTGCCAGCCGGGTCATCCTGGTCGAAGATACGCTCAAGAACCTGAAAAGTGCGCGCCAGACAGGTCTGCGCACAGTGCATGTGTTTCATCCGGGCACACCATTTTCTGCGCTGCACAGCGGGCGCGACAGCTACGTCAATTTACGCGTGAATACGCTGACACAATTGCTGACCGGGCGACGCACCCTGCGACGCTAAGCTAACCTGCACCCACAGCCGAGCCACACACCTCGCAACCCGGGTCTTTACGGTAGCGAATCTGATGCCAATTCATGGTCAAGGCATCCAGGCTCTGCAGCCTCCCCACCAACGGATCTCCCATACCGGTGATCACCTTGATCGCTTCGGCCGCCTGCATGCTGCCGATGATACCCACCAGTGGACCGAGGACGCCCGTGGTCGCACAGCGCAGCTCTTCGGCGTCATCCGCCTCGGGAAACAAGCAGTGGTAGCACGGGTTGGTGCGATTACGCAGATCAAACACGCTGACCTGGCCGGAAAAACGAATCGCTGCGCCCGAAACCAGTGGTTTTCCATGCTGGACACAGGCGCGGTTCACCGCATGCCGGGTGCGGAAGTTGTCGCAACAGTCCAGCACCAGATCGACCGTCGCAATAATGCTCGACAATGCGGCATCATCAAGCCGCTGAACCAACGGCTCGACCACAATTCCAGGGTTAATGGCCAACAGGGCATCACGACCGGACAAGGCCTTGGCGCGGTCAAGGCTTGCGGTATGGTGCATGATCTGGCGTTGCAGGTTACCGATATCGACGACATCGTCATCGGCCAGCACCAGATGCCCGACACCCGCTGCGGCCAGATACATGGCGACCGGCGAGCCCAACCCCCGCGCCAACAACCAGCACACGCGCTGCCAACAACTTTTGCTGGCCTTCGATACCCAGCTCATCCAGAAGGATATGCCGGGCATACCGCAGCAACTGGGCGTCATCCATCAGCGTACCTTGGTCATCCCCTCGGGGGTCACACGATAACGCTCAACACCATCAACGGAGAGCCCGTCGGTGACACGCGTCCCACCTGCTGCCGGCGCTACGGCAGCGCTGTCATTTTTTTCAGTGTCAGGTGCCTTGGCCACGACTTCGTTCTTTTTGGTCGGACGACCCTGCAACAGGTTGATGGCCTGCCGCAGCTGGAAATCATCGGTACCGCCGAACTCGAACATCTTGGCATCGGGCGGCGCCATGGTTTCATCATCTTCCTGCGGTGTGACAACCTCGGGGGCTGACGAACCATTGGACAAATGATGCTGCAAATCGGCCTCGCGTGGAATACGGAACAGGTTACCCTGTGCGGTGTCATCCACAACGATGTCGGGCTCAACCCCGGTCGCCTGAATCGAACGGCCCTTGGGGGTGTAATACAGCGCTGTGGTCAATTTAATGCCAGAGTCTTCGGTAAGCGGCAGCACACTTTGCACAGAGCCTTTACCGAACGAGCGGTTCCCCAATACTTTGGCACGGGCATGGTCTTGCAGTGCACCGGCAACAATTTCAGAGGCCGAAGCAGAACCCACATTGATCAGGACAACCATCGGAACGGTTTTTGCCCATTCGGGAAAGGCGACATCACTGTTCGAAACCCCACTGAAACTCCGCACATAATTGACGGGTTTAGCATGGAATTCGCGATTGGATGACGGGATCCGCCCTTTGGTGGAAACCACCAGGACATCAGGCTTCAGGAATGCCGACGACACACCGATGGCTGCATCAAGCAACCCGCCCGGGTCGTTGCGCAAATCGAGGACCAGACCTTTGGGTGTCTTGCCGCCATTCAGCTCGCGCAACTGGCGCGCAAGGTCAGAAACGGTGCGCTCCTGGAACTGGGCGATACGCACATACCCGATATCGTCCGGCAACATTTTGCTGCGCACACTGCGCACTTTGATCATATCGCGCACGATTTTCACCACCAGCGGCTTGTCCTGACCGGCACGCTGGATCGTCAGCACGATAGGCGTTTGCGGCTCACCGCGCATAAGCTTGATCGCTTCGCTGAGCGTCATGCCCTTGGTCGGTTGGCCGTCAATGTGAGTGATCAGGTCACCCGACAAAATACCTGCACGCGCTGCAGGGGTGTCTTCAATAGGAGCAATCACCTTGGGCATGCCGTCTTCGCTGCCGATTTCAATGCCCAGACCGCCAAAACCGCCCTGTGTAATGGCCTCCATTTCCTTGAAGGCTTCCGGGTCGAGGTAGGCGGAATGCGGGTCGAGGTCGTTAAACAAACCCTTGATGGCTTCGTTCATGAGCTCTTGATCAGTGAGCGGCTCAACATAACTGGACTTGATAGCCGAAAACACATTGGCAAACTGCTGCAGTTCCCGCAAGGGCAGGGGCTCACCACGCTGGGCGACTGCCGAAATTCCAAGGCTGACCAGTACACCACCGATCGCCCCCATCATGACCAGACCGAACCGTCCAAATTTGCGAGTGCTCATGCACATTCCTGTATGTAAACGAATTGACGCGCTAGCGTTTCAACCAAAGCTGCGGATTGACGGGCTTGCCGTTTTGCCGGATTTCGAAGTATAGACCGGACTCAACCTGACCGCCGGTTGCCCCGACCGTGGCAATCGCGTCAGAGGGCCGCACGACATCGCCGACCTGACGCAACAGGCTTTGGTTATACGCATACACCGTAAGAAAACCTTGCCCGTGATCGATGACCATAAGATTACCAAACCCGTTGAACCAACCGGCATATGCCACCTTGCCTGAGGCTACCGGACGCACCCGGGTGCCCTCGGGGGCACGCAACACGATACCGCGCCAGACACCGCCATCGGGGCGGGCCATGCCAAACCGCCCCTGGATTTCACCCTTTACCGGTGGCGCCATGTTTTTGCTCAGACCACCGGATGGAGCGACAGGTTCCGCATCGGACTCATCAGCGACTTCAGATTCAGGTTCGGGCGCACGTGCCTCGGGCTTGGCCGGCGACGGCGGAGCAGGTGCAGGAACCGCCGGACGTGCCTCAGGCGCGGCGGGTGACGGCGTCTGCGTTGCACCTTGAGAAGCCTTGCCCGCGTCCGCTTCGGGCACACGACTGGCCTCAACATCTTCCGCTTGAACAGTGACAACCCCTTCCTCAGGGGACACCTTCACCGGTTCAGCCTGCAAACGCGCACGCTCTGCGGCTTCCTGCGCCTCTCGGGCACGGGTTTCGGCCTCACGGCGTTCGCGTTCCGCTTTTTCGCGGGCCAGCTGTGCCCGACGCGCCGCCTCAGCAGCACGTTTTTCACGCGCAATGCGCTCGGCTTCCTGCTGGCGTGCGATTTCAGTCTGCAAACCATCGACCAGCGATTCAAGACGCTTCTCGTTGCGTTCCAGTGTTATCGACTGAGCCTGCTGCTGCTTCAAGTCGGCCTCAATGCGCGCCAGAACCTTCTGACGTTCGGCTTGCTGTGCTTCAAGTTCTGTTTTCTTTTGTTCGGTTTCTTCCGTCAGCGCCTTCAGTTCGACCTGACGACGGGTACGCGACGCCTGAAGCTGCGCCAGTTTTTTCACCCCGTCATCCAGCGCGCGCACCGCATCGGCCTGAGCCTGTGAAACATAAGCCAGATAGCTGAGCTCGCGGCCAATTTGCTGAGGGTCTTCGCCGGACAAAAGGGCGGTCCAGGGCGACAGGCCACTGGCATACTGCGCCCGCAACTGGTCAGCGAGCTCGGCCTGCTGGCGTTTGACCTCGGAGCGCCCTTGCGAAATTTTTCGGCCAGCGACGCCAGATCGGCACGCATGGCCTTGTCTTGCCCAACCAGTTCGTCGAGCCGACGATTCAGGTTGGAGATGGCCGTCTCGGATTCACGCAGCGCAGTTGCCGCATCGGCTCGAGAGACCGTTTGCCGGTCGATTTCTTTTGCAGGGCAGAAATGCGTTCCTGCACCTCTGCCTGCTGACGGCGCGCCTCGGCCTGCCGGGCCTTCAAGGCCTCGGAGGACTGATTGCCCGACACGACGCCCGACCAAAGGACCAACATCGCGCAACCGAGCGCACGCCGCATGATGCTTATTCCTTTTTGGCTTTGCCTTGTGCCGCCACCGCTGCCATTGCGGCTTCGATTTCAGCGGCATCGCCCAGATAATAATGACGAATGGGTTTCAGGTCATCGTCGAGTTCGTAGACCAGCGGCTGGCCGGTGGGAATATTGACACCGACGATATCGTCATCGGAAATACCGTCAAGGTGTTTGATCAATGCACGCAAACTGTTGCCATGAGCCGCCACAAGAACACTACGGCCGGAGCGCAGGGCCGGTGCGATGGAGTCATTCCAGAAAGGAACCACGCGATCGACAGTGTCTTTCAGACACTCGGTTGCCGGCAGCTGATCTGCCGGGATCTTCGAATACCGCTTGTCGAATCGCGGATGACGGGGATCATCGCGCTCTAGCGGATTGGGCGCGATGGCATAGGCACGACGCCAGACCAGCACCTGATCGTCCCCGTACTTGGCTGCCGTTTCAGCTTTGTTCAAGCCCTGCAATGCGCCGTAATGACGTTCATTCAGGCGCCAGTTCAGACCCACCGGCGTGTGCATGGCATCCATGGCGTCAAGGGTAATCCAGAGCGTACGGATAGCGCGTTTAAGAACCGACGAAAAGGCGATGTCGAACTCAAAGCCTTCCTTCTTGAGCAGCTCGCCGGCTTTGCGGGCCTGTTCGCGCCCGGTTTCCGTCAGATCGACGTCAGTCCAGCCAGTGAATCGGTTTTCGAGGTTCCATTGGCTTTCGCCGTGGCGCATGAGTACGAGTTTATGCATGACAAAAAAGACCTAAAAGTTGAATTATCGTGTCCATTTTATAATCTTGGTAAATATCGACTTCTTGAAGCCTCAACCTGGAACACATCGTGGATTTCATTCTTAGTGACAACAACCTCTATATTTTACTGATTGCCATCGTTTCCGGCCTGATGCTGCTGTGGCCTACCCTCATGCGGGGCAGTCGCGCCACTGTCGCCCCGGTTTCCGAAGCCGTGCGCCTGAGCAACCAGAACAACGGCATTTTCATCGATGTCCGCCCGCACGACCGCTTCAAAGCCGGCACCATCGCCCAGGCCCGCAATATTCCGCTGGCCGACATCGACGCCAAAATCAACACCCTGCCCAAAGACAAGCCGCTTATCGTGTTTTGTGACCACGGTCGCATTTCGGTCGGCGCCGCCAACAAGCTGCGTAAAAGCGGCTTTGAACACGTGGTCAGCCTGGAAGGCGGCCTGACCAAGTGGGTAGAAGCCGGCATGCCGACCTCCGGCAAACACTGATACCCAGCAACATACCCAACGCACGAAAGGAAAACCGTGGCTATCGTTACCATGTACTGCACTGCCGTCTGCCCATTCTGTGTTCGCGCAGAAATGTTGCTCAAGCAACGCGGCGTCACCGAAATCCAGAAAATCCGTATCGACACAGACCCCTCGCAACGGGACGCCATGATGGCTCGCACCAATCGCCGCACTGTGCCACAGATTTTCATTGATGACACCCACGTCGGCGGTTACGACGACCTGGCTGCCCTCGACCGCGCCGGCGGGCTGATGCCGCTGCTGAACGCGTAAAATCCTTTGCGGCCACACATTGGCCGCATAATCAACAACGACTTACAGGAAGACAAATGGCCGATCAGGACCAAGCCGCTCAAGGCAACAACAACCAGGACCCCGCGTTCAATCTGCAACGTACCTACGTCAAAGATCTCTCCTCGAGATGCCCAACGCACCGCAAATTTTCCTGGAACAGGAAGGCCCGAGCGTTGAAGTCACCATCAACGTCGGCGGTCAGCGCCTGGCGGAAACCATCTATGAATCAACGGTTACGGTAACGGTCACCACCAAGATCCAGGATAAAACCCTGTATCTCATCGAAGCGACCCAGGCAGGCATCTTTGAGGCTGCCAATATCCCGGAAGAACAGCTCGATCCGCTACTGGGCATCGTGTGCCCCACCATGCTTTACCCCTACCTGCGCGCCACGGTGGCCGATGCCATCACTCGCACCACGTTGCCCGCCCTGCACCTGGCCGAAGTCAACTTCCAGGCGCTCTACGAGCAACGTCTGGCGCAACTGGTTGAAGCCCAGCAATCAAGCATTGAACTGCCTCCGGGCGCAACACGCCAGTAAACATCGTGTCATTACCTTCTGCGCCATTAAGCGTCAGCGTTCTTGGGGCCGGTAGCTGGGGTACAGCCCTGGCAGCGCTGGCCTGCACCAACGCCAATGTCCTGCTATGGGCGCGCAATGCGCAGCAGGTTGACACCATCAATGCAACCCACCAGAACCCGCGCTATTTGCCAGACATTGTCTTGCCACTCTCCCTGACGGCAACGACATGCCTGGACGAGGCCATAGCCCATGCCGTCACTGACGCAGACAATCCGGGTTTGATCATTCTTGGCGTACCCGTAGCCGGGCTGGCCCAACTCTGCAATGACCTGGCTTCGCGGCTGGCGCACCACAGCTACGCCGGCCTCAGCCTCGTCTGGACCTGCAAAGGCTTTGAACAAGACAGCAGCCGTCTGCCCCATGAGGTTGTTCAGGCGGCACTCGGGCACCTGGACGGACTAGGGCTTGGCGTGATATCGGGCCCCTCGTTTGCCCGCGAGGTCGCTCAGGGCCTGCCCGTGGCGCTCACGGTCGCCAGTACGAGCAGCCGGGTCATCGCAAGCACAACTCTGGCCTTGCACGGTACCACCGCACGCATTTACAACAGTTCCGACGTTATCGGCGTTGAAGTGGGTGGCGCCCTTAAAAATGTGATTGCGATCGCCTGCGGCATCTGTGACGGGCTGGCACTGGGAACCAACGCCAGGGCTGCGCTCATCACGCGAGGCCTGGCAGAAATCCAGCGCCTGGGCGTCGCGCTGGGTGGCAACCCGGAAACCTTTTCAGGCCTGACCGGTCTGGGTGATCTGGTACTGACGGCAACCGGTCCGTTATCGCGCAACCGGCAGGTGGGTTTGGCCATCGGCCAGGGGCGGACCCTGCCGGACATTCTGGCCAACGGCATGACTGCAGAAGGGGTACGCTGTGCCCGTGCGGCCCTTGCGCTGGGACAAAAACAGGGTATCGAGCTGCCCATTACCCAGGCGGTTTGCAGCGTCTTGTTCAACGGGCTGGCGCCTCACGAAGCTGTATCGGGCCTGCTATCGCGCGAGGCAAAACCTGAAACCTCCGGGCAACCTGCCCCATAAGCACTACACGCTACCGTCGTACCCCTGCTGACGCCACGCCTCGTACACGGTAACCGCAACCGCATTGGACAAATTAAGGCTTCGCTGCTGTGGACGCATGGGCAGGCGCAATCGCTGTTTCGGCCCAAACAACGCCAGCTGCTCTGCAGAAAGACCTGCGGTCTCACACCCAAAAACGAACACATCGGCGGGCAAGAACAGGCAACTGCCAAGTCGGGACTGACCCCGTGTCGTCAGGGCAAACCGTCGTAAAGGGTCGCCCCCAATAACATCAAAGGCCTGCTGCAAACTGTCATGT
The DNA here is from genome assembly GCF_030344915.1 of Neopusillimonas aromaticivorans. Taxonomy (GTDB): domain Bacteria; phylum Pseudomonadota; class Gammaproteobacteria; order Burkholderiales; family Burkholderiaceae_B; genus Neopusillimonas; species Neopusillimonas aromaticivorans. The sequence goes on along the minus strand of NZ_CP128233.1, from coordinate 1,946,703 downwards.
ACCTTGACGTCGGCCCACTCATGATAGTCAAGACCTGCCCGGCGTAACCGCTTGTCATCAAGCTCAAACCCCAGCGGCCTGACCAAATGCAGCTGAGCACCGGTATTGGCCGCAAGCCGGATGACATTACCCGTATTGGGCGGAATTTCAGGGGAAACCAAAACAATATGAAACATTCAATTCACCAAAGGTTCAATCCGTGCGCCCGCGTAAAGGCGTGCGAGCAACAACAAAACCACACACAGAACGTGCCCCGGCCTGACGCACCACGGCCGCGATGCCATCCAGTGTGGCTCCGGTTGTCATGACATCGTCGACAAGAGCGACGTCACACCCTGCAACGGCACGACTGCACCCGTACAACCCGAGGGCCCCGGCCAACCGCTGCTGGCGCCCTTGTTGTTTCTGGGGAGCAGATTCGTGGTGGCGGAACAAGACGTCGGTACGACACGGCAAACGCAGTGCATGCCCCAGATGTCGGGCGATTTCAGCGGCCGGGCTGAACCCGCGCTCGCGCAACGAATTTCGGCTGGCCGGAACGGGCAGCAGCATTGTATCGTTCGCCAGCGCGGGAAAGCCGGCTTGCACCTGATGCGCCAGCAGGCTGGACAACACCCTTGCCACCAGAAGCCGGCGCTGCCGCTTGAGTTGATGAATCAGCAAGGTACCCGGAAAGGCATAATCGAAGGCAACAATGACGCGGTCATAGTGCGGCTGTCTGGCACGACAATCCGGACAGTCGCCATGACGATCCAGCACGAGTGCGCAACAGACACAACGCGGCGTCATGGCGAAAAGACTGCGACACACCTCAAGCTCGCAGTCAGGGCACAACAGACCGCCCGAAGTGCGTGTGCCGCATAAAGGACAATCACCGGGGCAGCAGGCCAAAATCGCCCCGAACCATTCGCGCAGCGACGTTCTATGCGCCATAATTACCCCCTGAATCTGCTGTCTGACCCGTCTATCTGATCATGGGGCGGCCCATTCGCCAAGCCTGTACGCGCAATAATGTCATCCTTACCCACACTCCCTGTCAGCACCCGTCATGTCGCGCTGCAGTTCGCCCGACGCACCCCACTTGATGCCGCCCAGTTTCTCTACGGTGAAATTGCCCAGCGCATGTTGCAGCGATTGAGCTATATCCGCGTATCGCCTGATATCGTGCTGGACGCAGGCTGTGGCGCAGGACACGCCATCGAACCACTGCGCGCGCGCTACCCACGGCGGGCTACGTCGGCATTGACCACTGCAATCCACTGCTGGATATCGCCCGCGAACGTCACGCTGGCAAACTCGGGCTCTGGAACCGGCTGCGCAACAAACCCGTTCCAAAGACAGAATTTCTGTGTGCCGACATGGCCACGGTACCCCTGCCGGCCGAACAAACCCCATTAATCTGGTCAAACATGGCCTTGCATTGGCATGATCGGCCGCATGCCGTGCTGTCGGAATGGCGCCGTTTGCTGCGACCTGACGGGGTCGTCATGTTTTCGTGTCTGGGGCCCGCCACATTCAAGGAACTGCGCAGTGCATTACACAGCGCAGGCCTCGAAACAGCCACGCCCGCATTCATTGACATGCACGATTTCGGCGATCTGTTGGTGGAATCGGGCTTTGCAGATCCTGTCATGGATCAGGAAACGCTTACGCTGACCTACCGAACCCCTGAAAAGTTGCTTGAAGACCTGAGACATCTGGGCGGCAACCCACACCCGGCGCGCCGCACAGGCCTGGTCGGAAGGCAATGGCGCCAGCGTTTGCTCGATGCCCTGGAAAAGCAGCGCCACCTTGACGGCACCATTCATTTAACCCTGGAAGTCGCCTATGGCCACGCCTGGCGCGCCAAATCGTGGCACAGCGCACCCGGTGAAACGCGCATTTCAGCCAACGCGATCACGCGAAGGCCGAAACCCTGAGGGCGCCTTGTCGTAGTATCTAGCGGGATTCCTGGCGCCGACGCGATGCGTCAATACCCAGCTGCTTGAGCTTGCGGTACAGATGGGTACGTTCAAGCCCGGTACGTTCTGACACCCGGGTCATGCTGTGATTCTCGCGCGCCAGGTGGTATTCAAAATAAATGCGCTCGAACTCGTCGCGAGCATCACGCAAGGGCTGATCAAGCGGAATATTGCTAAGCTGCAACGCATGGGGTTCGAGGGAAACCGCTGGTTCGACGGCATGTGCCCCACCGGGGCGGCGGCCGCTTCTGCATGTGCAACAACCGGCGCCACAGCGGACGTTGCCGCAACAGGCGCAGCGGAAGAGCGGATAACCGGGCGCGCCAGGGCAGCGGCGACCGTCTTAAGCAGCTTTTGCAGCGTAATGGGTTTCTCAAGAAAATCGACAGCGCCAATGCGTGTAGCCTCGACAGCCGTATCGACGGTGGCATGGCCACTCATCATGATGACCGGCATATCGAGCAAACCCTGCGACCCCCACTCACGCAACAGGCTGACACCATCGGTGTCGGGCATCCAGATATCCAGCAATACCAGATCAGGACGCGTTCGCTGCCGTGCAGCACGCGCCTGAGCCGCATTTTCTGCCAGCTCGACGGTGTGCCCCTCGTCGTAAAGGATTTCGGACAATAACTCCCGAATGCCGACTTCGTCGTCTACCACCAGTATTCTGGCCATAAAGCTTCACCTATATTTTTTTCGCATTATCGTACCCCGGTCCGGCTTCGTCCAGCGTCATGGATGAGTTTACAAGACGCGTGAACAAAATGGAGACCCGGGCCCCACCCTCGCGGCGGTTGGATACATCGATACGACCACCGTGCTCTTCAATAATCTTTTTGACGATGGCCAACCCCAAACCGGTACCCGTGGACTTGGTCGTGACGTAGGGCTCGAAAACCCGCGTCAATACCTGCGGCTCAAAACCAGGCCCGGTATCGGACACGGTAAAACGAACCGCCTGGGTTTCTTTGCCATCATCAGCAAGACGGGACAAAGTCAACTTGGTCTGCACCTGAATTTTAGCTTCTGTTGCGCCTGCTCCCGCCAGGGCATCACGGGCATTGGCCAGCAAGTTATGGATAACCTGACGCAACTGGTTGGGATCTCCCTCGACAGCGGGTAATCCCGGCTCAAGCTCGGCCTCGATACACAGACCGGTTTGTTCGTCGGTGGAAATGCCGGCAGGATCCCACCCGTAAAGGGTCATGATTTCAGCAACCAGTACATTCAGATCAAGCGACTGCATCTGCGCAGGCGGTGTCCGGGCATACTCGCGGAAATCATCGACCATTTTCTTCAGGGAAGCGACCTGATTCACAATGGTGTTGGTTGACCGGATCAGCATCGCGGCATCTGCCTCTCCAAGCCGGTCAGCCAGTTTCATGGCCAGCCGCTCAGCAGACAACTGAATGGGCGTCAGCGGATTTTTAATTTCATGCGCCAGGCGTCGTGCGACCTCACCCCACGCAACTGTCCGGTTTGCCGAAATCACCTCGCTGATGTCATCAAAAACGACCAGATAACCATTGGCACGACCATCGATGGTCAGATGCGTACCTCGCGCCAGCAAAGTCACGACATCTTCACGCGTACCATTGTCTACCGGCGTTTCGAGCTCAAGTTCAAACTGCTGCTGCCAGAACGGACGCTCAGACTCGACGGCGGCATGCGCTGCAAAAGCGTGCCGGATCAACTGGGAAAGCTTGAACGCACCATCAACGGTTTCAAGCGGGCGACCTTTGACCGACCTGAGATCCACCCGCAAAATGGACTGTGCACCATGATTGAACAAGTTGACACGAAACCCCTCGTCGAACACCAACACCCCGGATGAAAGGTTGCTGAGCACGGACTCAAGATAGACATTGGTACGCTCAAGCTGCTGACGATTACGCTCGACCATCTGGCGCGCCTCGTCGAGCTGACGCGTCATCGCATTGAACGAACGGGTCAGCTGACCAACCTCGTCTTTCTCTGGGGGTTCAGGCAAAGGCCGATAATCACCCACACCTACGGCCTGGGTACCTGCTGCCAGCGTCAGCAACGGACGCACCAGACGACGCGACACCCCCAAAGCCACGACAACCGAGGCAAACACGGCAAGAATCAGCGCCAGCGTCAACGTAATACCGTAAAGCTTGCGCAACCCCTGGCGGGACAGGGCCAGTTCCTGATAGTCGCGAAACCCGGCTTCAACCTGACTGGCATTACGCGCAATCTGCTCGGCTACCGGCTGGATGACCTGCAACCAGCGCACATCCGGCGTTACCCCCAATGAAGTCGCCGAGCGATCGAGACGCGTAATAGGTACTACAACACGCAGAAACAACCCGGTAAATGAATCACCTTCCGGACCTACCCCGTTGCTGGTTTCATCGACCTCGGCCGCCGCATAGTGACGAGCCACCCGTAATTGATTCATGACATGGGACGGCGGACCATCGGGAATCAGCTTGCCGTAGTCTCCGGTTGAAAAAGCCACCAACCGGCCACTGCCGGAAAACACCATGGCCTCGCCCGCACCACCGTCTTCACGCAATTTCGAAATCAGAACCCCCATGTCGGCATCCGACTTGTCGTCAAGCTGCGTCGCCATCTGTCGTGCCCGGGTATTCAGGTCGGCCAACTGCAAATCAAGTACGGCACGCCCGAGACTCAGCCCGGACTCCAGGGCAGTATCAACCCGCACGTTAAACCACGATTCAATGGAGCGCGACATGAACTGAACGGACAGGACATAAATCAATGCCCCTGGCAACACGCCGATCAGTACGAACGAGAGGGCAAAGCGCGCGGTCAGGCGTGCACCGAACTGACGACGACGAATCTGTCGCACCAGGCGCACCGCCAGGACCACCACCCAGAACGCCAGAGTGACGGCAAAAACCGCATTGACTGCCAGCAGCAGGTCATAGTGCTGGGCAAAGCGAGAGGCATTCCCCGTTGACCAGACCAGCAGTGCCAGCAACGCCAAAGCACTGGCCACCGCAATGACCAGCGTAACGCGTATTGCCCACTTCACGGCAGGTCGGGCGTTGGCGGAGAAATTGAAAACGAAAAATCTTTCCATGGGGTCACGACTGACCAAATGCTGCTATTGAAGGAGTCTATGCGAAACGGGCGAGGCAACCTGGACGTATCAAGCCGCAAACGCAAACGGCCACGATAGGTTGTTTCAGGCTCGAACGCCTCGACAGACGTTACGGCCCAACCCCGGATATGACGCACGTAAGCCAATGCGTCTTCAAACGTTGCGGCCGGCATGTTGAGATCGCCGGAGCCCACCCGCCATTGGCGGGTCAGCACGTTGTACGACAGTCGCCAGGAGTGCTGCTGATCGACCATCACCTTGTCGAACCACCACCAGCGATCGGTCGCAATTTCGAGATCGGCGGTGAAATAAAGGGGACACCTTTTTCCGCAGCCTCACGCAACTCACCGTCAATCACCAGATCAATATCGGCGTCGATATAGAGTTGACCATTTTTCACGACCGGCTCGATGCTGGAAATCTGGTCTGCCCGAACAGTTGCCAGCCCGCCGGTGACGCAAAGCACCAGACACAACCGCAACAAGAAGGCCAGAGAACGAGCGAAGGTCATGGCGTGTTATTTTTATCCACACCAGTCTGCTTTGCAAACAAGGCATAGAAAAAGCCGTCCCCCGCCTCGGGCCCGGTCGGCAACAGCTGTCCAGGAGCCTCCAGTCGCACGGCATCCGGGTATTGAGCCTGCAACCACCGGGCCTGCTCTTCACCTTCTTGCGGGAACACCGAACAGGTCACATACAAGAAATGCCCGCCTGGTTTCAATGTTTGCCACAACGCCTTGACGATGCGGCGTTGCAAGGCAACAGTACGGGCAATATCAGTTTCGCGTCGCAGCCAGCGGATATCAGGGTGACGTCGCACCACGCCTGATCCGGTACAGGGCACATCCGCCAAAATAGCGTCAAAGGGTTGCCCATCCCACCATGGGTCTGTCTTTGATGCGTCAGCGGCCAGCAGCCGGACACCCGCATGAGTCAATTGCAATCGATCCAGATTCTGTTGTACCCGCTCGAGCCGTACCGGATCGGCATCCAGGGCCAGCAATTCAATATCGGCCAACTCAAGTAAATGCGCCGTTTTACCCCCGGCGCTGCACAGGCATCAAGCACACGCATACCGGGTTTCACACCCAGCAGCGGCGCCGCCAACTGGGCAGATTCGTCTTGTACCGACCACCACCCTTGCGTAAACCCGGGGACGTCATGTACCGGCCTGGGGTGCGCCAGAACGACACCGGATGGACCTTGGGCATGCGCGGCAATACCTGAGGCGGCCAGTTCGGCCAGCAACTGCGCTTGCGAGCACTGCCGGACATTAACGCGTAACGTCATGGGTGGAGGGAAATCGGCCGCCCCCAATACCATTTTCCAGTGCTCGGGCCAGGCCTGCCGGATACGCCGAACCCACCAGTTGGGGTGATTCCAGCGCGCCTCCGGATTACCCCTGGCACGCGTTAAAATAGCGTCGCGTTCGCGAGTGAAGCGCCGCAAAACTCCGTTCATCAAGGCTTTGAAGGGCCGGATCTGCCGGTGGCCGGCAACGGCTTCAACCGCTTGGTCGACCGCCGTATGCACGGCATAAACCGGCCAATCGGCACGCGGGGTTTTACCCGCAGCAACCAGGGCTTCAGCCTGCATGGCGGTATCAAGCACACACAAGGCCACCTGCAATAACGCATCCAGCAAAGGTACAGGCGGCGTTTTAGGCACCAGCATATGCCGCACTTCCAGAGCCTGGCCCAGATTGCGCAACACATGAAATGTCACGGCCTGGGTTGCCCCACGCGTTGCGGCCGGCACCTGACCCAGCACATCAGACAATGACTGGCCTTCATGAACCGCTTGCAAGGCCCTGGCGCTGGCCAGCAAGGTATCAGCCAGCGAATAACGAATCGAAGCGGGGTCGGTCACGTTGTCAAAAAACCTTAAAAATTCACTCTGTCGGAATGTAGCATTAAATCATTGGCACACCGCCCTGCCACAGGCAGCGCAACGCAGTAAAATTCTTTTTTCTATCAAGCCTTAATCAGGCTAACGAGGTTAACGCATGAGTTCCCCAAAAGTCGGTTTTGTCAGCCTGGGCTGCCCCAAAGCGCTGGTCGACTCCGAACGTATCCTGACACAACTGCGCACCGAAGGGTACGCCATCACTCCCGACTACGATAATGCCGACGTGGTTGTCGTCAACACCTGTGGTTTCATCGACAGTGCCAAAGCCGAGTCGCTTGAGGCCATTGGTGAAGCCATCGCTGAAAACGGGCGCGTCATTGTCACTGGCTGTATGGGCGTCGAAGAATCAGTCATTCGCAATGTGCATCCTTCCGTACTGGCCGTAACCGGCCCGCAACAATACGAAGAGGCCGTACGCGCCGTGCATGAGGCTGCTCCGCCCAATATCAGTCACGACCCGTATACCGATCTGGTCCCGCCGCAGGGCATCAAGCTGACCCCGCGTCACTATGCCTACCTGAAAATATCTGAAGGCTGTAACCACCGCTGCAGCTTCTGCATCATTCCGTCATTGCGCGGCGACTTGGTCAGCCGCCCGATTGGCGATGTCATGGGCGAGGCCGAGCGCCTGGTCAAAGCCGGGGTCAAAGAACTGCTGGTTATCTCACAAGACACCAGCGCCTACGGCGTTGACGTGAAGTTCCGCAGCGGCTTCTGGAACGGGCGCCCCATCAAGACGCACATGACCCAACTCTGTGAAGCCTTGTCAGAGTTCGGCATCTGGACGCGCCTGCACTATGTCTACCCTTACCCGCATGTCGACGAGGTCATTCCCCTCATGGCCGACGGCAAAATCCTGCCTTACCTTGACATCCCGTTCCAGCACGCCAGCCCGCGCATCCTGAAACTGATGAAGCGGCCCGCGTTTGAAGACAAGACCCTGGCTCGCATCAAGCAGTGGCGCGAAACCTGTCCCGACCTGACCTTGCGTTCGACGTTCATTGTCGGCTTCCCCGGCGAAACCGAAGATGACTTCCAGTATCTGCTCGACTGGATGTCCGAAGCCCAGCTTGATCGCGTCGGCTGCTTCCAGTATTCGGCCGTCGATGGCGCCAAGGCTAACGAGCTGCCAGACCACGTACCCGAGGACATCAAGCAAGATCGCTGGGAACGCTTCATGGCACACCAGCAAGCCATTTCCACCGCACGCCTGGCCCGCAAGGTCGGACAGGACATCGATGTTCTGATTGATGAAATTGATGAAGACGGCCCCATCGGTCGTTCCAGCGCTGATGCGCCTGAAATCGACGGCAACGTATTCGTCAGTACCGAACGCACCCTGAAACCCGGCGACAAAGTCCGGGTACGGGTCACTGACTCAGACGAATACGACCTTTACGGCGAAACAATATAAGGTGAGCCGTTCAGGAAGGCGCCAATGTCCTGGCGCTTTCCACCGGGTTTTTGCGCTTCCAGAATGCGCAGCACCCCATCCCCTGTTGCGACATCAAGACCGGCCGCCGTGGCAGAAACAATTTGCCCCGGACGGGTTCCTGTCTGGCCTGGTAAGGCCTGGGCAAACCAGACCTTGACCGGTGCTGGCCAACCGGCCAGCTGCATGGTAGCGCCAGGAACCGGATTGAACGCACGAATGCGACGAGCCAGCACCTGCGCCGGCAATGAAATATCAAGCGCGGCCTCTGCCTTGTCGAGCTTGGCGGCATAACACACACCGGTCTCGGGCTGGGGTGTATGTACAAGGCTGCTGGTTTCGACACCCTTCAAGGCGTCAACAATGCACTGACCGCCCAGCTCCGCCAGCTCGTCGTGCAACCGCGCCGCCGTATGTTCAGGCGTAATCGGCAGGGCTCGAACCAGCACCATATCGCCGGTATCCAGCCCTTCATCCATCTGCATGATGGCAATACCTGTTTCGGTATCACCGGCTTCGATGGCACGCTGGATTGGCGCGGCCCCCGCCAACGTGGCAACAGGCTGGCATGGATATTCAGGCAACCTGCCTTGGGTAGCTGCAACGCCCATTGCGGAAGGATCAGGCCATACGCCGCCACGACCATGACATCGGGACGGGCATCAAGTAGTGCCTGGCGAGCCGCCTGGGCCTCGTCGGGATATTTGCCGTCGAGACGCAAACTGCGTGGTTGCTGAACCGGGATGCCGGCATCAAGGGCGGCTTGCTTGACCGCACTGGGCGTGAGCTTCAGACCACGCCCGGATGGCCGGTCGGGCTGGGTCAGCACCAACGGTACGTCGTGTCCTGCTGCGCGGATGGCATCGAGCGCAATGCGGGCAAATTCGGGGGTACCGGCAAAGACAACGCGCATGACCGACTACGCCTTGACCGCTTCGCGCTCTTGTTTACGCAATTTGTTCTTGATGCGATTGAGCTTGAGCGACGACAGATATTCAACGAAGACCTTACCTTCAAGATGATCGAGCTCGTGCTGCACGCACACCGCCAACAAGCTTTCGGCATCAAATTCGTAGGTTTGCCCATGCTCGTTCAGTGCACGCACGCGGATCTGTGCCGAACGCTCAACCCGGTCATAAATGCCTGGCACGGAAAGGCAGCCCTCTTCGTAGACCTGAAGCTCTTCACTTTTATGAATGATTTCAGGGTTGATCAGTACCTTCAGGTCGTTACCGTCTTCAGACACATCGATAACAACCACCCGCTCGTGGACATCAACCTGGGTTGCCGCCAGCCCCACACCCGGGGCTGCATACATTGTCTCGGCCATGTCCTTGACCAGCTGACGGATACGGTCATCGACCACCTGCACCGGTTTGGCGACCTTGTGCAAACGAGGGTCGGGATAGCGAAGAATAGTAAGCAAAGCCATGGTTATCAACGTTGAAATTAACCCTGCCATTATACCAAGCGGGTGTCTCACCCACGACCGACGGCTGTTTATGTCCTGCCGGGAATACAGTTAACGTGCCGTCTGTGGCACACTCTTGCCCTATGCCGCTGACACTGCCCCAAGATGAACTCGACGCCTGGATACGCCTGACCCTGGAACCCGGGATCGGGCCCGTTCATGCACGCCACCTTCTGGCCGCCATCGGTTTGCCCCAGATCATTTTTGAACAATCGGTGGGCCAACTGTTGAAGTGGTTACCCCACGAGCTGGCCGTTCAGTTGGCTCGACCCGCGTCAGATGACATTGTCATGCAAATCGCCAAAACACGGGAATGGCTTGATCACCCTCATCATTACCTGGTGACACTGGCCGACCCGGCATACCCGTCCGGACTGCTGGAAACCCACGACCCGCCGCCTGTACTCTACGTTAACGGCCGGCCCGACCTCTTGTCCCGCTCATCCATTGCAATTGTGGGGGCACGCCATGCCACCCCCGGTGGTCTGGAAAATGCCCGTGATTTTGCCCGGCATCTTGCGGACACGGGCTGGGGGTCATCAGTGGTCTGGCTACCGGCATTGATACCGCTGCACATCAAGGCGCCCTTGCGGCAGGGCCAAAAGGCGGCAGCACAATCGCCGTCCTGGGTACAGGTATCGACATCGTTTACCCCGCACGCAACCGCGACCTGGCCCACCAGATTGCAGAGCAAGGGGCTCTGGTCACTGAATTTCCGCTGGGGTTCAAGGCCCTGCCGCATCAGTTTCCACGACGTAACCGGATTGTGGCCGGGCTAAGCCGTGGCGTACTGGTGGTCGAGGCCGCATTGCAAAGTGGTTCACTGATTACCGCACGCCAGGCTTCTGAAATCGGGCGCGAAGTTTTTGCCATACCTGGCTCGATCCACTCTCCCCTGTCACGCGGGTGCCATGCGCTGATCCGCCAAGGAGCAAAGCTGGTTGAGTCCGGTCAGGATATTGTTGAAGAACTGCAGTCCAACCTGCCCGGGATCGTGACACGGTCAGGTCAACCAACAACGCGACGCACCGGCTACCAAGGCGCTGGGGCCCCCGGCATTCCTGCCGCCGACAGCAACCCCAACCGCAAAGATACCGGGCTTCCCAAAAACGACAGTGTTTTAAGGGCATTGGGCTTCGACCCGGTTACCGTCGACACCCTGCTTGAACGCACGGGTCTGGACATCGTACTGCTTAATCGACGCCTGACTGAACTTGAGCTGGACGGACATATTGAACGCCTGCCGGACGGGCGCCTGCAACAGCAAGCGAAGCATTAACGTTTTAATGAACTAACCCAAGGTCAACTCAAGCACCAGGCATGCGCCCATAACTTAACGAATTGGCAATGGATACATCAAACCGCCATCGCGCCACAACGCATTCATGCCTCGTTCGATTTTAAGAGGACTGCTCTGGCCCACATTGCGTTCGAAACTTTCGGCATAATTGCCAACCTGTTTCACAATACGATAGGCCCATTGCTCATCCAGCCCAAGGTTCTTTCCGGCGTTACCGGTGACCCCCAGCAATCGCTGTATGGCCGGTGAGGGCTTTTAAGCTGGTCATCGACATTCGCCGAACTGACACCCAGTTCTTCTGCCAGCATCATGGCGATCAATGACCACTTCACAATATTGAGCCACGCGTCGTCACCCTGACGAACGAACGGCCCCAGAGGTTCTTTTGAAATCAGTTCAGGCAAAACGACGTAGTCATCCGGATTGCCCAAGCGTGATGCGCGGATCGCGGCCAGACCGGAGGCATCGGTTGAAAACACATCACACCGCCCCGCCGCGAACGCCGATACGGCCTCATTGAACTGTTCGATGACTACGGGCTTGTACTGAATGCCGTTGGCACGCGCCCAATCAGCCAAGGTGTTTTCGTTCGATGTTCCGGTCTGCAAGCAGATCGTTGCCCCATCAAGCTCTTTGGCCGAACTCACGCCTGAAGCCCGGGGCAGCAGAAACCCCTGACCATCGTAAAAGTTGATGCCCGCATGAATTACCCCCAATGCAGTATCTCGCTGCTGTGTCACCGAAGTATTACGCGCCAGAACATCAATTTCTCCGGACTGCAAAGCGGTAAACCGCTGCTGGGAATTCAGTGGAATTGCCTTGTACTTTTCCGCATCACCCAATACGGCAGCCGCCACTGCACGACACAGATCAACATCAAGCCCTTGCCAACGCCCTTTGTCGTCGGGTGCTGAAAACCCGGCAAAACCGGTGGTCAGACCACACTGCAAATAGTCACGCTTTATGACCGCATCTAGTGTCTGGGCAAAGGCTGCGGTACAGGCCATCCCGAGTATGGCTGCAAACAGACGTATAAAAATTTTTTTCATAAAAACCTCGAGAGAGCTACAGGGCGTTGAGCCCGTCCCGGCAAAGCCGAGCCGAAAGGCGTATTACCGTAATATCCGGCCTGGATTACAACAACACAATGGGTCATGCTTAACAGCAACGTGCGGAAATAACGTCATGCGAATAGAACGTTGAATGAACACGCCTGATGCGGTTGCCCATTCAAACAGAGGTCAAGCGTAACTGCGGCTGCCAAACAACGCAGAACCAATCCGGATATCGGTTGCCCCCTCTTCGATCGCCCACTCAAAGTCACTGGTCATTCCCATCGACAGGCGTTGAACACCGGTATAGCCGGCCGCCTGCGCCTGGTCGCGCAACTGACGCAGCTGGCTAAAACACGCACGTACCGCCGCTTCATCATCAGAATTAATGGCTAGCGTCATCAAACCTTTAACCTTCAGCGTTGGATAGTTTTGAAGTACGTTAAGGAAAGGCAACAGCTCACCCGGTTCAAGGCCAAACTTCGAAGGCTCTGGTGACGTTTTAACCTGGACCAAAACGTCGATACTTCGCCCATCGTCTGCCAAACGTCGATGCAGTGTCTCGGCCAGTGACTCACGGTCAAGCGATTGCACTTCGTTGACCCAGCGTACTGCATCTTTGGCCTTGTTGGTTTGCAAATGACCGATCAGCACCCAGCGCAAGGCCAGGTCCTCAAGCTGAGGAACCTTTTCACGGACTTCCTGCATGCGATTCTCGCCAAACTGAACCAACCCCAATCCGGCCGCTTCACGAATGGCGTCCGGACCAAATGTTTTACTGACGGCCAGTAAATTAACGGTTGCTGGGTCCCGTCCTGCGCGCGCGCACGCTTGCTGGATGCGGGTGCGTATATGCTCGAGGCGCTGTTTCATGGAATCGGACATTGCTGCGATTTACCGGAATGTTGAATACAGCATCAATTGTGGCATACGATGCGGCAAGAATGAGAGCCAAGGGCGACGCGTCTATACTTGGCAGGCGCTCACCTGGCATACCATGGTGCGTCCCAACGAGCACCTTAACGATAAATTACAGCGCCATTGCCAGCGTTCGCCGGCTTTCGAACACACGCTCTTGCCCTGTGTAGGGATCAGTAAATGAGATGCGTCGTGCCAGCAACTGCAACGGCCGGTCAAAATTGTCAAATGACGCTGACGGCTGCAGTTCCGGGTAAAAAGGTCATTGCAGATCGGTATACCCAGCGAACTCAAGTGGACCCGTAATTGGTGTTTTCGACCTGTCACAGGAGACAACTGATAAAGCGCCAGATCACCCATGCGGCGAAGCAACTCGATCAGAGTTCGGCTGTTAGGTTCACCCGGTACTTCCTGCATGGTGAAATGCGTGGCCTTAGGGGCCAGGCAACTTTCATGCATACGTGGAAACTCAAGCCCGTCGCGCCAGGGCGCAACGGCCTCATAAATCTTCTGGACTTCGCGCGACTGAAACAGTGACTGGTACGCACCACGACACGAAGGGTCAAGCGTCAACAGCATGACACCGGCAGTCTCACGATCCAGTCGGTGTGCCGGACTCAGCTGGGTTAACCCTGGCTGTTGACGAAGACGCGTCAGCGCTGTTTCCCGCAAATAGCGCCCACCAGGAATACTGGCCAGAAAATGGGGTTTATCGATCACCAGTATCCGCTCGTCGCGGTACAGGATATCAATTTCGAAAGGAACGATGGCTTCATCAGGTACCTCACGATAGTACCAAAGCCATTGATTGGGTTGATAGGTGGTGTCAGCTGTTTGCGAAACTCCGTCCTGATCGACAATCTCACCGCGAGCCAGCCGCTCCCGAATCACCTGTGGTGCGGTGAACGGAAATCGTTCGATCAGGAAATCGATCAGGGTTGGCCAAGGGCCCTGAGGCAGATGCACACGGCTGGGCGCGACGCCCTGACGCACGGGCAGCGGAGTGGTATCTAAAGAGGTTATTGCCATAGCGCTAAGACACCGTTGCCATGAGAATCCATCGCATCAACAGCCAATGCCCGGCTTAGCGTGATGCACCGTACGCTGGGTTGGCGCTGGGCAGTTGTCTATGTTGTTTTCCAAAGTAAAACGCCCCGCAACGAAGAGTTGCGGGGCGTTTTGGTATAAAAGCCTGACGATGACCTACTTTCACAGACGTTAATCAACTATCATCGGCGCAGAGGTGTTTCACGGTCCTGTTCGGGATGGGAAGGGGTGGGACCACCTCGCTATGGTCGTCAAGCGTAACTTGTTGCCTGGGCTGGTGAACTGCTTAGGCCAACCTGGGCCAATCGTGGAAGAAGCAACGTGTGGTGCGTGATGCATCACACACGATGGTGAGTACTTATGTTTTGCAGTGTTGGGTTGCGTTGTTTAGCGGTGCTGTTGCTGCCGGGTTAGGGCAGACTTTCAATTTGTTTGAACGGCACTTGAATCACGTTAACCTGCAAGGTTATAGGATCAAGCCGCACGGGCAATTAGTACTGGTTAGCTAAGTACATTACTGTACGTACACACCCAGCCTATCAACGTCCTGGTCTCGAACGACCCTTCAGGGGGCTCTAGGCCCCGGGATACCTAATCTTCAGACGAGTTTCCCGCTTAGATGCCTTCAGCGGTTATCTCTTCCGTACATAGCTACTCGGCAATGCCATTGGCATGACAACCGATACACCAGCGGTACGTCCACTCCGGTCCTCTCGTACTAGGAGCAGGCTCCGTCAAGTATCCAACGCCCACGGCAGATAGGGACCAAACTGTCTCACGACGTTTTAAACCCAGCTCACGTACCTCTTTAAATGGCGAACAGCCATACCCTTGGGACCGGCTACAGCCCCAGGATGAGATGAGCCGACATCGAGGTGCCAAACACCGCCGTCGATATGAACTCTTGGGCGGTATCAGCCTGTTATCCCCAGAGTACCTTTTATCCGTTGAGCGATGGCCCTTCCATTCAGAACCACCGGATCACTATGTCCTGCTTTCGCACCTGTTCGACGTGTCAGTCTCACAGTCAAGCACGCTTATGCCATTGCACTATCAGCACGATTTCCGACCGTACCTAGCGTACCTTCGAACTCCTCCGTTACGCTTTGGGAGGAGACCGCCCCAGTCAAACTGCCCACCATGCACTGTCCCCAACCCGGATAACGGGCCAAGGTTAGAACCGCAAACAGACCAGGGTGGTATTTCAAGGTTGGCTCGGCCAAATCTAGCGACTTGGTTTCAACGCCTCCCACCTATCCTACACAGGCCGGTTCACAGTTCAATGCAAAGCTACAGTAAAGGTTCATGGGGTCTTTCCGTCTAGCCGCGGGTAGATTGCATCATCACAAACACTTCAACTTCGCTGAGTCTCAGGAGGAGACAGTGTGGCCATCGTTACGCCATTCGTGCAGGTCGGAACTTACCCGACAAGGAATTTCGCTACCTTAGGACCGTTATAGTTACGGCCGCCGTTTACCGGGGCTTCGATCAAGAGCTTGCACCCCATCACTTAACCTTCCGGCACCGGGCAGGCGTCACACCCTATACGTCCACTTTCGTGTTAGCAGAGTGCTGTGTTTTTAATAAACAGTCGCAGCCACCGATTCTCTGTGACCCCTTCATGCTCAGGGCGCAGGCCCATCACACTACCAGGGTATACCTTCTCCCGAAGTTACGGTATCAATTTGCCGAGTTCCTTCTCCTGAGTTCTCTCAAGCGCCTTGGAATATTCATCCCGTCCACCTGTGTCGGTTTGCGGTACGGTCGTGCAGTACTGAAGCTTAGAGGCTTTTCTTGGGACCACTTCCGATTAGTTTAAGACCGAAGTCTTATTCAGCCACACCCTTGAATTACGCGCCCGGATTTGCCTAAAGCGCCTTCTATAGTGCAGCAACGGGGACTTCCAACACCCCGATAACCTTTCGCAATCCGTCCCCCCATCGCATACTGCAACGGTGCTGGAATATTAACCAGCTTCCCATCAGCTACGCATCTCTGCCTCGCCTTAGGGGCCGACTCACCCTGCGCCGATGAACGTTGCGCAGGAAACCTTGGACTTACGGCGAGGGGCTTTTCACCCCTTTATCGCTACTCATGTCAGCATTCGCACTTCTGATACCTCCAGCAGACTTTACAATCTGCCTTCGCAGGCTTACAGAACGCTCTCCTACCGCGTATATCGAAGATATACACCCGCAGCTTCGGTAACTGGCTTAGCCCCGTTACATCTTCCGCGCAGGACGACTCGATCAGTGAGCTATTACGCTTTCTTTAAAGGATGGCTGCTTCTAAGCCAACCTCCTGACTGTCTAAGCCTTCCCACTTCGTTTCCCACTTAGCCCGTTTTAGGGACCTTAGCTGGCGGTCTGGGTTGTTTCCCTCTTGAGTCCGGACGTTAGCACCCGGTGCTCTGTCTCCCGCGCTGTACTTGCCGGTATTCGGAGTTTGCCATGGTTTGGTAAATCGCAATGACCCCCTAGCCATAACAGTGCTCTACCCCCGGCAGTAATACGCGAGGCACTACCTAAATAGTTTTCGGAGAGAACCAGCTATTTCCAGGCTTGTTTAGCCTTTCACCCCTATCCACAGTTCATCCCCTAATTTTTCAACATTAGTGGGTTCGGTCCTCCAGCACGTGTTACTGTGCCTTCAACCTGACCATGGATAGATCGCCTGGTTTCGGGTCTACACCCAGCGACTAAAATCGCCCTATTCGGACTCGCTTTCGCTACGCCTTCCCTATTCGGTTAAGCTTGCCACTGAATGTAAGTCGCTGACCCATTATACAAAAGGTACGCAGTCACCCCATAAAGAGGCTCCTACTGTTTGTATGCACACGGTTTCAGGATCTATTTCACTCCCCTTCCGGGGTTCTTTTCGCCTTTCCCTCACGGTACTGGTTCACTATCGGTCGATCACGAGTATTTAGCCTTGGAGGATGGTCCCCCCATCTTCAGACAGGATTTCACGTGTCCCGCCCTACTTGTCTGACGCTTAGTTCCACATACTGTATTTCACCTACAGGGCTATCACCTGCTACGGCGGCTCTTTCCAGGGCCTTCGGTTATACAACATGCTAAATCGTCACGGCTGCTCCGGTTTCGCTCGCCGCTACTACCGGAATCTCGGTTGATTTCTTTTCCTCGAGTTACTGAGATGTTTCAGTTCACCCGGTTCGCTTCAACACACCTATGTATTCAGTGTGTGATACCCTCTTGCGAGGGTGGGTTTCCCCATTCGGACATCTGCGGATCAAAGCTTGTTTGCCAGCTCCCCGCAGCTTTTCGCAGGCTACAACGTCCTTCATCGCCTGTGATCGCCAAGGCATCCACCATGTGCACTTAGTCACTTGATCCTATAACGTTGCACGCTATAGGTCTCTAACTTGAGTTTGCGTGTTTGTGCCGTTCATCATTCTTAAGGCCCAGCCATGAATGACTGGATTTGAGAACTACTTGAACTAAATTGTTTAATGCAATCACAACCCGTACTTATCGCGGGTTACACCATTGACAGACCCGTAGCGAATTGATTAAAAATCAACTCACGGATTTGCTATGCTGCAACTCACCATAACTACTTCATTGTGTTGTTGCTTCTTCCTGATTGTTAAAGAACGATTTACAGCCGATAACTTACCTATCGGTAAGCTAACGAACAGAACCCTGAATTATACAACACTTCAAGATGCTCTTCGTTAGCCTGGCATGAATTTACTGACTACCGCACCACTTCCACAGCACACCCCAAGACCACTTCACCGAACTACCCTAACCCTCAACTTGCTCAATCACTTGAATCAAGTTCAGAGATTTTGGTGGAGGATGACGGGATCGAACCGACGACCCCCTGCTTGCAAAGCAGGTGCTCTCCCAGCTGAGCTAATCCCCTTCTCGTAAAACTATGGTGGGTCAAGTTGGAATCGAACCAACGACCCCCGCCTTATCAAGACGGTGCTCTAACCGACTGAGCTACTGACCCTTGGCCTTAACCCGATGGGTGCACTGCTGTAGCCTGAACTACAACCCATGCCGACTGCACTTTCAAACAACCGATAAGCGTGGACGCTTAATATCAACTACACCAAACCAGACGTGCTCTTAAAGGAGGTGATCCAGCCGCACCTTCCGATACGGCTACCTTGTTACGACTTCACCCCAGTCATGAATCCCACCGTGGTAAACGCCCCCTTGCGGTTAGGCTATCTACTTCTGGTGAAACCCACTCCCATGGTGTGACGGGCGGTGTGTACAAGACCCGGGAACGTATTCACCGCGGCATGCTGATCCGCGATTACTAGCGATTCCGACTTCATGCAGGCGAGTTGCAGCCTGCAATCCGGACTACGATCGGGTTTCTGAGATTGGCTCCCCCTCGCGGGTTGGCAACCCTCTGTCCCGACCATTGTATGACGTGTGAAGCCCTACCCATAAGGGCCATGAGGACTTGACGTCATCCCCACCTTCCTCCGGTTTGTCACCGGCAGTCTCATTAGAGTGCCCTTTCGTAGCAACTAATGACAAGGGTTGCGCTCGTTGCGGGACTTAACCCAACATCTCACGACACGAGCTGACGACAGCCATGCAGCACCTGTGTTCCGGTTCTCTTGCGAGCACTCCTCTATCTCTAAAGGATTCCAGACATGTCAAGGGTAGGTAAGGTTTTTCGCGTTGCATCGAATTAATCCACATCATCCACCGCTTGTGCGGGTCCCCGTCAATTCCTTTGAGTTTTAATCTTGCGACCGTACTCCCCAGGCGGTCAACTTCACGCGTTAGCTGCGCTACTAAGGCCCGAAGGCCCCAACAGCTAGTTGACATCGTTTAGGGCGTGGACTACCAGGGTATCTAATCCTGTTTGCTCCCCACGCTTTCGTGCATGAGCGTCAGTATTATCCCAGGGGCTGCCTTCGCCATCGGTATTCCTCCACATCTCTACGCATTTCACTGCTACACGTGGAATTCTACCCCCTCTGACATACTCTAGCTCGGGAGTTAAAAATGCCATTCCAAAGTTAAGCTCTGGGATTTCACATCTTTCTTTCCGAACCGCCTGCGCACGCTTTACGCCCAGTAATTCCGATTAACGCTTGCACCCTACGTATTACCGCGGCTGCTGGCACGTAGTTAGCCGGTGCTTATTCTGCAGATACCGTCATTAACCCCGGGTATTATCCAGAGTCGTTTCTTCTCTGCCAAAAGTGCTTTACAACCCGAAGGCCTTCATCGCACACGCGGGATGGCTGGATCAGGGTTGCCCCCATTGTCCAAAATTCCCCACTGCTGCCTCCCGTAGGAGTCTGGGCCGTGTCTCAGTCCCAGTGTGGCTGGTCGTCCTCTCAAACCAGCTACGGATCGTCGCCTTGGTAGGCCTTTACCCCACCAACTAGCTAATCCGATATCGGCCGCTCCAATAGTGAGAGGTCTTGCGATCCCCCTTTCCCCCGTAGGGCGTATGCGGTATTAGCCACGCTTTCGCGTAGTTATCCCCCGCTACTGGGTACGTTCCGATACATTACTCACCCGTTCGCCACTCGTCACCAAAGAAAGCAAGCTTTCTTCGTGCTACCGTTCGACTTGCATGTGTAAAGCATCCCGCTAGCGTTCAATCTGAGCCAGGATCAAACTCTTCAGTTTAAACCTGTAAATCGTATTTTCCTTAACCCCGAAAGGTCAGGTCATACGTCGCTGTACTCAAAGAAACAAACAGAGCTCTGATTAAAAATCAGGCTTGACTTGTTTCTTGTGCGAGCACTTGAATGTGTATTGCTTTAGCCCCTTCGTGAGAAGGGTGTTGGCCAATGCAGTTAACTCAAGCGCCCACACTTATCGGTTGTTTAATTGTTAAAGAGCAGTTGCAACCGGCGTCTTCACAAACACAGTAGAATTTAACCTACCGCACTTGGCGCTGCCTTGCTGCGTTTCGTTGATCTGTTTGATCAGCGAAGAAACGAGATTATGAACCAGTTTTTTATCGCTGTCAACTCGTTTTGAAGATTTTTTCAAAAATTTTTCAAACCTCAAAAACTTTCGAAACCTCAAAACCCGCTGACTACGCCGCTGAACCCAGCATCCAAACTATTCTGAAACCAGAACCGCCTGAACCGGCCAACTGCGCTGCGACGAAAAAGCACACTGCATCGTCCCGCTTCGCTTTACCTCACAACACCATTAGAACACATTTGCCTGACGTTAATTTGTTTGAAACAAACGCGTTTAACAAACCTGAACTACCCGGTAAACCGGACTTCGTTTCGACCCGCTTAAGGGTTAACCCGAAGGTGTTGTGCTGCAAAGAGGCCGAACTATAGCACGAGTTTTTTACGCCGTGCAAGTCAAAACACAAAAATATTCAAAAATCGTGAAAATAATTTCAGAACAGACAACCTGATTGATGGATGAACAAGCTGGTTGAAAAGCTTAACTATCTGTTTATATTAATTATTTCAACTTAACCAGAAATAAATTCAACCCGGGACGACCTCGCCGCAGAAGCACTAACTTTTTTATGCTGGCCAGACCACTTCCAGGCAGCACACTGATACTTGGACAGTTCAGCACGCTGGATAATCCCAACCGCTGCTGTAACTGCAACCCCAATATATCCATGATGCATGACGCATGACGACTATGCGTCCGTCCTTATAGACATGCCTTATATGCAGGCCTACCCATATATAGGGGTGCACAAGACATGGATACATAACAATCTGACCTGGCCTATTTAAGTCAGGTCTCGGTTGTTCAATAAACCAATCTGCATTTATCCAACCAACCATGCACCCAACACGCACTGAACTCAACATACCCATCAACACGCGCATCGATACGGCAACATTGATCTGGACTAATCAGTGCTACCGCCCTTACGCTATCGGGACCTACAACTTTCGGAGTATAGATATGGGCATCATCAGCATGATTGTGGTTGGCTTTATCGTGGGCCTTCTCGCCCGCGCCATCATGCCTGGCGACCAGAAGCTGGGCATCATCATGACAATCATCTTGGGTATAGCTGGTTCGATTGTGGCAGGCTACCTGGGAGCCGCACTGGGCTTTATGCTGCAGGCCAGGGCGCTGGCTGGATCGGCTCTATCATCGGGGCCGTGATTGTGCTGTTTATTTACGGCAAGGTTGCCAAGAAAGGCTGACCGCCACGACAGTGCAGTACCACCCTCGCAAACACAAAGGGCGAAGCGGTTTCAGCCGCTTCGCCCTTGTGCTTTTTCATTTTAAAACCGTTGCGCTTGTCACCCGTGTCTGGTGTACTGGCCCGCACCGAAGACAGCGCCCCCGTGCCTGGGGGTTTTTAATATGCGATCAGCACGCCCCTGCGTTCAACAACCATGGGCCCGCGCAGCCGGATCATTCGAGCTCGACCCAGACCCGCCCGTTTTCTATCTTGACAGGATAGGCGCGGATGTCTTCCGTCAGGGGCTCGCACATGGCTTTGCCGTTGCGAATATCAAAACGCCCCTGGTGTAACGGGCATTCGATTTCAAAGTCTTCAAGAAAGCCGTCACACAACCTCGCATTGCCGTGACTGCAGATATTGTCTGTAGCGAACACATTGCCTTCTACACCATAGATGGCAAGATCACGGCCACCTGCCTGAACGCCGACCACATCATCATCGGGCACATCATCAGCAGCCAGCACATCAACCCATTGCGTCATAACGGCCTCTAGATAGGATAAATAATTGAGTTAGGGATCATCTCTGAATCATAGATACAGAAACGCTCTTTGAATTTAAGGCCGTCTTCAGTGGCAATGACCTTGTCCAGGTAGCGGCCAACATTGAACACGGTTGATTCACCATCATACTTTGTACGAAACACCGCATAGTTGGCCTCAGACTGTATGACACCATTCTCGAAGCCGAGAATACGCGGCGCACCAACCACATGGCGCTGATAGTACGGATCGTGGAACAATGTTTCCTGAATACCGTAGGCACGGTCTTTGAGCATGTTCTTGCTCAGCAACCACAGCGTCGACAAAGGGAAGCCCCGTTCGAAATTCTCCCGCGGCTGGACCTTGTATTCGCAATCGTCAGCAAACAGTTCGGTCCAGGCGGACCAGTCTTTGGAATCGACTGCAGCGACGTAGTCAGCATACAGTTTGTTCAGGTTCATATAAGCTTGAACGTCAATCATGTTCAGATCTCCAACTGTTTGCGCCAGTACTCGTACATGCCGCGAATGAGCGTTTCGGTCACCATGTGTTCGGTATTTTCAACTTCGTAGCCACCCAGTTCTGCGACAGCCCGATGCCAGGGCTTTTGCTCGAAACCATACTGCGAGAATTCGATGACTTCACCATCGTCAGCCGACACAAAGCCGGCCGGACCAAACAGGTTGGCCTGGATGAGCCGACGCTTTGTCATTTCTTCCGTGTCATCGTCGAAACCGAAATGCGTCCAGACGAAATCGAACGAGCCCTCATCATTGGGCTGAATGTGGCGGGTTGAAACGCTGTTGACCTGCTGCTGGAAAATGACACTGGGAAATACCGTCATCATGACTGCGGTGGGCTCACCCCACCAGTCTTCATGGACGATGTCCAGCAAACGCTTGTCCTGGACCTGCATCCCTTCTTTGAATGATGTGACACCCTGCGTGACTTCATTCTTGGCACCGGCGTTGCCACGCGTGGAAATCATGGCCGCGTGGCGATTGTGTTCGTCCATGCGCAATGCTGATTTATTGTCGGCGCGCCACAGACCGTAAGTTACGAACCAGGTGTGCAACAAGCCCGGATGGTAAGGGTCTTTGATGTTTTCCTGCATAAGCTTCCAGTTACCCGGAATACGCTGGCGGTTATAGCCCAGAATATGCAGCTTGCGGCCATTGAACAGGCGATCAAAGTACTGGAGGATTTCAGGGCCCAGAAACTCTTCAAACGGCACAACATCATGGTCGAACGATGCAAAAACAACGCCCCCGCGCGTGGCAACCTTCAGTTTGGTCAAACCATGCTCTTTGGTCTTGAAGTCTTTGGGCATACCACCATGAACCTGGCCGTCTTTTTTGACACCCCGCAAAAACGGAACGCCCTGCAGGTCACCTTTCAGGCTGTAATTCCATTGATGATATGCACAAACCAGCTCTTTGGTATTGCCGGTACGTTCGCGTACAAACTGCATGCCCCGGTGAGCACAGACGTTTTCCACCACATTGATGCCACCCTCGGCATCACGCGTCATGATGACCGAGCGTTCGCCAATGAAAGTGCGCTTGAAATCACCCGGATTGGGCACCTCGGCCTCAAGCCCTACATAACACCAATGGTTTTTGTAGAACAGGCGTTCAAGTTCTTTCTTGTAAATATCGTTATCGGTATAAACCCAGAACGGGATCCGACTGGTGCCATCCCCTCCCACTGCGGGTCGCGGGGGAAACTGTCAGCGCTAGTGCTCATCATCCTCTCCTTGCAAATCAATATCGGTCAGCTGGCACTGGCATAAAACGCGTCGGCATACACATGGTCTGCCGGCACACCTTTACGAGTTACCAGAAGGGTTGCGGCATCCACCATCGGTGGGGAACCACATAAATAAACGCGGAAACCGTCCAGTGAAGGCCAGTCTGCCTCAACGGCATCGGTAACCAAACCGCTGCGCTGCCCCGGAGCGGCCTCGCCCACCGTGACCACCACATGAACCTCAAGATTGGGAAACGGGCCTGCAGCGCCTGCAACGCTTCAAGACCATACACATCGTCTTTGGAACGAACCCCGAAATACACATGAACCGGATTCGTCATGCCCCCTCGAGCGCACCACGAATGATCGACAGCACAGGCGCCAGGCCCGTACCCCCTGCAATGCACAATATCGGCCCTTCATGCTTGCGGCGCAAATACGCCGTACCCAAAGGACCCGTAACCCTGACGCTGTCACCGGGCTTGAGCGTCTCGGCGATGTAACCGCTGACCCGCCCTTCGGGCACCAGACGCACATGAAACTCAAGGTGTTCATCGGTATGCAGGCCGGCCATGGAATAGGGCCGGATATGGTCGCGTGTGAACTGCAGGGTAGCGTATTGGCCGGGCGAGAACTCCAGCGGCTTGGCCGGCTTCATGACAATGCGTTTGATATCGTGCGTGGCATCGTCAACCGACACCACGGTGGCCTTGATAATGCGCGCCGGATGAGTGACGACCTCATCAGGTTCTGGAATTTCAATCGTGCAGGGCTCGGTCAGTGTACTCATGCAAGCCAGAACATAGTTGTCGGCATGCGGATTGGTCAACGTGGTTTCGAGGCCGGACTCAAGCACTTGGCCTTTGAGCACTTTGCAGCGACAGGTACCACACCGCCCCGCCATACAACTGTATGACACCGGAATCTGGTTGGCCTGAAGCACTTCAAGCAGGTTGGCGCCGGGCTCGGCAGACAAAGTCCGGCCCAAAGGCTGGATAGACAACTCCATGATTCGTCTCGCTGTTTTCGAATTCTGTAATGTAAATGGAGTATAGCGAGCGAGCCTTAATTAACCTATAGAATACTGTGAATTAAATCTATAAATTTTATGAATAATGGATCTGAAAGATATCGACCTGAACCTGCTGGTGGTCTTTAACTACCTGCTGACCGAACGCAGTGTTTCCGGTGCCGCTGCGAAACTCACTCTGACGCAACCCGCAGTCAGCAATGCGCTGAAGCGACTGCGTACCCTCACAGGTGATGAGCTGTTTATCCGCACCTCGAAAGGCATGGAGCCAACGCCGTATGCCGCGCTGCTGGCCGAGCCAATTTCCTATGCCCTGAGCACCTTGCACGAAACCCTGAACCAGCGTGCATCGTTCGCCCCGGCTACCAGCCAGCGCAAGTTCGTGGTGGCCATGACCGACCTGGGCGAAATCACCATGCTGCCAGAATTGATGCACGCACTGAAGTCTGTCGCGCCCGGCATTACCATAAACACGGTGCGAAACTCGCACGACAGTCTGGGCGATGAACTTGAGGCTGGCCATGTTGACCTGGCCATCGGCCTGCTACCGCAACTGAAAACAGGTTTTTTCCAGCAACGCCTGTTCATGCAAAAGCACGTCTGCCTGATGCGCCGCGGACACCCGCTGGACGGGGAAGCAGTTTCGAAAGACCATTTTTTTGAACATGAGCATGTACAAGTCGTGTCAGCGGGAACCGGACACACAAAAATCGATGAAATCATCGACAACAGTTATGCCGCCAAACGCAAGGTACGCTTGATGGTGCCGCACTTTGTTGGCGTGGGCCACATTATTGCCACAACCGACCTGATTGCGAGCGTACCCGAGCTGTACGCTCGCCAATATGCCGAGCCGTTTAACCTGACCTACGTAAACCACCCCTGCCCTTGCCGAAATTCGGCATCAATCTGTTCTGGCATGCCAAATTCCATAAAGAACCCGGAAATCAGTGGCTGCGAAAACTGATTTTCAACCTGTTCTCTGAAGGGATCAGGGCAGCACCCGAAGACGCTGCGCAAACAGAAACCGGATACCACCATCAGCCGTGACCCCAGACGTTCAGAGATCACCTGGAGTTCACGAATAAATCAATGGAGCGGGTCGTGTTTTTGAGTTGTATTGAATTGGCCCAAGGCCCGGTTTTATTTCTTGGCCAAGGCCTGATGGACCGAGTCCAGCTTTTCAACCAGCGCCGTCAAAGGCATGGCACCATTGACCCTCGAGCCATCGGCAAAGAACAGGGCTGGTGTACCCCGAATGGTCATTTGACGACCCAAAGCGGCGATGTCTTCAATAGGCGTTTCACACTGAGCCTCGGGTGGCACAACCCCATCAAGCATCCAGTTGCGCCAGGCCGCAACGCGGTCGGGAGCACACCAGATGTTACGCGACTTGTCTTTGGAGTCGGGGGACAAGATCGGGTACAGCAAGGTGTAGACCGTCACGTTATCAACTTCGTTCAGGGTTTCGTGCAAACGCTTGCAATAGCCGCAATTCGGATCCTCAAACGCCACCAGTACACGCTCGCCATTCCCCTTGACCTGCTTGATGGCCTTGTCCAGAGGCAACTGATCGAAAGGCACCTGAGACAGTTCGACCAGACGTGCCGAAGTCAGATCAACACGAGACTGGGCATCAATAAGGGACCCCTGCATCACATAACTGACATCAGCGTCACTGTAGAGCAAATCCATGCCGACCTGAACCTCGAAAAGCCCAGGAAATGGGGTCTCGCGCACGGCGGCGATTTCAATGCCGGGAAAACGGGTTTCAAAACGCCCTTTGACTTGAGCAACAGAGGCTTTCGGCACAGCCAGGGCGACCTGCGCCAGCGACGACTCGCCGGACGCTGAAGGGCCGGATGAGGCTGACGCGGAATCACCCTGGGGAGCAGGTACCGCGACACCCGGAGAAGCGAGCCCTGCAGCATCCTGGCCTGCTGATGCACTCTCGGCCACTGCAGGGGCAGCCCCCGGCACGGCCTGCGCATGCGCCAGACCGGCCACGGCCCCTGAAACGGCCAGGGCCAGCATAGCGACCCGACGACGAAAAACAAATGACATGATGACTCCGAAAATAAACTGAACACACAAGGGCTTTTAAAAGAGAAGGCACCCGCCTTTGAATACTGCCCCCATGACACGCTAGCGTGACGCCCCGTCAATAAGACGCCGCTTCAGAAACGGCAAACGATCAACCAGAGTCATGCCTAGATTGCGCGCCAGCATGACCGGAGGCGATTGAATGGCAAAAAGACGGTGCAGCCCATCGGTGACTGCGCGCATGGCCAGCACGGGCTCGGCCCGGGCTCGGCGATAGCGCGACAATACGCGCATGTCACCTACATCACGATATGCTTCTTTAGACGCCAGTACCCGCAAGAGTTCCTGAACATCGCCCAGCCCAAGGTTCAGGCCTTGACCGGCAAGCGGATGAACACGATGCGCCGCATCGCCCACCAGGGCAATGCCCGGCGCAACCATATCGCTGTGCTCAACGAACAGCGGAAACGAAAACACGGAACTACGTACGTGGACATCACCGAAAAAACCACTGCATACCGGTGCCAGGTGAGATTCGAGCCAAAGCGCCTGATCATCGGGCGCTTTGGCCATCAGGGCCTCGGCCTGCTCTTGCGGCATGGACCAAACCAGCGAAACCTGATGCCCCTCGGGCGTGTCGGGCATGGGTAAAAAAGCGATGACCCCATCGGACGTAAACCACTGGAACGCTGTACCTTGATGGGGTCGCTGCACCGTAAGGTGAGTGACGACACCAGAGTGACCGTAGGGACGCGAATGATGGCGTATACCGGCGGATTCGCGAACGGGTGAACGGGCACCATCGGCCCCGATCACCAGACCAGCCGGCAGGGTTTGACCGGATGACGTCACCACACGGCCTGAACTCGATTGATGGAAATGATCGGGGCACCAGTTCACACGAAACAATCGGACGGCCTGGCGCAACACGCGCTCGATCTCATCGGATTCGAGTATCCAGGTTAGCGTTGTTTGCGCAGCCTGCCAGGCATTCAGGTGTACATGACCACTCGCATCGCCATAGACCTGCATGGCTTCGACCGGCGTAATACGGGCCGGATCGAGCATGTCCCAGACACCCAGATCTGACAAAAACCGCTGGCTGGCCGGCGAAATGGCATAGACCCGTGCACCAAACTTGCCGGGGACCGGCACAGGCAAGTCGCGAACAGGCCCCACCAGGGTAGTATCGAAGCCGGCCCGTGCCAACGCAAGTGCGCTGGCCAGCCCCACCAGCCCCGCCCCGCATACGACGACAGATTCGCGACTCATCGGGCTGATGGCGCACCGGCCTGCTTCGGCCACAGCACCCACATTTCACCGGTTTGCTTCATGCGACCGGCCTGATTTCCAGCGGCCTCACCGGTTCCCCAATAAAAGTCGGTGCGCGCCGCGCCCTTGATGGCAGCGCCGGTGTCTTGAGCGAACATCAGGCGGCGCAACGGCTGCTGCGAGGCCGGCAAGGTTGTGGATAGATACACCAGGCTACCCAACGGTACAAACGCAGGATCAATGGCAACCGCCCGCCCGCCAATCAGTGGAATACCATAGGCGCCTTTGGGCCCAAGCTCGACGTCTGGAATGGCTTCCTCACGGAAAAACACCATGGCAGGATTGGCGTTGAGCATTTCCTGAATACGTGCCGGATTACGCTGGGCCCAGGCCTTGATGTTTTGCATGGACGTTTGCGCCAGAGGCATTTCACCCTTGTCGGCCAACCATCGACCGATGGATGCATACGGGCGACCGTTGTGATCGGCGTAGGCCAGACGGATCGTTTCGCCATTGGGCAAGACGGCACGCCCGGAGCCTTGAATTTGCAGGAAAAACGCCTCAACCGGATCTTGTGCCCAGACAATGACCGGCGGCTGCCTGGCGCCCGACACGATCTGGGCCCGGGTATCGTAAGGCACAACCCGCTTGCCTTCGAGCTTGCCACGAACACGTTTGCCCGCGAGTTCGGGGTAAACCGCCCCGAGATCAATGGTCAGCAGGTCGTCGGGAGCCGCATACAACGGCCATTGATACTCGCCACCGCGGGCGCGTGACGCGCGGATCATCGGTTCGTAGTACCCCGTAACGGTATTGCGGGCAAGCTGGCCACTGCCGTCAAGCAAACGCCAGGGTTGCAAATGCGTCTGGATGAACTCACGCACCCATTGGGTATCGGGCTGGGCGGTTTCAGGCACACCGGCTTGCTGAACCTGCAGACAAACACCATGCCAGGCGCGCGGTGCCGCCCGGGCGGGAAGGGCCAGGGAACCGGATACTGGCCGCATCAAACCCTTGCAATTATTGACCAGCCCTTTCCAGACTGAAGCCAGATCATCATCAGCCCAGCCCGGCAGCGCAGCCCAGGTCACTGACTGAAACCGGCCCGACAACGGGCGCACCTGGGTTTCACGCAAAACAGACAGATCGGGCACCTGCAACGGACGGGATGCAATATCGGGAACCGGCTCTGTTCCGGGAGCCGGGACGACGGGAGCCTCGGGGAAGCGTGCTGCAGGCAGCCAGCAGCACCAACAGCAAAGGGAGGAAACGTTTTTTCATGGTCAGCTAAAAGTAAGCAACGGCCAGTACAATTTCAATGCAGTGTACGCGGCATGGCCAGGACGAACTCGGGAATGTCAGCTTCGAAAGGAATGCCATTATCGCCAACGCAATGGTATGAGCCTTTCATGGTGCCGAATGGTGTAGGTAACGGACAACCGCTGGTGTATTCAAAGCTTGCACCCGGTGCAAGCAGGGGTTGCTGGCCCACAACACCTAACCCCTGACTTCCTGCACGTTCTGGCGCGCATCGGTAATCACCCAGTGGCGGCTGATCACCTGGGCCGCATGCTGGCCGTTATTGGTAATACGAACGGTGTAGGCAAACACGAAGCGGTTTTTATCGGGGTCAGACTGCTCAGCCAGATATTGCGGTGTAACGGAAATGCTCAGGTCATAAGGCTTCATGGGAAATTCCGTGAGACAACGTGTGCGCCTGCAATAATGTCATATGTTTGCCGGAGAATGATCCGGAACCACCAGAAGGTTAAAAAAATCATGCCTACAACCACCACCCGTATCGCACCCAGCCTGCTGTCGGCTGATTTTGCCCGCTTGGGCGAAGAAGTGCGCAATGTCGTCGATGCCGGCGCAGACTGGATCCATTTTGATGTCATGGACAACCATTATGTTCCCAACCTGACAATCGGCCCCATGGTCTGTGAGGCCATACGCCCCCACACGACAGCCCCGATTGATGTCCACCTGATGGTCGAACCGGTTGACGACATTATCCCGCAATTCGCCAAAGCCGGGGCCGACATCATCACATTCCACCCTGAAGCCTCGCGTCACCCGGACCGCACGCTGTCCCTGATCCGGGACCATGGTTGCAAGGCCGGGCTTGTCTTCAACCCGGCCACATCACTGCAATGGATGGACTACGTCATGGACAAGCTGGACATCATTTTGCTGATGTCGGTCAACCCAGGCTTTGGCGGACAAAGCTTCATTGCCAACACCCTGACCAAACTGGCCGAGGCACGCCAGAAAATAGACGCCTGGCAAAACAATGGGGGCAGTCCATTTATCTGGAAGTGGACGGCGGAGTCAAGGTGAACAACATTGCCGACATTCGTGCCGCAGGGGCTGACACATTTGTAGCCGGCTCTGCCATTTTTGGCCAACCCGATTACCGGAAGATTATCGACGCGATGCGCGCAGAGATTACCCGGGGTGAAGAGGCCCGCGCATGACCTACACCGCAGTCTTGATGGACCTGGACGGAACCCTGATCAATTCCATTCCGGACCTGGCCGACGCCACCAATGCCATGCGGGTTGAAATGGGCCTGCCCCAGCTGCCGCTGGATGTCATTGCCACCTATGTCGGAAAGGGCGCAGAAACCTTGGTCAAACGCGCCTTGTCGGTTCATGTCGATCAAGAACCTGACGATCAACACATTGCCCAAGGGCTTGCGATATTCAAGCGCCACTACAGCATGGTGAACGGGGCAAAATCGGCGGTTTATGCCGGTGTGCTTGAAGGTCTGACCCATCTGCGCGAGGCGGGTATCCCGATGGCCATAGTTACCAACAAACCGTCCGAGTTCACCCGTCCGCTGCTGACGGCCTGTGGCCTGGTCAATTTTTTGAACATATTGTGTGCGGGGATACCTGCACTGAAAAAACCCCACCCGATGCCACTGCTCCATGCCTGCGATCTGC
Source organism: Neopusillimonas aromaticivorans (assembly GCF_030344915.1). Taxonomy (GTDB): domain Bacteria; phylum Pseudomonadota; class Gammaproteobacteria; order Burkholderiales; family Burkholderiaceae_B; genus Neopusillimonas; species Neopusillimonas aromaticivorans. The sequence continues at coordinate 1,915,803 of NZ_CP128233.1, read as the reverse complement.
TGCAGGTTGAACCCGGTCAGGTTGTCATGGTGGGGGACTCGGCCAACGACGCCATTGCCGCCGAAGCCGCGGGCATCACCATGCTGGCTGTACCCTACGGGTATAACGAAGGGCAGGACGTGCAAAACCTGAAAGTCGATGGTATAGTTGAAACGGTCTGTGCGGCTGCCCTATGGGTAACCCGCCCGAAAATACAAATTGGCGCACTTTAAGCCGTGCGCCTGCAGGCAAGAACCAAACAATGAACTCAACCGTTATCCGCAACATGTCACACGGCGCCTATTGGCGCTGGTGGCGTTCGTGTTCCGGGTAGCGGTCTATCGTCTCCTGGTGCCAAAGTGTCGTTTGCCTTTGCACCACCAGCCAAAGTATCCAGCCCGGAACGCTCTGCGTAGCCGGGCTTTTTGTTGGGTCCGGCGCGTGTTTAACCCACCACCGAGACTCTCATGACCGAAATCGAATTCAACGCACTGGCCGCTCAAGGCTACAACCGGATTCCGCTGATCGCGGAAACCTATGCCGACCTCGACACACCCCTTGGCATTTACCTGAAGCTTGCCTATAACGGCCCGGACGGCGGTCGCAACAGCTGCCTGCTTGAATCGGTCGTGGGTGGCGAACGTTTCGGTCGCTATTCATTCATTGGTCTTCCGGCCAAAACAGTCATCCGCTCAACAGGCCGCACCACCGAAGTGCTGCAATACGGCAAAGTGGTCGAAACCATCGAGGGCGACCCGCTGGACTTCATTGAGCAGTACCAGGCCCGCTTCAAGGTTGCCCTGCGACCCGGCATGCCGCGCTTTGCCGGTGGGCTGGCCGGTTACTTCGGCTATGACACGGTACGGCATATCGAATCAAAGCTGGGGCCTGCCGTTAAACCCTTCCCGGAAGGCCAGGGCAAAGGCACGCCCGACCTGATGCTGCTGCATATCGATGAACTGGTGATTGTCGACAACTTGGCGGGCAAAACCTATCTGCTGGTTTATGCCGACACGACCCAACCCGAAAGCTATGTTCAGGCACAGCGCCGCCTGAAAACGCTGCGTGAAAAACTGCGTACACCGGTGACTATCCCGTACGCCTACGCCAGCCTGCAAACTGACTGCCATCGAAGTTTTGCAAAAGAAGACTACCTGAGCGCAGTGGCGCGGGCCAAAGACTACATTGCCGCCGGTGATGTCATGCAAGTCCAGATTGGCCAGGTCATTTCCAAACCGTTCCGTGACTCGCCCTTGTCGCTGTACCGTGCCTTGCGTTCGCTGAACCCCTCACCCTACATGTACTACTGGGACTTTGACAGTTTCCACGTCGTCGGATCGTCGCCCGAGATTCTGGTTCGCCAGGAAAGTGTTGAGGACCAAGGCAAGACCACACCTGTTGTAACGATTCGCCCCCTTGCCGGAACCCGACGCCGGGGCGCAACCCCGCAGGAAGACCGCCAACTGGCAGAAGAACTGCAAGCCGACCCGAAAGAGCGGGCCGAACATGTCATGCTGATTGACCTGGCGCGCAACGATGTGGGGCGCATCGCCGAAACCGGCAGCGTCAAGGTCACCGAAACCATGGCTATCGAACGCTATTCGCATGTTCAGCACCTGGTATCGAATGTCAGCGGCACCCTGAAGCCCGGGCTGAGCAACATGGACGTGTTGCGCGCAGCCTTCCCGGCCGGAACCCTGACCGGCGCACCCAAAGTCAGGGCCATGGAAATCATTGACGAACTGGAGCCCGTACGCCGGGGCATTTACGGCGGAGCCGCCGGCTACATCAGCTACAGCGGTGAAATGGATGTAGCTATTGCCATCCGCACCGGTGTCATCAAAGACGGGATGCTTTACGTTCAGGCTGCAGCCGGCATTGTGGCCGACTCGGACCCTGAAAAAGAATGGCAGGAAACCGAAGCCAAAGCCCGTGCCGTGATTCGCGCGGCAGAAAAAGTCCAGTTCGGCCTTGACGAACCTGTCTGACCCAAAAACGCCCGGAGACAACCATGCTGCTGATGCTCGATAACTACGATTCATTTACTTATAACCTGGTGCATTATTTCGGTGAACTGGGCGAAGAGGTCGTTGTGCTGCGCAATGACCAAACCACGATCGACGCCATTGAGGCCCTCAACCCCGACCGGATCTGCATTTCCCAGGGCCCTGCTCGCCCGCTGAGGCCGGCATTTCAATCCCGCTGATCCAGCACTTCGCCGGGCGCAAGCCAATTCTGGGCGTTTGCCTGGGGCATCAGGCCATCGGTGCGGCCTTTGGCGGCAACATCGTCAGGGCCAAAACCCTGATGCATGGCAAAACCTCAACCATCACTCATGATGGCAAAGGCGTCTTCCAGGGTCTACCCGCGGAATTTACGGTCACTCGCTACCACTCGTTGGCCATCGAAAACGACAGCCTGCCCGACTGCCTTGAGGTAAGTGCTCGTACCCCCGATGGCGAAATCATGGCCGTTCGTCATAAAACCCTGCCCATTGAGGGCGTACAGTTTCACCCCGAATCCATTCTCAGCGAACAAGGTCACGCCTTGCTTCGTCAATTTCTTACAATGTAAAAAACAGGATATCCAATGAAAAACATCTCCATCCAGGATGCGCTGACCCGCTGCATCGAACACCGCGAAATTTTCCACGACGAAATGCTGCACCTGATGCGTATGCTGATGCGCGGCGAAATGTCGCCCCAAATTGCAACAGCACTGATCATGGGGCTGCGCGTCAAAAAGAAACCATCGGTGAAATCACGGCAGCAGCCCAGGTGATGCGCGAATTCGCCCTGAAAGTTGAGACCCCTACCCGGATGACCTGCTTGACATGGCGGGCACCGGTGGAGACGGCAGCCATACCTTCAATATCTCAACGGCGGCAATGTTTGTAGCGGCAGCTGCTGGTGTCAAGGTGGCCAAGCACGGCAACCGCAGCGCATCGTCGTCGTCAGGCAGCGCTGATGTGGCCGAGGCTTTGGGCATCAACATTGCCCTGACACCCGGGCAAATTGCAGAGTGCATCGCCGAGACCAATATTGGTTTTATGTTTGCTCCCGCCCATCACGGCGCCATGAAAAATGTCGCGTCCATTCGCAAAGAGCTGGGTGTCAAGACCATTTTCAATATCCTGGGCCCATTGACCAATCCTGCCGGCGCCGGCAACCAGTTAATGGGCGTCTTCCACCCCGATCTGGTTGGTATCCAGGTCCGCGTACTTCAGCGCCTGGGCTCAAAACATGTACTGGTCATCCACGGCAAAGACGGCATGGATGAAGCGTCGTTGGGCGCCCCCACATTGATTGGCGAGCTCAAGGACGGCGAGGTCAATGAATATGAAATCCACCCAGAAGACTTCGGCATCACCATGACCTCCAATCGCTCGATCAAGGTCAACAACCGCGACGAGTCGGCCGCCATGATCAAAGAGGCTCTCAGCAATATTGAAGGTGCCGCTCGTGATATTGTTGGCTTCAATGCCGGTCTGGCTATTTATGCCGGTAACCGTGCCAGCACCCTGCAAGACGCTGTGCGCACGGCCTTTGAACTTATTGCCAACGGCGCTGCCCTTGAAAAACTCAACACATTCAGCGCATACACACGGAAATTCCAGTCATGAGTGACATTCTTCAAAAAATACTCGATACCAAAAAAGCCGAAGTTTCCACTGCCCGCCAGATGCGCAGCGAGGCCGAGGTCTTGCGTGAGGCGCAAAGCCGCACGGACTTGCGTGGCTTCATGAAGGCTATCGAAGACAAGATTCAGCAAGGCAAGCCGGCCGTCATTGCCGAAATCAAGAAAGCATCACCGTCCAAAGGCGTGATCCGCGAAAACTTCAACCCGGCCGAGATCGCCGCATCGTATGCCGCACATGGCGCGGCCTGCCTGTCGGTACTAACCGATGTGCAGTTTTTCCAGGGTTCATACGATTACCTGCGCCAGGCGCGTGCCGCCTGCGCCCTGCCGGTTCTGCGCAAGGATTTCATGATCGACCCCTACCAGATCGCCCATGCCCGGGCCATAGGGGCCGACTGCATTCTGTTGATTGTTGCGGCGCTCAGCCCGAACCAGCTGCACGAAATGGAAGCACTGGCCATGGAGTTGGGGATGGACGTTCTGGTCGAAGTACATGACCGCGACGAACTGGACGTTGCCCTGCAAATGAAAACACGCCTGCTGGGGATAAACAACCGCAACCTGCGCACCTTCGAAGTGTCCTTGCAAAACACCATCGATATGCTGCCCCTGATTCCAAACGATAAACTGGTGGTTACCGAAAGCGCCATTCTTGCCAAAGAAGACGTCGACCTGATGCGCTCGCACAACGTCAACGCCTTCCTGGTGGGCGAACGGTTCATGCGTGCCGAAGACCCGGGTCTTGCCTTGAAAGAGCTGTTTTTCTGATGCGTAGTGCAGATTGCCCGTTGTGTACCCGCGATGTTCAGGCAGAACTCTGGAGCAACTCGCAATTGCGAGTCATTGATGCCAACGAGCCCGAGTTTCCGGGGCTGACCCGGGTGATCTGGCATGACCATGTGCGTGAAATGACTGACCTTACCGAGCCACAGCGCCACTACGTTATGACGGCGGTGTGGGCGGTTGAGTCGGTCATGCGCCAACACCTAGCACCGACCAAGGTCAATCTGGCCCAGTTTGGCAATATAGTGCCGCACCTGCACTGGCATGTCATACCTCGCTGGACCAATGACACCCGCTTTCCGGATGCGATCTGGGCGTCCAGACGCGACCCGTCGCCCCGGCAGGCCGACGCCTGGGCACAGCAGCGCAGCCAAACTGAACTGGCGCTGCCGGGTTACCACGCTGCCCTTCGCGAGGCCCTGGCAACACTACCAGAAACACCTCGGGCACCGGCACCCTGACCTTGCCATGACGACCACTTTGCCTGACAACGCATTCCGGGGCAACCTGCTGAGCGACGCAGTGAACCTGCCAGGGCACTGGCAAACTGCCTTGCAGCGCAGCGACGTACAAACGGCCCTTCAAGAACTCGACCTGTATCTGACACAGCGACTGGATGAAGGAGCCGTTATTTTCCCGGCCCACCCGTTCAGGGCGTTGTCCGACCTGCCCCTGAAGCCGTGCGCGTCATTATTCTGGGACAAGACCCCTACCACGGCCCTGGCCAGGCACATGGCTTGGCGTTCAGCGTTCCAGACCATTGCCCCTGCCCACCCAGCCTGCGCAATATATTCAGCGAGATCGCTCGCGAATTTCCCGATCAACTCACCGTACAGTCCAACAACCTGGAGCGCTGGGCAAGACAGGGCGTTTTGCTGTTGAACACCGTGTTGACAGTGGAAAGCGGACAACCGGCATCGCATGCCCGTCGAGGCTGGGAAACCGTTACCGATGCACTGATTGAGCACATCGCCTGCAGCCCCCAGCCCAAGGTGTTCATGTTATGGGGCAACCATGCACAGCAAAAACAAGCCCTGATTCCGACCAACGACAACACCCTGGTGTTGCGTGCCAACCACCCTTCACCCCTGTCGGCGCGACGGCCACCCATACCGTTTCTGGGGTGCAATCATTTTGCTGACGCCAACCGCTGGTTGCTGAATCATGGCGCCGCAGCTATCGACTGGTCGTAGCAAGGCTTCGCACGGACCCACACCGGCAAAACAAGCCTGACCGCACAGTACCCCGATATTCCGGCAAGACCTGCAGTTTTTTCTTAACGTGCTTTTGTGACGTACATATTGCACAGTTACAAATTAGTACTTTCCCTAACCCGTGAGCATAGATATACTTCCGGCACTGCATTAATAAGCGTCGACATTTTTATACAGCCCTTGTTGCTGTGTGCCAGCAGTTGACTGAATCTTCAGCACCCATGTCGCACGCCATCGCTCCCTGACCCCAAGCCTTTCCGTTGCGGTTCTTCACTGAACCTGCTGCATTCCAGGTTGATTGGTCGGCACGATGCTTTCTAATCAACCGGCCATCGGACACCTTCTATCGTCCTGGCCAGTGCATGCCGTTTATTACGGCAAAGGAATACGCATGTCTTTTGAGAACCTGGGTCTCGCCCCTACCCTATTGTCTGCCGTCAGCAAAGCTGGCTTCTCTGCGCCTACCGCCGTTCAGGCTGCCGCCATCCCTCAGGCCCTGGCTGGCCACGACCTGATGGTTTCCGCGCAAACCGGCAGTGGCAAAACAGCAGCGTTCATGCTGCCAGCCCTGAATCGTATTGCCCAGATGCCTGCCAACAAAGGCTCAGGCGTACAGGTGCTGGTCTTGACACCGACACGTGAACTGGCGATGCAGGTTGCCGAAGCCACCAAGCTGTATGGCGCGCACATCAAAGACCTTCGCACTGCCGTTGTTGTAGGCGGCATGCCTTATGGTGCCCAACTGAAAGCACTGTCGCGTCGTGTTGACGTGCTGGTTGCAACCCCCGGCCGTCTGATCGACCACCTGCAGGCACGCCGTGTTGACTTGTCGACCGTACACACACTGGTGCTTGACGAAGCTGACCGTATGCTGGACATGGGCTTCATCGAAGACATTGAAACGATTGTAGCCAGCACGCCTGCCGCTCGCCAGACCCTGCTGTTTTCAGCCACTCTGGACGGATCCATCGCCCGTCTTGCTGGCGAAATGATGCGTGAACCGCAGCGCATTGACGTTTCGGGCCACAAAGAAAAGCACAGTAACATCACACAAAGCCTGCTGTATGCAGACGACCATAACCACAAAATGCGCCTGCTTGATCACCTGCTGCGTGACTCGACGCTTGACCAGGCGATTGTCTTCACATCGACCAAACGCGGTGCCGACGATCTGGCCGACCGCCTGTCAGAACAAGGTTTCACAGCTGCCGCATTGCATGGCGACATGAACCAGCGCCAGCGTACCCGCACACTGGGCCTGCTGCAAAAACGCAAATTGCGCATTCTGGTTGCCACCGACGTTGCGGCTCGCGGTATTGACGTGCAAGGTATCAGCCACGCCATCAATTACGACCTGCCCATGCAACCCGAAGACTACACCCACCGTATCGGCCGTACAGGTCGTGCCGGCAACAACGGGTTGGCCTTCACACTGGCAACACACTCCGAGCGTCACAAGATCCGTCGCATTGAACACTTCATTGGCCAGCCTATCCCGTCAGAAGTGATTGAAGGCCTTGAGCCCAAGAAAACCGTTCGCCCGACCTACACCGATCGCAAGCCCGGCGGTAAAAAACCGTACGGCGCACGTGGCGGTTTTGGTGGTGGCAAACCGGGTTATGCCGGTAAGTCCGACGACCGTTTCGGCGATCGCCCGTCGTATGGCAAGCCTGAAGGCCGCTTTGGCGACAAACCTTCGTATGGCAAGCCTGAAGGTCGTTTCGGTGACAAGCCTGCGTTCAGCAAAGGTGAAGGCCGCTTCGGTGACAAGCCTGCGTTCAGCAAAGGCGAAGGCCGCTTCGGTGACAAGCCTGCGTTCAGCAAAGGTGAAGGCCGTTTCGGCGACAAGCCTGCATTCAGCAAAGGCGAAGGCCGCTTCGGTGACAAGCCTGCGTTCAACAAAGGCGAAGGCCGCTTCGGTGACAAGCCAGCGTTCGAAGGCCGCAAGGAGGGTTACAAGGGGCGCGAACAACGTGCTGGTGGCGCCGACACAGCTGCCCGTCCGGCCCGTGCCCGCCCGGCATTCTCGGGCAAACCTGCAGGCGGTGCGGCCAAGCGCCCAGCAACGGGTCGCCAGGCGTTTTACTCATAAGCCAAACGTCTTTACCGCATCATCAAGCATCCGGGCCAGCAGCTGAGCTGCTGGCCCGGCTTGCGTTGAGTGACCGCCACCCAGCACCAGATACAACGATGCCCTGCGCTGCTGCCCTTTAACCAGAGGTAGCGGCAGAAGCACGCCACTGTCCAGCCAGGGTTGAACCATGTGTCGGGGCAACCATGCAAACCCAAGCCCACCCGCAATCAGTTCAATGGACGCCTGCAAACTGCTGACAGTCCAGCGCTGGGACGACCCTAGCCACCCCTCATCACGTGGATTCAACGTACCCGAATCACGCACCACAATGTGACGGTGCCGTTTCAGGTCGTCTTCATCAATGTTACGCCCCAGCGCGTGCAACGGATGGTCTTTTTGGGCAACGGCCACGAACTCAAGATCCATCAGCAAGCTACCCAGATAACCGGTCGGAACATAAGCCCCCACCATAACGTCGGCACGCTGCGCGATGATGGCCTCTTCCGCGCCCGACAAGACAACCTCAACCAGCTCAACCCGCGTTTGCGGCGCCTGTTGCTGAAACTGCTGCATCGCTACGGCCAGCAATTCTTTGGGAAACGCCTGATCAACGACCAGCCGCAGCTCGGGTTCCCACCCTGCGCCAGCGATGCGGCCAGCTTTTCAAGGTTTTGTGCGTCAGCGAGCAATTCACCGGCATGAACCAGCAAGGTTCTGCCTGCATCGGTCAGTTGCGCCTTGCGCCCCTCGACAACCAATAACGACACACCGACCTGCTCTTGCAAGCGGGCCACCAGATAACTGATGGACGACTGGCTCCGATGCAATGCGTGTGCCGCTTGCGCGTACCCCCGTATTCGACGACCGCCTGAAAGGCACGCCACTGCTCTAGCGTTGTTTTTGGCATAGCCATACCTATCTAAAAAATCGATCAAATCAATCAAATAATAGCGCTTTTTTATTTGTTTTATAGAAAATAGAATAACACCATTGCAATTCAAGACCTCTTATTGATGGAGCCTGTCATGATCGAAATCCGTAACGCTCAAGATCGCGGCCACGCCAACCATGGCTGGCTCAACAGTTACCACACCTTTTCTTTCGCTGAATACTTTGACCCGGCCCATATGGGTTGGCGCGCCTTGCGTGTCATCAATGACGACACGGTTGCGCCCAAAGGGGCTTTGCCACACATGGCCACCGCGATATGGAAATCATTTCCTATGTACTTGACGGCGAACTGGCCCATCGGGACTCAATGGGCTCCAGTGCCACCATACGTCCGGGCGACGTTCAGGTCATGAGTGCCGGGTCCGGAATCCGTCACAGCGAATTCAACGCATCTGCCGAACACCCTGTGCACTTCCTGCAAATCTGGATTACTCCCGACCGCACCGGCACCACGCCGCGTTACCAGGAAAAGTTCTTTGCCGAACACGAAAAGCGTGGACAGCTGCGTCTGGTGGTATCGCCCGATGGCGCAGACGGTTCATTGCAAATCCTTCAAGATGCCCGCCTTTATGCAGGGCTGCTGGATAGCACCGAAGCTGTGACGCACAGCCCCCGGATAACCGGCACGGCTATATCCATGTGGCCCGCGGCTCGTTGCAAGTTAATGGCATCACCATGACCGCCGGTGACGGTGCCCGCATTGCCAATGAACAGCAACTGACATTCACAAACGGTCAGGCGGCCGAGTTTCTTTACTTCGACCTGCCCTGACCACGATTCCAGGCTCAACCAAAACAGAGTTTTTCATTACCGCCGGTAAAGGCATATTGATCAGCCTTCCGGCATGCACCCTGCCCCTTAAACATCAAGGAAACACCAAAATGACGAAAGTTCTTGTCCTTTATTACTCATCGTACGGTCACATCGAAACCATGGCTCAGGCTGTTGCCGAAGGCGCGCGCAGCGTTGGCGGTACCGAGGTTCATGTTAAGCGAGTGCCTGAACTCGTTCCTGAAGACGTGGCCAAAGCCAGCCATTTCAAGCTCGATCAAAGTGCACCTATTGCAACGCCTGCCGAACTGGCTGACTATGACGCCATTATTTTCGGCACACCCACACGCTTTGGCATGATGGCCTCGCAGATGAAAAATTTTCTGGACCAGACGGGCGGCTTGTGGGCCCAGGGCAAGCTGATCGGTAAAGTCGGCGGCGTGTTCACGTCTACCGCCACACAACACGGCGGGCAGGAAGGCACACTGCTGTCCTTCCACACCGTCTTGCTCCATCATGGCATGCTGATTGCAGGCCTGCCCTACTCGTTCCAGGGCCAGACCTCGAACGACGAAATCACCGGTGGCACACCCTACGGCGCTTCGACCATTGCCAACGGCGACGGCAGCCGCCAGCCCAGCACAAATGAACTGGACGGCGCACGCTTCCAGGGACGGCATATTGCAGAAATTGCCGTTGCCCAGAAACTGGGACGGACGGCCATGGCTGCAGCCTGAGGGTTCGCCCAACGCCCTGATTCCGCGTAAAATCAGGGCTCTTTCATTGATCGGAATTCGTTCTTCACGAATTCCGATTTTTCTTGGATCGGCTGCTGATGAAACAACTGGCTCAAAAACCATTATTTCTTTCTTTGCTGCTGGCCATCGTGCTGTGGTTCGTCTTCGACAATTTTGTCGTCGCTGCCGCCGTAGGGCTGCTGACAGGCTTCATGGTGTCGATGCTGCATTCGCTACACGTATTGAAACGTGAGTCTGAACAGGCGCAGCAACCTGACATCGGGGCGCACGCCAAGACAAACACCCCGGAAGTCGCGCCACTAGCCCCTCCACCAGAACCGACACCGCACACCCCACCGACCACGGCACCTCCTGAGCCTGCCGCACGAACATCCTCTGCCCCTATGTCCCACTCTACCTTGCCCCAACCCGACCCCATTGCACTGGCTCATCTGGACACTGTCACACGCCATCTGCACCACTGCATTCAGGCTGCGCCAGGTGGTTTTCTGCCCTTTGATCAGTGGATGCAACAGGCGCTGTACGCGCCCGGCCTCGGGTACTACACAGCGGGCAGCGAAAAATTCGGCGCCTCACAAACCACAGGCGACTTCACTACGGCCCCTGAACTGACACCCCTGTTTGGCCAGGCGCTGGCCCAACAAGTTGCGCAGGTATTACGCGAGGCCGGGTCGAATCACGTCCTTGAGTTTGGTGCCGGTTCGGGTGCTTTGGCCGCAGCACTGATTCCTGCCTTGCGAACACTGGGCATTGAACCCGTCTACCAGATCCTTGATGTCTCTGCCGACCTCAGGCAACGTCAACAAGCACACCTGGCCAGCCTGGACGCCAATATCGAATGGGTTGAACAGTTGCCTCATGCCTTTGAGGGCTGTGTTGTTGCCAACGAAGTGCTCGACGCCATGCCTGTCACCCTGTTCGAATGGGGCCAGGACGGCCAGGTCATGGAAATCGGAGTCGTCGATGCCAATGGTTTTGCGCTGGCCAGCCGGCCGGCCTCGCCGCGCCTGCAAAAAACGGTCAGCGAGCGGATGCCCCCTTGCCGGGCTATCGCTCCGAGTTGAACCTGCAAGCCGAGGCCTGGGTGACAGGCCTGGGCGATTGGTTGCACAAAGGGGCCGCGCTGTTGATCGACTACGGCTTCCCCGGCATGAGTACTACCACCCCCAACGTGCTGAAGGCACGCTGATGTGCCATTACCGGCACCATGCCCACGCAGACACCCTGCTGTACCCGGGCCTGCAAGACATTACCGCACACGTTGACTTTACCGCCATGGCAGATGCTGCCCTGGCCGGGGGTATGGAGGTGCTGGGTTACACCACACAGGCCCGGTTCCTGATCAACTGCGGGCTGGCCGATCTGGTCAGCACCGTCGACCCGTCTGATCCTGTCGAGCATGCCCGCACCATGGGGCCCGTACAAAAACTGCTTTCAGAAGCCGAAATGGGCGAACTGTTCAAGGTTATGGCCATTGGCCAGGGCATTGACGGGCCACTGATTGGTTTCATGCAGGGTGATCGCCGCGACCGTCTTTGACCGCTAGCAACCGTTGCAAGGCCTCAAGCCGGGCCGCCCTGACCGCCGCCTTGATATCAGCCACACGCCCGGCGCAAGCGCGGGCCACAGCACCGGCATCAACAGCCCGTACTGTTTGCAACCCCTGCAGCCAATATGGCAGCAGGGTATTTGCAAAATCATCAGGCAATACACAAGTCGCAGCCTGAACCAGGTCAACGAAACGTTCAGGCTTTCGCAAACCATCAAGCTGCTCGACAAGAGAAAGCACGGCTGAAGCAGCCAGAGGCTGGCCAAGCCCTTGCAGTGCCAGCGGCAACAAACGGGCAAAATCAATAACGTCGGTCGGTGCTTTAAGGTGCCGCGCCAGCAGTTCGGGCTGAGGCGATGCCAGACAGGCCAGCGCAAAACGTGCCGGCAACGCCAGCCCGTGGGCAACGGCACAGGCCAGACGATCACCCAGTTGTGCATCCATGACGAACCCGGGCATCACACGGGCCAATGCACCGGTAGCCGCCAGCACCTCGAACAAACGCAGAGGGCTCTCGCTTGTGAGCCCCTTGCTGATTTCGCGCCATACACGTTCAGGCACCAGGGCATCCACCTCGCCGTTTCCAACCATATGGCGGGCCAGGGCGAGAGTTTCGGGCGCAATGTCAAAATCGGAAAAACGGGCGGCAAAGCGGGCCAGACGCAATAAGCGCACAGGATCTTCAACAAACGCGTCACCCACATGACGCAAGATACGTGCCTGTACATCCGCCACGCCGTTCAGAGGATCAACCAGTTGGCCGTCGCGGGTTTGAGCGATGGCGTTGACCGTCAGGTCGCGACGCCGCAGGTCATCGGCCAATGACACTTCAGGACCGGTATAAAACGTGAAGCCTTGATAGCCACGACCCGACTTGCGTTCAGTGCGCGCCAGAGCGTATTCCTGATGGGTGCGTGGGTGCAGAAAAACGGGGAAATCACCCCCGACGGGTACAAAACCGCGCTCAGTCATGGCCTCGGGCGTCGCCCCGACAACCACCCAGTCACAATCACCGGCAGGCAAACCCAGCAGCGCATCACGCACGGCACCACCCACCACGTAAACCTGCAACCCTTCGGTAACCGGGTCCGGATTAAAACCGGCAACGCCGGCAAACCCGCCATTACGGCAAGTCGACGCGACGGCGCGCCTGCGGACTGATAACACCCAGCCGCTCTTTGAGCGATTGGGGCTGCCCAGTAAACAGGGCCGAATAATACACCGCATTCGACAGCACGTACTTGACGTACAGACGGGTTTCCGTGAACGGAATGGTTTCAGCAAAGATGGCACCTTCGACGGGCCCCAACAGTTTAGAGCGCCACTGCACAGAACGACCCGGCCCTGCGTTGTAACCCGCCGTGGCAAGCACCTGCGATCCGCCCAGATCTTCAAGAACCATTTTCAGATACTGAGTACCGAGAATAGTGTTGGTGTCAAAATCATTGACGGACGACGGTGTGAAATCGGTCATACCGATTTTCTTGGCCACCCACCGTGCGGTTGCCGGCATCAGCTGCATCAACCCCGACGCACCCACTTTGGAGCGGGCATCGGTAATGAACCGGGACTCCTGACGAATCAACCCGTACACCCAGGCAGGATCAAGATTGATTTCGCGTGCTTTGGCGCTGACGCGCCCCTCGAAGGGGCTACAAAACGCTGGGAAAAATCAGCGACCTGCGCAGTTTGCAACGACGTATTCACTACACGGTCGTAAATCTGTTCTTCTCGCGCCAGTTCGGCAGCGGCCAGCAACTGCCGGTCAGTCATCCCGCGCAAGGCAAAATTCCATTCGGGTACCGCCTCGGCGCGCCACCCCAGATCAAACAACTTGATGGCGCGTTGCAAGCCCGGATTGGCCCGCGCCTGAGCCAGTTCGTCGGGAGTAACCGCCGGCGGACGCGGGGGCACCGTAATGGGCAGCCCCAACTCTTCGTGAGCCAACTGGCCATAAAACCCGTAATCATTCAGAATGGATTTATACAAGCCCTTGGCGGCTGCTTCATTACCTTGGGCAGCGACAGAACGCGCATACCAATACACCCACACCGGCTCAGCCGCCTGACGTGCCGTCATCTTCCGGATGGCATCACCGACACGCTTCCAGTCAACCGGCACCTGACGCAACTCGGAACGGACTTCCCAGGCGTGGTTGTAATCTGTTTTCGGACCCGGACCAGATTCGCGATACCACTGTACCGCCTGCGGTTCAACATTCAGCGCAGAGACCAGACCAAACTGCCCCCAAACCCATTGCAGATCTTGTTTGGGTAACACGGAAGCCCATTGCTCTTTGATGTAACGGGTTTCAGCGTCACGATCACCGCGCGCCAGTCGCGACAATGCGAGTGTCACCAGCTCGATTTCTTCGCGGGACTGTGGTTTGCCCTGGGTCGCCAGCCACTGGCGCGGATTCTTGACAAGCGCTGCATAAGACTTCATTTGACCAGCGTTGAACATCAAGGCCGCCAACCGCTGGGCATCGCCTGCCTTGTTGGTTTCAAGGGTGGCACGCAGCATGGGCTGCAAATGCTTCCAGGCCACGACATGACGGGCGACCAGTTCGTCGAGCAGCATCCAGCAAGTGCTGACCGGCTTGAAGGCATCAACCGCCTGCTGCGCATTCACGGGTTGACCGGACATCTGACGCGCCAGCAACAACGCACAGTCGACCAACGACGAGCTGGCGAGGACGGGAGCGAGCGCCAGCGCCTGCCGATAATCACCGGCACGCGTGGCGGCAATGACCCAGTCGGCCCTGACCCGGTCAGCCAGGTAGGCATCTTGATTCGTTGCCATGAACTGCTTCAATCGTTCGGTCGGGACCGGAGAAGCCGGATCTTGCAACTGGCGGCGCAAGGCCCAGTACTCGGCATACGAACCCAGCAAGGGTTCTTGACGGGCCACCGGCATCAGAGATTCCAGCTTTTGCCATTGTTTGGCCTGCATGGCGTCGCGCGCATCGATAACCGCCTGCAAGGCGGCGGCCGCCGCTGCACTATCGAGTGGTGTACGTACCGGTGCCGGAGCACCCGGAGCCGAAAGCGTAGCCACCACCGTTTGGGCGACGCCGGGCTGGACCACCAGTTGATCCTCGGTGCCCAGGTCGGGACGGGCCGTGATTTCAGACAGGCTGGCATCGCTTTGCGCGGCGACCGGCAAACTGACCCCCCGCCAGACCGGCCATACACGCGACAGCCACGCCGGCGCGACGAAACGATTTCTGATACCGTTGAACCTGCTGTAATGCCATCTTGACCAACCTGAGTGAATGAATTGCTGCCATGAGTCACAGTATAGAGAATAAGCCCGTCAACTTGCGCGACCGGCTTAAATCGTTACGTTCGGCGCAAGACCCTGCCGAACGACAACGCGGCGCGCTGTTGATCAGAGGCCGGCTGTTTACATGGCTGGCAACCGCACGCGACGCCATGAAAAAAGCGGGCAGGCGTGCCCCGGAAAATATTGCCGCATTCTGGCCACTGGCTCAAGAGCCCGACCTGGTACCCCTGCTGCACCAGTGGGCCACCGATGAGCACCTGAACTTGTCATTACCCGTGGTAACAGGGGAAAACCAGCCTCTGGAATTTCGGCGCTGGACCCCGGAAACGCCCATGAGTACCGGCACTTACGGTATTGGCGAGCCCGTCAGTGAACCCGCCCCGAACCCCGATGTAATTCTGGTACCGGTTCTTGGGTTTACGCGTGAAGGTGATCGCGTCGGCTATGGCAAGGGCTATTACGACCGCACTCTGGCCAAACTGGATGTCGATGGCCATCGCTTCATTGCCATTGGTATTGGTTGGGCCTGTGGTGATCTTGACCGCCTGCCGGAGGTCAAATACCAGCCTCAACCCCATGACTACCCCTGGATGCCATCTTGACCGACAAGGGCTGGGCCATGAAACTGCCCGACTAAAACAAGCCGGCATAATGCTGCCGGCCTGAAAAGCGCACGGAAGGCACGCACCACCCACCCGATAAGGTCAGGACAATTCCAGGTTCCTGGCAATAGCCAGGGTGGCCTCGGCATTGTTCAAGGTATAAAAATGCAAGCCTGGCGCACCGCCGTCGAGCAGCCGCTGGCAAAGCCCGGTGATGAACTCGGTACCAAACGCCTTGATCGAGGCCAGGTCACCTTGGTAATCGGCCAGGCGCTGACGAACCCAACGCGGCACTTCAGCCCCGCACATTTCAGAAAACCTCAGCAGCTGAACCTGATTGGTGATGGGCATGATGCCTGGCACGATAGGCACAGACACCCCTTTGGCCGTTGCGCGTTCGACAAAATCGAAGTACGCATCCGCGTTGAAGAAGTATTGGGTGATGGCCGCATTGGCACCGGCATTGACCTTGTTCACGAAATGATCAAGGTCGGCTTGTGCACTTTGGCCTGCGGATGCACTTCGGGGTACGCCGCGACCTCGATATGGAACCAGTCGCCGGAATGTTCGCGAATGAAACGCACCAGATCAATGGCATAGTGCAGATCACCGCGGTCAAGCCCCATACCGGAAGGCAGGTCGCCGCGCAACGCCACCACACGTCGTACACCGCTGTCGCGGTAGGCATCGAGAATTTCGGCGAGCACCTGACGCGACGATGCCACACACGACAAATGCGGCGCGGCATCGAACCCCAACCCCTGCATCTGACGCACCGCGTCAGCCGTGCCGTCGCGCGTGGAACCACCGGCACCGAAGGTGACACTGACATACGCAGGTTCAAGCACGGTAAGCTGACGCGCCACCTGCTGCAGTTTTTCTTGTGCCGCCGCATCGCGCGGGGGAAGAACTCTAGGCTTAATGCCTTGGAAGCATTCATTGTGAAATCAACCTGGACAAGAGCCCCGAGACAATGCTGTACACAAACGCCCCCAGCAGCGCCCACCAAAACCCGTTGACCTGAAAGCCACGCAGGATGGAGCCGGCAAACCAGAATACCAGCGCATTGAGAACCAGCAGGAACAGCCCCAGGGTCACGATAGTGATGGGCAAGGTAAGCAACACCAACAGTGGTTTGACCAGGGTATTCAGCAAGCCCAGGACCAATGCCGCAATAAGGGCCGACCAGAAGGAAGCTACCGTGATACCCGGCAAAATATACGCAACGATCAGTAAAGCAACTGCATTGAGAATCCAGATAAGCAAGAGTTCCATGATCAGCCTCTGTTGATGTGCAGGATTGGATTAGTAGCGGTAGTGCTCGGGCTTGTAAGGACCAGCCACCGGCACGTTAATGTAGGCCGCCTGTTCAGGTGACAATTCGGTCAAGTGAACACCGAGCTTTTTAAGATGCAAACGGGCTACTTTTTCGTCAAGGTGCTTGGGCAACACGTAGACCTTGCCGGTTTCGTAGGCCTCACCACGGGTGAAGAGCTCGATCTGGGCGATGGTCTGGTTGGTAAATGACGCCGACATCACGAAAGACGGGTGGCCAGTGGCACAGCCCAGATTGACCAGGCGCCCCTTGGCCAGCAAGATAATGCGCTTGCCATCGGGGAAAATGACATGGTCAACTTGCGGCTTGATTTCTTCCCACTGCAAGTCTTCAATGGCCGCAACCTCGATTTCGTTATCGAAGTGGCCGATATTGCACACGATGGCCTGATCTTTCATGCGCTCCATGTGCTTGCGTGTGATGACGTTGTAGTTGCCGGTCGCCGTAACGAAAATATCGGCTTTGTCGGCGGCCTCTTCCATGGTGACGACTTTATAGCCCTCCATGGATGCCTGCAACGCGCAGATAGGGTCAATTTCAGTAACCCAGACCTGGGCACGCAACGCAACCAGCGCCTGCGCACAGCCCTTGCCGACATCGCCAAAACCGACAACCACGGCAACCTTGCCTGCGATCATGACATCGGTGGCGCGCTTGATGCCGTCAACCAATGACTCACGGCAACCGTACAGGTTATCGAACTTGGATTTGGTGACCGAGTCGTTGACGTTAATGGCCGGGAACGCCAGTTCACCTTTTTCGCCATCTGGTACAGGCGGCTGACACCGGTTGTGGTCTCTTCGGTAACGCCCTTGATTTGAGCCAGACGCACCGAATACCAGGCAGGATCAACAGCCAGGCGGGCCTTGATGGCGGCAAACAGAATGCGCTCTTCTTCGCTGCCGGGGTTCGCGAGTACGGAAATGTCTTTTTCAGCCTTTGAACCCAGGTGCAACATGAGGGTGGCATCGCCGCCATCGTCGAGAATCATGTTGGCCTGCTGGCCATTGGGCCACTCGAAGAGCTTGTGGGTGTATTCCCAGTACTCTTGCAAGGTTTCGCCTTTGACTGCGAACACGGGAATGCCGGCAGCGGCGATGGCGGCAGCGGCGTGGTCTTGCGTCGAGAAAATATTGCATGACGCCCAGCGCACTTCGGCACCCAGGGCTACCAGCGTTTCGATAAGCACGGCAGTCTGGATGGTCATGTGCAGGCTACCGGCAATGCGGGCGCCCTTGAGCGGTTGTGCCGCAGCGAATTCTTCGCGCGTGGCCATCAGGCCCGGCATTTCGGTTTCAGCGATGGCGATTTCGCGGCGGCCCCAGCCAGCCAGACCGAGATCGGCAACTACAAAATCTTGGAAAGAGGTGTCAGCAACAGTGTTCATGGTGAGATCCAGTAAACCTGCGTGACGGGAAGGTAGTGGCACAACGGTTTGGCCCACCCCACCCGCGTTACAGGTGATGATGAGCGCCGTTGAACAGAAAACAGACCCTGAGCCTAGCGGGGAAACCCGTCGCAGCGCCCCTCAGGGAGATGCCATTGTAGCGTAAAAGCGGCCCTTAACCACCCTGACGACGCGGGTAGCCCTGGCTTTTGATGCGCGCCCAGACGGCGCGCTTTTCGTCTTCAGAGAAGAAAACCCAATTCGCCACTTCCATGGCGGTACGGCCACAACCACGACAGATGTCGTCGTAAAGCGTTGAGCACACCGCCACGCAGGGCGAGTCGGTGGGCAACAGGCTGTGATTGTCGTCGGGGTTGCGGCCAGATGACATTACAGACCTTTTTTGAGCAACTCGACTTTGTCGGTGGCTTCCCAGGTGAACTCGGGTTCGGCACGGCCAAAGTGGCCATAGGCGGCTGTTTTTGTGTAAATGGGGCGCAACAGGTCAAGCATGTTGGTGATGCCACGCGGGCGCAGGTCAAAATGCTCGCGTACCAGCAAGGCGATTTTGTCGTCTTCGATGACACCGGTACCGTTGGTATTGACCGTGATATTGATGGGTTCGGCCACACCAATGGCATAACTGATCTGCACCTGACACTGGCGGGCCAGACCGGCCGCAACAATGTTTTTGGCCACATAACGCGCGGCATAGGCTGCCGAACGGTCAACCTTGGACGGGTCTTTACCCGAGAATGCGCCACCGCCGTGGGGGCAAGCGCCGCCATAGGTATCGACAATGATCTTGCGACCGGTCAGGCCGCAGTCGCCCTGCGGACCACCGATAACGAAAATACCGGTAGGGTTGATCAGGAAACGGGTTTTATCGGTGAGCAGGCCTTCGGGGAAGCAGGGCTTGATGATCTGGTCGATAACCGCTTCACGAATGTCGGCTTGCGAGATTTCCGGGGCATGCTGCGTGGAAAGCACGACAGTGTCGACCTCGACCGGCTTGCCATTGACATAGCGGAAGGTGACCTGAGACTTGGCGTCGGGACGCAACCAGGGCAAACGACCGTCTTTGCGCTGTTCGCTTTGACGCTGCATAAGACGATGCGCGTACCAGATGGGCGCAGGCATCAGGTCGGGGGTTTCGTCGCAGGCATAACCGAACATCAGGCCCTGGTCGCCAGCGCCTTGATCCATGTTTTGCTCGGGGCTGCGGTCAACCCCTTGTGCAATGTCAGGCGACTGCTTGTCATAGGCCACCAGTACAGCACAACCCTTGTAGTCGATACCGTAATCGGTGTTGTCGTAACCGATACGCTTGATGGTGTCGCGTGCAACCTGGATATAGTCAACGTTGGCCGTGGTGGTGATTTCACCCGCCAGAATGACCAGACCCGTATTGCACAGCGTTTCAGCAGCAACACGCGCATGAGGGTCTTGCTGGAAAATGGCGTCGAGAATGGCGTCGGAGATCTGGTCGGCGACTTTGTCGGGGTGGCCTTCGGAAACCGATTCAGAGGTAAACAGGTAATCGTTGCTTGACACAGTACACATCCTTCAGAGATGGCCAGAAACTGGCACAGAGGTTGAACGGATTGCGTTGCACCTCTGTTGCTGTGAAGCCTTGGTCAGGGCGCGACGCTTTAGCGGAATATTTTTCAAAGCCGGGCTGCCCCGGCGATGTATCGCCCCGCAAGTTGTCGGTTAACTCAGCGATACTTCCCATTTTAAGCGAAAATACATAATTGTTCCTCTGTCGCGTCCGACGTCGCGCTGCATACCGTACATGCTGCTTTTCCTGTTCCGTTTGCTGGCCTTGGTTCCGCTACCCGTGCTTCATGCCGTCGGGCGTCTGGCCGGGCGCGCCATTTATGCCTTGCCAGGCAAGTACCGAGAACGCCTGCAGGCCAACGCCCGCCAGGCCGGATACACCGACCCGGCATTTCCCGGCCAAGCCGCCGCGCAGGCCGGCGCCATGATCATGGAGCTGCCAAAAGTCTGGCTGCGCAACACTGAAAGCCTGGCCAAAACCTTCAGTGACGACGACGCTGTCGTAGAGCAGGCGCTGGCCGAAGGCAAAGGCATTCTTTACCTGACCCCGCACCTGGGTTGCTTCGAAATCACCGCTCGCTACCTGACCCGGCACGGGCCGATCACGGTCATGTACCGGCCACCACGCAAAGCCATTCTTGCGCCTGTCATCGAGAGCGCGCGCAGTACTTCAGGCCTGAACGCGGTGCCCGCCACCCTGCAAGGGGTGCGGGAATTCGTGCGCGCACTGAAACGGGGCGAGGCTGTCGGCATGCTGCCAGACCAGGTGCCCGCTCAAGGTGACGGCGTATGGGTACCGTTTTTCGGACGGCATGCGTTCACCATGACCCTGGCCGGCAAGCTGGCGGCCCAGACCGGGGTGGCCGTCATCATGACCGCAGGCGAACGCCTGCCTCGCGGCAAAGGCTGGCGTATTCACTACATACGCATTCCCGGGCCCCTGCCGGCCGACCCGGCTGCCCAGGCCCTGCTGATCAACCAAACCATGGAAACCCTGATCCGGCGTTTTCCAACCCAATACCTCTGGAGCTACAAGCGTTACAAGCAGCCGGCCGGGGCCCCGCCACCACCTGCTGCCGCAACCCCACCTGACCCATCATGAGACTCAACAAAGCCTGCCTGCTGCGCGCCGTTTTTACTTATTTTGGCCGTTGCCCCACCCCTACCCGCTTGCGCTGGGGCGGGATTCTGGGGTGGCTGGCGCCTCGCCTGCTCAAGTCGCGCGCCCACATCGTTCGCACCAACCTGCGACTGTGCTTTCCCGAGCTTGATGATGCCACGCGCGAAGCCATGTTGAAACGCCATTTCCGCCTGCTGGCCCAATCAGTCATCGACCGCGGACTGATCTGGTTCGGGGATCCGGAACGCGTGCGTCAAACGGTACAGCTGAAAGGTTACGAACACCTTGAACGCGCCATGGAGGCCGGCGAAAAAATTCTGATTCTGGCTCCACATTTCATTGGACTGGATGCGGCAGGCTCGCGGGTCGCCATGGACTGCCCCAGGTTCGCTTCGTTTTACACGCCCTCCAGCGACCCCGACATTGACGCTCTGATGCGCGAAGGCCGACAGCGCTTCAATGAAACCTCGCTGGTCAGCCGGGACGAGGGTATTCGTGGTTTGATCCGTCTGTTACGCAAAGGCATTCCGGTGTACTACCTGCCCGATATGGACTTCGGCAGGGAAGGCGCGGTGTTCGTGCCGTTTTTGGCATTCAGGCAGCAACGCTGCCAAGCACGGCGCAAATCGCGGGCTCCTGGCAGGCCAAGGTCATCCCGGTCACCAGCCGGCTGGATGAAACAACCGGTCAGTACCAGATCGAACTGATGCCGCCCATCCCCGACTTCCCCAGTGACGACGACCCAGAGGCCGCTACCGCGCGCATGAACCGTCTGCTCGAAGACTGGATCCGGCGCGACCCGGCCCAGTATTATTGGGTACACCGCCGCTTCAAGACTCGCCCTATTGGCGAACCCAAACCTTACTAGGCGCAGAAAAATGATCTGGAATTTCACCAAAATGCAGGGCGCCGGGAACGACTTTGTCGTACTTGACGGCGTTCGCCAACCCATTGACCTGACGCCGGCGGTGGCACGCGCCCTGGCCGACCGTCACTTCGGCGTCGGGGCTGACCAAATCCTTCTGGTCGAAACCCCGTCACACCCCGAAGCCGATTTTCGCTATCGTATTTTCAATGCCGATGGCAGCGAAGTTGAACATTGCGGCAACGGCGCCCGTTGCTTTGTCCGGTTCGTACACGACCAGAAACTTTCACGACGCAACCCGCTGCGCGCTGAAATCTGCAGCGGCCTCATTACCCTGACGGAAACCGATAACGGGGAAGTCAGCGTCGACATGGGACAAACCCGTTTCCAGCCCGGGGATGTGCACTTTGACACCAACGGCTTGACCAGCACCTCGTTACACCACGACACGCTATGGACACTTCGCCTGGAAAATGGTCTCAGTGCCGATATTTCACTGGTGGCCATTTCCAACCCGCATGCGGTACAGGTGGTCGATAATACTGATACGGCCCCGGTAGCCGAAACCGGCCCCCTCATCGAGTCGCACCCCGTTTTGCCCGGCGCGTCAATGCCGGTTTCATGCAGGTCATTGACCGGCATACCATCCGGCTGCGAGTCTACGAGCGGGGAGCCGGTGAAACACTCGCCTGCGGCACGGGCGCCTGTGCCGCCGCTGTCGCAGGCATCCGGCGCGGCCTGCTCGACAGCCCGGTGAAGGTACACACGCATGGCGGGGATCTGACCATCGAATGGGATGGCGATGCCCTGCGTATGACCGGCCCGGCAACCACCGTATTCACCGGACAAATCGATATTGACAGGCTCCTGCAAAACTACCCTCTGAAGGACGACACTCACTCATGACAACGCCCAGCCTTACCGCCGAAGACGTTGCCTTTTTTTGCGCACCAACCCCTCCTTTTTCCAGGAACACGCCGATATTTTCGCTGACCTTCGCGTTCCGCACCCCATGAGGCGCGCGCCATTTCGCTGGGCGAGCGTCAGATCATGGTGCTCCGGGCGAAAGCCAAAGACCTGGAGTGGAAGCTTTCGGGCCTGGTCAACAATGCATCCGGCAACGAAAAAATCACCCGAACACTGACGGCGTGGTGCGCCCGGATGCTGGCTGAACCCGACGCCGGCAAACTGCCCGGACTAATCGTCCGTCACCTGGCCGACCTGTTTGGCCTGCCCGACACCACGCTGCGGCTCTGGGGCATCGATACCCGTTTACCCGACCACACCACTGATGATGTCAGCACTGAAACAAAACAGTGGGTTGAAGCGCTGGGCGCTCCGTATTGCGGCCCGGCCAAAGACAGCCTCGTCGCATCATGGCTGGGGCCTGACATCCAATCCATTGCGGCGGTTCCGTTACGCCGCCCTGAAGCAGGCGCTCTTTTGGGCGTACTGGTATTTGGTGCTGCCGACGGCGAACGGTTCACCCCTGACATGGGAACGGCGTTCCTGGAGATTCTGGGCGAACTGGCCGGAGCGGCCCTGACCCGTCTGGCGCCCCCGGCCCCATGACCCTTGACGGTGACCCGATCCGACGGTGGCTGGCGCATCTGTCCGCAGAACGTCGCTATTCTCACCATACGCTGGCGGGGTACACGCACGACCTGGATCACCTGCAACGGCTGTATCCTGACGCCACCCTTGAGTCGCTGTCAAACAGCCAGCTGCGCCAGGCCGTAGCCCGGCTGCACGCGGAAGGTCAAAAACCACGCAGTCTGGCACGGGCTCTGGCGGCGTGGCGCAGTTTTTCCAGTGGTGGGCAACAACAACCGGACAGGACCACAACCCGGCACATGGCATCCGGGCGCCGAAAATCCCGCGCGGCCTGCCCAAGGCACTTTCTGTCGAACAGACCCAGGTGCTGCTTGACCGACCGAATCTTCCCTCGCCCTCGACACCCGTCGCCCATCGTGACCAGGCCATGTTCGAAATTTTATATTCCTGTGGACTGCGGCTGTCAGAACTCGTCAGTCTGGACATCACCTATACGCGCACTGCAGACTACACCTCGACCAGCTGGCTGGCGCTGGATACCGCCGAAGTGATTGTCACCGGCAAGGGGGAAAAATGCGCCATGCACCGTTGGGCCGGCAAGCCGTAGCAGCGACAGAGCAATGGCTGAACGAGCGAAGCCGGCTGACCCGACCGGGCACAGCACTGTCGGCCTCAGACACCGCCGCCCTGTTTTTGGGCGAGCGCGGCCGACGCATTTCGCCCCGGGTGGTGCAGCTGCAACTTGAAAAACTGGCAAAACAAGCGGGGCTGCCGGTACACGTGCACCCTCACAGCCTGCGCCACAGCTTTGCCAGCCATGTCCTGCAATCGGCACAAGACCTTCGGGCCGTGCAAGAGCTGCTGGGCCACGCCAATATTTCAACCACCCAGATTTATACACGCCTCGACTTCCAGCACCTTGCCCAGGTGTACGACAAGGCTCATCCGCGCGCCAATCGACGCAACCCGACCGACAACGCGGCCACTGGCGAGCGGCCCGACAGCGGCGACACAACGTAACCCGTCGGGGCAAGCCTGCGCCAGACGTTACTGGCGTGACTGCTGCAACGCCGAGATGATCTGGTCGGCATTCCAGCGGAACATGCCCAAATAGGTGTCGGCGGGTTGACCGGGCGCTGCCAGGAGTCACTGAACAAGGGGCCGCCAACCTCCAGGCCCGTTTCACGTGCCACTTGCTCAATCACCCGGCCGCTGCCTGACACACCTTCGGTAAACAATGCAGTGCTGGCACTGGCTTTAATGTCGCGCACAAGGCGGGCAATATCTTTGGCGGACGGCTCGGCATCCGACGACAGCCCGGCCGCCGACACGAACGTCACCCCATAAGCTTGATCAAAATAGCCAAACGCATCATGAGGCGTCACCACACGACGACGCCCGGACGGAATGGCCTGCAACGCCTGACCGATTGCAGCATGCAGCTCACGCATTGACGCCACATACTGGTCAGCACGCTGCTGATACTGTGCCGCATTGGCCGGATCCGCTTCGGCCAGACCCCGGGCAATGTTACGGGCATAGATCACACCGTTTTCCAGGTCTTGCCAGGCGTGTGGATCCACCGTCGCTGAATCGCCACGAGTGCCTGAAGCGGCCGTATGATCGCGGTGATTGTCGTGATTGTCATGATCATGCGCGTGATTCTTGTGATCATCATGATGATCATGGTCGTGATGACCCGCAGGCACCTTGTGATCATGGCTATGATGGTCATGACCATTCACCAGGTTGCGCAGCTTGACCCCTCTGAAGCCACGATTTGCTTTCCCTTGAAACCTGACGCTTTCACGAGACGAGGCATCCAGCCCTCAAACCCGAGCCCATTGGTCACCAGGACTTTGGCGGTAGCCAGGGTGCGCATGTCGGCAGGTGCCGGATCAAAGGCATGGGCATCCCCCAGGCCCGATCAAGGTCGTCAGAGTCACCTGATCGCCGCCAATAACCTTGACCATATCGCCCAGAATCGAAAAACTGGCCACGACGGCAACAGGTTCTGCTGCCCGGACACCGGAAACGACCCCAAAGCCAGCACCGTACCAGCTACACAGGACAACCCTGTACGACCAAGCCACCTGCCTGCACGCTGCAGAACACCTACGCAATGATGAAACATGACAACCCTTGAAAGACTCAATCGGGAATGGCCGCCATATGAGCGCGACGTGCCCTGGCTTGCCGGACGACCTGTAACAACCCGCCCTGCGGCCCCAAACCCAACGATAAAAAATAAAACAACCCTGCCGACAAGATAATGGCGGCTGAAGCCGGGACATTGGCATAGAACGACACCAACAGCCCTGCATACGATGCCAGCGCACCACTCAGGCCGGCAAACACCATCTGCCGCCCTACCGACAGCACCCAGAAGCGCGCCGCAGCCGCCGGCAGCATCATGATGCCGACTACCATCAACGTACCCAGCACCTGGAATCCGGCGACCAGAGTCAAGACCAGCAAAAACAAAAACACCAGATAGCTCAACGAACCGGAGCCCTGCTCGGCACGCAAAAAACCGGGGTCAAGACACTCTGCGACCAGTGCCCGGAAAATGAGGGCCAATGACAGCAAGGTGACGGTAGCCGTCGCGGTGACCAGTAGCAGCGCAGCATCGTCCAGCCCAAGCACACTGCCGAACAAAACATGGATCAGGTCCATGTTTGAGCCACGCAACGACACCAGCAAGACCCCCAGCCCCAACGACACCAGATGAAAGGCCGCGAAGCTGGCATCTTCGCGAAGCGGCGTAAACCGGGAGACCAAGCCTGCCAGAAAAGCTACCAGCAAACCGGTAACCACACCCCCAGCGCCATAACCCACAGCGACAGCCCGGCGACCAGAAACCCCACGGCCACACCGGGCAAAATCGCGTGCGCCATGGCGTCGCCCATCAGGCTGATACGCCGCAAAATCAAGAACACGCCCAGAGGCCCCGCCGCAAAAGCCACCGACACAGAACCCGCCAGCGCCTTACGCATGAACGCGAACTCGACAAAAGGGAAAACAGCAACTCGGTCAGCGCATTCACAGGTAATCCCCTGCGCACAAATGGCGCGCCAGATGAAGGTTTTCAGACGTCAGCACGGTGGTCGTGTCACCCCAGGCCACGACCTGCCCACCCAGCAACACCGACTGCGGAAACTGCTCGCGCACCAGATCAAGATCATGCAATACCGCAACGACGGTTCGCCCCTCGTTGTGCCACTGCTGCAACAAACGCATCAGGTCATCGGTCGTGTCACGATCGACGGCGGCAAACGGTTCATCAAGAATCAGGACCTGGGCATCGTGCATCATCAGCCGGGCAAACAGTGCCCGCTGCAATTGCCCTCCCGACAACGTACCAATGATGCGGCCCCCGAAATCAGCCAGGCCAACGGTTTCAAGGGCGTGCTGCACGCGCGCATGCTCGGAGCGTCCGAAACGACGCCACCAGCCCGTGCGACGCCACGCCCCCAACGCCACCAGGTCGTAAACCGTGACCGGAAAACTTTTGTCCAGCTCCCCAACCTGGGGCAAACAGGCGATCTGATTGACAATATCGTGGGCAAACCGGATCGTGCCGCGAACAGGGCTGAGCTGACCCATGATGCCCTTGATCAGGGTTGATTTGCCCGCCCCGTTGGGGCCGACCAAGGCGGTCAGCGCCCCCGGCGAAACACACCGGTCACATCGCGAACGGCAATGCGATCACGCCATCCCAGCGACACCTGATCCAGTTCAATGGCCGAGTCCGTCATGGGCTTACCACCACCGCAACGCCCAACCCGTCAACCCCCACAGCGCAAGCACAACCAGCCCCACGCGCCACAGCCGGTCGAAAGCCGACAACAGGACGGCAGAGCCTTGCCAGGCACCGTGTTTGCGCACAATGCGCGATAAAACAGACATAATGGGGGTTAGTTTAAGGAACCATCAGCACAGAAGGGTTATGTTATAACATACCCGCTGTCATTAACAACCATGTCCAGTTCAACATCATCCGCTTCTGTACAGTCCCTCAACACCCTGCTCGACACCGCCGAAACGCTATGTACCCAACGCGGGCGGCGTTTGACGCCTATCCGGCGCAAGGTGCTTGAAATCCTGTTACAACGCCAACGTAGCGTGAAAGCCTACGAACTGCTCGACGAAATCCGCAAAGTACAACCCGGGGCCGCGCCCCCAACGGTCTACAGGGCGCTTGACTTCCTTATTGCGGAAGGCCTTATCCATCGGCTCGACGCCGTCAATGCCTGGGCCGCCTGCATGGATGCGGCCGGTGAACGGCATGACATTCTGGTCATCTGCACCGAGTGCGGAGCCGTGGCCGAGTTCAGCGACCCAAAACTACATCGCCAACTGGCCCAGAAAGTGGCCAGCGCGGGGTTTGTTCTGAACCACCACGAAACAGAACTGCGCGCCCTGTGCAACCCCTGCCACGAAAAGCAGCTGGCACACGGTCATACCCACCCTCACAGTCACGTACATTCCTGAGAAAAGCCGTATTTTCTTTGGAAATACAAGGACTAACACAAAAGTTTGCTCTAATTGCCTTGCTGTGATGTAATCGCACGTTAATTATTTTTTCGCGGTTCAGGAATAAAGTCGTAGTCGCTTGACAAGCGCTTTGCAATATTCGGGCCGCGCCTTGTGAGCTTTACAATGAATAGCGCAGTAAAAATCGACAAAATGGTGCCGGTCACCATTCTTACCGGGTTTCTGGGTGCAGGCAAAACCACGCTGCTCAAGCGGGTACTGTCAGAAAATCACGGCCAGCGCATTGCCGTGATCGAAAACGAATTCGGGCCCGAAAGCATCGATAACGAGCTGCTGGTTCAGGAAAGCGACGAACAAATCATTGAACTGAGCAACGGTTGCGTCTGCTGCACCGTACGCGGCGACCTTCAAGACACCCTGAACGACCTGCGCATCAAGCGCGAAGCCGGTGACATCAAATTTGACCGGATCGTGCTCGAAACCACCGGTATGGCCAACCCCGGCCCGGTCTGCCAGACATTCTTCATGGATGATGACATCGCCGATTACTATCGCCTCGATGCCGTCATCACCATTGTCGATGCCAAGCACGGCATGGACACCCTGGACAAACAGGAAGAAGCACAGAAGCAGGTGGGTTTTGCTGATCGCATTCTGGTTTCAAAAAAGACCTGGTGTCCGAAGACGAGTACCAGACCTTGCGTGCCCGCCTGGTGCACATCAACCCGCGTGCTCCCATCAAACCGGTTCACTTCGGTGAAGCCGACATCAACGATGTGCTGGACCTGAGCGGCTTCAATCTGAACGCCATTCTGGATATCGACCCGGACTTCCTGGCGGAAGAACACCCTGACGCTGCCCACGACCACGATCACACGTGTGACGAACACTGCCATCATGGCCACGGGCATGGCCATGATCACGGGCATCACCACCATCACCATGCTCATCACAACGATGAAATCGGTGCGTTTGTTTACCGTTCCAACAAAGCGTTCGACCCCGAGCGTCTTGAAGAATTCCTGGGCGGCATTGTCCAGATTTACGGCCCGGACCTTCTGCGTTACAAGGGTATTCTGTTCATCAAGGGGATCAACCGCCGCATGCTGTTCCAGGGCGTTCACATGATGATGGGCGCAGAACCCGGCAAAGCCTGGCTTTCCAGCGAGAAACCGTCCACCAAAATGGTCTTCATCGGGCGCAAACTGCCAGAAGACATTTTCCGTCAAGGGCTGGACAACTGTCTGGTCTGACCGTCTGTTTTGACGTTTTACTTTTAGGGGTACATCATGGCCACGAAGTCAGCCACTACCAAAGAAGAAGCTCAAACCAAGCTGCTCACCGAACAAGAGCTCTTGGCCATGCCCGAGTCTGACTACATGAACGAGGCACAACTGGCCTTCTTCAAGAATCGACTCAAGCAGCTCGAGCAAGAGATCCTTACCAATGCCGACATCACGACAGAACATCTTCGTGAAACCCAGTTCGTTCCCGATCCAGCCGATCGGGCAACGATTGAAGAAGAGCATGCCCTTGAGCTGCGCACCCGTGACCGCGAGCGCAAACTGCTGAAAAAAGTACAGCAATCGCTGTCGCTGATTGACAGCGGCTCATATGGCTGGTGTGAAGAAACGGGTGAACCTATTGGCATCCCGCGCCTGCTGGCCCGCCCAACGGCCACATTGTCTCTGGAAGCCCAGGAACGCCGTGAAATGCGCCAGAAGCTTTACGGCGACTGATCAGTCGCAGTAACAACGGCGCACACTGCGCTGCTTTATCGAAAAACCCGCTGTATGTCCTGCGGGTTTTTTATGCCAGCATCAAGCCATGCCCGATGAAGACCTGACATACCCGGATGTCATCGCGAACGCATGCGCCAGACAGACATGGCATGAGCCAGAACGCTCTGATACGTCCGGTAACGCCGGAATATCTTGAACTTTCAATCTCAGCCCCCATTTGTACAGGTCAAGGGGAAAAATCCATGGAACAATTTCACGCTACAACCATTCTTTGCGTTCGTCGGGGCAACCAGGTTGCCATTGGCGGCGATGGCCAGGTGACCCTGGGCAATATCGTTTTCAAAGGCACCGCACGCAAGATTCGCCGGCTTTATCACGATCGCGTGCTCGCCGGCTTTGCCGGTGCGACGGCGGACGCCTTCACGCTGCAAGAACGCTTCGAAGGGAAACTCGAAAAACACCAGGGCAACCTGATGCGCGCCGCCGTCGAACTGACGCGCGACTGGCGCACCGACCGCGTCCTGCGACGGCTTGAAGCCATGCTGATCGTGGCCGACGCAGAGCACTCACTGATCCTTAGCGGTAACGGTGATGTCCTGGAGCCCGAACATGGCCTCGCGGCGATCGGATCAGGCGGTGCCTATGCACAATCGGCAGCACTGGCCCTGATCAAGAACACCGACCTGCCCCCTGCCGACATCGTCAAGAAATCCTCGAAATTGCCGGTGACCTGTGCATTTACACCAACCAGAATCACGTTATTGAAACGCTTTGAGTCCACCCTTATGACTGCACTGAACATGACCCCCGGCGAGATCGTCTCTGAACTCGACAAGCATATCGTTGGCCAGCAAAAAGCCAAGCGCTCGGTCGCGGTGGCCCTGCGTAACCGCTGGCGCCGCCAGCAGGTGCCCCAGCCCCTGCGCAACGAAATCGTCCCCAAAAACATCCTGATGATCGGCCCCACCGGCGTGGGCAAAACCGAAATTGCCCGGCGCCTGGCCAAGCTGGCCAACGCACCCTTCATCAAAATTGAAGCCACCAAATTCACGGAAGTGGGCTATGTTGGCCGCGATGTCGACACCATTATTCGCGACCTGATCGAGATTTCCATCAAGCAGACCCGTGAGCAGGAAATGCGCCGCGTCCGCACCCAGGCCGAAGACGCCGCCGAAGATCGCATTCTTGACGTCCTGATTCCGCCCCCGCAACGCACATGGCGAACCGCAACGTGAAGAAAATGCGGCGCGCCAGACCTTCCGCAAGCGTCTGCGCGAAGGCCAGATCGACGACATGGAAATCGAAATCGAAGTCCAGCAGCCCATGCCGCAAATGGAAATCATGGCCCCTCCCGGCATGGAAGAAATGACCGAACAACTGCGTGGCATGTTCGCCGGTCTGGGCCGCGAAAAGAAGAAAACACGCAAGATGCCGGTCAAGGAAGCGTTCAAGCTGATTACGGAAGAAGAGGCGGCCAAGCGCATCAACGAAGAAGACTTGCGCAGCGTGGCGGTGGCCAATGCCGAACAGAATGGCATTGTCTTTCTTGACGAAATCGACAAAATCGCCACACGCCAGGAACAATCGGGCGGCGACGTCTCACGTCAGGGTGTTCAGCGTGACCTGCTGCCCCTGGTTGAAGGTACGACCGTCAACACCAAATACGGCGTTGTACGTACCGACCATATTCTGTTCATCGCCTCGGGTGCGTTTCACCTGTCGCGCCCGTCAGACCTGATCCCTGAATTGCAAGGCCGTTTCCCGATCCGGGTTGAACTTGATTCGTTGACGGCGCAAGATTTCGTACGAATTCTTTGCGATACCGATGCCTCGCTGACCAAGCAATACAGTGCGCTGCTGGCCACCGAAGAAGTGGCGCTGGAATTCACCGATGAAGGGGTCAACCGCCTGGCCGAACTGGCCTTCGACGTGAATGAACGCACCGAGAACATCGGGGCTCGCCGGCTGTACACCGTGATGGAAAAACTGCTGGAAGACCTGTCGTTCAATGCCACCACCAGCAGTGGCAAGACGGTTGTCATTGACGCGGCCTACGTCAATGACAAACTGGAAGAAACCGCCAATAAAGAAGACCTGGCACGCTACGTACTGTAAAGACGGAAGGGTTGCAGCACACAGGACCCTGTCATCGGGCCTGGCTGACCCCGGTTGTCTGTCGCCGGCCTGCAGCAGGGCCTGCACCTGCAGGTATGCACCCATGCCGGGTGCCCGTGAAAAGGCCGTGCCCCAAACAAGGACACGGCCTTTTTCATGCCCGTTGACAACTACGGGGATCAATCAACCTTGATCAGTTTCCAGCCGCCGTTATCCACCTGAACCAAGGCAGCGGAGCGTGCGTCAACACCGGTGTGGTCTTTCGGTGTCATGGTGTAGACACCGTGTACACCGACCACTTCCTTGCCCGACTCGAGGGCATCGCGGATGGCGTTACGGAACTCTTGGGTACCGGGCTTGGCTTTTTCTGCCGCGGTACGCACCGCCTGATCTGCAACCAGGTAGGCATCCCAGGAGTAGGCCGAGAATGCACTGACGCTGCCTTTGCCGTACTTGTCTTCGTAACGTTTGGTGAAATCAAGCGCCACGGCTTTGATGGGGTTGCTGTCATCAAGCTGCTCGGCCACGATAACCGGGCCTGTTGTGGCATAGCCCCTTCAACCGCCTGACCACCCACACGCAGGAAGTCTTTATTGATAACGGCAGGGTTATGGTAGATAGGGCCCTTGTAGCCACGTTTGCGCAGTTCGGTATGAGGCAAGGCGGCAGGCGTACCCGAACCACCAACCAGAACGGCATCAGGCTTGGCGGCGAGGATTTTCAGGATCTGTCCAGCCACGCTGGTGTCGTTACGTGCGTAACGCTCTTCAGCGACAACTTTGATATCGTTACCTGGCACGTTCTTGAAATTGTTGATGACCAGCTCACCCCAGGAGTCGGTGAAACCGATAAAGCCAACGGTTTTGACGCCATTGGCCTTCATGTGCTTGACCACAGGCACCGACATGACATTCATGGGCTGGGGAATGGAGAATGTCCAGGGGCTGGTGTCGGGCTTCAGCGGGGTGGGCGTCAGTGCAATTTGCGGCACTTTGGCTTCGTTGGTGACTTCGGAGACGGCAATGGCGGTAGGCACGTTACCCGAACCGAAAATCAGGTCGACCTTGTCTTGCTCTACCAGTTTGCGGGCTTGCTTGACGGCCAATGTGGCATCAGTGGCATCGTCAAGCATGACGATATCGACCTTCAGGCCACCCAGTGTTTCGGGCATGATGGCAAACGTGCTTTTATACGGAATGCCCAACGAAGCGCCCGGCCCGGTTTCACCGACGATCAGGCCCACTTTGATGGTGTCCTGGGCCACAGCGGCCGAAATGGGCATGACAGCGGCCAGTGCAAAGGCCAAGAGGCTTTTCTTCATTTGTATGTCTCCTGCAGTTGTAAAAAATTAAACGTGTTTTATGTTGGAACCTGCTTATCTTGCAGTTTTGTAATTTGACCGCCTGGCTTAAAAACCAAGCTGCCGTGAAACGATAAGTCGCATGATGTCGCCGGTACCGCCCCCGATCATGGGGAAATACGAATCACGCAAAAAGCGCTGCACCGGATACTCATTCATGAGCCCGTAGCCACCATACACCGACATGGCCATTTCGCACACTTCGTGACAACCCTCAGCCGCCACAATTTTTGCCAAGGCAGCCTCGGTGGTAATCGGCGCATTCTGGTCTGCCAACGCTGCCGCGTGGTAGGTATACAAGCGCGCTTGCTCGAGCTTGGCCAGCATATCAACCAGGCGAAATTGCACGGCCTGAAACTTGCCGATAGGCTGACCGAACTGCTCACGCTCTTTGGCATACTTCAACGCCGAATCATAGGCCGCCCGACCACCGCCCAGCGCCAATGCCGCCGTAAAGATACGGTCAACCGTCAGGGACTTGTAGGCATTCAGGAAACTGCTGCCCGAACCGTTATTCAGGTAATGGTCATCGGGCACAAAGACGTTTTCAAACACCAACTCGCCGGTGTCTGAACTGCGCACCGAAAACTTGTCGAGTTTGCGCCCGACCGAAAAACCGGGGCTGGTGGTATCGACCAGGAACAGGTCAAGCCCTTTCAGCCCCTTGGACGGGTCGGTAGTAGCCACAACCGTGATGAAATCGGCCACGGTACCATTGCTGGTGAACATTTTCGTTCCATTCAGCACGAACCCGCCGTCCACCCGGGTGGCACGGGTTCGCAATGAGGCCGCATCAGAACCGGAATTTGGCTCGGTAATGGCGAAAGCAGCCACCTTTTCACCCCGCAACGCAGGCTTCAGGTACTTTTCATGCAGCGTTTCATTGCCCCACTGGAAAACCGTGTGCGTGGCCGTCGAGCCCTGCATGCAGGCACCTGCCGCAAAGCTCATGGAGCCGCGGGCCAGCTCTTCGCACAGAATGGTGAAGCAGGTGTACGGATATTTCAGGCCGCTGCCGCCCACCGACTCGGGGTACATCACGCCGTAATAGCCCAGTTCACCCAGCTCTTTGAACAACTCGTGTGAAAAATCCGCCTCGTGGTCGATGGTCTCGGCCTGCGGCACCAGGCGTTCGTCGACCCAACGGGCAATGTAAGAACGAAACTCGGCCGCCTCAGCCTCAAGCTCATCCCGGCTGAAGTCAGTACGCAGATTATCAGAACCCATTTTTGTCTCTCGTTATCGTTATATGAACCTGTCGTGGCGCCGCAGTGCCCTAGACTGTGGAAGCCCGCTGAACCTTGTTGGCCTTGCGCTCAAGGAAGTCGCGCAGCCGCTGCTTGGCTTCGTCGTCGCCCTGGGCAATGCCCACCATCAGCATTTCAGTGAACAAACCGGTTTGGGGATCTTGCTCGGAAATACGCGGAATGGATTGAATGATGGCAAAGTTGGCCAACGGTGCATTTCGCGCAATGCGCTTGGCCAGCTCAATGCCCTTTTTCAGGCCCTCACCGGGCTCGACCAGATATTGCGACAGGCGCAGCAGGTTATGGGCCTCTTCAGCCTCATACACACGCCCGGACAGCATCATGTCAATGACCGTTGCCGCACCGATCAGGCGCGGCAACCGCACCGAACCTCCCGACCCGAGGAAAATACCGCGGGTACCTTCCGGCAAGGCGTAGTACGCTGTTTTTTCAGCAACACGGATATGGGTTGATGCCGCAAATTCAAGCCCACCCCCAATGACCGCACCGTGCAACACCGATACCACGGGTACCTTGCAGAACTGCACGGTATCGTTCAGCCGCTGGCCAATGATTGACGTATCGAAGCTTTCAGCCACCGAGGTTTCCTTGAGCTCGTTCAGGTCGAGCCCTGCGCAAAAGTCACCGCCGGCACCATGAACAACCACCCCTGCACATTGGAAGGGATACTGGAAAAGAATACCTGCATGCCCAGAACCAGTTCATCACAGAGCGCATTGCGCTTGTGGGGACGGTTCAGGGTCAGCACAGCAATGGTGTCGTCCATCGACACCGACAGGCACTCGGGCAGGGCCACCGGCCACTTGAAAACATCACTCATGGTGTAGTTACATCCTTGTTTAACAAACTCGACTTCGGCGGTACCGCGACTTCAACCTGCTGTCAGGCTTACCCCTGCCGCACTAAACACCCAGGTTTTCCTGCAGTTTAAGTACATCCACCAGACCACGATCACGCCAGGCCACCCACTCAGGCACGGGCTCACCTCGTGAAACCTCTTTGGCTGCCTCGACCAGTTGCGCAATAACCTCGGGCGTCAGCACCGGCACCGACTTCGGTGTCCACCATTCCTGTATGGCTTTGGCGGTATGGTCGAGAATGCCTTGCATGCCGCCAGGCCCCCGGCCAGATGCAGTGTCAGCAGACTGCCCATCAACGACCAGCGTGGCCCCAGACCGTAGCGCACAGCGGCATCGATGTCCTTGGCACTGGCAATTCCTTCCACCAGGCAAGCCACCGCCTCGCGAACCAGGGCAAACTGCAGGCGGTTGGTCATATGGCCGCTGGCCTCGGCATGCAACAAAATAGGCTGCTTGTGCAGCAACCGGGCAAAATCCATGGCCCATTCCAGTACCTCAGGCGCGGTGTGCTCACCACCGACCACTTCAACCAAGGGGATCAAATGCGTCGGATTGAACGGATGCAAGACCACCAGGCGCTCAGGGTGGGCACAGGCTTTTTGCATGGCGGTAGGCGGAATCCCGCCGGTACTGGAAACGATGATCTTGTCGGCACTGGCGGCCGCATCAACCTCGGCCAGCAATGCCAGTTTCACATCCAAATGCTCGGGGCAGTTTTCCTGGATGACATCGGCCTGACGTGCCGCCTCCGCAGGCGTATCCACAAAACGAATCCTGTTCAAGGGAGGAGTTTGTTCTTGGGTACGCCCCAGTTCACGCAAGGCCGGCCAAGCATTGGTGACGAAATCGTTGACCCGCTGTGATGCCGCCGGCGATGGGTCAAAGGCAACCACCTCAAGCCCATGTGCCAGAAACAAGGCAATCCAGCTGGCGCCCACCGAACCCGTCCCCAGAACGGCAACTGACCGCACCTGATCAGGCTTTTTGTATGAAACTTCACTCATGATGACGTTATCCGTAAAAATGACTTAATCGACCCGACGTGCGGCTTTCTCAGCCCAGTCAGGGTGCAAGGCCTCGAACCTGGCGGCCAGCTCAGGGTCACGCAAACGGACGTCATCGTGTGAAACACGGCCACTGCGCGTAACGTAGTCGTAGGCAAATGAAACCGGATCCAGCAACAATTTAGGGCCCAGGTTTTCGTACCATTCGGTACTTTTGATGGCGGCACGCTGCAAGGCGTCGGCGCTGGGTTTGCGCCGCGCGACAAAGTCTTCGAGCAAGGCGGGCACATTGTCACCCAATGCCTTGCTCGACTCGAACAATGCGATGGCGTCCTGCATCGCCAAACGGGTTCCCGAACCCACTGACGGGTGGCCGGTACGCAAGGCGTCACCGAGCAGCACCAGATTCTTGTGATACCAGTGCTTGTTCTTGACGATGGTGTAACGGAACCACTGTGACTTGTTCGATAACAAGCGATGCCCTTGCAGATCGGGGGCAAACACCTTTTCGCAATACGCCAGGCTGTCCGATTCCGACATCGTATCGAAACCGGCCTTGTGCCAGGTTTCAGGGTCACACTCGACCAGAAAGGTACTGAGCGTACGGCTGTAACGATAGGTATGCGCAATCAGCAAGCCATCGTCACACTGTCGGAAAATCAGGGACAGGGCATCGAACAGCCGGGTTGTACCGTACCAGGCCAGATAATTCGGACGAACATCGAGTTCGGGCTGGAAGTGTGCGGCGTAGCGGGTACGAAGGGCGCTGTTGGCCCCATCGGCGGCAATAATCAGGTCGGCGTCCGGAAAATCAGTAATGTCGTCGACTTTCTGCTGAAAATGGATATCAACCCCGACACTGAAACAGTGTTTGTGGAGCGCTTTGAGCAGATCAATCCGGCTGGTGCGGTGAAACGTATTGTGGGCCAGCGGCACACGAACGTTCTGGTGAACCACGGCCATTTCATCGAAAACCTCCTGGTTTTCGGTAATCGAATCGTACAGTTCGGGAGCAATATCCTTGACGAACGACAACGCCACATCAGAGAACACGACACCCCAGCCGTACGTGGCATCTTGCGGGTCACGCTCGTAAACCACAATGTCATGGGACGGGTCATCTCGCTTCATGAGATAAGCGTAAAACAAACCGGCCGGCCCACCCCCGATGATGCGTATTTTCACTGTGTGTCTCCTGGCTGCAGGGCAGCGTGCAGTAATCTTCGTGAAACACAGTTTATGGGGCACCTGATTATCTGAATAATGCCGATAACCTATAATTGTTAATCATTTTTTGCATAATAGGCACATATGGATTCCCGGGTACTGGAATGCTTTCTGAGGGTCGCCGAACTAGGCAGCATCAACCGCGCAGCGGTTGACCTGAACCTGTCGCAACCGGCGCTTTCACGACAAATTGCCGGCCTTGAACACGAAATGCAAGTACAACTGTTCATCCGGTCTCAAGGGGTGTCCGCCTGACCGAAGCCGGCAAACTGCTGTCCGACCGGGTCAGACCCCTGCTGCGCCAGTTTGCCGTCATCAAGGCCCAGGTTGGTGAGCGGGCAGCCGGGCTGCTGGCGATTGGCATACCGCCGTCATGGCACGGGGTGTTTACCTCAAGCTATCTGGCCACCCTGCTTCGCGATTGTCCGAACGTTTCCCTGAAGGTTTTTGAAAACGTCAGCCACATTTTGCGCGACCAGCTTCTGGCCGGGGCGCTTGACCTGGCCGCTGTGCCCTTCGAGCATACCCCGCCCAACGGTTACCGCCAGACCTTGCTGCTGCGCGAACCGCTGGTTGTCGTAGGCAACACAAATGCCGACTTTGACACATCGGGCGAACAGCCGGTACAAATTCTGGGCCAGCACAAGCTGGTTTTGCCGGGGCGACCGAACGCCCTGCGCATGCAAATTGAAAATTCCCTGCAACGACGCGGGCTGAAATTCAGTATTGGCGTTGAAACAGACACTTTGCGACTGTGCATGGAACTGGCACGCCTGGGTGCGGGACTAACGGTTGTGCCGGCTTGTGCGATTTACCAGCACCACTTGGGCGACGACCTTAAATGGGCGCCTGTCAAAGGGCTTTACCTGACCTGGGCCTTGTTTGAAAATGAGGCACGATCGCACTCGCCGGCGGTACAAGAGGGCCGGCGGTTGTTTATTGAAACCATCAAGACCCAATTGGCTCAGGGTCACTGGTTCGGTGCCGAGGCCGTGGGAACAGCGCGATAAGGCAAGGGTAGTCGCCCCCGGGCTATCTGACGCCCGACCATGAACACCCGCACTTAACGGGCAGCGGCCAGAGCAACCGGCCGACTTACTTGCTGATTTTTGAAATCACGTACTGGCCATTCTGGCGACTGGCCGTAAACGTGACCTTGTCACCCGGGCCGATACCCGCCAGCAAGGCCGGATCAATGGCATACACCAGCGTCATGGCCGGCAACCCCAGCTCACCGATTTCCCCGTGCTTGATCGTGATTTTTCCCTTGGCCGCATCAACCCTGCGCACCTCACCTGAGGCCGTCGCCGTCTGGGCTGCCACCGGACTCGACACCACCAGCAGCGGTGCAGCAAACGCCAGCAGTACCGCAGCAGAAACACTTCGGTTCAGACGTGCCATCGGGACCCTCCAAAATCTGATAGCTCAAAACGCTATAGTACCAACCCCGGCCGTTACAACGGCCCCTCCCTGTTTCTGAACTGTTTCTGGATAAATCATGAGCAACCGCTTATCTGTAATTGCCACACGCACCGGCGACGACGGTACCACCAGCCTGGGTGACGGATCACGCATCGACAAAGACGCCCCACGCATTGCCGCCCTGGGCGACGTTGACGAACTGAACAGCATCATCGGCCTATGGCGTTGCGAAGTACTGCCTGACACCATTGACGCCCTGCTGGCCACCATCCAGAACACCCTGTTCGACATGGGGGCCACGCTGTGCATCCCGGGCTACGAAACCCTGACACAGGCGCATGTCAGCGCTCTGGATGAAGCGCTGCAGCAGTACAACAGCCAACTGCCGCCGCTTAAAGAATTCATTATCCCTGGCGGCAACCGGCCTTCAGCGTTGGCGCACATGGCGCGCACGGTATCACGCCGTGCTGAACGCGCGGTGATTACCCTGCACCGGAATGAGCCCGTCAGCGACGCCGTACGACAATACCTGAACAGGCTGTCTGACTTGTGCTTCGTACTGTCACGAGTCTTGAACCGGCAAGACACACTTTGGAAGCGCGACTGACCTTAGTTCGGGACACCTGCGGCATGCGCCTGTTCGTCGGCATGATATGACGAACGCACCATGGCACCTACGGCAGCGTGGGTAAAGCCCATGGCATACGCTTCGCGTTCGAACATGGCGAAGGTGTCGGGATGCACATAACGCAACACCGGCAAGTGATGCTCGGAAGGCTGCAGATATTGGCCAATCGTCAACATATCGACATTGTGGGCACGCATGTCGCGCATGACCTGCAGGATCTCTTCATCGGTTTCACCCAGCCCCAACATCAAACCGGACTTGGTCGGTACATCAGGGTGCTGCGCCTTGAACTCGGCCAGCAACTTGAGCGAGTGGTGATAGTCTGAGCCCGGGCGTGCCTGTTTGTACAAACGCGGCACGGTTTCAAGATTATGGTTCATGACGTCGGGCGGGCACTCGTTCAGAATACCCAGCGCACGCTCGAGACGCGCCCTGAAATCGGGCACCAGAATTTCAATGCGGGTGGCCGGCGACAGTTCACGCACCTTGCGGATGCATTCGACAAAGTGCGCGGCCCCACCGTCACGCAAGTCATCGCGGTCAACCGAAGTAATGACAACATACGACAACTTGAGCGCCGCAATGGTGCGGGCCAGATTCAGAGGTTCGTTAACATCAAGCGGGTCGGGACGGCCATGGCCCACATCACAGAACGGGCAACGACGTGTGCATTTGTCACCCATGATCATGAACGTGGCCGTGCCTTTGCCAAAGCACTCGCCAATATTCGGACACGACGCCTCTTCACAGACCGTGTGGAGATTGTGCTCGCGCAAAATACGCTTGATATCGTAAAAACGCGACCCTGGTACAGCCGCTTTCACACGGATCCACTCTGGCTTCTTGAGCCGCTCGGCCGGTACGATCTTGATGGGGATGCGCGAAGTTTTCGCTTCGGATTTCTGTTTTTGAGTCGCGTCGTAAGCGGCCGGCGCGCTGCTGGCCACCTGATCTGATGTAGACATATACCGTCCTGGGCGGTGCCGCACCGTTGCAACACCGTGAATGGGTAAAAACCCTATTCTAGCGCGGGGGCTACCGCAAGCCCAAGTATTGCCCTGCGTTAAACGCGGGTTTGCCGCCCTTGGCGGGCATCGAATGCGGCGTCAAGCCGAGACGCAAGGCGGTTACCCGCATCGGTCACCGTTGCGACAACACCACACGCAGCAAGGTCAACAGTACGTAACCCGGCATAACCGCAAGGGTTGATCCCCAGAAACGGTGTGAGATCCATGGCCACATTCAGCGCGATACCGTGATAAGCGCAGCCACGACTGATCTTGACCCCCAATGCGGCAATCTTGGCAAGCTCATGACCGCCGGGCAACGCGGTTTCAGCGTGCCCCGCTGCCTCTGCCAGAACTGATCGGCCCGGCACAACTGCCGGGGACGCTGCGGAAACGGCCAACGCATTGCAGGGCCAGGGAACGTAAACACCAGGTGCCCCCGCCTTGCGGCAGGCATCAGCCACACCAAACTCGCCCAATACGGCAATCACAACGTCTTCAAGCAACTCGACATACTCTTTGACGAACAACCCGAGACGCCGCAGGTCGACCAGACAATACGCCACAACCTGCCCGGGGCCGTGATACGTAACCTGACCACCGCGATCGGTTTTTACCAGCGGGATCTGCCCGGGGTTCAGCACATGTTCGGGCTTGCCGGCCTGACCCAGGGTGTACACCGGCTCATGTTCGACCAGCCAGATCTCGTCAGGCGTATCAGCCCCACGCCCGGCAGTAAAGGTTTTCATGGCCTGCCAGGTCTCGAGATACGACACCGGTCGAGGCCACCAGCGAACCTTCGTCACAGAACGACCGAGACCATCGCGTGACCATGCAAGGCACGATATAACGCATCGAGCTGTTCGCGTGAGGTCGCTGTAACGGTGAAGGTCAGACCAATATAGTTGCCGCTGCGACTGGGGCGCATCTCGACAGTCGCCGGATCAAACTCCGGGTCGTGCTCGAGCACCACCGCCGTCAGCGTCTGGGCAAAGTCAGGGTGCGATTTCCCCATGACCTTGATCGGAAACTGGCTGGGGTACTCAATAAGGGACTGTTCGGGGGAATCGTTGGCATTGGCATTAAAGTGCCTCGAGCGTTTGATCGTAAGCCGCACGCAACGCCCGGTACACTGGCCCGGGGTGCCCTGCCCCACCGGCCGGCCATCGAGCGTAACGATGGGCAAAATTTCTTTGGTTGCCGACGACAGCATCAGCTCATCGGCCGTTTCAACTTCGTGCCGCCTTACCGGTCGGGACTCGAAAGCAATTCCCGACTTTTGGGCCAGACTTTCGATAAAACGGTAACGCACGCCTTCCAGGATCAGGTGATTGGGCTCGGGGGCAAGCAAGAC
Organism: Neopusillimonas aromaticivorans; assembly: GCF_030344915.1. Classification (GTDB taxonomy): domain Bacteria; phylum Pseudomonadota; class Gammaproteobacteria; order Burkholderiales; family Burkholderiaceae_B; genus Neopusillimonas; species Neopusillimonas aromaticivorans. The sequence continues at coordinate 1,873,892 of NZ_CP128233.1, read as the reverse complement.
GCCGTTCTTGACCACCCAGATGTTCGACGATGCCCCTTCAGAAAGAAAATCGTCGCGAAACTGGATGACTTCATCAACACCCGCCTCGACGGCAGCCTGTTTGGCCAACACATTGCCCAGCAGCGACACCGACTTGATATGGCAATACAACCAGCGGACATCAGGCAGGGAAATGGTTGCCAGCCCCTGATCGCGCTGGGCTGCCGTTGGTCGTTTGAACGGCGACACCATGCAAAAGACTGTCGGCGTAATGCCGGCAGGAAACGCGTGGTCGCGCTTTGCCACACCCCGCGTCACCTGCAAGTAGATCATGGCGTTTTCGGAGACGGGGGTCGTGGCCGCCTGCGCACGACGGATCATATCGTCAAAGAGCTGCGCCCAACGCGCGTCGGAGTACCCTGTATCGATACGGATGGCGTTCAGGCTGCGCTGCAGCCGGGTGATGTGTTCAGCCATGCGAAACGGCTTGCCGTTGTAAACCGGCACAACTTCATAAATGCCATCGCCAAACACGAACCCCCGATCAAGTACCGAAACCTTCGCATCACCCAGGCGAACATGCTCGCCATTCAGGTAAACAATACTGTCGTTGTCGACGTCGGGGATCATGGCGCACACCTGCAGGCAAAAACTCCTATTTTAGCGCGCCCTGTTACTCAAACATCAGCTTGATCTTGTCAACCATACGAGCCACGAAACCGGCTTCCGGCACATCGGACATGACCAGCAGAGGCTCTTTGCGCAACACCACACCGTCAAGCTCAAGTGACACCGTACCGACTTGCGTGCCAGCCGTCAGCGGCGCAATGAGCGGCTGCGTATATTCGGCGACTGGCTTGAGTTCTGCGCCACGCCCCCGTGGGACGGTAACCCAGACCGGCTTGGGCTGGCTAAGCGCGACAGACTCGACCTGACCTTGCCACACACGAGCCTGAACCGCGGGTTTCTGCTCATCGAACAACTTGACCGTATCAAAGTTCTGGAAACTCCAGTTCAGGAGTTTGAGACTGTTTTCAGCCCGGGCGGCATCACTGGACGCCCCTACCAGCACCGTAATGACACGTCGGCCATCGCGAATGGCTGTTGTGATCAGGCAATAACCCGCCGATGAGGTATGACCTGTCTTCAACCCGTCAACGGTTTCATCAACCCACAGCAAACGGTTGCGATTGCGCTGCTTGATATCGTTATAGGTGTATTCTTTCTGGCTGTAATAATGCAGGTACTGCGGGAAGTCATTGACCAGATTACGCGCCAGAACGCCCAGGTCGTACACCGTAGTGATGTGATCAGCATGCGGCAAACCCGGAGAATTGGTGAACCGTGTGCCAGACAGCCCCTGACGCTGCGCTTCCTGGTTCATCAAGGCGACAAATGCCTCTTCGCTGCCGGCGACCGCCTCTGCCAGCGCTACCGTAGCGTCGTTACCCGACTGCACAATCATGCCTTGCAGCAGTTCACCCACAGAAACCTGCGAGTTCACGTTGACAAACATCCGTGACCCTTCCGTTTTCCAGGCCTTTTCAGAAATCGGCACGGTCTGGTCCAATGACAAACGCCCCTTGGCCACCGCATCGAACACAACATACGCAGCCATGATCTTGGTCAGCGACGCCGGTTCGACTTTTTCATTGATATTGTTAGCCGCGATAACCTGCCCGCTGGTGGCATCCAGCGTCAGCCAGGCCCTGGCTGCGAGATCAGGCACCGGAATAGTGGACAGCCCCGCCACCATGGGTTCGGGCGACGACTGGGCGTAGGCCAACGGTGCCACAGCAATCACAGCCCCGAAAAAGGCACAACCTGCGACGCGAACGGCATTTCGATACAACGTGGAAATCAGGGACATAAAGCACTCATCGAATGACAACAGGCGTTTTGAACGCCTGCCACACAAAAGGTTCATTATAGGCAGCGCAACAGCGCCAGACTCACCGTTAAAACGCAACGCGGAGGATCAATTGGCAAACAATTGCTACGCAAGTCGCCAACCCACCCGCCGAGAGCCAAGGCTACAAAGCCAGCAAACGCTGCTGCACCAGCATGCGCAAGGTCAACAGCCTGCCATGGAAGAAGTGCGACGCATCGGGGATGACCGTGACCGGCAAACCATGCGCACGTGCAAAATCCATCGCCTCGGCAAGGGGCACCACCTCATCTGCCTCGCCATGTACCAGCAGCGTATGTTCCGGCACGGCAATGTCACGAAAACGGAAGCGCTCGACGGCCGGGCCGGCAAGAATCAGAGCATCAGGCTGACGCCCCCTGAAGCGCAGAGTACAACTGTGCAGCAACCGACGTCCCGAAAGAAAAACCGGCCAGTACCCACTGACCGGCAAACACGTCGGGATAACGCATCCGGAATTGCTCGACCAGCACCTGCATGTCGGCAGTTTCACCCTTGCCCTGATCGAAAACCCCATCTGATTGGCCGACCCCCTGAAATTTGGCCGAACAGCCACCAGCCCGTACTGCAAACAGGCCCGCGCAATGGTCGTCACGACTTTGTTATCGCGCGCCCCCCATGCAGCGGATGCGGGTGCAAGACCAAGGCCCAACCCCGGGGCGACTGATCGGGCCATTCAATGACACAGTCAACACGACCTGCTTCCGCTTCAAACTCAAATGCCTCTTTACGCTCTGCCATACCGCTTTACCCGTCGTTGTTCCTGTTGATCTGTTGAAAGTTGCACTATGATTGGCCGTTTAGCTTAACGCGAATCCTGTCACGACCGGCCTTGTGCCTCGCCATGCTTTCAACTTTACCTGAACCTGCAACACTGCAAAACCAGCTGACTCAGGGCCTGCCGGCATTCCGGCATGTCCGCTGGCTTGACGAAACCAGCTCCACCAATGCCGACCTTCTTGCACTGGCCCACGACACGGGCACCTTGACCGCACGCCCCTGGCTGGAAGGCGCTCATTTGCAGACCATGGGTCGGGGCCGCGCCGGCCGCTCCTGGCAGAACCGGCGTGGGGCCAACCTGATGTTCTCGTGCGCGTTCGACGTCTTCCTGCCGGCCCGGCACCTGGCCGCTTTGTCGCCCCTGACCGGGGTTGCCACCGCCGAGGCACTGCGGTCACTCATTGCCCCGGAACACCAATCACGTCTGACCATGAAGTGGCCAAACGATATTTTGTGGGGCTCGGCCAAACTGGCCGGTATTCTGGTCGAAAGTACCCGCGCCAGCACTGCACGCCAGTCTGCGGATCATTACGTCATCATTGTCGGGCTCGGCCTGAACCTTGACGATGCCCGCGCATTAAGCCTGTCTCTGGACCGCTCGGTGGCTGACTGGTCTGAAATTACACACCATGATCATTTGGCGGGCTCACACAGCCTCGCGACCGTGGTAAAAACCATTGCCAATGCCTGGTACCAGGTATTTAATGAAGCAACCCGCCACGGGATTACGAACCTGGCGTCGCGTTTCAATGCGGTCGATGGTTTGCTGGGGCAATATGTTCATATTATCGACAACGGCCGCCTGTTAAACGCAGGCATTGCCTGTGGCGTCAACGAGCACGGCCAGCTACGGGTCAAAGGCCCCGACGGCGAAACCGCGCTGTCTGTCGGCGAAGTATCAATCCGGGCGCGCCAACCCTCCGGGTCGGCGCCCCTCTAAGGAGACACCTATGATCGTTCTGATCGACGCGGGCAATACCCGAGTCAAGGCCGGGTGGGTAGACCCTGAAACCGGCGAACGCGAGGCAAGGCCTATTGCCCTGCCCCATGAAACACTCGACCAGCTCAGTCACTGGCTGGCTAAAGTGCCTGGGCCTGTCACCCGCGCACTGGGAGTCAGCGTGGCGGGCAGCGCCATTGATGCCACCATCGAAAACATTTTTCATCTGCACGAGTGCCCGATTGAATGGATCAAGGGTGAAAGCCAGGCGCTCAATGTATTCAATGCCTATGAAAACCCGACGCAGCTGGGGCCAGACCGCTGGCTGTCCATGCTGGGGCTGGCCCGGCGTCCGCACCCGCGTATCTCCGAACAGGTCGGGGAAATCGTCCAGGGTGCGTTCCCACCCCTTATTCTGGCCAGTTTCGGCACGGCAACCACCATCGACACGCTGGTCGTTGATGTCGCCCGCAGTGCGCCCGCCAGCCTGCATTACCTGTTCCGGGGGGCATGATCCTGCCGGGGCCGTCCCTCATGCGCGCCTCCCTGGCTGAGGGCACCGCCCATCTTCCCGAAGCCCACAACGAGCTGGCCGCCTACCCGACCCACACCCACCAGGCCATCGGCACCGGCATCGCGGCCGCGCAGGCCGGTGCCCTGGTACGACAATGGCTGATCGGTCTGGAATACTATGGCCACGGCCCCATCGTTTACAGCGCAGGCGGTGGCTGGCCTCTGGTTAAAGAAGAAGTCAAACGGTTACTGCACTATACACAGCAACAAATGGGGCTGGCCCAAACACCGATTGAATGGCTCGAGGCACCCGTTCTCGATGGGCTGTGCGCCCTGGCGTTACAATCTGATCACCCTTGATCAACAACCCTACAATTCTTTCTGCAACTTCATTCATGAAACCAATCCGTAAGGCTGTGTTCCCCGTTGCCGGCATGGGCACCCGCTTCTTGCCGGCAACCAAGGCCATGCCGAAAGAAATGCTGCCCATTGTCGACAAGCCATTGATCCAATACGCTGTTGAAGAAGCTGTTGCAGCGGGCATTACCGACCTGATTTTCATCACTGGGCGCAACAAACGTGCCATCGAAGACCACTTCGACAGCGCCCCCGAACTTGAAGCTGACCTGGCCGCCAAAGACAAGCAAGAACTATTAGCCACCGTCAAGAATGTCTTGCCCTCTTATGTGAACTGCATTTACACGCGCCAGCCTGCGCCGCTGGGGCTCGGACATGCGGTCCTGTGCGCCGCTCCGATTGTCGGCAACGAACCCTTTGTCGTACTGCTGGCCGACGACCTGATCGACGCCGACATCCCTGTAACGCACCAGCTTGTAGAGGCAGCCCACCAGCATAACGGCAGCGTACTGGCCACTCATCACGTTGACCGTACTGAAACCAACCGCTACGGCATCATTTCAGGCAGCGCGGTGAACGACCGCACGGTACGAGTCAATGGCATCATTGAAAAACCGGCGCCGGCCGACGCACCGTCGACGCTGGCTGTAGTGGGTCGCTACGTACTTGAGCCCGAAATTTTTGAACACCTTCGCCGCACCCAGGCCGGCGTTGGCGGCGAAATCCAGCTTACCGACGGGATCGCCAGCCTGATGCAGGAACGCCAGGTCTTTGGCCTTGAGTACGAAGGCATACGCTACGACTGCGGCAACAAAGCCGGTTTTTACAAAGCCACTATGGAGCTGGGTCGAAAGTACCACGGTCTTTCTTGAGCTCGTTCAGGCCCGCCACGACGCGGGCGACGGCACCCGCATGCTTTTGCACCCAATGCTGCCCGGCTGCGCCCATGCGGCTCAAACGCTGGGGCTCCTCGAGCAGCTGCAAGGCCAGCTGAATCGCGGCATCGGGGTTGGTGCACGTTGGGCGGCGCCTTCTTCTATAGCGTCAAAAACGGCCTGCTCAAAATTTTCGGTATAGGGTCCCACCACCACCGGTGTACCGACGGCACACGCTTCAATCAGATTCTGTCCCCCGAGCGGCAGGAAGCTGCCCGCCACAATCGCCACGCGGCTGGCGGCGTAATAGCGAGGCATCTCACCAAGGCTATCGCCCAGCAACACGAGATTCTGGTCACGACTGCAAATACGGGCATTGGCCGCACCGGTTTCACCGGTTTTAACGAACTCGGTTCGACGGACGAACGAAATACCAGACTCTGCAAGCAGCCCCGCGACCGCCTCAAAGCGCTGCGGATGACGCGGCACAATACAAAAGAGCACACGATCTGCCAGATTCATACCCTGAGCCCGCGCCCGCTCGGACTGCTTCAAAATCGCCTTGATGAACAGCTCGTCCTCGCCTTCGCGCGTGCTGGCAATGGTGATCATGCTGCGCGGCAAGGCTTCAGCAAACGCGTGACCGCGCAAGACATGCTCTTGCGACAACGTCACGTCAAATTTGAAATTACCCGATACCCGGACACCCAGCACACCCGCTTGTTCAAGCCGCTGGGCATCTTGCAGGGTTTGCGCGTACACCGCCTGAAAACTTTGGTAGGCCTCACGCATGACGGCACCCGTACGCAAGGTTTGGCGCAATGACTGATCGGAAAAACGGGCGCTGGCCAACACCAGCGGAATATCAAGACTGCGGGCTGCCGCAATAATATTTGGCCAGACCTCACGCTCAATCAGAACCGCCATGCGTGGTCGATAGTGCAACAAAAACCGCTGTGCACTACCGGGAAAATCGTAGGGCATCCATTGCTGAACCAAACGACCCTCTTGGATGGCCATGTAGAACGATTTGGCGGCCTCTTCACGACCGGTAACCGTCATGTGAGTCAACAAGACAGTGTCACCCTGATCAAGCAGGGCTTTGATGAAGGGCTGTGCCGCACGCACCTCGCCCAGACTGACCGCATGCACCCAAATCGGTGCCTTGAGCGTTGACGGCGCGTCATAATGACCAAAGCGTGCCCCCGACAAAACTTCCCATCGCCCACCGGCTCGCCGGGCCCGAAGCCCCATCCAGGCCATCAGCAGGGGGACAGCGCGTAAATACCGACATTGTAGAAAAAACGGTTCACACAACCTCCGGAACCAGAGCCAGGTCGATTGCACTGATGACGGTTTGTGCGGATGGCGCATGCCCACGTTCGCCAAGACTGGCGGTATATCCCCCGCCTTGCAACGGCGTACGCACGGGTGTCGACGCCTTGTAAATGCCGATCGTCGGTCGCCCCAGACCTGCCGACAGATGCGTCAGACCACTATCAAGCCCCACCATCAAACGCGCCCGCGCCAACAAACGGGCGATATCTGTCAGGCTCATGCGCGGCATGACTTCCGCATTGGACAACCCGGCCACCAGCGCTTGCGCCCTGGCCGTCTCTGCGGCATTACCTGCCAGCAGTTTCAGACCCAACCCGGCAGACGCAAGCCGCTCGAACACGGCGTGCCAATCGGCCTGCGGCCACAATTTATCGTCGCGACTGGCCGAGGGCATGATCACGGCGTAGGGTTCAATGGCCTGGCCCACAGTGAACGCCTGCAATCCAAAATCGGGCGGGCCGTCAGGCGTATAACCAAAGGTCAGACCCGCCAGCATGCGCTGGCGCGGAACGGCCGGCTGCCAGAACTCAACCCGATGCCGCACATCGTAAAACAACGAGGCCAATGGCTCGCGTGCCGACTTGAAGTCAAGACCATGACGCTCGCCCCTGACTTGCCGCACCAGCCAGATGGACTTCATCAGGGCTTGCATATCCAGCACGATATCGTAACGGCGCGCATCAAGATTCTTTTTAAGCGCTGCACGTTCGGCACGCGTCTGGGCCGACCACCAGTTCTTGCGCCAGCGCCGGTGGGCCACCTTGATGACCTCATGCACAGCCGGATGCCAGCCGGGAATCTCGGCAAAGGCCTCTTCGGCCAGCCAATCGATCTGCGCTCCGGGCACATGGCGGGCAATGTCAGAAATGGCCGGCAGCATGTGGACCAGATCGCCCAGTGATGACGTGCGTACGATGAGTATTTTTTTAGTCATGGCGCGATTATAAAGACTCGAACCTGCCCAAAGAACAGCACACAGACGCCGGGCCATCGCGCTAGAATCTCACCATGACATCGACTATTCTTGTTACCGGCGGTACCGGCTACATTGGCAGCCACACGACTGTCCTGCTTTTGCAGGCGGGCTATCGGGTGCTGATTCTCGACAACTTTTGCAACAGCGACGCGACCGTCCTTGATCGCATTGAGCGCATCTGCGGCATACGGCCCGACATCGTCGAAGGCGACATCCGCGATGCCGGCTTGCTGGAATCGCTGTTTGCACGTCACCCGATCACCGCAATCATGCACTTCGCCGGGCTGAAGGCCGTCGGCGAATCGACACAGCAACCGCTCGAATACTACAGCGCCAATGTCGGCGGCAGCGTTTGCCTGCTGCAGGCCGCACAAAACGCGGGCGTCAAAACCTTCGTTTTCTCATCTTCGGCCACCGTGTACGGCGACCCGATCAGCCTGCCGATCACCGAAACGCACCCGCGCTCAACCACCAACCCCTACGGCCATACGAAGCTGGTCATCGAAGATATCCTGGAAAACCTGTACCACTCGGAAACGGGGTGGCGGATTGCACGGTTGCGCTATTTCAATCCGGTCGGTGCCCATCCCAGCGGCCTGATTGGCGAAGCACCGCAAGGCACGCCGAACAACCTGATGCCCTACGTGGCTCAGGTTGCCACCGGGTTACGCCCCCGGGTACAGGTTTTCGGCAATGATTACGACACCCCGGATGGCACCGGCGTGCGCGATTACATCCATGTCATGGATCTGGCCCAAGGGCACCTGGCTGCGCTGCGCCACTGCCACCAGCAAGCGCAAACGCTGCTGACGGTCAATCTGGGCACGGGCAATGGGTTTTCCGTCCTGGAAATGATCAAGGCCTTTGAGGCCGCGAGCGGGCGCCCCATCCCCTATGACATGACCCCCGCAGGCCAGGCGACATCGCCGCCTGCTGGGCCGACACGACACTGGCAGCCAATACCCTGGGGTGGACGGCCAGCCTGGACATCAGGCAGATGTGTGAAGACGCGTGGCGCTGGGAAATGCGTCGAGCAAATCGAGAAGCTGCTGGGTAACACAACGACGGAACTCAAGATCATCAGCCAGCCAGGCACCGAACACCTCTGGCATCGACAACAGCCGCTCAGCAAGAACGAACGGGTCTGCAGACTCACCGCCCAATGCCCGGACCTGATCCACAAGCACTTTTGAGCCAGGATCATCAGAGACCGCCAGCGCACTGGCTACACGCATCAAGTGCCGCAACCATGCCGCGACAACCCGGGCATGTCGATCGATGATCAAGCCTTTCTGCAAGCGCTCTTGAATGACGGGCAGCACCGCATACGGCATGACACGGCTGACCTCATCGAGCAAAAGCCGGGTGGACAGACGCAGCGACGGGTTGGCCAACCGGTTCAACCATTGTTGCCGGAAATCTTCCCAGTCAAAGTCGGCATGACGGCTAAGGGTCTGCCCCGCATCCGACATCAGGTCGACCAGAAAAGCGTCACTTCAGGGCGCTGCATGGCCTGATACAGCGTAGAACAACCCGCCAGCCCGCCCAGCAACCCCAAAGCCAGATAGCCGGCATCCAGGAGACGGTAGCGCATCTGCTCGTAGGGGGCAACGTGAGGTGTGACGATGACCCCCACGTCTTCCCAACGGGGACGATCATTGCAGAACCAGTCCTGGATAACAAAAAGCGCATACGGCTCGGTAACAACAGGCGCCGCATCCTCGAGCCCCAGCAGCTGGGACGCCAGCTCACGATCAGACTCGTGTACTTGCGGTGTCAGGCGATCAACCAAGGTGCACGGACAGGCATACTGCTCCATGAAGTGACGCAGCAGGCCATCAGCCCCCAATTGGGTCTGGACTTTTTCAATGTAATTGGCCAGCACGCGTTGCAACACCTTGCCATTGGCCGGAATATTGTCGCAGCTGAGCAGGGTGAACGGCTTGAGCTTGCGTTGCATGCGCTGGGCCATAGCCCATGCCAGCAGACCTATGGCCGAGTGAGGTACCGTTGGCGCACGAAGGTCGGCCTCGATCTCGGGCAACGCCTGATCAAGGCAGTCCGAAACCGGGTCATAGCAATAGCCTCGATGGGTGATGGTCAGCGACACAATCGCTGTTTGCGGGTCGAGCAGGGCATCACACACCTGCTGACGCTGCTCGGACAGCCCCAGCACGTGCTTCAGGCTCCCCACCACGCGCGGCTGCGCGCGACGACCATCATTCGACAACACGCTGTACAAACCATCTTGCGGGGCCAGCGCCTGATCAATGCCGGGATGGCGGATACTGACTGCACACACCCCCACTGCAATTGACCATGATTCAAAAGCTCATCGGCATACACCGCCAGGTGACTGCGAAAAAAGCGCCAGCCCCCAGATGCACAATACGCGCACCGATAGCGGCGCGATCGTAGTTGGGCCGCGGCACAGCCAACGGTAACTGGCCAAGGGTTGCTTCGCTTAATCTGTTCATCATGCCTTCACCTGTTTCAAGAAACCACATTATTCAATGCCGCCGCCCCTTAACGCAATGCAAACGCGGCCGGCGTACTGCAGGACCGCAGCAATTCGGTTAAATTTTGAGACCACCCATTGTTCACGGAGGCCACAGGCCATGACATCAACAACCGGCGTCGCCACGCAAGAACTGGCCCAATGGCTGGACGCCACCCTTAACGTGGCTGCGTTCAAAGACTACTGCCCCAACGGCCTTCAGGTTGAAGGCAAAACGCACATCACGCGCATCGTGACGGGCGTCACGGCGTCCGAGGCGCTGCTTCAGGCCGCCGTCGAACGGCACGCCGACGCCGTCATTGTGCACCATGGCTGGTTCTGGAAAAATGAAGACCCCCGGGTGCGCGGCCCCAAACGACGGCGTCTGCAACTGGCACTGAAACATGAGTTGAATGTCTTCGGATACCATTTGCCGCTGGATGCACATCCCGAATGGGGGAACAATGCGCAGCTTGGCCTGAGGCTGGGCCTTAGCCCACGCTGGAATGCTGACGGCAAACCCGAGCTTTGCGGGCCCGACAACCTGGTGTGGCTCGGGCATACCCAGGACGGCAATACGGTGCAAGACATTGCCAACCGTATTCGTACCACCTTAAAGCGTGAGCCACTGGTCATTGGCGACTTGAATGCCCGACCCGCAAAAGTGGCCTGGTGTACCGGCGGTGCTCAAGGCTTCATGGACGCCGCCATCGACGCAGGCGCCGACCTGTACATTACGGGCGAGGCCTCGGAGCCCAACTTCCATCTGGCCCGTGAAACCGGTGTCGCCTTCATCGCTGCCGGCCACCACGCCACCGAGCGTTACGGCATTTCGGCCCTGGGGCAAGCCATTGCCGGACAATTTGACGTCCAGGTCGAGTTCATCGACCTGGACAACCCGATTTAGGCCACGGCTTTCTTGAGCAAGTCACGCCTCATTTCTTGAGTAAATCGCGAATTTCGCGCAATAACGCAACATCTTCAGGCGTAGGCGCCGGTGCTGCCGGGGCCTGCTCTTCTTGCTTGGCCAGACGCTCACGGGCCGTGTTCACGGCCTTGACCATCAGAAACACCACAAAAGCCAGCAAAACGAAGTTAATGAGAATGGTAATGAAATTACCCCAGGCAAAAACATTGGCCCCGGCCTTTACCAGCGCATCGTAGGTATAAGGCCCCGTGTAGCTCTCGGGCTCTTTGAGCACGAAAAACAGGTTTGAAAAATCAACCTGACCACCCAGGATGAAACTGATCAGCGGCATGATCACATCTTTGACCAGTGAATCAATGATTTTGCCGAAGGCTGCGCCAATAATGACGCCCACGGCAAGGTCGATCATATTGCCTCGTACCGCAAACGCCTGAAACTCGGCAATAAAGCCCTTCCCTTTACTCATGTTTTTCTCTCCGGTTAATTCACCCATCGACGGGCTAACGCTATAATACGCGGTTGGTAGAATATTCAATACGGTAAAAACGTTGAATGCAATGCCTTTTCATGGGGCATGAATTAAGGATACAAGAATGAGTCAGGACAAGTCACAGCACGCTGACGCCGGTGCGGTTGATCTGGAGAACCTTCCAGCCGACCCGTCACGACGTCTCTGGGTTACCACCGCCTGTGCCGTTGGTGGCGTAGCTGGTGTAGCCACTGCAGTACCGTTTGTCGGCAGTTTCGCGCCCTCTGAAAAAGCCAAAGCGGCTGGCGCTCCGGTTGAGCTCGACGTTGCTTCCATTCCTCCGGGCGAAATGCGCACTGTCGAATGGCGTGGCAAGCCGGTTTGGGTACTGCACCGCACACCGGCCCAATTAGCCACCCTTAAAGACCTGAACAACGAAGTGGCCGACCCCGACTCGAACCGTCCTGGCTACACGCCTGCCTACGCGAAAAATGAATGGCGGTCACGCAAGCCCGAATATTTCGTTGCCGTCGGCATCTGTACCCACCGGGGTGCTCACCGACCCCCGAACTTGCTCCTGAACCCGGCCCCGGCTTGCCCGCCGACTGGGAAGGCGGTTTTTTCTGCCCATGCCATGGCTCCACCTTCGATCTGGCAGGCCGCGTGTTCAAGAACAAACCCGCACCTGACAACCTCGAAGTCCCCCTTACGAGTTTTCTCCTGATGGCACTCGCGTGATCATTGGTGTTGACGAAGACAACAAGGCGTAAGCCATTCAAACCTAATCCAAATATACGCCACAAATAGAAAAAGGAACCGTTTCCATGGCTGGTGAAAAAACCGTCGAAACGACAGGTCTCTTAGGGTGGATTGATCGGCGCTTCCCGCTGACCAAGCTGTTCAAAGAGCACATGTCGGAATACTACGCTCCCAAGAACTTCAACTTCTGGTACTTCTTTGGCTCGCTGGCGCTGCTCGTGCTGGTCATCCAGATCGTTACCGGTATCTTCCTGGTCATGAACTACAAACCCGATGGCGCACTGGCGTTCAACTCGGTTGAGTTCATCATGCGCGAAGTGCCATGGGGCTGGCTGATCCGCTACATGCACTCGACCGGGGCATCGATGTTCTTCGTGGTTGTCTACCTGCACATGTTGCGCGGCCTCTTCTACGGCTCTTACCGTAAACCCCGCGAACTGGTCTGGATCTTCGGCATGGCGATCTTCCTGTGCCTGATGGGCGAGGCGTTCATGGGCTACTTGCTGCCCTGGGGCCAGATGTCCTACTGGGGTGCCCAGGTTATCGTGAACCTGTTCTCGGCCATTCCTTTCATTGGTCCTGAGCTGTCGCTCTGGATCCGTGGCGACTACGTGGTTTCCGACGCAACCCTGAACCGATTCTTTGCTTTCCACGTTATTGCCATCCCCTGGTTCTTATCGGCCTGGTGGTTGCACACATCATCGCCCTGCACGAAGTGGGTTCCAACAACCCCGACGGCGTTGAAATCAAAGAAGGCCCCAAAGACAGCAAGGGCCATCCTGTTGACGGCATTCCGTTCCACCCCTACTACTCGGTGCACGACATCATGGGTGTGGCCGGCTTCCTGATTGTTTTCGCGGCCATCGTATTCTTTGCCCCTGAAATGGGCGGGTACTTCCTCGAATTCAACAACTTTATCCCTGCCGACCCCTGAAAACACCGCCGCACATTGCTCCGGTCTGGTACTTCACACCGTTCTATTCCATGCTGCGCGCCATTACGGCTGACTTCACATGGGTATTGGCCGGTGCATCGGTTCTGGGCGCTATCGCACTGTTCATCAAGAGCAATCTGCGTGGTGTCTGGCGTGTTGCCGTACCGGTCATTTTGCTGGTTCTGGCTGTGCTGCTGCGCGTTATCGACGCGAAATTCTGGGGTGTTGTGGCCATGGGTGGTTCGGTTGTCATCCTGTTCTTCCTGCCCTGGCTTGACCACTCGCCGGTACGCTCGATCCGTTACCGCCCGACATGGCACAAGTATCTGTACGCCGTCTTCCTGGCAACGTTCGTTGTCCTGGGTTACCTTGGTACACAAGCACCCAGCCCGGTATTCAACCTGATGAGCCAGATCGGTACCCTGATCTACCTCGGCTTCTTCTTGCTGATGCCTGTCTGGAGCCGTCTGGGCACCTTTAAACAGGTCCCTGACCGCATCACGTTCACTGCTCACTAAGCCTAACCGACACGGAACGATTATGATTAAAAAGCTGCTTGGTGCCTTGGCGCTTTCCTGACCTGCACCGTCGCCGCGGCGGCCGGAAGCGATTACCCGCTCGACCGTGCCCCCGATCGCATCAACAATATGGCATCCCTGCAAAACGGCGCCAAACTGTTCGTCAACTACTGCCTGAATTGTCATAGCGCGGTTTCCATGCGCTATAACAAGCTCACTGACATCGGCCTGACCGAAGAAGAGATCCAAAAGAATCTCCTGTTCACCACCGATAAGGTCGGCGACCTCATGACCATCGCCATGCGTCGTCAAGACGGCCAGGCCTGGTTCGGTTCCGCGCCACCCGACCTTTCCGTCATTGCCCGCGCAAAGTCGGTCAACCTTGGTCCTACCGGTGTCGATTACGTCTACACATTCCTGCGTGCGTTCTACCGCGACACCTCCAAGCTCTCGGGCTGGAACAATGCGGTGTTCCCAAGCGTTGCCATGCCTAACGTGCTCTGGAACCTGCAAGGGCCAGTCACGTACTCCAACGCGCATACCCAACGCGTCGAGAAAGATGGTAAAACCGATTGGGAACGCGTCTCCACAACCTTCGACCCGCAAGGTTTTTCAGAGCAAAAAACAGAAGTGCTCGCAAACTACCGTGGTGTTGAAAAAACAGAAGTCCTGTTCAAATACGCCAGCCAGGCCAATCAGGCCAAATTCGACAACGACGTTGCCGACTTGGCCAACTTCCTGGGCTGGATGGCTGAACCCGACCAGCTGCTACGCAAGAAGATCGGTGTCTGGGTACTACTGTTCTTGGGCCTCTTCCTGGTGGTTGCATGGCGTCTGAACGCGGCCTACTGGAAGCACATCAAGTAACACGTTTACTCGCTGCAACCAACGTAACGGCATCCTTGCCGTTACCCTTCCGGAAACCAGGCGTAACCCCTTACGCCTGTTTCCATTTCTGAGCAACGATTTTTCAAGCTCTTGTTTTCTTACTCAGAGGATCCCTCGCCATGATGGTGCTCTACTCCGGAACTACCTGCCCATTCTCCCAGCGCTGCCGTTTCGTGCTGTTTGAAAAAGGCATGGATTTCGAAATCCGCGATATCGACCTGTACAACAAACCTGAAGATATTTCGGTCATGAACCCCTATGGACAGGTGCCGATTCTCGTCGAGCGCGACCTGATTCTGTATGAGTCGAACATCATCAACGAATACATTGACGAGCGCTTCCCGCATCCGCAGCTGATGCCTGCCGACCCGGTCATGCGGGCCCGCACACGCCTGTTCCTGTTCAATTTCGAAAAAGAGCTGTTTGTCCATGTTGGCGTGCTTGAAGACCGTACCAACACCGACGAAAAGGCTCGCGAACACGCTCGCCAGAACATCCGCGACCGCCTGTCACAGCTGGCACCACTGCTCATCAAGAACAAGTTCATGCTAGGTGAAGAGTTCTCGATGCTCGACGTTGCCGTCGCCCCGCTGTTGTGGCGCCTTGATCACTACGGCATCGAACTGCCCAAAAATGCAGCGCCCATCCAGAAGTACGCCGAACGCATTTTTTCGCGCCCTGCCTACATCGAGGCGCTGACCCCTCTGAAAAAGTCATGCGACGCTAAGCACCATGTCCGAGTCCTCGACCAAACCCTACCTGATCCGCGCACTGCACGAATGGTGCACCGACAACGGTTATACGCCACATATCGTTGTAACCGTCGACCAGAATACCGTCGTGCCACCGGCGCACATCCACGATGGCCAGATCACCCTGAATGTGGGTTGGCTGGCCACCAACGGTTTGGTCCTGGGCAACGATTACATTGAATTCCAGGCTCGCTTCGGCGGCATTACCGAGCATATTTTTGTGCCGGTCGCCGCTGTTTCGGCCATTTATGCCCGAGAAACCGGGGCAGGCATGGGCTTCGAAATCGAACCGTCCTTGCCCTACCCAGGCGGCGAGTTCGTTGCTGAAGCCGAGAACCCGCCCGTTACACCGGCATCGGCCGCTGGCCCCGCGCCCGATAACGAGCCACCACCCGACAATGGCACCAAGCGGCCGCAGCTCAAAATCATCAAATAACAACGCCAGGAAATGAACGCGCCGGCCCGGGAATAAAAGGCCGGATCGCTGCCTATCTCGAGTCAAAACCGGAGACATCATGGATACGTTGCTGCAAGACGAACTGTATATTCGCCAAACCGTTGAGCGCTGGGCTGTCTGGCGTGACGCCGGAAACTGGGAACGCTTCGCGACTGTCTGGCACCCCGACGGCGTCATGATGGCCACCTGGTTTCAAGGCCACCACAAAGACTTCATCCGTGTCACCCAGGAAGGCTGGAAGAAGGGTGTCAGCATCCTTCACTTTCTGGGTGGTTCAGCGATTGACATCAACGGCGACAGGGCCATCGCGCAAACCAAAATGACCATCTCGCAACGCGGTGATGTCGAGGGCGTCATGTGCGATGTCGTCTGCACCGGCCGATTCTATGATTTCATGGTTCGCCACGAGGGGCAATGGAAGGTTCTGCACCGCCAGCCCATCTACGAAAAAGACCGCATTGACCCGGTTGACCCTGCAGCGCAGCTCAAGCTCGACCAGGCTGCGCTGGCCAGCATGCCGGCCGGATACCGGCATCTGGCCTACATCCAGACACGCATCGGCTACAACGTCAAAATGGACATGCCCATGCTAACCGGGCCAGAGGTCGACAACCTGTACCATCGTGGCGCCAACTGGCTGGCCGGAGGTGATGGCGAGTTCCCCACGTTCTGACGTCAAGAGCTTTTGACAACAATAGCAATAGAAATCGGCTTTTCCATTAACGTATAACTTTACCCGCAAATTCTCATGGCCTTTCGCTTGAAATCAAACCCGATTTCGTAGTATATTAAGCGTCTTGCCGGTTTAGCTCAGTTGGTAGAGCAGCGCACTTGTAATGCGAAGGTCAACAGTTCGAATCCGTTAACCGGCACCAATAGTTTCAAATAAAAAAGCCAACCCTTTAGGGTTGGCTTTTTATTTTTCCGAATTCATGTAGCGGCCGTCCAGACTTTGGCACAAAACTCAACGCGACCGGGCAAACTGGACCTTACATCAACGCGCACCAAAACCGCGGCCGCGGCGGCCGCCACCACAATCACCACGTCCACCACCTTGCGCACACCGTTGAAATGCCGGCAGATGCCGTTGCTGCGAAGCATCACAAAGATTTCGAAACACCCGCAAGATGTCCGAACGCTGCGTTGCCAGTAACAAACGCTCGTACATTTCGCCATTCTCAATCTCGGCGCTGACTGCATCTAGGCATGCTTGTTGCAAACCGGCATAACGTGGCACTCTACCCGGCCAGTTGTTTTGCGGTATGTCCAGTTCATACAAGGTGAATAATTCGTGCAAGGCAGCAATATGACGAGCCTCTGCATCCCGGATATTCGAAAATGGGCGCACTTGGCCAAAATCTTTGATGACTTGATCGTACGTAGCCCAAGACTTGTACTCATCATCCAGCGCCTCACCCAAAGCCAGAATCTCTTTATTGCTCAGAACGTTCATTAATCAGCTCCTGGAGTCATGCACCCAATAAGAAACCCATTCATTCCGTTTATGATACTTGAGTCGACATTGCAATCCAATGTGTACATACCGGTGCCCGTGGTCAATCTTACCGTGGCCAAGATACCTGCTGCCAGCCCCTCATTTGCCAGAAAGTTTACGATACAAGGTCCTCTCGCTGATGCCCAGATAGCTTGCCAACGCGCTACGAGAACCCGAAAACCTTTGTTCAAGCGCTTTCAGCTTATTGACATCTAACTTACGCGGATTCACAGGAATAACCATGCCCAAATCATTACGGCCTGGTTGTGCAGAGCCCTCAAAGCGGCATTCAGAGATTTGCCCAAGGACATCCGCCATTTCTCCGGCTTCAGTCTTGCACTTTACTACTTCATCCGGGAGATGCAGAAGGTCAATTCGTCCATCGTCAGCCAATACTGACGCCCTATCCAGTACGTTTTTTAACTGGCGCACATTGCCCGGCCATGAGTACGTCATCAGTGCTTGCATCGCTGAACGGGTAACCTCAGGAGTTTTTACTGCCACACCACCGGCCTGACGCCGTAGCAACGTCTGCACCAGCAAGGGCATGTCAACAACTCGCTCTCGCAGAGAAGGCAAATGAATCGGGAACACACACACACGATAATAAAGATCGGAGCGAAACTCACCGTCTGCAGCCATTTTTCGCAGTGGTTTGTGGGTTGCTGCAACCAGACGAAAATCAGTTCTTCTGGGCTCTAGCCCACCCACACGCCTGAATGTGCCCGACTCCAGCAAACGTAACAATCTGACCTGCATGCTGAGAGGGATATCACCGATTTCATCAAGAAACAATGTCCCACCTTCAGCCGTTTCTACGAGCCCCGCCTTGGCCTGATGGGCCCCTGTAAAAGCTCCTTTTTCGTAGCCAAACAGTTCACTTTCGAACAAGCCATCAGAAAAGCCCGTGCAGTCCACAACGACAAAAGGCGAATTCTTGCGAGGACTTGCCTCGTGAAGTGCTTTGGCAAAGAGTTCTTTACCTGTTCCGGTTTCACCTTGCAGCAACACGGGAAGATCAGTTTTAGCCACACGTTGCAGGTCAGACAGTGCACGCAAGAAGATTGGCGCAGCCCCGGTCAGGTCATCTTTCGAGACATTTTCAGACGCGGTATCCGGCGTGCTGATACGCTCTACAAAAGCAGTAATTTTTTGATGTTTATCGAGGATTGGGCGCAATTCAACATCGACATGTGCCTTACCGTTTGGCGTGTGATGAATATGAAGTATGTGCGAGCGCGCCTTGGTCTTGCGAGACTCCGCCATTGGGCAATGCTCGCCAGACAAGTCGCAGGGTTGGTCGTAGCCATGGGACACCGCATAACATTTCTGCCCAACAGTTTTTGATCCCAGCGGGTCACCATATGCCATCAAGTAGGCCTGGTTGGCCCCAAGTATCGTGTAGTTAGCGTCCAACACAATAGATGGCTCTGGATCAGATTGAAGATATGAGATTAAAACTTCGATGTTTTCGTTCATAGCACTGCCAAATTCTGTCGATTTTCATTTTCTCTGACTAATGGCAGATTATGGCAGCACATTGGACCAGAACTTGATGGATGTCAATTTTGCAATTAGCGCTTAAGTTTCTGAAATAATTAAGTTTATTTAAACCAAAAGAGACAGCCATAAATCTGGCACGGATATTGCTATGAATTTTATGTTTGGCAAGTCTGCCATCAATTACATCATCCAAAGGAATGCCATGCGCCACCTTACGAAATCAGTTTTGCTGTCTTGTTTGTTTGCCACGGTCTCAACCGTTTCAACCAGTGTAATGGCTCAATCACCGGTCACAAATGATACACAGAATGCCTTGTTTATTGTCACGAGTGAATCATTGCAAACTCAGGGCATGAGCATGGTGCTTGCCAACGCCATGATGCAGCAAGGAACGAAAGTTAATATTTTGCTGTGTGACAAGGCGGGAGACCTCGCGCTGAAAACAACTAACAGCGCAACACTGAAACCTCAAAACGTTACCCCTGAAGGCATCATGGGAAAAATGTTGGCCGCAGGTGCTCAAGTACAAGTCTGCGCGCTTTATCTTCCCAACAAGGGCGCAACGGCTTCAGATTTACGTGACGGCATTACTGTTGCAAAACCACCTGAAATGGCTGCCTTGATGGGTCGCAAAGACATTAAAGTATTCTCAAATTAATTGCATCGGCGAGAACAGACATGACCACTATTTCATCCATTCGAAAAACTGCATACGCGTTTTTGATAAGCGCCATGCTGGGTGCTGGCGTCTTTACAGGGTCAACATCAGCCGCTGAAAATACAAAAGCATTAACACCACAGCAAACGCTGGAAATGGTCAACAAAGACAATAAAGTTCTTTTTGTTGATGTGCGCGACCCGGTAGAAATCATGTTCATCGGCCACGCAAATGCGGCGCATATCAACATCCCCTTCATGTTTGCCGACAAAGACGAGTGGGACGAAAAAAACGGTCGGTTCAAAATGAAAATGAATCCCGACTTTGCGGCACAAATCAAAGCTGCATTGGATGCGCGAGGCCTGGATACTAACACCACCATTATCACCATGTGCCGAAGCGGCAGTGAGCGTGGCATGCCTAGCGCCCAATCCCTGATTGACGCCGGTTTTCCCAACGTATTCTATGTCGACCACGGCTTCCAGGGTGACGCATCTAAAGAGGGGCCAAAAAGGGTATGCGTGTCGTTAACGGGTGGCAAAATAGCGGCTTACCATGGTCAACGAAGATCAATCCCGAGTTTATCTATATGACGCATTGATAAAAGTGCGCTGTCTGATTGACTGATGTTGTAGTCGCCTGCAGTCGCAAGACTGAAACGCTCGAACCTTCTCAAGTTTGAGCGTTTTTACGGTGCGCCCAGCATGGGCGCACACCTGCGGGTGCAAGTCCCGCTGCGAGCTGGTGACAGTGAGCAAAGTGAAGCGCAACTGCGTAAGGGTGACCGAGCGTGGGAAGGAAGCGTGGAGCGTAAATCGCGAGCCGATGAACAAGAATCGCATAGAAGGCGCCACCGACAGGCCCGGGCGGCCTGTTAGCGGCGATGCTGACGAGACAGAACCTGCAATTGGCATGGAAGCGTGTAAAGGCCAACAAAGGCGCGGCTGGCGTGGACGGGCTCGATATCGAGCAGACGGCCCGGATGCTGCGCACGAGATGGCCAGCGCCTTCGGGCGCAAATTCCTCGGGTACGCGCTGTGGGTGGCCAAGCGCAGAGAAGTCAAATGCAAAGTGGCGCAAAAGCCCCTGCACAACTTCAAAGCCCGCATCCGGCAACTCACGCGTCGTAGCGGCGGACGCAGCATGGCGCAAGTGGTGGATAACCTGCGGCCCTACCTGCTGGGCTGGAAGGCGTACTTCGGGATGGCGCAGACACCAGGCGTCTGGCGTGAGCTGGATGAATGGCTGCGCCATCGTCTGAGGGCTATCCAGCTGCGTCAATGGAAAAGGCCAAAGACGATCCACCGGGAACTCAAGGCGTTGGGGGCATCGGACGATGTAGCCAAACAGGTGGCGGGCAACTGTCATCGCTGGTGGCGCAACAGCGACGGTGTCATCAAGCGCGTATTGACGATCGCGTACTTCGAACGGCTGGGGGTACCACGACTGTCATGACCTCAAGCCCTCGAACCGCCCGGTGCGGACCCGCATGCCGGGTGGTGTGGCAGAGGTGTCTCTTATTAGAGACTCCCTATGCCGATGTGCGCTTGGCTCAGGTGCAATTTTGCGCGCATCTTGATATAGTCAAAACAAGCAAATTTTCATAATATTTTGATAAAAATAGTTGCGTTGGACAAAGAAAAATGAACATGAAAAAACTATCAGGCACTCTGTTGGCCAGCCTGTTGATCACAGGCTCTGCGGTCGCATTTGCTCAGCCAGATGCAGGCAAGTTACGCGAACGTGCGCAGCAAATTTTCAAGCCCATTCCAACAATTGATGTCATCATCAAAGAGCGCAAGCTTAACGCTGACCGAATTGAACTTGGCAAGTCACTCTTCTTCGAGCCGCGTTTGTCAAAAAGTCACATCATCAGCTGTAATACCTGCCACAGTGTAGGCACAGGCGGTGCCGACAATATTCCCACGTCTATTGGTCACGGGTGGCAACATGGACCGCGTAACTCACCGACGGTGTTGAACGCTGTTTTCAACATAGCCCAGTTTTGGGATGGTCGTGCCGCAGACTTGAAAGAGCAGGCTAAAGGCCCTGTGCAGGCCAGTGTAGAAATGAATGCCACACCAAAGCATGTTGAAGATACGCTGCAAAGTATCCCTGAGTACGTAGACATGTTCAAAAAAGCGTTTCCAGGCGAGTCCAATCCGGTGACGTTTGACAACATGGCCAAGGCCATCGAAGACTTCGAAATTACGCTCATCACGCCAAATTCAAAATTCGACCAGTTCCTTGAGGGCAAAGACAGCTTTAACAAAGCGGAACTGGTTGGTCTTGAGCTGTTCATGAACAAAGGGTGTATTGCATGTCATGCCGGCATCAATCTGGGCGGTCAAAGCTACTTCCCGTTTGGTCTGGTCAAGAAGCCAGGTGCCGATATCCTGCCCGAAGATGATCGCGGCCGGTTTGTCGTGACCAAAACGGCTTCCGATGAATACGTCTTCCGTGCCAGCCCGTTACGTAACATTGCCCTGACGGCACCTTATTTCCATAGTGGTGAAGTATGGAGCCTTGAGCAGGCCGTGGCCATCATGGGTACAAGCCAACTGGGTGCTGAACTCTCTGATGAAGAAGTCAAGGCCATCACCGCCTTTTTGCATACTCTGACCGGTGATCAGCCTAAAGTTGTTTACCCGACGCTTCCTCCCAGCAGCAAAACCACACCAAAGCCATCGATGTAAAACATTTCAGGCTTTTTAATGAACATGCCCCCCAATGCATCGCGTCGGGGGGCATGTTTGCTTTGTTCCCACGACTTAACGAAGGTATCTAATGAGTCTGATCAAACGTGATCCCGCACAGCCCTGGCACCCTGCATTCTGGCTTGCTTCACTGGGTGCAGGAGGCTTGTCCATCTCGTTTTTTATGTATTTGATGTGGATGATTCCGCATCCGGATCACCCCATGCCGGTGTGGTCTGACCTAGTCCTCGCCGTGCAAGGTGGGGCTCCTTTGGCGCCCGGAGTGCGTTCTGTCGCGGTGCTAGCCACTTTATTCATGGTGGTTCTGGCGCTATTGCATCTGGTTTTGCTGGTATGGAATTTCCGTGAGCACCAACGGGCGAAATTAACCGAAACTTATACAAAACTAAAAAATAGTCCAGCCGAAGTTCAGTTCATGGCGCAACCCCTGACATTAGCCATGACCGTGAATGTGTGTTTTGCTAGCGGCGCCTTATTTGTTCCAGGTTTATGGTCGGTGGTTGAGTACCTGTTTCCGTTGGCCGTGGTGGCTTTTGGCGTATTAGGTGTTTGGTCTTTGCGCTTGTACGGGAGGTATCTGGCACGTTACCTGGCTAAAGGTGGGTTCAAGCCTGAAGAGCACAACCATTTGTCAGGGCTGATGGCTGTGTTCACGTTTTCGATGTTGTCGGTGGGTTTTGCGGCACCAGCGGCCATGTCACATATCAAAGCGATCTCTGCGGTTGCCGGCACCTTTTCCATTCTTTTCATGGTCATTGCTGTGATTGTGGCTTTCCTGGTGCTGGCTTCAGGGGCGCAAGCCATGATGCAGTTTGGGCTGCAAGCGCAGGCAACACCCAGTATCTGGATGATGGTGCCCATTTTGACGCTTCTGGGCATTGAATGGGTTCGCATGCAGCACGGGCTGGCACATCATTTTCAAACACCTATCGTCCCTGGTGTCCTTTTCACCACCATAACCGCCATTTTCATGTCGCAATTGCTTATTCTTGCTATTGGCTATCGCGTCATGATTCTCAATGGGTATTTAAAGTCGCATCTGGTGGGTGACCAGCGTAGCCCTGTCAGTTTCGGGTTGATCTGCCCAGGTGTGGCAATTGTGGTGATGGGCATGTTCTGGTGGCATCTGGCGTGGGTAAAAACAGGCATTGTCGAGCCATTCAGTGTGGTTTACTGGTTGGGGATTCTTGCGTTAGCGATAGTACAAATAATGACTGTTTTGGCATTGCTTCACCTGACCAGCCGGCTTTTAAGCCACAAATCGGTCGTTATTGCGTCAGCGCAATAACCAGAGTTCGGGTTATGCGCAAAATGTACCTGCATCTTTTTAACGATATGCCCACGACTCCTTAACTGATCAATCAATTACATCACATTGACTACTATGGACATCAAACCTCTCGAACCCGGTTTCAGTATCTGTCATGCTATTTATCCCCAAGACCTTGCCGAGGTCAAAGCACGCGGGTTTCGCTCGGTAATTTGTAATCGTCGGCCGGGTGAGGCCGAAGACCACACTGACAATAATGCGTTGCGTCAGGCTGCCGCTCAGCAGGGGCTGGAGTGGGTTGAAATACCGGTAACTCCGGGCGAATACACCCCGGAAGTCATTGAGGCCTTTGGCAAGGCCATTGACTGGTTACCTAAACCTGTACTGTGTTTTTGCAAAACCGGGCGTCGGGCCGTGTCCTTATGGCTGCATAACCAGGCTCGGCAATCAGGCTGCGACCTGGGACCTTTGCTTGATGCGGCGCACGCCGCCGGCCACGACCTGCATGATCAAAAAGACACTTTTTTAAAGTCGGACAGCGCCTGATACTTTTGTAGCACAGCCTCTTGCTCAGGCTTGCCAGACTGCCAAGAATCGGCATAGGGTGCTTCAAATCGCAGGAAGCACCCCTGACACACCTCCCGGATAGATTTAAGCTATCGACCCGATTACATTATATTTATTCATATTATATTGATTTATATTTTATTGATCTCTAAAATGAACTTATGAGACACGGTGTTATTGTCGATGAACGTTTCAAAAGGCCACACAATGAATTTCTGGGACCAACAATTTGGATCAGACGAATTCAAATACGGCAAACAGCCGAATGCATTCCTGGTTGAGCAGGCGGGCTTGTTTGCTCCGCATTCCAATATCCTGGTTCCAGGCGATGGAGAAGGGCGCAACAGTGTATGGCTCGCCCGTCAAGGTCATCAGGTGTTGGCCGTCGACGCCTCTGTGGTCGGTCTTTCAAAAGCCAGAAAACTGGCGGCTGAATGCGGGGTAACCATTGCAACCAAACATGCTGACCTGCAACATTGGATGCCATCGAAATGCTACGATGCCGTGGTTCTTACCTATGTTCATTTACCTGCTGAGTGCCGTCAGGCTATCCACCAGAACCTGGCACGCGCCCTGCGACCTGGCGGAGTTCTCGTGCTCGAAGCGTTCAGCCCCGACCAGCTTGCCAAAACAAGTGGCGGGCCAAAAATCCTGAATTACTGTATTCGCTCGAGCTCATACGAAACGATTTCAGCGGCATTCTGCAAGAAATGTATGGAATCGAGTGCGAAGTCAACCTGGACGAAGGTCCTGGTCACCACGGGCCCGCGTGCGTTACGCGCTATATCGGCCAACGGGTCTAAGCCCACCTCATTTGAGTAACCACTGATTCAATCCACTACACAAGGAGTCACTCCATGTCATTGCGTATCAACGATATCGCCCCGAATTTCACCACTGATTCAACTGCAGGTTCCCTGACCCTGCATGACTGGATGGGTGACAGTTATGCCATTCTGTTCTCGCATCCCAAAGACTTCACTCCAGTCTGCACCACCGAATTCGGTGCCGTAGCACGCCTTGCAGGCGAATTTTCAAAGCGCAACACGAAAGTCATGGGCGTTTCTGTTGACAGCGTTGAAGAGCACCACAAGTGGAAAAGCGACATCGAGGCGTTTTCCGGCGCACCTGCCGACTTCCCCATCATTGACGACACTTCGTTGCAAGTCGCAAAGCTGTACAACATGCTTCCCGCTGACGCCTATTTGCCCGACGGCCGTACCCCTGCCCACAGCGCCACCGTACGCACCGTCTTCATCATTGGTCCCGATAAAAAAATCCGTCTCACCATGTCCTATCCTATGTCGGTAGGTCGCAACTTTGCTGAAATCCTGCGTGCGCTTGACGCCATTCAGGCCACCGATGGCGTGCCTATTGCCACACCGGCAGACTGGGTTCCCGGCCAGGACGTCATCGTGGCTCTGAGCCTTAACGATGAACAAGCCAAAGAAAAATTTGGTGCCATCGACATCAAACTGCCTTACCTGCGCTTCACCAAGGCACCTGCAAAATAAGCATTCGCCTTTAGTGGGTTTCAGAGTGTTCCAGCCCCGTTTTTGGTTGGAACACCCGCACGCATCACTGCATGTTAGTCATTCCTGGCCAAAGACCAGCCGCCACCCCTGACCCGCCAAACAACTCGCCCCGCCGTTCATATCTGCTTCACGACATTACCTGCTGACAACAACGCTATCATTCGGTCATAAAAGAATTTGCCACCTCTGGCAAGGAGACAATTTTGGACCGATACCTCTCAATCGAGGCGTTTGTCACGGCTGCAGAAACGGAAAATTTTTCGGAAGCGGCGCGACGACTGAACGTATCGAAATCCGTGGTGACAACACGTATCCAGCAACTGGAAAACTACGTCGGTGCGCCACTGTTTCATCGCAACACCCGAAACATCCAGCTGTCGGAAGTGGGCGAGGCTTTTCTGGCCGACTGCACCGACCTGTTGTCGCGCACATCAGACCTGGTGGACCAGATGCGCCAGGCGCGCGGAACGATTGCCGGACGCCTGCGCGTTCATGCCCTGCCGGGGCTGGTACTGGGCCATCTGGCAAGCTATCTGCGCGAATTTCAGGATCTTTACCCCGGCGTTGAGCTTGACCTGGTCGTCAACGACACCGTGGTCGACCCGGTCAAAGCCGGCGTGGACTGCACCTTGCAGATTTTCAAGCCAGCATCTAATGAACTGATCGGGCGGCCCCTGTTTCCGGTGCGGCGTGTTTTCTGTGCGTCGGCCGCCTATCTTGAAAAGCATGGCACACCCAAAGGGCCACGCAATCTTTACGAGCATCGATTGGGGCTGTATTCCAATTACCCGACACGCGACCGGTGGCTGTTCTACGGCAAGCGGGAAACCGTTTCGATGGATCTGCGCCCGGCACTGCGTACCAATAGCGTTCATTTACTGGAAGAATACGCCGCCGCCAATGCCGGTATCGTCTGTATCCCCACTCTGGTAGCTTCGGCGTCGATCATGTCAGGTCGGCTTGTCCCGGTTCTGGCCGACTGGCAACTGTCCTCATTCTGGCTCTGGGTGGTGTACCCCACACCCATCGCGGCGGACTCAGGCTCAAACTGTTCATCGAGCATATTCTGTCCAGGTTCTCGACCGAGCCACCCTGGGACGCCGACCTGATCCAGGCGGGTCATATCGCACAAAGCCTGATTGAGTAACCCTGGCAAAAACAGGGACTTTCCGCTAATTGTTTGCAAAACGCAAACAGTCCTGTCGGCCATCAAGGCTTTCAGGATCAAACACTTACGCATAGACTTGTCACACAACACTCATAAAAACAGTCGGTTTATCACAAACAATTGCGGAGACAAGCATGCAATACACGACGAAATTCGGCTCGCTCGAGCACTATGAAAAAGGCGGTGTCCAGGTCATCAACGACAACGCCAAGAACTATGCGTTTTCGAACTGCTTCGAAATCGCCAACACCTCCAAACCTTACGAAAAAGTTGTTTTCGGCATCAATCAGATTTATGTGCTCGAAACCTTGCGTGCTGAAGGCGACTCGCCCTGGTACACCTGCGCCCACGACGAATTCGCGTTATGCATGGACAAAGACGTTGATGTCCACCTGATCAAACTCGATCCGTCTCAACACGTACAAGACCCTGAGAAAAATGGTGCCGTCCTGGTTCAGGGCGATCCCAAAGGCCAGAAAATGGGCTGGATCCGCCTTCGTCGCGGCCATCAAGCCATGTTGCCCGCCAATACCGCCTATCAGTTCCGCGCCGCCAAACCATCGGTCATCGTACTGCAAACCTGTATCGGTGACCTCTCGGTTGAAAAATGGGCAGACATCTGCCAGGCCGCTTAACGCATTACGGTAAAGGAGACAACACATGGACACCGCAACCAAATTTGACGCCATCGCCTCAGCGCCCCACCCTGTTTTTGGCTATAAATCCTTCTCGCTGGGCGATTTCAGCTTCGAGCGCGACGAATACTTCGCCCATATCAAATGGACAACCGTAAAGGGCAAACCCATGTCCCACACCATGGACATCGGGAACTTCCTGCGCGCCCTGATGCGCGACGTGGGCTGGGGCTTCTTCTATGGCTGGGTCAACTTCGACAGCGTTTTTGGGACCACGAACCACTACAGTACCGTCGATGTTTTTGCCGGCACCTATAACAAGAACTTCAAAGACGCCAACGCCGACCTGTTGCAGAACTTTCCTTCAGAACAAGTACGTGTCACGTTCGTCGACATGCTCGAAGACTGGACCAATGAAGGCTTTGACCCCTATGCCGCTCCGCAAGAAACCGGCACGCCCTACGGTCGCAAGAATGGCAGCAACCTGCCTGCCGTACGCCGTGTGCGCCAGCTGGCCGATCGCTGCGTCGGGCTGAAAGGTGACCTGGCCATGCGTACCGACGAGAACGGCTATCCGGTCAATCGTGCCTTTGCCGATGTACCGCAAGATGCCCCCGAACTGCACCCTGAGCCCGGCTTCGAAGACCAGGTCCATGCGTTCAACCTGTTTGCCTACCTGTCACGTTCCGACGTCATCTGGAACCCGTCCTTTACCTCGGTGGTCAAGCACAGCTACATGTGCCCCACCACCGAAGAACACATTTTGCCGGTGGTTCACGGTAATGATCGTGTCGAATGGTTCTTCCAGATGTCAGACGAAATCTCCTGGGAATGCAGCGACAAGACCACGGCCGAACCGCGTGCCCGCGTCATCATGAAGGCCGGTGACATGGCTGCCATGCCGGCCGACTGCCGCCACCAGGGTTTCTCGCCCAAGCGCTCGATGCTGCTGGTCTGGGAAAACGGCTCGCCCCAGGTGGTTTACGACATTCAGGAAGGTCGCGCACCGGTCAACCCGGTTTCGTTCTAACCCTGTAATTGCCTCATACGCCCACCGCCCCTCACGGGGTGGCGGGTGGTTGCACCCTTCGCCAACGTCCCGGAGACAGGATGAATACCCAGCTATTTATCAATGGCCGCTTTTGCCCCGCCGCTGACGGGGCCACGCTGGCCACCCTTAACCCCCACGACAACAGCGTCATTGCCAACGTCTCGATGGCCGGCCCCGCCGACATTGACGCCGCCGTCAAGGCCGCCCAGGTTGCCTTCCCGAAGTGGTCACGCATGGCCGCCATGGATCGTGGTCGCCTGCTGCTGAAGCTGGCAGACGCCATTGAAGCCAACGCCGATGAACTGGCACGCCTTGAATCGCTGGACACCGGGCACCCCTTGCGGGATACGCAATTTCTGGACGTACCCCGTACCGCCGTGACGTTCCGCTATTTCGGCGGCATGGCCGACAAATTCGAGGGCAGCGTCATCCCTGTCGAAGAGGGCTTTCTGAACTACATGCTGCGTGAACCCGTCGGCATTGTGGGCCAGGTTGTCCCTGGAATTTTCCGCTGATGTTCACCAGCTGGAAAATGGCCCCGGCACTGGCCGCCGGTAACTGCGTGGTCATGAAGCCCGCCGAACTGACCCCGCTTTCAACCCTGCGGATTGCCGAACTGATGTCCGAAGTCGGGTTCCCGGAAGGGGTTGTCAATATTGTCCCCGGGCTGGGGCAGGTGGCCGGGCAATATCTGGCCGACCACAACGATATTGCCAAGATTGCCTTTACCGGTTCAACCGAAACCGGCAAACGCATTGTGCGGGCCTCTGCCGAGAACCTGAAAAAAGTGCAGCTGGAACTGGGCGGCAAAGGGGCCAACATTGTGTTTGGCGATGCCAACCTGACGGCCGCCGTCAATGGTGCTGCATTTGCCATTTTCCATAATCAGGGCCAGGCCTGCATTGCCGGCTCTCGCCTTATTCTGCACAAGTCCATCGCCGATGAATTTATTGAAAAATTCATTGCCCTGGCCGCGTCGATCAAGCTGGGCAACCCGCTCGACATCACGACTGAAATGGGGCCGGTAACCTCGCTGCACCATCGTGACCGCGTGCTGTCCTACGTGGATATCGCACGGGAACAAGGCGGTGAGGTCCTGCTGGGCGGAAAAGTCCCGAACAACCCTGATCTGGCCAAAGGCTGCTACATTGAACCGACCATTGTGCGTGCCAAGCCTGGCGATCGCGTCAGCCAGGAAGAGGTCTTCGGGCCTTTTGTCTCGGTCACTACCTTTGAAACCGATGAAGAAGCCTTGGCCATTGCCAATGGCACCGAATATGGTTTGGGCGGGGGCTGTGGACCAACAACCTGCAACGCGCTCACCAGTTCGCCGGCAAGATGCGCTCGGGCATGGTCTGGATCAATTGCTACAAACGGGTAAATCCGGGTTCGCCTTTCGGCGGCTTTGGAAAATCGGGCTACGGTCGTGAAATGGGCTTTGAGGTCATGCGCGAATACACCCAGGTGAAATCGGTCTGGGTCAACGTCGACGCCAACCTCAAGCCGTTCTACCCGCGCTGACCGCGTCTGGCACGGTGCACTATGCCCCGGCCTTCTACTGCAGTTTCATGTTGTACCAATAACAAGCGCCACAGGCGCAGACACCACGGAGGAGTCCCATGAACCGCATTAACCTATCCCGCCGCCGCATTCTTCAAGGCATGGGTGCAGCCACTGCACTGACCGTTTTCCCCGCCTTTGCGGCGAACCGCGAAATCCGTATCGGCTACGTTTCCCCGCAAACCGGGCCGCTGGCCGCCTTCGGCGAGGCCGACAAATGGGTGATTGCCAGCCTTGAAAAGCAGTTTGCCGAAGGCGTCAACCTTGCCGGCAAGAAAACCCCCGTCAAAGTCATTCTTAAAGACAGCCAGTCCTCGCCCAACCGGGCCGGTGAGGTGGCCAACGACCTTATCCTGCAAGATGATGTTGACCTGATGCTGGTATCGTCAACGCCAGAAACGGTCAATCCGGTTTCTGACGCCTGCGAACTGAACGAAGTCCCCTGTATTTCAACAGTGGCACCGTGGCAGCCCTGGTTCTTCGGTCGCGGCGGCAATCCTGCCACCGGCTTCAAATGGACATACCATATGTTCTGGGGGCTGGAAGACGTCATTGCCAACTTCCTGAACGGCTGGAATTCAGTCCAGACCAACAAGAAAGTGGGCGGCTTGTTCCCCAATGACGGTGACGGCAACGCCTGGGGCGACCCCGAACTGGGGTTCCCCAAACCTTTGGCGGCGCAGGGCTATTCTCTGCTCGACCCGGGCCGTTTCCAGAACATGAACCAGGACTTTTCGGCCCAGATTGCCGCATTCAAGCGCGATAACGTCGAAATCGTCACCGGGGTGGTGATTCCCCTGATGCCAAAACCTTTCTGACACAGGCGCGCCAGCAGGGTTTCAATCCAAAAGTCGTAACCTTGGGCAAAGCCTTGCTGTTCCCGGGTGCCATCGAGGCCCTCGGTGACCTGGGGACCGGCCTGACCACCGAAGTCTGGTGGTCACCACGGCACCCGTTCAAGTCATCGCTGACCGGTGCCAATGCCCAGGCCGTTTGCGACGCCTACGAGGCACAAACCCAGCGTCAATGGACCCAACCCATCGGCTTTGCGCATGCCCTGTTTGAAGTGGCCGTCAATGCCCTGAGTCGCGCCAAATCGGGCGACAAAGCCGCCATTCGCGATGCAGTGGCAGCAACCCAGCTCGACACCATCGTCGGGCCGGTCAAGTGGGGTGGCGAGGGCCCATTCCGCAACGTGTCGAAAACACCGCTGGTGTTCGGGCAATGGAACCCGGGCAAAAAGTACAAGTACGAACTGAGCATCGTCAATAACCAGGCCAACCCGCAAATCCCGGTTAACGGCGCAATGAAACTCATCGGCTGATCCCGCCCTGCAACCCTGGAACGGGCTGCCGTTACGCGGCGGCCCCGCATTCTCATGACGACGCTGCTTGCACTGACTGATGTACACAAATGCTTCGGGTCGCTGAAGGTTACCGACGGCATCAGCCTGTCGGTCAACCAGGGCGAGGTTCTGGGCATCCTCGGGCCGAATGGCGCGGGAAAAACTACGTTGTTCAACCTGATTTCGGGCGACATCCGCCCCGATTCAGGGGTTATCACCTTCAAGGGCACCAATATATCGGGTCTGCCGGCACACAAGCGCTGCCGGCTGGGCATTGGCCGCTCGTACCAGGTGCCACAACCGTATTCCGGCCTGACCGTCTTCGAAAACTGCCTGGTGGCGGCAACGCTGGGGGCACGGCTTCCTGAACCGCAGGCCTATGCCCTGTGCCAGGAAGTCCTGCAATCCACCGGGCTGCTTGCCAAAGCCAACCAGTTGGCCGGCGGGCTGACACTGCTCAACCGGAAACGGCTTGAGCTGGCCAGAGCCTTGTGCACACAACCCAAACTGCTGTTGCTGGATGAAATTGCCGGTGGCCTGACCGAGCATGAAGCCAAAATTCTGGTCGATGAAATCAAGGCGATCAAGGCCCGTGGTGTCACCATGATCTGGATTGAGCACGTGGTGCATGCCCTGCTGGCGGTCGCCGACCGCCTGTTTGTCCTGAACTTCGGTACCCGCCTGGCCGAAGGGGAACCCAACGAGGTCATGAACAACCCCGAGGTCAAACGGGTCTATATGGGGCTGGACGCATGAGCGCACTTCTGAAAACACACGCATTGAACGCGTTCTACGGTGACTTCCAGGCCTTGTTCGGTATTGATTTCGAAATCAACGCCGGCGAAACGATTGCCATCATTGGCGCGAACGGCGCCGGCAAGTCCACCTTTCTTAAATCCATCACCGGGCTGCTGAAAAACACGGCCGAGGCCATCGAGTTCAAGGGACGTCCCATCGGTGGCATGCCCCCGGCAAAATCGTTTCCCTGGGGGTTGCCATGGTTCCGGAGGGGCGCCGCCTGTTCCCCAGCCTGTCGGTAGAAGAAAACCTGCTGATGGGCAGCTACACCAAACGCCCCGGGCCCTGGACGCTGGACAGCGTATATGCCCTTTTCCCGGTGCTGCGCGAACGTCGCAACAACCCGGGAACGGCGCTTTCGGGTGGACAACAGCAAATGGTGGCCATCGGCCGCGCCCTGATGAGCAACCCCGACCTGCTCATCTGCGATGAAATATCGCTGGGGCTGGCCCCCATCATCGTCAAGGAAATCTACAGCACGCTGGACCAGATCAGGGCGGATGGCCTGAGCGTGATCGTAGTCGAACAAGACGTGGCCACCGCCAGCAAAGTATCCAACCGGCTGTACTGTTTTCAGGAAGGCCGGGTTTCACTGCAGGGGCCATCCGCCGAATTGTCCATGGACGACATTTCCAAAGCCTATTTTGGTATCTGAAAGGAACCGCAATGCTCAGCTGGATTTCTACCGTTTTACAAGGTCTGATGCTTGGCGGACTGTATGCGCTGTTCGCGATGGGGCTGTCGCTGATGTTCGGCGTCATGCGGCTGACCAACATCGCGCATGGCGATTTCATCATTCTGGCGGCCTTCGCCGCGTTTGCGCTGCTGGCCTCCTCGGGCATGAACGAATTCGGACCCGCCTTGACCAGCATGGCCATCTTGCTGCCCATGGCCTTTGTCTTTGGCTATGGCCTTCAACGCCTGATGCTCAATGGCACCCTGGGCAAAGACCCGCTGCCCTCACTGGTGGTGACCTTCGGGCTGTCGATCGTGATCCAGAATGCACTGGTCGAAATTTTCAGCGCAGACCCCCGATCAATCGGCACCGGCGGTTTCAACACGCTCAGTCTGAAACTGGGCGGCGACCTGGCTGTGGGTGCACTGCCCTTGAGCATTTTCCTGATTGCCGTGCTGATGGCTTGCGTGATGCAGTGGTTGTTCAACCGTACCGCCATCGGCCGGGCATTTCGGGCCACCTCTGACGACAAGGACGCGGCCGAGCTGATGGGGGTCGATCATCGCCACATTTATGGTCTGGCGACAGCTACGGCCTTTGTCTTGATTGCCGTCGCCGGTGTCTTGCAGGGCATGCGCACCACAGTGTCGCCCGCCGATGGCCCGGCCTTGCTGATCTTTGCCTTCGAGGCCGTGATCATCGGTGGCATGGGCTCATTCTGGGGCACCTTCGCCGGCGCCCTGATTTTGGGTGTCACGCAAAGCATCGCCTTTCGCATTGATCCGGGCTGGGGGATCTGGGCCGGCCATGTCGTCTTCCTGATCATGTTGCTGGTCCGCCCCCAGGGGCTGTTCCCCAAGACCCGCTAACCCGATACTGACCTGTCATCAGAGTATTCAAACCATGTCAACGACCAACCTGCCGCTGTTTACTGTTGAACGCAAGACTCGCGCCAGCCAGATCGGCGCCCTCATCGCTGTCGTGCTGGTAGCCACCGCCGCGTCCATGCCCTGGTGGGCCGGGTCAAGCTGGCTGCGCGAATTCAACCAGATTGCCTGTTACTTCATTTTTGCCAGCATGTGGAACCTGCTGGCCGGATACGGGGGCATGGTGTCGATCGGGCAGCAAGCCTTTCTGGGCTTCAGCGGGTACATCATGATCATCATGGCCAATTCACTGGGCGTTAACCCATTTGTGGCTGTGCCCATTGCTGCCATCGTGACGGCTGTGGTTGCCCTGCCTGTTTCAAAAATCGCTTTTCGCCTGCAAGGGGCTATTTTGCCATCGGCACCTGGGTAATTGCCGAAGTGTTCAGACTGACCTTTGCCAACGTCTCGGCCATCGGGGGCGGCTCGGGCATGAGCCTGACGGCCCTGCGCGGCATACCCCGAGCCACCCGTGAATCAGTCACGTTCTGGATGACGCTGGCCGCCGTAGTGGCCACCATCGGCCTGACCTACTGGTTCCTGCGCAGTCGTCAGGGCCTGGCCTTGCTGGCCATCCGCGATTCGGAAATCGCCTCTGAGTCACAAGGCATCGACGTGCAATCCACCAAACTGGCGGTTTACGTGGTCGCCGCTTTTGGGGCAGGCCTGGCCGGCGCGCTGTACTTTTTAGGCAACCTGCGCATCTCGCCCGATGCCGCGTTCTCGGTGAACTGGACGGCCTTTGCCATTTTCATGATCATGATCGGTGGCCTGGGCACCATTGAGGGGCCGATTCTGGGGGCCGTCATTTTCTGGGCCCTGAACCGGTATTTTGCCGACTATGGCACCTGGTACCTGGTGGGGCTGGGCTTGCTGGCCATTGGCATTACCCTGGTGTTCAAGCAAGGGATCTGGGGCTATATCCAGCAACGCTACGACATCCGGCTGTTTCCGGTGCAGCGCCGGCTGCTGATGACGCACCCGCGAAACGAGTGACTATGATCAGAAAGACGACCCGCACGGGTCTATAACGACGCCCATTGATGTTATAAAGTAACATCACTAACACATCGGGCTGAACCACCATGCGATACCTCCTGAACCCTGTCGCAACAGACACCACGCCGACGCCGTCGGTCTTGCGTCTTGCCCGGCGACTGCGCCGGGCTTTGCCGGCAGGTGTCTCGGGATTGGCCCTGCTGCTGGCGGCCACCGCACACGCCCAGGCCCCAGGCAAACATGTACATGGCCAGGCCGAACTGGATATTGCCATCGAGGAAAGCAGCATCGCCCTGATGCTGGTGTCTCCGCTGGACAATATCCTGGGCTTTGAGCACACACCGCGCACGGACGCAGAACGCAAACAAGCCGACGACGCTCAAAAAGCTCTGGCGCAAGGCGACCGCCTGTTTGTTATTGATGAGGGCGCAGGCTGCACAACTGAAAAAATCAGTGTCCCGACGTTATACGAAGACACGCACAACCATGGCCATTCAGGGCACGCCGGCATGCATGCCGACGCAGAACTGACTGTTCAATACAGGTGTGCTTCAGGCCATAACGTCAAGGTCATTGATACCGCCGCCCTGTTTGACGCCTTTCCCCGACTGCAAACCCTGCAGGTCCAGCTGGCCGGACCAGGCCGGCAAGCTGGCCTGACGATTACACGCACCCAGCCCCGAATTTCCGTACCACGATAAGTCTTTTCGCAATGACCGCCTCTGCAGCCCTGTCGGCTTCTGCCGATTTTGTCTTGAGCATTGACCATCTGGTCTACGCATGGCCGGGCCATACCGACCCGGTGCTAAAGATCAACGACCTGCGGATACCCTTGCACAGCCGGACCTTCCTTTACGGACCCAGCGGTTGCGGCAAAAGTACGCTGCTAAGCCTGATGGCCGGCGTGCTGTTGCCCACGTCAGGTTCGGTTGAGCTGCTGGGCCAACGCTGGCAGCGCCTGAAAACGGCACGCCGCGACCGCTATCGCGCCGATCATGTCGGCTACATTTTCCAGCAGTTCAACCTGGTGCCGTACATCAGTGCGCTGCAAAACGTGCTGGCACCCTGTTATTTTTCAGCACAACGCCGGCAGGCTGCCATGGCCGATCATGGCTCCCCGGCGGCCGGCGCAGAAGCCTTGCTGCTGGCCATGGGGTTGACGCCAGAGGATATCAACCGGCCAGCCGGAAACTTGTCAGTCGGCCAGCAACAGCGGGTCGCAGCGGCACGCGCACTGATTGGCCGTCCGGCCCTGGTCATTGCCGACGAACCCACATCGGCTCTTGATGACAACACGACACACAGCTTCATGCAGCAATTATTAAGCGCGGTTGACAAGGCTCAAAGCAGCCTGGTGTTCGTCAGCCATGACCAGCACTTGCAAACCTATTTCAACCAGCACGTCTTCCTGCCCGAGATCAATCAGGTCAGCCCCTTCACACAACAACCGGCCACGCTGTTACCCGGGGTGTCCGCATGAATCTCTGGTTACTGAACCTGGCCTGGCGCAGTGCCTGGAACCGGCGCTTTTCACTGGCGTTCACGGTGGTTTCAATTGCCCTGGCTACCCTGATGCTGCTGGGGCTCGAACGTGCCCGCAACGATTTACGCAGTCATTTTGTATCGGCCGTATCCGGCACCGACCTGATCGTAGGAGCCCGCGGCGGCCAGTTGCCACTGCTGCTGTATACCGTGTTTCATGTCGGCACACCCACCAACACCATGAAAGCCTCAAGTGTTGAGGCCATCGCGACGCAACCGGGTGTGGCCTGGGTCGTGCCCATCGTCAAGGGCGACTCGCACCGGGGGTACCCGGTCATTGGGACCAGCCCCGATTACTTTGAGCATGTCCGTTATGGCCTGAAGCAACCTCTGGTTTTCCAGAGCGGCGGCCCCTGGGTCAATGCATTTGATGCCGTACTGGGTGCCGAAGTGGCCGACGCGCTGGGGTACACGGTGTCATCGCAACTGACATTGGCCCATGGCGATGGCGGTTTGAATGCCATTGCCCACGATGATCACCCGTTCACCGTATCGGGCGTACTGGCGCGCACCGGCACACCGGTCGACCGCAGCATTCTGGTCAGCACCCAGGCCATATCGGCCCTGCATGCCGGCTGGATCGGGGGCCGGCCCTTGCCAGGTCAAGGCAAGGCGTCGGTCTTGCCCGGAGCACTGCAGCCCGTTACGGTCAATGCCGCGCTGGTCGGCCTGGAGCGACGCGCAGCGGTTTTTTCGTTGCAGCGTTATATCAACAGCTTTCAGGCTGAACCCCTGATGGCCATTCTTCCCGGTGTCACGCTGGACGAGTTGTGGGGGCTGCTGACCCCGATCGAATCGACCCTGGGCGTGATGGGCTGGCTGATTGCCGCAGTCAGCCTCGCCGGCCTGATGTCGGTGATTCTGACCTCGCTGAATGAGCGCCGGCGCGAACTGGCCATTTTAAGGTCCGTCGGAGCGCGACCCGGCCAGATCGTCTTGCTGGTCAGTTGTGAAAGCCTGCTGGTTACCCTGGTGGGGCTGTTGGCCGGCAGCATCGCTCTGTTTGCCCTGATTGCATCACTTGGCCCCTGGCTGCAAACCCGCGCTGGTCTTACACTGTCACTGTCAATACCTACCCCGTCTGAAGGTATTATCGTGCTCAGTATTATTGCCGCCAGCCTGCTCGCCAGCCTGATACCCGCCTGGCGGGCCTATCGTGTCACGCTGGCCGATGGCCTTTCGCCCGCTGCCTGATCATCCATACACCTATGTCGCATTCTCCAACCCGTCGCGCCTTGCTGGCCCTTATCTGTGCCGCACCACTGCCCTTGTTTGCACAGCAACCCTCGTCGTACCGGGAAGTCACCTGGGATGATCTGGTGCCCCCGACTGGGACCCGGCCGATTCATTCAAAGATCTGGAAGACCTGGCCTACCTGCCTGACAGCGACCCCAAGGTACAGGTCCTGTATGACCGCATGCGAACGGTGTGGGACGAAGCCCCGACCGTTGCAGGGCTCGACCAGAGCAAAATCCGTATTCCGGGTTTTGTGGTGCCCCTGGAAGAAGATGACAAGGGCGTACGCGAATTTCTGCTGGTACCGTATTTCGGCGCCTGCATCCACACGCCGCCGCCTCCGGCCAACCAGATCATTCACGTGGTCAGCAACAAACCCGTGCCCAACCTGCTGTCAATGGATACCGTCTGGGTCAACGGGCTGATACACACCGAACGCGCGAACTCTGACATGGGCATCAGCGGTTACCGCATTACCGCCGACGAGGTCTCGCCGTTTTTGCACAAAGAAGACGAGTAACTACCGCGGCACACCCCCGGCAAGGTCAACTGAATCGCCAGCCCCCTGTCCGCGAAGCACCGGCAGTCACGTTGCCCCCATAGACCTGTACCAGATCACGCACAATATCCAGCCCAAGACCTGAGCCTGGCTTGCGCTCGTCCAGGCGCACACCGCGCCCGAAAACTGACTGACGCTGGTCGGGGGCAAACCGGGGCCGTCATCTTCGATGATAACCGTCAAGACACTGGCGCGTTTTCGACTATCGGCAACGTCATCGGCCGGAAGCCCGGCGGTGATGGTCAGCCAGACATGCCGGTCTGCCCATTTGCAGGCGTTATCCAGCACATTCCCCAGCATTTCCTGAAAATCCTGGGCCTCGCCGTTGAACACCAGATGTTCTGGCGTCAAGGAAACATCAATCTGGATATTTTTTCGGCATACAGCTTGGTCAGCACCCGGGCCAACCCGTGGGCCACCCCATGCACGGGCGTCATGACGCCAGGCGTTTGTACCGCCGCAGCGGCGCGCGCCCGGGCCAGATGATGATCGACATGCCGCTGCGCGGACTCGACCTGTTCAGTAACCAGATGACCGAATGCGCCAGGCTCGTTGCGAGCCGCATTGGCCAATACAGATAACGGTGTTTTCAACGCGTGCGCCAGATTACCGGCATGGGTACGGGCACGCTGGACGATCTGATAATTGTTCTGCAGGACCTGATTAAAGTCATCGACCAGAGGCTGAACCTCTTGGGGAAACGCCCTTCGATACGGGTTTGACGACCTTCATGCACCTGCAGCAATGCCGTACGCAAGGTAGCCAGAGGCCGAAGCCCAACCACAACCTGCATGACAGCCGCCAATAGCATACCCACAGCCAGAACACCCAACGATATCGCCAACATCAGACGAAACTGTGCAAGGGGTTGGTCCAGCAACGCTTGATCGGCCGCCACAACCAGCCGGTAAGCCGCCGTGCCCTCTGGTGGGGTGACCTGACGCACCAGCGCCAGCAAAGGTATGCCAGATGGCCCGGCCAGCCGGTCCAGGCCATCATAGGCGCTGGGCAACACGACAGGAGGAACCCGCAACACCTCATCCCATAACGAACGGGAATGAAAAACAGCCTCGCGCGGTGCCTGCCCAGGCTCCCGCTGGTCAACCTGCCAGTAAAGGCCTGAAAAAGGGCGCTGAAAACGCGGGTCAGTGGGCTCAAACTGCAACGTGGGTTGACCCTGGGCATTGACCGACAAGGCCGCCACCAGCTGGTTCATGTGAACCGCCAACTCTGATGCCATTTGCCGTGCCGCATGCTGGCGAAACAAATCGGCCAGCACCCAACCAGCCACCAGCACCGACACCAGCACCCAGGCCAGGGTGCCCAGCAACAAACGGCCACGCAACGAATGCGGCAGTGTCGAAAACAATCGCAACATGGAATATCGATATGACGGGCGAAACGTCAAGAATACGCCAGAAACGGCTCACAACATGCTGATAACCCTTCAAAACCCGACACGTTTACCCAACGACCGACCGGATCATGCCTGCCGCGACGGTACTTTGGGTAGCGTCGTCGATCAGGACAAACGCCCCTGTTGCTTGCAGGTCTTCGTAGCGATCCGCCGCAATTGGGCTTTGCAGCACCAGGTCAACCCGACCAATGTCGTTGATGGCCAGGGTCGGCGCATCGACACGGGCATCCAAGGTGTGAATATCCAGCACATGGTCAATGGCGGCAACCCTTGCAAACACTTCACGCGTGGTGTGCTGAAGGCTGTACTTGCGGCTGACATTCAAGGGCTCGTTATCCAGCCAGCACATATCGGCACTGATCTTGCGCGCCAGCTGGGGTGGCTGACCCAACGTTGCGTCAGCAGCCACGATCAGGTCACCCCGCGAAACATCAATATCGTCTTTCAGTTCAACCACAACCGCCTGGCCTGAAGCCGCCAGGGTTGCGCCGGCCTCCTCAGCCCCTGCCGCACTGTTAATGGCAACAGCCTCGCGACCATTGGACAGGTGGATACCCGCCACAATTGTCTCGGCCCCGCCGGGCAGCACCTTGACGCGCTGCCCCTTGAACAGGGTGCCGGCTTCCACCTGGCCCAGATAACCCCGAAAATCATCGGCAGACTGCCCGTCCTGGCGAGCCACGTACTGAACCGGCAGACGCAAACCCAGATCAGCACCAGACGCCAGGGCATCATCGCGCTGTTCCAGCCACTCCAGCAAGGTCGGACCGTCATACCAGGGCATATTCAATGATCGGTGCACCACATTGTCTCCCGACAATGCCGACACAGGAATCACATCAAAGGATCGCAAGCCGACCTTGCCGGCCAGCCGCGAAATTTCACCACGAATCCGCTCAAAGACGCCCGGCTCAAATCCGATCAGGTCCATCTTGTTGACGGCAAACACCACATGACGCAACCCCAGCAAACGAACAATCGCGGTATGCCGCTTTGTTTGTGCCAGCAGTTCAAGCGACGGCGTTGCAGCATCGAGCCCCAGGCGGGTCGGATCCACCAGAATCACGGCCGCGTCCGACTGTGACGCACCGGTCACCAGATTACGGGTGTACTGCTCGTGCCCGGGGGCATCGGCCACAATGAACTTGCGCCGGGCCGTTGCAAAATAGCGATAGGCAACGTCAATCGTGATGCCTTGCTCGCGCTCGGCTTCCAGACCATCGGTCAGCAGCGCAAGGTCAAAGTCAGCATCGTTGGCACGCACCCGGGTATGCCGGGCGGACGACAACGACTGCACCTG
Organism: Neopusillimonas aromaticivorans; assembly: GCF_030344915.1. Taxonomy (GTDB): domain Bacteria; phylum Pseudomonadota; class Gammaproteobacteria; order Burkholderiales; family Burkholderiaceae_B; genus Neopusillimonas; species Neopusillimonas aromaticivorans. The sequence goes on along the minus strand of NZ_CP128233.1, from coordinate 1,833,048 downwards.
ATCTGCCAAAACAGCCTTGGTATCAAACAGCAAGCGACCAATCAGCGTACTTTTACCGTCGTCAACGCTGCCTGCCGTAATGAAACGAACCAATCCGGATGTCATCAGAAATACCCCTCTTTTTTACGTTTTTCCATGGATGCCTCGCTGGTTTGATCGTCCATGCGGGTCGCGCCACGCTCGGTAACCGTCGCCACGGCCGTTTCCTCGACAATGTCCCAGGCGGTAGCGGCCTGGCTTTCAACCGGGCAGGTACAACTGATATCGCCGACCGTACGGAAACGGACACGACGCACCTGAGACACCTCATCGGCGGCCTTGGGAGTCACCGGCGTTACCGGCACCAGCAAGTCACCTTTCTGAACGACTTCACGGTCGTGGGCGTAATAAATGGAAGGCAATTCAATGTTTTCGCGGGCAATGTATTGCCAGACATCAAGTTCGGTCCAGTTGGAAATGGGGAAAACGCGCATGCTCTCGCCGGGAAAAATCCGGGCGTTGTACAAGCGCCAAAGCTCGGGCCGTTGCGCTTTGGGGTCCCACTGGCCGAACTCGTCGCGAAACGAAAAATACGCTCTTTGGCTCGTGCCTTTTCTTCATCGCGGCGTGCACCACCCATCAGGGCGTCAAAACCATGCTCGGCAATGGTCTCAAGTAACGTTACCGCCTGTGCCGCGTTGCGTGAATCGGTGGGTCGCCGTAATTTCACGGTACCGCGCGCCAACGAGTCTTCAACGTGGCCCACCACCAGACGCTCGTTGTCCCGCGCCACCACAGTGTCCCGGAACGCAATCACCTCGGGGTAATTGTGGCCAGTGTCAATGTGCACCAGCGGAAACGGCAGGTGCACAGGCCGGGGCCCGAAGGCAAACGCTTTGCGCGCCAGATGGCGCATCACAATCGAATCTTTCCCGCCGGAAAACAGCATGGCCGGGTTTTTGCTTTGCGCGACAACCTCGCGAATGATGTAGATGGATTCGCTTTCCAGCCGGTCCAGATAATCGTTATTCAAGTGCATTGTTTTCATTTCCTGGTGTAGGGATTCTTATTTCTGAACGTGCAGGCCGCATTCCTTGCTGTCTTCCTGCAACCACCACCAACGCCCTGCACGCAGGTTTTCCCCGCCTTGACCGGGCGGGTGCAGGGATCGCAGCCAATACTCGCGTAACCCTCGCGGTACAGCGGGTTGAACGGCACCTGCCGGAAGTGGATATAGGACCACACGTCATCCTCGGACCAGTCGTGAATGGGGTTGAACTTGTCGATCCCGCGCGAGGCATCAAACTCGCGCAGCGCCAACGCGGAACGGGTCACCCCCTGCCCCCGGCGCTGACCCGTTACCCAGTGCGCAAGCCCCTGCAGCGCCCGAGCCAGCGGCAACACCTTCCTGACATGGCAACAGGCCTCTTTGGCCTCGATACTTTCATAGAAACCATTCACGCCGAAATGCAGGACGTAATCATCAACCAATGCGGCATCCGGCAGCACACGCTCGATTGCAAGCCCGTAATGGCGGCTGACCTCGTCAATCAGGGCCACAGACTGTGGGTGCAACCGCAAGGTATCCAGCGTGAAGACTGAAATGGGCACACCCGTACGCGCGATGGCATCAATGACGACCATGTCTTCGGCCGCCATGCTACTGGCGAAGCGAACGTTCTGATGCTGCGAGACGATGCCGCGCAAACGTTCGAACAGCACCTGGGCGCGACTGGCAATGGCAGCCGCATCACTGTCGGGAACAGGAATTGTCCAGAGTGAGGGGAAAGGCTCATGAAAAAACCGCTCAAGAAAAGTTCCAAACGACCATCCTAAGCAACTTCAGACCCGACCCAAAGAACATTTTTTTCATGTCCTTATGCGTAAAACGGCAGACAACCGGGCCGCGCCCTGCCGGCGGCCCTTCCACACCCTGTCTTATACGATGCCACCCAATGAACCATGAATATCAGTAATTAACACATTGTCTTTTAGTCGTTTCGATTCCAGCAGAACACAGACAGAATGGACGCATGTCAACACCGTTTGGAAAGTGAATTTATGAAAGCCCTGCTGAAAACCGTACTCGCGGCATCCGCCCTGATGATCGCCACACCCGGCATCACTGCCGAGCCGACCCTGCTGAACGCTTCGTATGACGTCGCTCGCGAGTTCTATAAAGACTTCAATGCGGCATTTGTCGAGCACTACAAAAAGACCACCGGCAAGGACATCAAAATTGATCAATCGCACGGCGGATCGTCCGCCCAGGCACGTGCTGTTGCCGATGGCCTGGACGCTGATGTCGTCACCATGAATACCACCACAGACATTGACTTCCTGGCCGGCAAAAACGTTGTCGCCGGTGATTGGCGGACAAAATTCCCGCACAATGCCGCTCCGACCACCTCGACCATGCTGTTTCTGGTGCGTGAAGGCAACCCGAAAGGCATCAAAGACTGGGATGACCTGATCAAGCCCGGCGTCCAGGTCGTGGTGGTCAATCCGAAAACCGGCGGTAACGGGCGCATGGCCTATCTGGCCGCGTGGGGTAACGTCCTGAGCAAAGGCGGCACCCCCGAACAGGCGCGCGAATTTGTGAGCCAGCTTTACAAGAACGTGCCGGTCCTGGCACGCGGCGGCCGCGATGCCACAGGCATTTTCCTGCAGCGCAATATCGGTGACGTTCTGGTCACCTTCGAATCTGAGGTTGTTTCGGTTGAGCGGGAGTTCGGCAAGGGCAAGGTCGAAGCAATTCACCCATCGGCCAGCATCGTTGCTGAAAACCCCGTCGCGATCGTCGAACGAACCGTGGCAAAAAAGGGTCGCAAGAACAGGCCCGTGCCTACCTGGACTTTCTGTACTCTGAGCAAGGTCAGGAAATTGCCGCGAAACACGGCATTCGCCCACGCCTGGAAAGCGTCCTGAAACAGTATGAAGCCACGTTCAAACCGCTGAAACTGTTCACCGTTGAAGAGTACTTCGGCTCGCTGGGTGAAGCCCAGAAGGTTCACTTCAATGACGGTGGTTTGTTCGACCAGCTGTACACCGTTGGTAAGTGATCCATGGCCTTGAAACGAGTCCTGCCCGGCTTCAATCTGACGCTGGGCTATTCACTGCTCTATCTGGGCCTGATTGTCCTGATCCCGCTGAGCGCCCTGGTCTTCAAAACACTGTCGCTGTCCTGGCCCCAGTTCTGGGACGCCATCAGTTCACCCCGGGTCGTGGCTTCATACCAACTGACCTTTTCGGCGTCGCTACTGGCCGCGCTGATCAACATGGTCTTTGGCCTGCTGGTTGCCTGGGTGCTGGTCCGCTATTCCTTTCCGGGAAAAAATTGTCGATGCCATGGTCGACCTGCCATTCGCACTGCCAACGGCCGTTGCCGGGATTGCACTGACGGCGGTATTGGCCAACAACGGCTGGCTTGGCCAGTTTCTGGCCCCACTGGGCATTGAACTGGCCTTCAACCCCAAAGGCATTGTGATTGCATTGATTTTCATCGGTCTGCCCTTTGTGGTTCGCACGGTCCAGCCTGTTCTGGAAGACAGTGAGCGTGAACTTGAGGAGGTCGCGCTGTGCCTGGGGGCCAGCCGGCTTCAGACCTTCTTCAAGGTCATCCTGCCGACCATCATGCCCGCCCTGCTGACCGGCTTCGCGCTGGCCTTTGCGCGCGCCATTGGCGAATACGGGTCGGTCATTTTCATTGCAGGCAATGTGCCCATGGTGTCGGAAATCACCCCGCTGATCATCATCGGCAAACTTGAGCAGTACGACTACGCCGGGGCGACAGCGGTCGCCTGCGTCATGCTGGTGATTTCATTTTTGATGCTGCTGCTGATCAACGGCTTGCAAGCCTGGCACCGGAAACGCTCGGGACCCGCACGATGACAACACAAACACATAAAACAAACGGCACCGGCCCGATTACCGAAGCACCCTGGGTACGCTGGCTGCTCATCTCGGTTGCACTGGGTTTCATGCTGCTTTTTTAATCATGCCCTGGCCGCTGTCTTTACCGAGGCACTGAGCAAAGGCTGGACCATGTACTGGCAAGCGGTTTCGCACCCTGACGCTCTGGCAGCGATACGACTGACCCTTCTGACCGCGCTGGTCGCCGTTCCCGTAAATCTGGTCTTCGGTGTCGCTGCGGCATGGGCCATTGCCAAATATGAATTCAAGGGAAAGGCCTTCCTGACGACCCTGATTGACCTGCCGTTTTCCGTGTCACCCGTCGTGGCCGGCCTGATTTACGTGCTGGTCTTTGGCGCACAAGGCTGGCTGGGCCCCTGGCTGGCAGAACATGACATCAAGATCGTCTTTGCCGTTCCCGGCATCATTCTGGCCACGATCTTCGTCACCTTCCCGTTCATCGCCCGCGAACTGATTCCATTAATGCAGGCGCAGGGCAACGACGAAGAGCAGGCTGCCATCGTGCTGGGTGCCTCGGGCTGGCAGACGTTCTGGCGGGTCACCCTGCCTAACATCAAGTGGGGGCTGATCTACGGCGTCATTCTGTGTAATGCCCGAGCCATGGGCGAGTTCGGTGCCGTATCGGTCGTCTCGGGCCATATCCGCGGGCAAACCAACACCATGCCCCTGCATGTCGAAATTCTTTACAACGAATACGAATCTGTTGCCGCGTTTTCCGTTGCCTCTTTGCTGGCCTTGCTGGCTCTGGCAACCTTGGTCATCAAGACAATCGCCCATTGGCGAATGGAACAAGAGTTGAAGACGCTGGCTGATCTACCTCAGGAACGACCATGAGCATTGAAGTACGCAATCTGAACAAGCACTTTGGGCAGTTCCATGCCCTGCGCAACATCAATCTGGATATCAACTCCGGCGAACTGCTGGCGTTGCTGGGCCCGTCGGGCTGCGGCAAAACAACCCTGTTGCGGGTCATTGCCGGGCTTGAGTCGGCCGATACGGGGACGGTCGCGTTCAGTGGTGAAGATGCCACGCACCTGCACGTCAAAGACCGGAATGTCGGCTTCGTCTTCCAGCACTATGCATTGTTCCGGCACATGACCGTATTTGAAAATGTGGCATTCGGGCTGCGCGTCAAACCCCGCTCGGCCCGCCCCGGTGAGGCCGTCATACGAAAAAAGGTCACCGACCTGCTGAAACTGGTGCAACTTGACTGGCTGGCCGACCGCTATCCGTCACAGTTATCGGGCGGACAGCGCCAGCGCATCGCACTGGCACGTGCGCTGGCGGTAGAGCCAAAGGTCTTGCTGCTGGACGAACCGTTTGGCGCCCTGGATGCCAAGGTACGCAAGGAGTTGCGTCGCTGGCTGCGACGCCTTCACGATGAATTGCACGTCACCAGCGTCTTTGTCACCCACGACCAGGAAGAAGCCCTGGAAGTGGCCGACCGGGTCGTCCTGATGAACTCCGGCGTCATCGAGCAAGTGGGGTCACCGCAAGACGTCTGGGATCACCCGGCCAGCCCGTTCGTGTACGGCTTTCTGGGTAACGTCAACCTGTTTCACGGCCAGGCTCACCGGGGCACCATGGAACTGGACGGCATCCGCATTCCGGCGCCGGAGCTGAGCCAGGCAGAGCATGCCAGCGCCGTCGCCTATGTGCGCCCCCACGATCTGGAAGTCAGCCGTGACACCCAAGGTGCCTCTGGCATCGTGGCCGAATTGCAACGTGCGATTGTGGTGGGTCCGGTTGCCCGTCTGGAACTGTGGCCAGTGGCATCTTCCATGACACCTCAAGGCCATGACCCCTTGATCGAGGTCAGTCTGACCGAAGCAGCCTTCCGGGCGCTGGACTTGAAGGAAGGGGAAAACTACGCGTCAGCCCCAGAAAAGCGCGCGTCTTCCTGAGGGCTGAAACCGGCCTGCGCTGATACACAAAAAACCGGCCGGCACCGATGTGCTGGCCGCCTTGAGCCCTAAGGACGGCTACACTACCCTTCCCCGCCCTCAACAGCGGGGCTTGTCGCACATCTGATCAATCAAGGGCCGTTTGGTACCAGGCGCCAAAAGGTCGCAACACCGCAGGGTCCAGCGTTTCACCGGGCTGAAGAACCAGGTGAAAATGCGAAAACCCAACCCGGCGCAGCAAGTAAAACACGTCCTGGGTAATATCGCCGGATGCGTGCAGTTCACCCGTGTAACCGGCTTCGCGCAGCCGGGATGCCACTGAAAATGCACGGCCATCCGTAAATTTGGGCACCCGGATTTCGATACGGTTCACATCACCCTGTGCCGCCAGCCAGGCCTGAACTTTCTCAAAAGTCAAAAGATTGTCGTGCTGCGCGATGAAATCGGCAGGCTCAAGCGTCAGGTCAATGGTGCCGGGGGCGGGTATCTGATGACCCTGCGCATCACACACAATCGCCACCGTATCCACCGCATCACCCGGTGTCGTCAAAACCTCATCAAGGGTCAGCGCAAAAGTATCGGTCGTCATAACTCACACATAAATTCAAAGGGGTTGAGCGCAAAATCTGCAAAAGCCCGGATCAGGACGGGGCTGTCCCCCAAAGGCGGCAGCACGGAAAAGTGAACGTTGCCATGATCGCTTTGGGCCTGGCTGACCAACCGGGGCAAACAGGAACGGATATGCCCGCCCGCAGCCAGGAACAGGGGCACCACACGTATCTGCGTTGCCCCCAGCGCAATCAGGTGAGACACCGTTTCAGAAAAGTCCGGAGTCATATGCTCAAGAAAAGCCAACGCCACTGGCCCGTCGTGACGGGCCGTGACCTCTTTCAAAATAGCTTCAAACGGCACACGCCAGGTGGCATCGCGCGAACCGTGGGCAAACAGCACAATGGCCGTAGACATCGTGTCGTCTCCTTCAGGCCAGCAGAGCCATCGCCGGTAAACCGACCGCAGCCTCGCTCGCATCAGACGCAAGAACCGATACCCCGGATGCTCGCAACACCGGGGCAAAGGCCTCGCCCATCAGCAACAGTACCGGCCCCGCAAGGGCAGGCAAACCCGTCTGCGCCAACTGACCCAATGTCATGGCGCACTGCATCCCCTGCAAACTGGCGTTTTCTACCGCACACACCGGCGTTGACGGCGGCTTTCCGGCCGCCAGCAAACGCTGGGCAATCAGGGCGGCTTGCCCGCCCCCATGTAAATTGCCACTGTTTGTGCCGCGAGACTGACCGGCAGCCATTCAGAATCATCCGGGTCATCGTGCGGGTTGACGCGCGGCGTCACAAACGCAAGGCTGCGGGATACCCCGCGCAGCGTAAGGCTGGTTTGAAGCTGTGCCGCGGCCGCACACGCTGCCGTCACCCCGGGCACAATGTCAACCTCGATACCGGCGGCACGACACGCCTCAAGTTCTTCGGCCAGGCGACCAAAAACCGCCGGGTCACCCCTTTCAGGCGCACGACCTTGAGGCCTTGCCGGGCATAATTGACCAGCATGCGGCAAATCAAGGCCTGGGGGATACTGGCCTGATTCGCCCGTTTACCCACAGCAACCCACTGTGCCCCGGGCGCAAGTTCAAACATGCCGGGCGCGTCCATCAGGGCGTCATACAAGATCACATCGGCTTCTCCAACGATGCGCCACGCCTTGCGTGTCAACAACTCAGGGTCGCCCGGCCCCGCGCCAATCAGTGCAACCCGGCTCATGCCTGCCCCCTGTAACGCGTGGCGGCTTTGCCGTTTCGGTGCGAATCTGGTCAGCGGCCGCCGCAAATGTTTCCTTGCCCAGTCGCGCCACCGCATCGCGGAAGGTCTCACCGGGCAGGCGACTTTCAAGATAAGTATCCAGGACCTGCTCAACCGCATCGGCAATCTCGTTTTCAGAGAATGCCCGCCCCACAATCGTGCCCAGTGCAGCAGGGGCACCGTGGCCGGAATGCCCCCTAACAACAACTGATAAAACGCAGCACCATCTTTATCGACACCCAGAATGCCGATATGACCCACGTGATGATGGCCGCAACTGTTCATGCACCCTGAAATCCGGAAATCCAGCGGACCAATCGTTTCCTGGGCGTCCAGGCTTTCATAACGCCGCGCGATTTCCTCGGCAATCGGCAGCGACCGCGCATTGGCCAGGGCGCAATAGTCTCCCCGGGGCACGCCACCATATCGCCGATCAACCCTCCAACGGGCCGCGCCAACGATAACCGGCCCAGTGCCCTGAAGATCTCGGGCAAATCGCTTTCACGCACGGCAGGAAACAGAATGTCCTGGGTGTGGCTGACCCGGACGAAACCTTGGCTGAACGTATCCGAGACCGCCGCCAACGCTTCCATTTCTTCGCTGGTGAAGTCGCCGGGTGCGCGGCCAGCCCCTTCAAGGGCACCAATACGGCGGCATAACCGGGTTGACGATGCGGCAAGACATTGCGTTCGCGCCAGCGTTCAAAAGCGCGCCGCTCGGCCCCATCGAACGGCACGCGATCCAGCGGCTGGCCTTGCGACCAGTCAGGCTCGACAAATGACGCCTGAATGCGCGCCAGATCTTCCTGTGACAGTTTTTGGGGGCCGTCTTTGAGGGCCGCCCATTCGGCCTCGACCATGTCGCGGAACGCATCAATACCCAGCGTGCGCACCATGATCTTGATCCGGGCTTTGGTCAGGTTATCCCGACGCCCCAGTTCGTTGTAGACGCGCATCACCGCATGGGTGTACGTCAGCAGATCAAACCATTCAAGCCGCTCGCGCACAACAGGCCCCAGAATCGGTGTGCGCCCGAGCCCGCCACCCACCCGTACCCGAAAGGCCACCACGGGCTCGACAGCCACCACCTCGAACGCCAGATCATGAATCTGCACCAGGGCACGGTCTTCGGGTGTGCCTGTCAGGGCCACCTTGAACTTGCGTGGCAGAAACGTGAACTCGGGATGAAAGGTGCTCCATTGCCGCAGGAGTTCGGCGTAGGGCCGGGGGTCAAGCAGTTCTTCAGGGGCAATACCCGCCCTGACATCACTGGTGATGTTACGAAGGCAGTTTCCACTGGACTGCACGCCATGCAGGCCGACCTGGGCCAGGTCATGCAATGCCTTAGGGGTGTCATCAACCGAAATCCAGTTCAACTGGAAGTTCTGGCGGGTCGTCAGGTGGCCATAGCCACGATCGTACTGACGCGCCACCTGCCCCAGGGTGCGCAGCTGGCGGCTGTTCAACATGCCGTACGCGATGGCAATACGCAACATGGGCGCCTTGCGCTGAATGTACAGCCCGTTCTGCAAACGCAAGGGGCGCAACTGGTCATCGCTCAGGAAGCCTGCCTTGTTGCGGCTGATTTGCCGGGAAAGCTGCTCGGCCCGTTCGGTAAGACGGGCCACATCAAATTCACTGGGTTGGTACATGGTCGGCAAAAAATAAGTATCGTCCATGCATCTTATGACCCGGTCATGACGCCCGTCCAACATCAGTTCTTAATTAAGACATACCTTTTTGTCATTAAGCCGCCTGATCAAACGTATTCATGCGGTAACCCAGGCCTCGCACAGTCTCGATCGCACCGGGGGCAGTTTTTTACGCAAACGGCCAATGAATACGTCGATGGTATTGGAGTCACGGTCGAAGTCTTGCGCATAAATGTGTTCGGTCAGGTCAGTGCGTGACACCACCTGCCCCGCATGCTGCATCAGGGTAGCCAGCACACGGTACTCGTGTCCGGTCAGCGTCAGGGTCTGCCCGTCGACCGTAACGCGGGCCGCACGGGTGTCCAGCACCACCGGGCCACACACCCACTGGGCACTGGCATGGGCACTGTTACGGCGAATCAAGGCACGCAGCCGGGCCAGCAGCTCTTCCATGTGAAACGGTTTAGTCAGATAGTCGTCGGCGCCCGCATCAATGCCACTGACTTTTTCATCCCAGTTGCCGCGCGCGGTCAGAATCAGCACCGGCATGGCGCGCTGCGCCGCTCGCCATTTACGCAGCACGGTCAAACCATCCATGACCGGCAAGCCCAGATCAAGTACCACCACATCATAGGGCTCGACCTCACCCTTGTAATGCGCATCGGCACCATCGTGGGCCATATCCACCGCGTAACCGGCCTGTTCCAGTGCCTGCCGCAACTGTTCTGCCAATGCCAATTCATCTTCAACAACCAGCACCCGCATTATTTTTCTCCTTGAACTGCACACCGCGCCCCTTCAGACCGATGACCTCGCCGGTGCTGGCGTCAACCTTGAGCTTGATGATATTGCCGGCCGGCTGCAACAGCTTGATCTCGTACTCGTAAACGCCGTCATCTTCTTCAAACTCGATTTCAACGGGCTCCCCGGGATAATCGGCCATGACTTTGTCAAGAACATCGCGCAACGACAAGACCTTCCCTGCCAGCAGGGCCTGACGCGCCCGGTCGTGATCATCATCGTCGGCGAACACCGTGGCCGGCAGCAGTGCGCCAACCGACACGACCAGGGCCATGACGGCGACAGCCAGCGGCAACAAGCGATTGAGTGAGAACGGTATTTTCATGGGTATCCCCTTGCAAGCCGACAGGCCCGGCGACCCCTTCTTTTACACCGGACTTCATGAATGCCACATGAACGACGGCTTCACGTTCAGTTCATGATCAAAATCGCACAATGACGACATGCATCAGGAATTGCCCCGATGCCCCAATTTTTTCAGGAGATCATCATGAACACACGTATCCGCCAATCGGCTGCCATTATCGCCCTGAGCAGTGCCGCTCTGATGGCCGCCACACTGCCTGCACACGCCCAGATTGCCGCCGCCAACGCACCGGCCGCACAGCAAGCCACGACCCAGGCCCAGGGCGACTGGCTGAACCTGCGCCAGATCTACGACAAGCTTGAGGCGGCAGGCTACACCGACATTCGTGAAATCGATCGCGAGCGCGGTGGCTATGAAGCCAAGGCCCGCGACGGCGAAGGACGTAAAGTCAAACTGTACATCGATCCGCGTAGTGGCGAAGTGCTCAACCGCAAGACCCGCGACGACGACTGATCGGTTAAGCTGCACGCCTTGACCCCTGTAGCGCCCCCATCCCGGGGGCTACGAAAACTCAAGAAATACCAAAGTACCCGGGTCAGATGCCTCGGCCAGTGTCAACCGCCACCCCAGACGTTCAGCCATCAAGGTGACCAGATACAGACCCAACCCGCTGACCGGGCCAGGCGAATCCGCCAACTGGCGGGTGCCCTCAAGCACTTGCCGACCGTCTGGCGACAAGCCGGGGCCCTCGTCGCGAATCTGGACCCCCGGGCGTCGAGCGTCACGAAAACCCGCCGGGCTGTGTGCTGCAAGGCATTTTGCAGCAGATTGCGCAACAGCATTCGAACCATCACCGGATCAGCCTGAACCTGCCCCGGATCGGACACATTGACACATACGCGAGCCCGGACAGGAAAATCGGCATCCAGATCATCCAGCACCCTGGCCAGCTCAGTGGCCACCACAACGGGCTCGGCAAGACGGGCGTCATGGCTTTGCTTGCGCGACAACGCCAGCAAGACGTTGACGTTACTGTGCATCTCGGTTGTCGCCCGACGTACCCGGGCCAGGGTCGCCTGATCGGCCGACGTCAGGCTGCCGCGCTGCTCAAGCACATCCAGTGCCCCGGAAATCACCGCGATCGGGGTGCGCAATTCGTGGCTGGCAAGACTCAGCAATGACTTTTCACGGCGCACATACGATTCAAGCTCGGCCACAAACGTGTTGAAGGCACCGGCAATCGTGGCCAGCTCTGCATCGCGCCAGTCGGTGGGAAGCCCCGGCATGCGAGCCCCTACCGGCACATGCTGGATCTGGTCGGCCAGACGGCGCAGTGGGCGCGTCACACCGCGTGCCGCCATAATGGCCAGCACGACTGCCATCAGGACGATGATCGCGCCAACGACCCACAAGGCAATCAAGAACAACCGTTCACGCGCCTCAAAGTGCGAAATATCACGCGCCAGATACAGCTCGCCCTGCGGCAGAACGGAAATATCAACCAAATACGTATGCGTACCAAGTTTTATCTCTGCCGAAAAGGGTTTGGGCAAGCCTTGAAACACCTCGGGCAAAACGTCAAGGGCCTGAACGGCCGCGGATGGCCCCACGGCGGGTCGCCAGACCAGCGTCTGACGCAGTCCTTCCTGGCGATACGGCTGCGTCAAATCGTGCTTCTGCGCAATGAAGTAATCACGCTCTTCGACCATTTCGACCCCGAGCAAAGTGTTCTCGAGGTCTTCATTGACCAGCAACGTTCCTGCCAGCATGGTGACCACCGACACCAGGCTGACCAGAATCGTGACACGATAAATACGATGGGCGATTGACCTCATGAAGCGGATTCCTGTGGCGACCGCAGGCAGTAGCCGCGTCCGTGCAAGGTTTTGATCAGCGTCAGCCCGAAATGATCCTGCAACACCTTGCGCAACGCATAGACGTGCGTTCGCAGGGTATGGCGATCAACTTCGCGCTCGCCCCAGACGTCAGACAAGCGCTCGTACGAGACAAAGTCAGGATACCCCCGCACCAGCGCCTCAAAAATTTTGGCTGCAGTGCCCGACAATTCCAGGGCCGCATGGCCGGGTACGCTGACGCGCAGTCGCCCCGGATCGAAGGACAACCCCGGGATCTGCACTGCGGTTGTGTGCCCCCTTCGCGTCGCCGCGCCAACGCGTCAACCCGAAGCTGCAACTCTTTCAGATTGAAAGGTTTAACCAGATAGTCGTCGGCCCCCGCACCAAAGCCCTGCTCTTTGTCAGGCAACTGGTCTTTGGCCGTCATCATGATGACCGGCGTCGTGCTGTCAAGGTCGTGGCGCAAGCGGCGGCAAAGTTCAAACCCCGAAACCCCCGGCAGCATGACATCCAGAATGATGACGTCATACGTCTGACTGGCCATCAGGTGCAAAGCCGTCAAGCCATCAGAGGCAAAATCCAGTACATAGCGCGACGAACCTGAAAAAATTCGAAAAGGTTTTCGGCCAGTGCCTTATGGTCCTCAACAACAAGTAATCGCAAGGGGCTGTATTCATTGGATGGATCGGGATTGGGCAAGAGGCGCGGCCGCTGTGGCAGTCTTGCCAGCCGCAGGCGTGACGCGCAGCAAATCAAAATGCCGGCTTTCAAACACTTTGACTGCAGCCCCCGACACTGCGGAAACCGGTGGATAACCCTTGGGAACCGCCAGCCAGAAATCACCCCCGTCTCGCATGATGGCCGGCACGTCGTCATGGCTGACACGGGTTGCCGTCTCTTGGGAATAAAACCGGGCAGAAAACGGCAGATCATCAAGATAATACAGCGGCTGGCCGGCGTCACGATGCTGCTGCACATACTCGACCAGCCATTTTTCCGTTTTCAATCGCCCCGGATCCGCCTGCATCCAGAACATCAGCACGGCGGCAACCAACGGCGCAACGTACACCAGAAACCCTGTCCCATAACGGACACCCGACGACCCCGGACGCTTCAGGGTCAAGGCCACCAGAAGACTGAATGCAGGTAATGCCGGCAACACATACGTCCACAAAACGTTACCGGAGATCGTGAAAAACAAAGGCGTAAAGACGACCCAGCCCAACAGGTAAACGACGCGTTGATCGCCAAGCTGCCGGCCAAGCGTACGACGCTTTGATTCGGAGACCATTTGCAGCAGCAACACAACCAGGGCGTAGATCCCCCACGGAAATGTGGCCTGAAGCCAGTAGTACCAGATCATGCCATAGGCCGCCTGATGAGCAGTTCCATAGCGATCTCCGGCCCAACCGGGATCAAGAAAACGGCGAACGTGCTCGCCGATCAGGAAATAATCCAGAAAACCCGGGGTTTTCAGTTCAGCAGCAATGTACCAGGGCAATACCAGAATCAAGGTGAGCAACAGACCTGTGACCCACGGCAGCCCCTTGATGGCCGAACGAGCCTCACCAAACAGTAAAAACCACGGCAACACGGCACCGCCCACCAGCACCAGGGCCAGCGGCCCCTTGGCCAGCAAACCAATGGCCAGCCCCAGAAAAAACTGTAGCGCCAGAACACCGTGGGTCTGCACCCGGCCATCACCACACCCGCCATGCTCAAGGTGGTGCCCAACGTGAGATACGGGTCGGTCAGGACCGCCCCCGACGCAATGAAGACCAGAGCGCTTGAGGCATAGACCAGCACAGCCCGTCGGGCAACCGCACGATCAAACCATGTCAATGCCATCTGGTACAGCACCCACAGCGTTGCGGCCGTGACCAGCCAGGACGGCAAACGAGGCACAAAATCACTGACACCCAACCAGCGAAACGCAGCCGCCTGAGCCCAGAACGACAGCGGCGGCTTCCCCAGAATGGAACGCCCGGTTCAAACCACGGCGTGATCCAGTCACCACTGGCCGCCATGAGGCGGGCGATTTCGGCATAGCGGGGCTCGGTCGTGTCTGCAAGCGGCATCATGACCATCGCCAGCAACGGAACGCCCAGCAACAACATCAACAACAGACTGAAATGACGATCACGCCACATGACGGGTTCCTTTGACATCGCGAAACACCGGCCGCTGACCTTCGCGGACGCTCACGGTAATATCGCGCACCAGATAAACCGGGCGTTGTTTCGCTTCAAAGTAAATTTTCCCGACATACTCGCCCAGCAAGCCAATGGAAAGCAGCTGGGTTCCACCCAATACCGTCATTATGGCAATCATTGACGGATAGCCGGGAACAATCTCGCCCAGCACCAGTGTCTTGAGGATGATCCAGGCACCAAACAGCACCCCGCCAAAAGCAATCAGGGCACCCAGCACCATGGCCAGCCGCAAAGGAGCGACCGAGAACGAGGTAATCCCCTCGAAGGCCAGCCGGAACAGCGACAGGTAATCCCATTGGCTATGACCAGCCGCCCGTGGGGCACGGTCGTACTCGATGACCGTCGTCGGCAAACCGATCCAGGCGAACAACCCCTTCATGTAGCGATTACGCTCGGGCAAACGGGACAACGCCTCGACCGCCTTTCGGCTCAGCAACCGGAAATCACCCGTATCGTGGGGGATATCAACGGCGCTGATGCGGCTCAGCAAGCGATAGAACAAATGCGCGCTCCAACGCTTCAAGGCCGTCTCACCGGCACGGGAACGGCGCTTCATGGCCACGACATCGGCCCCGTCCTGCCAGGCCGACAGCATTTGCGGGATAAGTTCGGGCGGGTCTTGCAGGTCGGCGTCAATGACAATGATGGCATCGCCCCGGGCGTGTTCAATACCCGCCGTCAGGGCCGCTTCCTTGCCAAAATTCCGGCTCAGGCGCACCGCCCTGACCCCCGGCACACGCTGCGCCAGATCAACCAGATACTGGCCGCTGCCGTCCGTACTGCCGTCATCTACCAGTACCAGCTCATAACGAACCGGCAGGGGCCCCAGCACGCTGTCCAGCCGCTGATGCAGGACGGGCAGGACGGCGCGTTCGTTAAACACCGGAATGACCACTGACACCAGCGGCCGGCCGGTTGTTGTCCGGTCAAACCTTTCTTGAGAATTCATGACATTGCTCACACGAGACGTTGATCACAGAGCCCGTACGATACGCAGGGGGCCAACAAGGAAACGTCAATAAAACATCAAGAAAACATCAAGAACCTGTAGCCAGGGAAGCCGCATGAAAGGTACGTCTGAAATGCCTGTTTGCAAACCTTGTATACGTCACATAATTCCATTATGCTTTTCCATTCGTAACCAAAAAGCGCGGCAGAATCAAGCTGTGCTGTGTGGCGTTACCCGTCACGCCCCGGGAAGCTCAACCCCATACTCAACAGGACAACCGCCATGACTGCCCAAAACGAACCCGTCGATTCTCCTGAAACGGTCGAGCAAGACCAGGCGCTTGAAATCGTCAAGCCCACCGTCGACCTTGATGCGGCCAATGCGCAGGCCGAGCAAATCATCAAACGCCAGGTGAAGTGGGCAGCGGCAGCGGCCATCGTACCGATCCCGCTGCTTGATCTGGCGGCACTGGCCACAGTCCAGGTCAAAATGATCAAAAACATCGCGCAATGCTACGGTGCCGACGCCAGCGAAAGCTCGCTCAAACCTTTGGTGGCCTCGTTGCTGGGCACACTGGGGGCCGCCGGCATCAGCGGCGGTCTGCTGGGCTCGTCAGCAAAAGTCGTGCCGGTCACCGGCACCATCCTCGGCAGCATCGGGTTTGCCGCGTTTGGTTCTGCTGCAACCTATGCGCTGGGCCGGGTCTTCGCCTCACATTTTGCCTCGGGCGGGACGCTTGAAAACTTCAGCGCCAGCGCCGCCAGCAGCCGCCTGAAGGCCGAATACCAGAAAGCCCGCACCGAGTAACACCATGATCCTGTCCGTTCTGGCCTACGTACTGCTCAGTCTTGTCGTCGGCTTTGTCGGGCGCAACAGTCGGGTTGGCTTCGTTGGCGCCTTTGTGCTGTCGCTTCTCCTGACCCCCATCATCATGGGCCTGGCCTACCTGGTGGCAGAGCCCCGCAAGTCACCATGACGGCAGGGCTTGATCTGCATAGGGCCAGCGATGTCTAACCCAGGCAAGCCCCGTCGCACGGGCGCATTTCTGCTAAGGCTGCTGGGCCGCTCAAATCAAAGGGGCGACCAGGCCCTTTTTCTTTGCCCGCGTTTCTGGACATGTGGCAGCAACAGGGTGCCCGCGGCTTTTTAATGGCCTACGCGGTCTTGTCGGCAGCGGCCGGGACCGGCATTCTGGTTCTGCTCAACACGGAAGCCGAACTGCTCGAAAAACAGGGCTACTCTACCCTGCTCGCGGTGTTTTTCATTGTTTTATTGCTGGTTTACCGATTCTCGCAACGCATGCTGGTCGCCAATGCCGCCGCCGAAATCGAAGAGTCCTTGCATGAACGGCGGCAAACCATTGTCGGCAAAACCCTGAACCTGTCTCTGCGAGACATAGAAAACCTGCGGGGCGAACGTGTGGTAAACGGGCTGTCGGCCTCATACGATTCGTTGTCACAAGCCGTCGTACCCCTGGTTTCGGGGCTGGAAGGCCTGGTCATGCTGGTATTCATGTATGGTTACCTGCTGTACCTTTCCCCTGCGGCCGGCCTGTTAACCGCGGTGGTGGCAGGGCTTTCCGTTCTGGGCTATTTAAGTCTTAACCGCCAGCTCGACACCACGTTGCGTGAAACCGAAGAAAGCAGCCAGCGCTTTCAAAGCTACGCCACCGCCCTGGTTCAAGGCAACAAAGAGCTGCGCCTGAATGCGCAGCGCCGGGCCGGGCTCGAACACGACATGGTTGAAACTTCGGGTCTCATGGCCAGAAATCGCTCGACCAGCGCCCATATCCTGGCCCAAATTCTCACCACCGGCACCTCGGTATCGTATCTGTTGGCCGGCAGCGTCGTGTTTGTGCTGCCGATGCTGGCCGACATCCCCGGTGCCGATATTTCACGTATTGTCATGGCCGTACTGTTCCTGATCGGCCCGGTCGGTTCATTGGCCAACAGCATCCAGCACTTTGTCGTCGCCCGGTTCGCCTTGCGCAGCATCGAACAGTTCGAACGCCGCATCGACGAATGCGTCGCGGCCACCCCCGAACACACCGATATCCCTGCCGCGCCATTTAACGGGTTGCAGCTTGAGCATGTCGGCTACCAGCATCGGGCCGCACAAACGGGCAACGCTGCGGGGTTCTGCATTGATGACATCTGCCTTGACCTGCGCCCCGGCGAAATCGTTTTCATCACCGGGGGTAACGGGTCGGGCAAGACGACCGCACTGCGCGTGCTTACCGGACTTTACCCGCGCGACAGCGGTTCCATCAAGGCACTGGGTACCACCGTACCCGCGCATGCTCCGCAATGGTATTGCAACCTGTTCGCCGGCGTTTTTTCCGATTACCACGTTTTCCCGCGCGCCTACGGGCTTGATGATACCGGGCTTCTCATCCTTGAACAGTGGCTGACACGGCTGGGCATACGCAGCAAACTGCCCGACGATCTGTCAAAGCTGGAAACCGAAGCTTTGTCCACGGGCCAGAAAAAACGGCTGGCACTGGCACTGGCCCTTGCCGAGCAACGCCCTGTGCTGGTGCTCGATGAATGGGCAGCTGACCAGGACCCGGCCACACGCAAGGTGTTCTACACCGAAATCCTGCCCGAACTCAAAACCCAGGGCAAAGCCATTATCTGCATTACCCACGACGACCATTATTTTGATTGCGCCGACCGGCGTTTTCATATGTCTGAAGGGAAAATGACCCTGGTAGATGCCCCATGAACGCCAAACTGAGACACAAACTGCGGCGCCTGACGGCCGGCCTGATTTTCGTGCTGCTGATCTTCATTTTCCTGGTCATTGTGCTGTGGGATGCCATCGTCAAGACAACGCCGGTTGGCCATGCCAGCGTACTGTGGCACCGCTTTCCGGTCAGTGCCGAAAACTCGGTCGGGCCGTTGCGTGAAGGGGTTCACTTCATTCAGCCCTGGGACCAGTTCTACACCTACGACCTGCGTCTGCAAACGCGTGACCACGACTTCCAGGTCGTGTCAAAAGACGGTCTGCATTTCAATATTTCACTGACCATCCGCTGGCTGCTGTTCCGTGAAAAAGTCGTGCTGCTGAACCAGACGATGGGGCCTGACTACGTGAACAAGCTGCTGGTGCCCAAGGTAGGCTGGGCCGCCCGGCGTGTCGTGGCGCGTTACTCGGCCGAAGCGCTGTTCACAGAGAAACGTACCGAAGTGCAGGAACTGCTGTACGAAATGATTACCAGCGGTTCTCCCGAAAACGGCATTGCGGCCGAACCCCGGGCAAACGTGACCCGGATGATGTCCTCGAGCTGGTTGATGTCCTGATCCGCTCTGTCGAGCTGCCGCCGCAAATCCGCAAGGCTATCGAGAACAAGCTGGAACAGGCCCAGATCGTCGAAGAATACCGTTTCATCGTCAAGCGCGAAGAACTGGAAACCGAACGCAAGCAGATTGAGGCCGAAGGTATCCGCACATTCCAGGAAACCATCGCGCCCGCCATTTCAGACAGCTACCTTAAATGGCGCGGTATCGAAGCCAGCCTTGAACTGGCGAAATCACCCAACAGCAAAATCGTGATTTTCGGCAACAGCGAAAGCGGGCTGCCGGTCATTTTTGACGCTACCGACAAGAACGCTCCGGCGGTCAGCTTGCCCGGTGCAACGGCGGCCCGTACCGGAACCTCTGCAGACGAAGAAAACCGGCAGGCCCCTGACTCATCACAAAAAAACAAGCCAGAGGCTGGCAATGGTTCGGCTGCAGTGCGTCCAGGGCCGCTGGCAACGCCCAACCTGGCCGACGGCATGCCGCCCGTGCCTGGGCCCATGCGAGGCTATAAAGACGATGGCCCAAGCCATCGCTACCCGACCGCTCGTCCGCACGAAAGGTAAACACCATGGTTGACCCCAACACGCCTGACTCCACGGGTGCCGCCACCCTTGACACCGCCAAACCCCAGCCCTCTGTCATCGGCCAGTCACGCGGCACCACGCCCGCACTCGCTGACGGCGGCCCGTTACCGTGGCCAGACGGCCTGCCACCAAACGGCGTACAGGCGCTGATACGGGCGGCAGCCTCGGTCGGCCAGGCCATCATCTACCGACCTGACGGCGCTGTACACCGGCTGCCCTACGCGCAACTGCATCAAAACGCACTTGGCGTACTGGCCGGCCTGCAGCAAGCCGGCCTGCAACCCGGGCAAACACTGCTGGTTGCTGCCAATGACGCCGAGGTGCTGCTCACCGGGCTTTGGGCCGCCATTCTGGGCGGGCTGCAGGTCAGTGCCATCGAACTGCCCGACATTCAGGCCGAGTTTTCGGCCTACCAGCGTCTGGACGCCGCCTGCACGCTGCTCAATGACCCGCCCTTGCTGCTTGATTCGACCGGTGCCGCCGCGCGCGCCACATCCCGGCCATCCACTCCCGGCGGGTTATGAGCTTTGACACGCTGCGCCAAACGCCCGGCGACCAGGCCAAAATTCACTCACCCGACCCGACCGAAACCGCCCTGATCATCCTCACCTCGGGCAGCACCGGCCTGCCCAAGGGGGTAATGCAAAGCCACCGGGCCCTGGTGGCCATGACGGCCAGCCTGCTGGGCCATGCCTGCAAGGCCAGCGCCAACGACGTCCTGATGAACTGGTTGCCGCGCGACCATGTCGGTGCCATGGCGTTCGTGTTCATGGGTGCCGTCATTCTGCAAGCCAGCCAGGTTCACGCCGATGTCGGTTATGTATTGGCACAGCCCGAGCGCTGGCTGCAACTGGTTGATACCGAAAAAGTCAGCATCACCTGGTCGCCCAATTTTGCCTACGAACTGCTGGCTCGCGCAGCACGCGCTACATCCACCCGTTACAACCTGGCGTCGTTGCGCGCCATTTTCAACGGCGGTGAAGCCGTCAATGAGCACGCCCTGCTGTCCAGTGTGCGCGACCTTGAACAGCACGGGTTGAATCCCGAAGCCATGATCCCGGCATTCGGGATGTCGGAAACCTGCGCCGGCATCAGCCGGGGCAGGCTGGGTCACACCATCGGCGCCTTCACCAGTCTGGGGCAGCCGATTGCCGGCAGCCGGTTTCGTATTGTTGATGACAACAACCAGGTGCTGACTGAAGGTGAAATCGGCAACATTCATGTCGAATCGCCGCAATTGTTCACACGCTATTTTGGTCAGCACGAACAGCCCCCGTGTTGGTGACACCGGCTGGTTCGACACCGGTGATGCCGGCTTTATCGCCAATGGCGCGCTCTACGTTACCGGGCGCATCAAAGATACGCTGAATGTACGCGGGGTTACGTTATTTGCGCATGAGCTGGAAAACACGCTGGCACGCATTCCCGGTATTGACCCGACCCGGCTGGCCGTCACGCCTTTTCTGCCGGAAGGCGCCACCACAGAAGAAATTGCGGTTTATTTCTCCAGCTACCCCGAGGCGGGTCTGGCCGATGACGCCACGCTGTCGGGGCTGATTGCAGCCATACACGACAGTCTGCGTTCAGCCCACGCTGTCGCGACGCACTATCTGGTGCCGCTGAGCCCAACCGCGTTCCCACTGACCCCCGTAGGCAAAATCATCAAGAAAGAACTGCGCCAGCGCCTGGAACGGGGCGACTATGCCTCCTCGCTGCAACGGGCACACGACTTGGGCAAGACGCAGACACGACGCGCTACCGGTTCGGTCGACGACAACAGTACACCTGCCACCGACCCGGCGGCCTCCTGTCTGGCCGCCTTCATCGCCCAGCTGCTGGAAGAACCTGCCGTGGGTGCACATGACGACTTCTTCCTGATTGGCGGTGATTCGGTCAGCGCCACACGCCTGGCCGCCGAGCTGTCAGAGTGGTTTTTCACCGATATCCCGGTTGCGGTCATTTTCCAATGCCCGACACCCCATGCTCTGGCAGAGCACCTGCGCCGCCAGATTACAGACTCTGAACTCTTCGAAACCGTAGTTGCCCACCTGAACCAGACTCTGGACGGTCCAGCGGGAAGCTCCTGACGTTTTACACACCCATGAAGCGACTTTCTGCCCAGGACCACCACGCATTAAAAGCCCTTTTACAAAAAAGGGGCTGTTGGCCAAAACCCCGGCAGAGAACGGGTCTGCAGCAAACGACCCGCCCCCGTTCTGGCCCGTCCAGTCGGCGGTAGAGCGCCTGTGGTTACAGGAGTGCGTCGACGGCGACAGGCGTGTGAATGGGCTGGGGGTCTGGGTACGCTTTGAGCAACCGTACGCGTTGACACGCATCACGCAGGCCCTGCAAGCCCTGGTCGAGCGCCATGAAACCCTGCGCACCGTTTACGAGACACGCGACGATCAACTGGTTGCCAACGTGCAGCCTGCCGCCACGGTGGTGATGGCTCCGGCTATCACGACCCCCGACCCGACTGCCCTGACCGCACTGCTGGACACATCAAGCCCAGGCCTGATGCATGACCACAACTGGCATATCCACCCCGTTCTCGAAGCCTCCGGTCGGTGCACCGGTCTGGTCTGGCTGATGCATCACGCCGTGTGTGACTGGTTCGGTTTGCAGGTATTGGCCCATGAACTGTCGACCCTGCTGCAGGGCGGGGATCTTCCTGACGATAGCCCCATGCAGCCACGCCAGGTCAGTGCGCTTGAACGGCAACGCCCGGCCAGCCAGACAGACACGCTGCGCGCCTACTGGAGAACCCGGCTTGAAGGGGCTCCCGAGCGCTTTGCCCCGCCCGTCATGCTGGCGCACACGCCCCCTCGCCCGACGAACCCGCGTGCGACCGCTTCTGCGTCACGATCGAGCCAGAGAAAGCGCAGGCCCTGCGCACCCTTTGTCGCCAGCTGAAAACCACGCCCTGGTTTTTCTTGCTGACGGTCTTTGTACGGCTTTTGCAGCGGTTGACACTGAACAATGAGCTGGTCATTGCCACGACCATTGCACACCGCGACCGGCCGGGTACCGCCGGGCTGGCCGGTTGCCTGAGCGACCTGATCCCCTTGCGCTGCGACCCGGCACCCGACGCCCCCTTCATTGACGCCTTGCGTCATATCCAGGCGGCTGTCAGCACCGACATGGCCCATGCCGGCCTGGGGCTGCGTCAGATCATGGACGCCGCACAGCCGCAGCGCCAGCCGGGCAGGGCACCACTGACGCAAATCATGTTCAACATGCTGCCGCCATTTGCAGCACCCGGCATCACACTGACACCGGTCCCCTTGCCGGTACCCCGCACCGACCTGGTACTGGAAATCGCGGAACACGATACCTTCAGTGCAGTCCTTGAATGCCGTCGCAGCCACTTCCCCGCCGGGTTTGCACAGACACTGGCGCGCTCCTGGGAACACGATGTAAACCGTGCGCTGACGGCGGCCACACCGGGCACACACCTCGTGACACCGGTAGCCCCACCATCCGGTGTACCGGTTGTCGCACCGGGCGCACCTGTGACTGCAGCGGCCAAAGCGGTCATCACACGTGCCGAACCTGCACGACTGCCCGTCTCCCGCGTTATCGACCTGTTCACACAACAGGCGCGTCATACACCCGACGCCACCGCCCTGATCGCGAACGGCCACACACTGTCGTACACAGCGCTGCTGGCGAAGGTTGATCTGCTGGCCAAACAACTCAATGACCACCCGGCATTTACGACGGGCTGCCGGGTGGCCATCTGGCTGCCCCGTAGTATCGAACTGGTCGTGGCGGTGCTGGCCTGTCTGAAGGCCGGCGGCGTCATGATGCTGCTCGACCCGGCCCACCCCGAACAACGCCAGCGCCAGATTCTGGCAGCCGCCGACCCTGATATTCTGGTTGCAATGTCTGACACCGACGTCCCCGCGCCCAGAACATTGCCCGTACTCCATCCGCCGGGTATACGCGAACAACAACCAGCGGCACACGGCCAACCACCGGCGCAATCAGGCCCGACGTCAGACAAGGCCCACCCGGCCAGTGCACACCCATCAGCGATGACGGTTGCCCGCCACGCACCCGATGCGGCCTTCATTGCCTTTACCTCCGGGTCAACGGGCACTCCAAAGGGGTCGTCTGCACACAACACGCCCTGATCAACCGTCTGGCCTGGTATGCCTCGACATTCCCGGCATTGCCTGACGATGTGGCCTGCCTGAAAACATCACCGGGGTTCGTCGATAGTTATGCCGAAATGCTGGGCCCACTGTGCGCCGGCATCCCGTTGGTCATTGCACCAGACGACAGCGCGACCGACCCGGTCGCCTTGTCAGCCCTGCTCGGCCGGTACAACGTGACACGCCTGGTGCTGGTGCCCACGTTGCTGCGGGCCGTGCTGGCGCACGGCGACATGCCCCGTCTGCAATCGCTGCGGCTCTGCGCCTGCAGTGGTGAGCCGCTCGACACGTCGTTGGCCCAGGCATTCCTGAAAGCCGTCCCCGGGTGCCGGCTGATCAACATTTACGGATCCTCGGAAGTCACCGCCGATGCAACCTGGGCCGACATTACACCACCGCTCGGGGCGCGCACCGACATCGGCAAGCCCTTGCCCGGGGTCGCCGTTGCGGTCGTCGATGCGGCAGGGCACGCTGTGCCAGACGGTTTCCCCGGGGAACTGGCCATCAGCGGTATCGGCCTGGCCGACAGCTATCTTGATGATCCGGCACTGACCGCCCGACGTTTCCAGCCATTGCCCGCATTCGGCGGGCAACGTGCATTCCTGAGCGGTGACCTGGCCATGCAAAGCCCGGGCGGGCCTTTGTTGCTGCTGGGCCGCCGCGACCGGCAACTGAAACTGGAAGGCGTACGCATTGATGCGGCTGAAATTGAATCAGCCCTGGCCGCACAACCTGGCATTTTATGCAGCCGCGTCGTTCTGGATAACAGCACAGTGCCGCCCCGCCTGATCGCAGCAGTTGTGGCGAGAACGCCACCCGACGAATCGGCGCTGCGCCGGCACCTGCACACACACTTGCCACGAGCGGCCATTCCGCATCAATGGGTCTGGATGGATGCGCTGCCCGTCGGGGCTACCGGAAAAACCGACGACGCCGCCCTGCTGGCCATTGCGCGGCAAGCCCCCGCGCCGGCACACAACGCTGTCCAGAGCCGGGAACCATTGCGTACCGACACGGAACGTCTGCTGGCACAACAATGGTCAGACATTCTGGGGTGCCGCATTACCGGTCGGGACGCCCATTTTTTGATCTGGGCGGTACATCGCTGAAAGCCATCATGGCGATGAACCGGCTGCGCAAGGCAACCGGCCTTGTCACCGATGTGCGCTGGCTGTTCGAAACCCCGTCACTAGCCGCCCTGGCCGAACGTATCGAATGCACCGAACAGGCGAAGCACACCGGCACGGACACGCTCAACGCACCCGGTCGGCCTGAGCCCGACGCCATCGTCGCCTTGACCGCCCCCTGACAACGGAAGCGCCACTGACATTCAACCAGCAATGGCTGATCCGGGAATACGCCTCGCACCCGCAGCGCACCGCCTACAACCTGGCCATTGCCTACCGTTTCGACGGACAACACGACACGGCGACGCTGCAGCGCGCCTTGCAATACCTGTCAGACCGTCACCAGGCGCTGCGAACCCGGCTGAAACAAAACCAGGGGCAGTGGGCTCAATCTATCGACCCGCCCGGCACACCGTTTCAGGTCATTTGTCACGATACGCCCTTGATGAACGATGCCACTGCGGCCGGGCACCGCGACAGGCTGGCCGGCCAACCCTTCCTTCTGGATGGCGGCCCCCTGTTCAGGGTTGAAATCTGTCGCGTCAACACCGAACGCCTGTATCTGATCATGACGGCGCACCATGCCATGATCGACGGCTGGTCAAGCCAGCGCCTGATGCAGGATCTGACCCGCCACTATGCCGCCCTTTGCGGCCTGGAGGCCCACCCTGACAACACCCCACCGGGAATCGGTGACATTGCCCTGCGCCAGCAGGCCCGACTGGCCGCAGTGTCAGAGCCCCTGCAGGCCTATCGGCAGGCGGTCTCCCAGGCCCGTTGCCCCCGCATCCCGTCAGCCGGGGGCGGCAAACAACGCGGTGGACCGCTGGCCCGTCTTGTCATTACCGGATACGACGGGCGAACGGACAGCAACGGTATCACCCCATTCGTGCAGGGCCTGTGCGCCCTGACCTTTGCCCTGCAGCAATTCAACCTGCTCGACGGTCCGGTACGCATCGGGTTCCCCGAAGCCGGGCGGCATGATCCCGATCTGGAAGACAGCGCAGCCTTTCTGGCGAACACCCTTCTGGGCAGCTTCGACCTTGCCGGACAACGTACCTGGCCCGAGGCCCTTCAAGCCATCCAGACTCACGTCATGCAGGCGCTGTCCTTCCGTGACATTCCCGCATTCTGGTTGCAGGATCTGGGATGGAAAGGACTGGACGACCGCACTGACGACCTGCATGTCATGGTGGTACCCGAGCAGGACTTTGACTGGAGCCTTGTCTTGCCCGGGTTGCAGATCACCAGCCTGGGACAGGCGCCATCCACCCAGGCCCGGGTGGATCTGGCGCTGACCATTACCTCTGCCCCGTCAGGGGTACTGTCTTCGGTCTGGAATACGACAGCCAGCGAATCCCCGCCGATGTCGCTGAACGTCTGGCCGGCGTTATCCGCATTGGCCTGACGCTGGCCACAACACCGGCATCCGGTACGGCAGCCCCGACAGACCGCGCCGGTCAGTCACTGTGTGAATGGTACCGGCATCTGCCGGAACGGCTGGCACTGTCAGGGTCCGGTGAAAACATGCCATGGCAGCCGGCCCTGCCCCATGAAAACATGCCAACGCAACATGCGTTTGCCAATGAAAACACACGCACGCCCCAGCGCCTGGATACGCTGGTGGCGCAACACGCGGCACGCAGGCCAGACCAGCGCCTGGCCGTCGACCTGAATAAAACGCTGAGTGCCGCACAGCTTTGGACACGCGCCTGCGAACTCGCCCTAGCCATGCGCCAACACCATCCGGCACCAAACACCATCGCCCTGGCCATGGAGCGCTCGACCGACTGGCTGGCCTGTCTGCTGGCCATCTGGCAAAACGGGGCCACCGCCGTCATCATTGACACGCAATGGCCGGCCGAACGAGCCGATACCGTGATCCAGGACAGCGGAGCTGCCCTGCTGTGGACCGACACGGGCGGCGTCAATATTCCCGACTGCGCAGACGTCGCACCCACTGAAGCATCACCGTTTCAGGACACGTCAACAACGCACCCGAACCCGGTTGCGGCGATTGTCTACACCTCGGGCTCAAGCGGTCGTCCCAAAGGCATCCCCATCCGTCACGATGCCCTGGTCCGGCTGGGCCACAGTCTGGCCCGTCATTACGCGCTGACCCCGGACAGCTCGATTTTGCAGGTTGTCGCCCCGGCATTCGATGTCACGCTGTCAGACATCGCCATGAGCTGGTGCACCGGCGCCACCCTGGTCACACTGCCACGGCACTCGGTCATGCCCGGGACCACCCTGAACGAAACCCTCGATGCATGGGGTATTACGCACATGCAGGTACCCCCGCTGTTCTGAACAGTACGGCGGCCCGTGCCCACCCGTCGCTGAAGGTCTTGGCCGTGGGCGGGGAAATCTGCCCGACCCATACGCTGGAGGCCTGGGCATGCAACCGTACACTTTTCATTGTGTATGGCCCGACAGAAACCACTGTCACGGCCAGCCTGACCCGATACACCAGTGGACAAGCTCCGGGCAGCCCGGGAAAGGCCATTGCAGGCAACCGCATGGCCATTATCAATGAGGCCGGTCAGCCCGTTTTGCATGGCATGCCCGGCGAGCTCCTGATCGCCGGCCCCCAGTGTCGCCCAGACCTATCATGGTCACGCCCGATCACTGGCCTCGGCCTTTGGCCAAACCCGGCTGTTCGGCGAACTGTGCCCGGCCTACCGGACCGGCGACCGGGCCTGGATGGATGAGCACGGACACGTGTGGTTGCTCGGTCGTCTTGACCGGCAATTCAAGATCCGCGGTCAGCGCATCGACCCCGAAGAAATCGAGGTCACACTGCGACAGCACCCCGCCATCGGGGCAGTGGCCGTTACCGCGCAGTCCGTCAACAACCCCTCGTCGGATACGACACCGACCGACCGCGAGATCATCGCCTGGGCCGTTCCGTCCCACGACCCCCTGCCGTCTGACGAGGCCTTGCGCCAATGGCTGCATGAGCGCTTGCCCGCCGCGTGGTTACCGTCACGCTGGGTGCGCCTGGAAGCGCTGCCATTGAACGCAAACGGCAAGACCGACTGGACTGCCCTGACCCGCATGGCCCGCGAAATGCCGGCACCCGGCATCAGCCCCGGTGCGCCAGATACCGTGGCCGACCCCGGCAACGAACACACGCGGCCCCAAGAGACGGCGATCAGGGGTACCAACACCGCCAATGCCGCAGTGCCACCGTTTGAAGACCGTGACGATCTGGTCGATTTTCTTTACACCTGCTGGTCTGAACTGCTGGAGCGCGACGATATCGACACTGACCGCAGTTTCTTCGACTACGGAGGGCACTCGATGCTCACGGTAAAACTGCATGAACGCCTTGAACAGGCTACGGGTCTGACCTTGCCCATCGGCGAAATTTTTGGCCATCCGACGCTTGACGCCATGGCTGACTACCTGCTTGAACAAATCACCACCAGGAACGCAACACCATGACGCAACCCTTGTCCGACCTGCTTGAACGACTGGCCCAGGCCGGTATCCGGATCTCTGCAGAAGGTGACAAACTGGTGCTGCAGGGTCGGGCCGGCGCCCTGGATGCCAGGCTGCAAAATGAGCTGCGCGAGCGCAAGGCCGAACTGCTCGCCTGGCTGACCCGCAGCAACAACGCACCCCGTCGCTACCCCCTGAATGCCGAGCAAACACGGCTCTGGTTCATGGACAAGCTCAGCCAGAACGACCAGGGGTTCGTGCTGCATGCCTCGTTTTTGTTGCGCGGCACCTTGGACACGGCCCTGTGGCAACACGCCGTCGCCCAAACCGTTGAGCGACACGCCATCGTATCGGCCCGCCTGGCGGAACACGACAACGAAGCCTGGCTGGAAATCACCGGCCAGCGACCCGGACTCGAGCTGTGCCCTGAAAACGCGCCGCACACCCTGCCGGCCGGCCAATTGTTCCGGGTCATGCTGCAGCCCTGCGACGGCCACCACCGGATCACCTTCCTGATCCACCATATCATCGCCGACCGGACATCCATGGCGATCCTGATCAACGACTGTTTCAGCGTTGCAGGCGGTGGCCGTCTTGCGCCGGCAGCACAATTCACCGAGGTGCTGCAAACCGCTGATCAAACCCGGGAAACTCCGGAAGCCCTGGCGTGGTGGCGCAACACCCTGGACGGCGCTCCGGCCGAAATCAGCCTGCCACTGGATCACCCTCGCCCCGCCGAACGCGGCCAACGTGCGGGCATGCTCAGCCTGCCACTACCCGACGATGCCGACCTGAGCGACATTGCCCGTGCAAACGGGGCCACCCCGTTCATGGCCTATCTGGCGCTCTATGCCTGGTTGCTGCAGCGCTGGAGCGGTGATGACGACATGGTCATTGGTTGTCCGGTGTCTACCCGGAAAACCCGGGCTGACCAGGACATGGTCGGTTTTATGGTCAGTACGGTACCACTGAGGCTGCAGCCCGCCCTGAACGACGACCTGGCCACACGCATCGCCCAGGTGAAACATGCCCTGCTGGGTGCACTGGACCAACCCGGCGTTACCCTGGATCAGATTGTCAGCGTACTGAACCCGAAACGCCATCTGAACCGCAACCCGCTGTTTCAGGCCATGTTCGTGCTGCAGGCCCAGCCCTGGCACCGCCCACCCTGCCGGACACGACCATCGAAGCGCTGCCGGTTGCCCCGCTGGCACCTGAAGTTGACCTGAACCTGAGCCTGGAACGCACAAGCGACCCGCATGCCCCTTGGCTGGCCCAGCTGGAATACGATCCCGACCTGTTTGACGAACGAACCATTCGGGCTTTTCTGACGCAGTTCGTCGACCTGTGCCAGTCTGCTGCGGCACAGGGAAGCGGCCGACAACAGCCTGCATCGCCACACGCACCCGCGCTGTGGCAAGGACCGCCGGCCAGCCTGCCGGACCGCCCGATCCATGACCTGATCCTTGACACATTGCACGCCATGGATCCCGGCACGGTTCTGCTGACGGATCACCACGACAGTCTGTCCTGCGGGCAGGTACTGACCCGGATTGAGCGAACGGCTGATGCCCTGCACGCCCATGGGGTCACCCGGCAAACGCGTGTCGGCCTGTGTTTGCCCCGGCTGACTGAACGGGTGCCGACCTTGCTGGCCCTATGGCAATGCGGTGGATGTGCGGTTTTCCTGCCCACCGACGGCCCTACCGACGCCATCCTCACACGCGCCCGGCAAGCCGATGTCAGCATTCTGGTCACCGGCGCCGACAGCCCCGACCTTGATGGGGCTTCAGCGCATGACCTGCGACGGATCGCGTGCCAAACGCTGCTGGACACGACCGCCACGGCATGCCCCCTGTTCCCTTTCCACCAACAACAGGGCTGGACGTCCTGCCCGCCTACGTGTGCTTCACCTCGGGCTCAACCGGTGAACCCAAAACCGTTTTCATCAGCCATGCCAGCCTGCTGAATCACGCCCTGGACACGCGTCACCGTTTTGGATTGCAGGCCCATGACCGGGTCCTGCAATTTGCAGCGCCGGCATTCGACGTCGCCCTGGAAGAAACCCTGCCTGCACTGCTGGCGGGTGCTCCTCTGGTTCAGCCTGCGCCGGTACAGACCGGGACCTGGACGCTTTTGAGCAGGCTTTGACACAACACGGCATTAGCGTTGCCAATCTGCCCGCAGCCTTCTGGCACACCTGGGTGCATGAACGGGTCGCCCACGGCACCCCGATTCCCCGTCACTGCGTCTGCTGATCACGGGCAGCGAAGCGGTTCAGGCCTCGGCGGCACGCATCTGGCGCAAGCAGGCCCCGCACTGCGCGCTGATGTGTGGATATGGTCTGACCGAAACGACCATTTCTGCCACCTTCCTGTCTGTGGATGACGTGCCCGCCTCGTGGTCCACCCTGCCCTTGGGCACGCCTGTTCCCAACACGGAAATCGCCGTCACCGGGCCTGACAACCAGCGGCTTCCCCTTGTGTGTGGGTGATATACGGGTTCGCGGCCAGGCCCTGATGCTGTCGGCCGCCCGCGACGGTGATTTCACGCCACTGGCCGAGCTGCACACGGGCGACCGCGGGCGCATGGACCTGGACGGACAACTCTGGTGCCTGGGGCGACGTGACCGCCAGATCAAGATTCGGGGCATCCGGGTAGAACCTGCCACTCTGGAACGGGCGCTGATCCAGATTCCCGGTATTACCGACGCCGCAGCCCTGGTACGCCAGACAGGTTCCCGCCATCGCCTGTGGGCCTTCATCACTGGCGCCAACGCCCCTTCCCAAGACGCCATCAAGGCCATACTGCAAAACAGTCTGGCCGATGTCCTGATCCCGGAACATATCCTCACGCTGCCGTCGCTGCCGGTCACCTCGCAAGGCAAGACCGATTACCGCGCCTTGGCCCATCTGGCCGACAGCGCACCGGCATCCGCCGCTGTCAGCCCACTCAACTCCGACCACGAACGCCTGGTCGCACAATTGTTCAGCGACGTACTGCAACGTCACCCCATCGGCCCGGACGACAATTTTTTTGATCTGGGTGGCGACTCCATCAGCAGCCTGCAGGTCATTTCAAGAGCCCGCCGCGCGGGGCTTGATCTATCGGCCAAAACCATTTTCGAGCATCAGACGGTCAGAGCCATCGCCCGGAATGCGGTACCGGCCAGTTCGTCATCGGATGACGCCGACGCCATTGGCCCGGTCTGGTCCACACCCATCCTGTCCTGGCTCAAGGGTGAAATGCATGGCAACTGGCGACAGTTCAACCAGGCTGTGGTCATTGCTTTGCCCGACCCGGTTGACCTGCCCCGGTTGCAGCAAGCGCTGCAGGCTGTCGTGGCCTGCCACGAAATTTTTGGCCTGCAGGTCAGCCAGTCAGAGAAAGGAGCCATTGATTACCATATTGCGGCCATGCGGCCCGCCCCGCTGTTCAAGATTGAAACACGCCCGGACGGCATGGATGACATCACCTGGACCGGGCAGCGACAAACCCGGTTGGCGCAGGCCCAGCAACACCTTGATCCGGAACGTGGCATCAATGTGGCCGCGGTCGTTCTGCCCTCTGACCGACAGATGATGCTCACGGTGCATCACCTGTGCATTGATGTCCTGTCGTGGCAGGTGGTATTGCGTGATCTGCAAAACGCCTATGAACACCCCAATGACCTTCCACTGCGACGTCACGGCATTCCCTGGCGTCGTTGGGCGCTGGCCCTTCAGGCCTTCAGTCGCGACCCCGAGGTCACGGCATCATTGCCGTTCTGGGTTGATCATTTGTCACCACAGCCGACACCGCTGGCCCCTGACCTTCCAGCACAGCCGGGGCTTGAGAGGGACGCCCGAACCTGCCAGCTCACCCTGCCGGCCAATCTGACGCAGCACCTGCTGCGCAAGGTGCCTGCCGTGTGGACGTTGAGAATGGACGAAACGCTGCTGGCCGCACTTGCGCTGGCCCATGCGGCCGGGCATGGCCGTATCTTGCGCGTTGACCTGGAACGCAACGGGCGCGCCCTGCCCATCGACACGCTGGATATTTCAGAGACCGTCGGATGGTTCACATCGGTCATTCCCCTCTGCCTGCCCGTCAACCCGGACGCCCGTACCATGGCGCAGACCATCACAACCGCGCTTGCCGCCCTGCCGCATGATGGTCTCGGTTACGGCTTATTGCGCTACGGCGATGACCCCGACCAGGCACGCCGGCTGGCGGCTCTGCCGGGTGCCGACATTCTGGTCAACTACGTGGGCGTGCTGGATGGCTGGACCGATGGCCCGTTCCAGCCTGTTGACGCTGACACAGGCCCCACCATCGCACCCGACCTGGACCGCAGCCACCGTCTCGAGCTGAACGCCGGAGTTGTCGCCGGGCAACTGCGCCTGGCCCTGAATTTCGCCGCAGGGCCGAACAGCGAAGCCGCTGCGCAAGGCCTGATGCACGCCATCGCATCGGCCCTTGAAAACATCGCTGTCGAAACAGGGTTTGACGCCACGGCAGCCATCGGGGCCGACGACTTTGCCTCAGCATCCCGGGTGCCCGTCACCCCGTTGCAACGGGGCATTCTGCTGCACAGCCTGCACAACCCGCAAACCTACTTCAACCAGATTCATTTCAAACTGGAAGGCCCACTTGACCCCGAAGCGCTGCAAACGGCCTGGGCTATCATGCTGGACCGTCATGCCGCCCTGCGGTGTACCTTCGATTTTGATGACAACGACGAACCGTACCAGTCGATTGCCCCATCCGCCTCGCTAACCTGGCAGGTTTCCGACTGGAGCGCCCTGGATGATCAGCGTGCCGACCCGCACCTGCGCGCCTTGATGCAGGCCGACCGCCAGCAAGGGTTTGCGCTGGGTCAGGCACCCTTGATGCGCATGCACCTGATACGGCGCAGTCATGATCGCCATGACTGGGTCTGGAGCAGCCACCACTTGATTATGGACGGCTGGTCCGTGTCGGTGCTGATGCAGGAGTTGCTGGACATTCTCAAGGCTCTGGGCAATGACACCACGCCGAATCTGCCGGCAGCGCCCGACTGGTCGGCCTTTGTTCGCCGCTGGAACGCCCTGGATGCCAACGCCGCCCGTCGCTGGTGGCAGCATGCACTGGCAGACGCCAGCCCGACCTTGATGGCCTTGCCCTCGGCAGAGACCCCGCAAAGCGCCCCACAGTACAGCGCCACCCGCGCACTGGACCCTGTCGTACGTGACGGCCTGTCCGCGCTCTGTCGCCGGCATGGGGTGCCACTGGGCGTCGCACTGCAAGCCTCATGGGCCCTGCTGTTGCGACGGTACCGCAGCACCGGAACGGTTGTTTTCGGCATCACGTTTGCGCATCGACCTGCCGATTTCGACCATGCAGACGCTCTGGTGGGCATGACCATCAACACGGTTCCCGTCAGCGCAACCCTGACCGCCGACATGACCCTGGCGACGCTGTTGGGTAACCTGCGCCAGCACGCCTTCGAGCGTGCCGATCATGCGTTCATCGGCCTTGACGACATTCTGCAATCCACCGGCCATGACCCGGCCAACCCATTGTTCGATACCTTGCTGCTGGTGCAGAATTACCCGCGCCCCTCGGACCTGGTCGCCAACGGGCTGACGCTGAAGGTGGCCACCCTTCATGAAGAAACCAACTTCGCCCTGACGGCCATCGTGACCACCGGCGACGATGCCGCGCTGGCCCCGGCACTGGGACCCGACGCGGATCGACGACAGGATCGGCACCGATGTGCTGGGACATTGGTACCAGCTGCTGTCTGCCATGGTTCGTCAACCCATGGCCAGGGTACAAGATCTGTCCCTTTATACCGAAGCCGAACTGGCACAACGGGTCGCCCTGGCCTGCGGGCCGGACAGTGGCTTGCCCGCCCCTCTGGCCCTGGACTGTTTCAACGCGTGGGCGCACGTGCTGCCCGGACATCCGGCGATCCAGGCCAAAGAGGGGAGTTTCAGCTACGAGGCACTGAAGCGGGCCGTAGACACGCTGTGCCAGACCCTGCTCGAAAAGGGTGTCGCACCCGGCGAACCCGTCGCCCTGCTGCTGCCGCGCGGAGCCGGGCCGTTACCGCCTTGCTGGCGGTCATGCAAGCGGGTGCCATGGCTGTCCCTATCGATGCCGCCTACCCCGCCGAGCGCATCGCCTGGATACTGGGCGACAGCAACGCCCGCTGGCTGCTGACGGACACGGCGCTGACAGGACAAGTGCCCGCGTCCTGCGCGGCACGTATCCTGCCCATTGACCAGATGCCGCACACAGCGGCTGCAGGTGCGGTCCGGGGCCCTGACCTGAACGCCGCCGACCCGGCTTACCTGATCTACACCTCGGGCTCGACCGGCCAGCCCAAAGGGGCGATGACCCCGCATGGCGGACTGGCCAGCATGATACGGCTGCAACGTCACCATCTGGCGCCTGAAGTCACCGACCGGGTTCTGCAGTTTGCCGCGCTGTCCTTCGATGCCTCGATATGGGAAATCTTCATGGCACTGGGTTCCGGTGCCACCCTGCATATTCCCGACCCGGACACCGTCCGCTTCGGTGAGGAACTGCTCGACACCCTTGAAAATGACCGCATCACGATAGCCACACTGCCGCCGTCGCTGCTGGTGGCCCTGCCAACACGTACCCTGCCGTCGCTTCGTCTGCTGATGGTGGCCGGCGAAGCCTGCCCCGACGCCGTAGTGGAAAAATGGGCATCGGGCCGCCGGTTCTTCAACGGCTATGGCCCCAGCGAAGCCTCGGTCTGCTCAAACCTCTACGAAGCCCGCGAAAACGCCCGCCGCATCCCGATCGGCAAACCCGGTGCGCACTGCCGGGCCTACGTCATGGACCTGGATGGTCATCTGGTCCCCCCGGAGGCCAGGGTGAACTGGTCATCGGCGGAGACGGTGTCGGCCTGGGCTACCTGAATCGGCCCGACCTGACCGCCGGACGGTTCAGGCCCGACCCGTGGCAACCGGGTTCAGGCCACAGAATCTACCATTCCGGCGACCGGGTCGACGTCGCAACGAACGGCGAACTGACCTTCTGCGGACGCATCGACCGGCAGTTCAAGCTGCGGGGGTTCCGGGTGGAGCCCGGTGAAATCGAACGACAACTGGAACAGCTCGGCCCCATCGACAAGGCGCTGGTCGGCGTTGCCCCCATGCACAGCCGGAAGACCCGGTGCTGCTGGCCTGGGTACTTCCCGTGCCGGACATGCCGTTGACACACAGCAACTGCGCCATAATCTGGCCGCCCGGTTACCGGCCCATCTGGTGCCCGGTGCGATCCTGACCCTGTCTGCAATCCCGCTCACGCCGAACGGGAAGATCAACTGGTCCGCCCTGCCGTTACCGGGTGACGAAACAGCGCCGACAGTAGCCACCCTGCCAAACAGCTGTACCACCCCCACGCCCTTGGGCACGACAAGACCCACTCAGGACACCGACCCCATAACCGCCATCGCCAAAGTGCTTGAGCCGATCTGGGCAGGGCTGCTTAAGCTGCCCAAGGTGAACTGGCAACGGAATTTTTTCGATCTGGGCGGACAATCACTGCTGTTGGTCAAAATGCAGCCCATGCTGCGCGAAACATTCAACATCAAGGTACCCACGCGCATTCTGTTCGAACACGCCACCATCCAGGCGCTCGCCCAATGGCTGGCCGCACAGGGTGCAAGCGCGACTTCGGGTCTGTCCGCAACACCTGACGCTCACCACAGCCTTTCCGGCAAACCACCCGGAATACACGATCACCCCAGGCTGCACACACCACCGCTGTCGTCAACCCCTGCAACCCTGCCGGCAGACACACCGACCGCACCTGCCGCTGATGAACGGGCCATCGCCATCATCGGCATGGCCTGCCGCTTCCCCGGTGCAGACTCCGCACACGCTTTCTGGGCGCTGCTGCGCGAGGGCCGCGAGGGCATCACCGACTTTTCAATCGAACCGGCACCAGAGGCTCTGGCCGCCGACCAACCCCACCACGTACCCCGGCGCGGCGTGATTCCTGACGCCGACCAGTTTGATGCAGCCTTTTTCGGTGTCGGCCCGCGTGATGCCCTTCTGCTTGATCCGCAGCACCGTCTGCTGCTCGAAGGGCCTGGCATGCCTTTGAAGATGCCGCCGAACTGCCCGGCGGCAATGTCGGCGTCTTTGCCGGATGCAGCCACAACACCTGGCTGCGCGAAGTTCTGGTTCCGGCCGGGGAAAACATCCAGGGCTCGGCAGGCTTTCATGCCATCACGGCCAATGACAAAGACTTCCTGGCCACCCAGATTGCCTATCGGCTGAACCTCAGTGGCCCTGCCGTCACCGTGCAATCCGCTTGCTCAACCTCCCTGATTGCCGTGGCCCAGGCGGTTGACGCGTTGCGGGCCGGACGCTGCGATATGGCCCTGGCCGGCGGTGTCTCGCTGACGTTCCCCGAATCAGACGGCTATGCCTACGAGCCCGGCATGATTCTGTCACCTGACGGGCATTGCCGGCCCTTTGCCGCCGATGCCGCAGGGACGGTACCGGGTGCAGGGATGGGTGTGGTCCTGCTCAAGCCCCTGGTCAACGCATTGAACGATGGTAACCGCATCTACGCCACTATCCGCGGCACAGGCGTCAGTAACGATGGCGCGCGCAAAATGAGTTTTGCCGCCCCCGGCATCGACGGCCAGGCCAAAGCCATACAGGAAGCGTTGGCCGACGCCGGGCAGGACGGCAGTGACGTTGATCTGATCGAGGCCCACGGGACGGGCACGTCTCTGGGTGACCCGGTTGAAATTACGGCTCTGGGTAAAGCTTATGCCGGCGCTCGCGAGCGCCCCTTGCTGATCGGCTCGGTAAAAAGCAATATCGGCCATGCCGACGCCGCCGCCGGTGTGGCCGGGCTGATCAAAGCCACCCTGAGCCTGCATCACCGCTATCTGCCGCCCAGCTTGCATGCCGCCCAGCTCAACCCCAAACTGGACCCCGGCCCGCAACGCTGGTTCGATATTGCCCGCCACGGTGCAACCCTGGCCGCGTCAGGGCGCCCCCTGCGCGCCGGCGTCAGTTCGTTCGGCATCGGGGGGACAAATGCCCACCTCATTCTGGAAGAGGCGCCAACACGACCGTCCCCTCCAACCGTACCCGACGACTGGCAGGTCATTCCGCTGTCTGCAGCAGCCCCGGGACAACTGCCCACGTTGGCCCATCAGTTGGCACATCATCTGGAGACCACGCCGGTCGCTCTGGCGGATGTCGCCACCACCCTGCAATCCGGCCGTCCCGCCCTGAAGGCGCGAAAGGCACTGGTCACCAATACCGTTTCCGCGCTCATCCAGACCTTGTCAACGGTCACGCTGCCCTCGGATAGCAAAGGGGCCGGGGGTTGCGCCGCCCCATCCGCATGGCCTTGCTGCTGCCCGGCCAAGGCGCACAGCATGCCGGTATGGGGCAGGCGCTGCTGACCCGCTCCCCGGCTTCAAGGCCCATCTGGCCGAGATGTCTGAACGGCTTGAGCCCCTGCTCCATCTGTCGCTGATTGACGCCCTGAACGGCCCGGGCCGTGACGCCGCGTTCTGGCAGGACACCCGCATCGCCCAGCCGGCCATCGTCGCCGTCAGTCTGGCGTGCGCTCAGTGGTGGACGTCGCTGGGTATCAAGACCGATGTCATGCTCGGCCACTCGCTGGGCGAATATACGGCCGCCTGCCTGGCAGGCGTGTTCTCGACGGACGCTGTACTGCAGATTGTGACCAAACGGGCTCGTCTGATGGCTGGCATGCCCGCAGGGGCCATGCTGGCCGTAGCGCTGGACGAGACCGGGTTGAACAGCCTTCTGTTGCAGCACTCCGAACTGGATCTGGCCGCGCTGAACGGCCCGCGACAGGGCGTTGTATCAGGACCTGCCGATGCCATAGAAGCGTTGGCCAACGACCTGAAACAGCGAGGCATCCCGACCCAACGCCTGCGTACCTCGCACGCTTTCCACTCCCGCGCCATGGCGCCTGCGGCCAGCGCACTGGCCACCTTCCTGACCAGCCAGACCCTGAATCGGCCAACGCGCAAATTCATATCCAACCTGACGGGCACCTGGATCACTCCGGAACAAGCCGTATCCCCCGACTACTGGGCCCGACACATGCTGGCCCCGGTACGCTTCGCTCACGGCCTGCAAACCCTTCAAGAAAAAGGGCCCCGCTGGTCATTGAGGCCGGCCCGGGACACGTGCTCAGCACACTGGCACGCAGCCAGGGGCTGACAGCGTGCCCGAGCCTTGATCCGGCGCCAGCCGGCAACACCTCGGGTGAAACCGCGCCGACGCATATTCAAAGCGTTGCCCGGCTTTGGGAAAGCGGCGTCGACATCGACTGGAATGCATTCACAGCCCTAAGGGGCAGCGCATTGCCCTGCCCGGCTACCCATGGGCACGTCAGGTGTTCCGGCCATTGTCCACAACGACCGCGCCTGCATCGGAGGCGCCAGGCGTTGACACCCTCACCAAACCACCCGAAGACGACTGGTTCTATACGCCCCGTTGGGTGCGGCACACCCTGACAGCGGTCACAACGCCATCCCCCGGCCGCTGGTCCTGTTCAGCCCCACACCCGCACTGGCCAACCCTGTGGCCCGTGCCTTGCGCCAATGGGGGCGCACAGTCAGGGTGGCCACCTCGGTACCGGCCGTATTGGCCCTGCCGGAACACGAGCGCAGCCATCTGGTCGTTATGGCATCGGCTGCCGGGACCATGCCGGGACAAGTCGCCATGGAACAACTGCGCACGACGCTGCTGGCTGTGCGTGACCTTATCCTGGCCCACCACCCCAAACCCCTTCAGGTGGACCTGCTGACCATCGGGGGGCCATCGTACAAGGCAACGAAACGGCCTGCCCGGCCAACACGGCACGGGTTGCCGCCTTGCAGGTTCTTGCTGTCGAATTTCCAGAACACCACTTCGCGGGTCTGGATCTGGCCATTTCGGAACCGTTGGCAGTGGCACAGCGTCTGCATGCCTGGCTGGATACTGCCCGCGCAGGCCGGTTTCTGGCCTGGCGGCAAGGCCAATACTGGACCGAACAGGTCGAACACTGCGCCATGCCCGCCGCACAGCCCTGGCCGCTAGCCAAAGGCGCAACCGTCCTGATCACCGGTGCCGCCGGTGGCGTCGGGCACGCCTTTGCGCTGGACATCGCCCGCTACAGCCAGGCTCCGCATCTGCTGCTGACCACCCATCGCACACCGCTGCCACCGGCACGGCAACGCGAACTGGAATCACTGGGTGCAACCGTCAGCACACTGATGCTGGATCTGGCCGATGAAGCGGCGACAACAGCCGCCCTGACCCACTGGCAACATACCGTCGGACCTATCCATGGCGTCATCCACGCCGCCGGTCTGGCGGACTACGGCGGCATCATGGCGCGCCGCGATGCCGCCTCGATTGATACCGTCCTGGCGCCGAAAATCGTTGGCTTGTGCGCCATCGAAAACGCGTTGGCGGGTCAGCCACTGGACGCTGTAGTGCTGTGCTCAACCCTGGGCTCCTTCCTGCCCGCCGCGAAGTTTGGCCAGGCCGCCTACAGCGCGGCCAACGCCTGGCTGGACACAGCCGCTGCGCAATTGTCGCAACGCCACCCTGGCGAGTGGTGACGGTCAACTGGGATGACTGGGTCGAGGCCGGCATGACGGTGGCGGCCCGTGCCCGTGCCGGGCTGGCACCCTGGCCACTGAATCGGGCTTGCTGCACCATGAAGGACCTGCCGCCGTGCGTCGGGTACTGCCGACCGCCCTCAACCGGGTCGCCGTCAGCGTCAATGACCTGCCCGCCTTGATGGCCCGCCAGGACCGCTGGATCACCGAAACACTGGCCACCACGGCATCGGCATCGGCATCGGCATCGGCATCGGCAACCACCATATCCCGGAATGAGTCCAGCGCCCCGGTGCCAAAAGCCCCACCGGCTGACGAGGCACGGACTGTCCACACCGAGACAACCGCAAACGGTCTGAACGAGCGCCTGCAAGCCCTGTTCCGGGAGATTCTGAACGTCGCCTCGTGTACTCCGGAAGACAATTTCTTTGACCTTGGGGGCATTCCCTGCTGGCCATGCAACTGATCAGCCGCTTGCGCGAGGAAACCGGCCTTGAGCTGGCCCTGATCGACCTGTTTGCCACACCCACCCCGGAAGGGTTGGCCCAACTGCTGAATAGTCGCACGATCCCGAACCCATGACATCCTATCCATCCACGCTGTCGGCACCACGCTATGTGCTGAAACCCGATGTTGTCATCGAACCCCTGGTCGCCGGCTGGCACGCCAGCAGCCTGCTGGTATCGCCATTGTCAATGGCCCTGATCTCTGCAAAGCGGCACCTGCCCATGCTGGAGTCGTGGCTGCACGACCCCGACCTTCACGCCGCAGCCGTTCAGGACCCCGACCTTCTGGGTGGCCCCTTCATGGACATCCCCCGGCCGAGACCCAAAAGGTGCAGGCCTTCCTGCACTGGAGTCGCGATGCTCTGGCGGCACCCTTGTCTCTGGCGGCTGCCCTGGAACAGACACGGGCACTGCTTGAGACCCACGCTCAGGGGCAAGGCACTGGGCGATCTGTACAAGGCCCTGCCACCCGCCTTGCAGGGCCTTACCGAACTGGTCTACACCCCGACGGGCGCGCCCGACATTCGTCCGCTGGAAGGGCTGCTTTACCGCAGCGAATACTACATCCCCAAGCTGCAACAGGCGATGGTGCGTCGAATTCCCGGTGACCAGCGCAGCTTTTCAATGGCCACACCCCGGCTCCCGTGCCCCGGCGACATCGTGCTTGACCGGCCCTTTTGCGATCCGGCCTACGACGTTCTGGCACGCGCACGGCAGCAGCCCATGCCATTGCCCGTTCTGCTTGATGCCTTCAACCTCGAGGCCTCGCAGGCCGAACGCCTGATGCCGTTGCTTGACGAGGCACCCGATACCCCCGCTTCACCGGCTGTCCCGCGCGCTGCGTCACGCTGGCGCTATTTCGGCCATGCCTGCGTTCTGGTGGAAACCGCTGATGGTCGATCCATCCTCATTGACCCGGTGATTGCCTACGAATCTGGTCAGGCACCAGACCGCCTGACCCTGGCCGATTTGCCCGATCACATCGACTACCTGCTGATCACCCACAATCATCCGGATCATGCCCTGATCGAAACCTTGCTGGCCCTGCGCTGGAAAACAGGTACCGTCCTTGTACCCGCCAGCAGCGGCAGCATCGTTGACCCCTCGCTGAAAGCCTGTCTTCAGGCCATCGGTTTCACGCATGTCGAGGCGCTTGACAGCCTGGAGCACCTGGATGTCAATGGACTGACCCTGCAAGCCATCCCGTTTCTGGGGGAACACGCCGACCTGGACATCCGCAGCAAAACCAGCTGGCTGGTGGACACCGGCGATCTGCGACTGCTGTTTGCCGCCGACTCAAACAACCTCGACCCTGCACTGAATATTCGGCTCAAACCCGTACTGGGACGATTGTCAGCGCTGTTCCTGGGCATGGAATGCCAGGGTGCGCCCATGAGCTGGCTATACGGGGCCCTCCTGGCCCGGCCACCGCGCCACGACCACGATCAGAGCCGACGCCTGAACGGTTCAGACGCCGAACGCGCCTGGGCGTTGGTAGCGTGTCTGGACGTTGACGAAGTGCTGATCTACGCCATGGGTCTGGAACCCTGGCTGACCTTCATCTGCGGCATCGACGGCAGCCGCGACAGTCTCCCCTGCAAGAGTCACGCCGTTTCGTTGAACGCTGCCAGCAGCACGGCATACCTGCCCGCCGCCTGTATGGCCGTGATGGCAGCAGCCACGACGATCAAACCATCACGCTGACGCTCTGACCTGCAAAACCGGGTACACACGGCAGTAGTGGCTTCACCTGTGGCAACACCGTCACCGGCTATAGCGCTGTCTCCGGCAACACCATAGCCGGTGAAAAGTGCGGACCATCGGGCGTGAAAGCCACCCGCTGCAACCGGACACCGGGCAACGCCCCGCCGCCGTGCTTTAGTGCCAGACCCAGCCAGAAATTATCGCTGTGCCACAGACGCCAGGGCCAGGCCGCCGACCCTGGCGGACCAAAGGCCAACGGCAACTGCGTGGCCTGATACCAGCCCGGGCCGGTTACCTGCGGCAGCGTCAGATCTGACAAAGGCTGGTGCAACCCCAGTCCTGCCGCCTTGACCAGTGCCTCTTTGGCCACCCACCACGCCAGACGCTGCGCTGCAGCCGGCAGCACCGCCCCTGGCGACCCGATACCCCCAGCCGCCTCCTCTGGTCGACCATGCGCTGGCGTCTCGCCCGAGTAGCACTCCGGTCCTGACGACACGCTTTCATCCAGATCGTCACACTCTGACGATGACAACCAGGCGTCATCCATCCCGGCAAGCATCCACACACGGTCATCTGTTTCAATATCGACCCCCACCTCGCCACACCGTGAAACAGCCACCGCCACCCACGCGCGGCAGTGCGACAGATTGAAGTGAACGGGACAATCCACCCCGACGAGGTGAGGTTTGCCAAAAGCACCCGTTTCAAACCTGCGCTTATCCGGCGCGATGGCGGCGCGATCCAGAGCAAGATGCAGCAGCCCGTGGGCCGTCACGTAAGCACGTCGGTCAACGGCCTGCACAAGGCGTAGGGCGCGGGCCTGCTCTGAGGCGTCAAGCCGCTGCATCACCCAGGCCGGAATGTCAGCCGGTACGGCTGCCACATAAAGATCAACCTGCACGGTCACTCTTCAGCCTGCCGGACAGGTAACCCTGCCAGTCACCCCGCGCGCGCTGCCGTGACGGACAATGACTTCAGCCACGGCTGGCCAGACCTCGAAAAGGTAAAAATGGCCGCCGGCAAACGGTTCGACCGCCAGCGGAAAAGCGGTTTCAGCCTGCCAGCTGGAGGCCCGCGAAGCGGCGGCGTCGGCATCTCCCATCAACACCACCACCGGCACCGCCAGGGTGACAGCGGGGTGCGGTTCGCCACCGGCATCGCGTAAATCGGGGCCTGTTCCAGCAATGCCAGGTCATGACGCAGAATCGTTTCGAAATACTGACGATACTCGGCATCCGCCAGCACCGCCTCAGGCACACCGCCAAACTGGCTGATTTTTTCCCAGAAGGTGTCAGAGGGAAGGCTCGCCACCGGGTTAATGGCATACGCCGAAGGGGCCACCGCCCCGGATGGAAA
Source organism: Neopusillimonas aromaticivorans (assembly GCF_030344915.1). GTDB lineage: Bacteria > Pseudomonadota > Gammaproteobacteria > Burkholderiales > Burkholderiaceae_B > Neopusillimonas > Neopusillimonas aromaticivorans. The sequence continues at coordinate 1,789,853 of NZ_CP128233.1, read as the reverse complement.
AAACACCAGGGGCAGCGATTGCCCGGCGGCCTGGCGCCTGCGCAACACGGCCATCCCAAGATGGGCCCCCAGGCTGTGTCCCAGCAACACCCAGGGCCGATTTTCCAGTCCAAAGAGTCGATTATTGATATCGGTGACCGCCGCATCAAAGTCGATAACGAAGGGCTCCCGGACCCGACGCCCGCGCCCCGGTAACTCAAGACATTGAACCGACCAGCCAGACGGAAGATGACGGGCCAGGGCGCCAAATTGGTAGGCCGAGGCCCCGGCATGGGGAAGCACGACAACCAGAGGTGCCTGCTCGGCCGTGTGCGCGCGATTGAAAAGAACCATGTATGTCAGCCCTCTGCGGGCGTCGCCGGCGGGGTTTTCCGATACGGCACATGGGCCACCGGCATGGTCCGGGAGGCTTCCTGAAGGTGATGGTGCTGGTCATCAAAGAAGATATGCGGCTGAAACGCCTGCAACACCGGTGCCTTGGATGCGCCACCCAAAAAATGGGCTTCATCCACCCGTACATTCCAGGCACGAAGCGTCCGGATGACCCGCTCATGCGCCGGCCCGTTACGCGCGGTAATCAAGGCTGTCCGGATGGGCGCACGCGGCAAATCAACATCAAACTGCAGATACGACAACGTTTTCAACAGTTTGGCGAACGGGCCTTCGGCCATGGGCTTGCGGGCGTTGTCACGCTCGTGCTGAATGAACGCTTCAAGCCCGCGCTCTTTGTAGATGCGTTCCGACTCATCGGAAAACAGCACCGCATCACCATCGAATGCAATACGGATCTGGTCGGGCACCGTTTCATGCTCTTCGGGCACGCTGTAAATGCGGGCGGCGGCAATCCCGGCATCAATCGCCGTCTGTACATCCGAATCATCGGCCGACAGAAACAAGTCAACACCGTAAGCCGCCAGATAGCGCGCGGTGGTTTCGCCGCCGCTGAGCGCCGCACGGGTGATGTCCAACCCGTGATGCGCGATGGAATTGAAGATCCGCAAACTGGTTTCGGCACTGTTGCGCGACATCACCACCACTTCCGTCTTGCGACTGCCAGGAACGAGGGTGTTCAAATTCAGAATCGCCTTGACCAACGGGAAGGCCGAACCCGGCGACAGCGGATCATCCTCATGTTCAAGCTGATGGCGGGCATACGCCTCAAGGCCCTCATTGACGAAGATGGCGTGTTCGGCATCCAGGTTGAACAAGGCACGCGACGAAATACCGATGACCAGATATTCGTTGAAGTCATACGCCATGAGGGCTCCTGCCGGAAAAATTGCGGTTAACCACTGTTTATAACAGTATTGCAGCCATTCGCAAGACGACACCACGCGCGACCGGCACCACGCCTTCGCGAAGCCTGAACGACACATCAATGCCCGACTGCCCCATCGGCTTTCAAGGCGTCTGCACCACACATCGCAGAGTCATCTGCAGAACGTATCGCGCCGATAAGACACCTGCTCAAGCTGCTCTCAAATTCATGCATAAAACAGTCCAGTCAGACTATTAATAGGTAAAAACCCCAAGCAAAATTAATACATTATTGTATTGACCCGAATATCTTTCGCGAACTAATATTCGACTCATCAGACTATTTATAAAACAAAGCACGCCCGGAGCCCGTCACGATGAAGATTCAGGAAAAATGGATTCGCGCTTTCGAAACGATGTTTCGGAAATGCAAGGTCGAATCCGGCGAAATCGTTCGCCTGCTCACCGAAACCGAAAGCCGCAGCATCAATGTCCAGCTGGCCGAACTGGCGCTGGCCCGCATGGGTGCGGTACCGGTGCAAATCACGGTTCCGTCCCTGCCCATCAACACGCCGGTGCCGGTACGCTCCACAGGCGCATCACACGTCATCCAGAACATGCCCCCGGTCATCAATGCCCTGTCAGGCCCCGGGCTGGTGGTTGACCTGACGGTCGAAGGGCTGTTGCACTCACCCGAGCTGCCGGGCATTCTGGGTTCCGGCGCACGGGTGCTCATGGTCAGCAACGAACACCCCGAAACGCTTGAGCGTCTGACCACCGACCTTGACCTGACCGCTCCCGTGAAAAAAGGCGTCAAGATGCTGGCCAACGCCAAAGTCATGACAGTCACCTCGGCCGCAGGCACGAACCTGACCATCAACCTCGAAAACGCCAAAGTCGGCGGGGTCTGGGGCGGCGCTGATCGCCCGGGCCTGGTGCAGCACTGGCCCGGCGGCATCTGCCTGGCCTTCCCGGCAGCCAACAGCGTCAACGGTACGCTGGTTATGGACACCGGCGACGTCAACCTGACCTTCAAGCGTTACCTCGAACAACCTGTCACCCTGCACATCGAGAATGACTACGTCACCCGCATCGAGGGCAAAAACCTGGATGCCGAACTCATGCGCAGCTATATGGAAGCCTGGCAAGACCGCGACGCTTACGCCGTCAGCCACGTCGGCTGGGGCATGAACCCCAGTGCCCGCTGGGATGCCCTGCAGATGTTCGACAAAGCAGACACCAACGGCACCGAACTGCGCGCATTTGCCGGCAACTTCCTGTACTCGACCGGCGCCAACGATGTGGCGGGCCGACACACCCTGGGGCACTTCGACCTGCCACTGCGCCACTGCACTGTGGCACTCGATGGGGTCACGGTGGTTGATCAGGGCAAACTCTGCGACGACGTTTTCAAATGAACAGCACACCTTCCTGGCTAAGCCATGGCATCGGTGGCACCCCATTGGTGCTGCTGCACGGCATGGGTTCAACCGCCGATGTCTGGCTGCCCCAACTGGCCCACTTCGGGCGCACGCGCCAGACCATTGCCTGGACAGCCCCGGGTTACGGCACATCGCCCGCGCTGGAGTCCCTCGACTGGCCATCATTAGCCACAGCACTGGCCGACATGCTCGACACACTGGGCTTGCCGCGTATACACCTGCTGGGTCACTCGATCGGCGGCATGGTGGCGCAGTCGTTCTACCACCAGCATCCCGACCGCGTCGCCAGCCTGATTTTGTCGGCCACCAGCGCCGGGTTTGGCAGCACCGACCCGCACTGGCAAGAAGACTTCCTGCGCCAGCGCACCGAACCGCTGGGCAAATACGACAGCTTTGCCCAGGCGGCCCCCGACATGCTGGCCGGCTTCATGGGCCCGAACATCACCGAACCCATGCGCCAGCTTGCCCTGATCAGTGCAAGCCAGATCGAAAAAGAGCGCTATATCGACTACATGCGCCTGCTGGTCACGTTCAACCGCAAGGCAGACCTGGAGCGCATCTCCGCGCCCACCCTGCTGCTGGCCGGTGAACTCGACAACCAGTGCTCCGCCCAAGGGCATGAAACGCATGGCCGACAGCATGCCCAATGCACAATTTCAGGAACTGGCAGGCGTCAAGCACATGGCCAACCTCGAAAACCCGCAACGCTTCAATCAGGTCGTGGACGCCTTCCTGGCGCAGCACCCCTGACAACCGACTTACGTTCAACCCGATACCGGACACCCATCATGGACAGCAGCTACCTCGCCGAATACGCCCACTCCGCCGACGCCAACGCACACTTCAACGGCCTGCCCCTTACGGCCGAACAAAAAGCACTTATCGCCAAAGTTGACGAATATGGCGTCAAATGGGCCGAACGCGCCTTCAAATACGACCGCGAAGCCAGTTTCCCCACTGAAAACTACGACGACCTGAAAGAAATGGGCTTCCTGGGACTGTGCGTTCCCAAACGCCTGGGCGGTCTGGGTGCCGACTACCGTACCTACACCCTGGTCGCCAGCCGCATTGCCTACTACTGTGGCAACACGGCCAACACCTTCAACATGCACAACGCCAACTCGCTCTGGACCGCCGACATGATCGACGCCATGGAGCTGACCGACGAAGAGCGTGAGGCTCACGAAGCAAACCGCCGCATTCATTACGGCAACATGCTGGCCGGCAAAATCTACTCGCAACCGTTTTCGGAAGGCAGTGGCGCCGCCGCCGGCAAACACGCTTTTGGCACCACCGCGACCCGTACCGCCGATGGCTGGGTACTGAACGGCAAGAAAATTTTCGCTTCACTGTCCGGCCATGCGGACTACTACGGCGTACTGTGTACCGACGACGTCCCCGGTGCCACCCTGGCCGACACCCTGTTCATGGCCATCCCGGCCGACGCCCCCGGCGTTTCCGTAGTGGGCGACTGGGACCCGCTGGGCATGCGCGGCACCGTGTCACGCACACTGATTTTCAAAGACGTTCTGGTCCCCGAAACTGCCCAGCTCATGCCGCGCGGCATTTACATCAAGGCGGCTTCGCAGTACCCGCACATGTTCATGACCCTCACCCCCACCTACATGGGTGTGGCGCAGGCCGCATACGACTTTGCCGTTGCCTACCTGCGCGGCGACGTTGCGGGTGTCAACGTCAAGCGTCGCATGTACCCGACCAAACAACACGCCATCGCCGAGATGTACATCAAGCTGCAACAGGCCTGGGCATTGTTCCATCGCGTCACGTCGGAGTTCAAGCGCCGCCCCAGCCGCGAAGAACGTTCACGCGCCTTTGCCTGCCAGTACACCGTCATGGAATACTGTGCTGAAATCACATCCATGGCCGTACGCGTCTGCGGAGGCCAGGCCATGCTGAAAACATTCCCGCTTGAACGTTTGTTCCGCGACAGCCGCTGCGGTGCCCTGATGCTGCCCTGGACGGCCGAAATCTGCATTGACCGTCTGGGCTATGGCCTGCTTTACAAGGAAGGCGAACGTGATGACGAATAACCACAAACCCGAACTGCGTCAGGCCTTTGGCCGCTTTGCCACCGGCATTGCGGTCATCACCACCCTCGACACACAGGGTGCGCCCTATGGCCTGACCATTAATTCATTTGTCAGTGTCTCGATGGACCCGCCGCTGATCAGCTGGAATGTCATTCGGGGCTCAACGGCGCACCAGATCATCAGCCAGCAGGGGCGATTCGTCGTCAATATTCTGGCGCACGATCAAAAGCAGGTGGCCCAGCAAATGACCGGGCCCATCGAACACCGCTTTGACGGTATGGCCTGTTCGGTCTCCGACGACGGCCTGCCGCTCATTGACGGCGCACTGGCCGCGTTCGAATGCGACACCCATGCCCTGATCGAAGCCGGTGACCACGACATCATTCTTGGTCGGGTCAGCCGGTTCACCCACCATGAAGGCCCTCCGCTGGTGTACTGGAAGGGTCGTTATGCCAGCGCAACACCCGACGCATGAGTCGAACAAAGGGCAGGATTTCACTAATAGCCCAGGACAGAAAGACCCGCTAAGATGGCAGAGTCTTTCTCACCTTAACCAAACGTAATCAGGAGACCTCCTACATGCAACTGAAAAAGACCCTGCTCGCCGTGGTCGCCGGTCTGGCATTTGCCGCTTCGGCACACGCCCAACTCAAAGTCGGTGTCATTACCTCGTCCACCGGTCCCGTATCGCTAATCGGTATTCCCCAAAAGAACACCATCCAGCTCATGCCGACCGAAATTGGCGGGGAAAAAGTCGAATACATCGCATTTGACGATGCCAGCGACCCTTCGCAATCCGTCACCCTCATCAAGAAACTGATTTCTGAAGAAAAAATCGACGTTCTGGCCGGGCCTTCAAGCTCACCCAACGCCATGGCCATCCTTGACTTCGCCGCCGAAGCCAAGCTACCCGTCCTGGCACCGGTAGGCACCATTGCCATCGTTCTGCCCATGGACGAAAAACGCCGCTGGATCTTCAAAACCACGCAAAACGATGGTCTGGTCGCCAACAAACTGTTCGACCACATGAAAGCCAACGGCGTCAAGAAAATCGGCTTCATCGGCACCGGCGACACCTTTGGTGAAACCTGGTTCAAAGTGGCCTCTGACGCGGCCAAAGAGCGTGGCATTGAAATCGTTGCCAACGAACGCTTCAAGCGCCCTGACACGTCAGTCACCGGTCAGGCCCTGCGCGTACTGTCAGCCAAGCCCGACGCAGTCCTCATCGCGGCCCTGGCGGCCCCGCTGTACTGCCCCAGGTCACACTCACTGACATGAACTACAAAGGCACGTTCTACCAAACCCACGGTGCAGCGCTGACCGAGTTCATCAAACTGGGCGGCCCCAAGGTTGAAGGCACCATCCTGGGCGGCAGCGTCATGCTGGTGCCCAACGACGTCCCTGAAAGCAACCCGTCCAAAAAAGTCGCGCTTGACTACATCAACGCCTATAAAGCAGCACACGGCAACGAGCCCGCCACCTTTGGCGGCAACATGATGGACGCCGGCATTCTGCTGCAAGCCGCGGTTCCCGAGGCGCTCAAAGTGGCCAAGCCCGGCACTGAAGAATTCCGCGTGGCCCTGCGTGACGCCCTTGAGAAAATCAAGGAAGTCCCTGGTACACAAGGTGTTTACAACATGACACCCGAAGACCACAGCGGCTTTGACGAGCGTGGCGTCGAGCTGGTTACCGTCAAAGACGGCAAGTTCGCTCTGGCCAAGTAAGCGCCAGGCTTCGGGCAAACCCGCCGGTTTGCCCGTCCCCCGTTTTCTCCGTGTAGTTCACCGGGCACGCCGGCAACGGCGTGCCCGCTCCAATCTTGCGACCCTGTTTCCCATGAGCCAGACTTCCAACGACTTCGCCCTGCGCTGCACCGCCTACGGCAACCCGCCTGAAATCCACGTTATTGAAGGCGTTTCCGAAACGCCCCTGGGCTCCGGTGAAGTGCGCCTTGCGATCGACTGTTCAGCTTTCAATTTCACCGATCACCTCCTGGTTCAGGGCCGTTACCAGGAAAAGCCCGAACTGCCCTTTACCCCGGCTTTGATGCCGCCGGTACCGTCACCGCTGTGGGCGACCATGTCACAGGCTTTGCGCCGGGCGACCGGGTCGTCTCCAGTGGCGTCTGCGGCGCATGGGCCACGCACCTGGTGGCACCGGCCCATCGTCTGGTCAAGATTCCTGACGGCCTGGCACCGGCAGACGCGGTCGCTTCAATCAACTCACACCTGACCGCCTACCACGGACTGATTGACCGCGCGCAACTGGCCGCAGGCGATCGCGTGCTGGTCCTGGGGGCCAACGGAGCGGTTGGCAAAGCCTGCGTACAGATTGCCCGGCACAATGGCGCCCATGTCTTCACGGTGGTGAGAGCCGGCACGGCACTGAATATCACGGACACCGCCACGGACACCCACCTGTCGGTTGCACCCGAGGCGCTGAAAGACGGCTTGCGTCAGATGCTGGGCAAACAAGGCGCCGACATCGTGGTCGATCCGGTGGGTGATCTGTACACCGAACCGGCCGTACGTAACCTGGCCTGGCGTGGCCGCCTGCTGGTCATCGGCTTTGCCGCCGGCCAGATCCCGAAAATTCCCACCAACCTGCTGCTGCTCAAAGGCGCCTCGATCATGGGGGTGTATTGCGGTGGCCTGCTGATTCAGGAAACCGGCCATTTCACACGCCAGATGGCGGAAATGTTCGACCTGATGGCCCAAGGCATCCTGACGCCCTCGCCTCACGAAACATGGCCTGGACGCCAGTTCGCCGACATCTGGGAACGTTTTTCCAGTGCCCCGCGCGGCACCAAGGTACTACTGGGCTTTCGCGCCCCTGATTTTCACGGAATCCGCAGCAATGACCCGTCATATCCCCGAAGCCATTCAGGCCATTGAACCCCTTCGCCCCGACGCGCCTTTTCGCAACGTCAATTTTGCGCCCGTCGATATCCGGCTGGATACCCGTCCAGACGGCACCGTACTGCTGTCCAATGCGCAACCCCTCAATGCGCTGCCGGTACAACAGCTCGGCGAATACCTGCGCCGCCACGCCGCCAGCCGCCCGGAACAGACATTTCTGGCCCAGATGGGTGCAACTGGCGATTGGGAGCGCCTGACTTACGCCCAGGCGCTGGCCAAGGTCAATGCCCTGTCGCAATGGTTGCTGGACCAGAAGCTGCCGGCCGGGCACCCCTGCTGATCCTCAGCGAAAACAGCATCAACCAGGCCCTGCTGCAGTTTGCCGCCATGCAAATCGGCGTACCCGTCATGCCGGTATCGCCCGCCTACAGTCTCATGTCGGAAGCCTGCGGGAAGATCGCCGACCTGTCGCAGCGTTTCGGGCCCGGCCTCGTGTATGCCAGCTCGGGCAAGCGCTTTGCCAAGGCCATGACCGTTGCCCGCGAGCACACGCCCAACGCCATTTGGCTGTGTGACACCGACGCCCCGACAGGCGCGTTTACACTGGATCAGGCGCTTCAGACACCGCCCACCCCGGCGGTTGACGAGGCCTTCGCGAAGGTCAACCTTGACACCATCGCCCGCCTGCTGCTCACTTCGGGCTCAACAGGCAGCCCCAAAGCCGTCATCATGACCCAACGCAATATCGTCGCGTCGGGTGTGCTGTGGGACCAGGTATGGCCCTTCCTTTCCGAGGCACCGCTGGTCATGGTGGACTGGCTACCCTGGAATCATACGGCCGGTGCCCACGGTGCCCTGTCTCTGGTACTGCGCCACGGGGGCACCCTGTATCTGGATGACGGCAAGCCTGTCCCCCAGTTGATCGGCCGCACAGTCAACAACCTGCGCACCATCAAGCCCAACGTCATGACCAATGTGCCGCGCGGGCTGGACATGCTGGTGGCCGCCATGGAAGACGATCCTGAAATCGCCAACGATATTTTCCCCAACCTTCAAGTCATCGTGTACGGCGGGGCTTCGCTGTCGCCCAACACCCTGCTCAAGCTCGAGCAATTCAGCGCCCAGGCCACGGGCCGGCGCATTCCGGTGTCATCGTCATTGGGTTCAACAGAAACCACCATGCCGGCCACCCTGATCTGGTGGAACCCGAAAGTGCTGGGCACCCTGGGCCTGCCCGCGCCCGGCGTCGAAGCCAAGCTGGTACCGCTGGATGACCGTTACGAGATCCGCTTCCGTGGGGCCAACATCACGCGCGGATATTTCAATGACCCGGCCGCCAACCAGAAAAGCTACGACGACGAAGGCTTCCTGCTGACCGGCGATGCCGTGACCTTCGTCGATACCGACCACCCGGAAGACGGCCTGATGTATGCCGGCCGACTGTCCGAGAACTTCAAGCTGGCCACCGGCACTGGGTTTCTGTCGCCACGGTACGTGGCAACCTGCTGCCCCAGCTTCACCCCTTCGTAACCGATGCCGTCCTGACCGGCCACGACCGCGACGAACTGGGTGCCCTGTTTTTCCTGAACACAACGCAAATTCGCAAGAAATTCCCGGAATTGGCCGAGGCCAGCGATGCCGACATCGCCCGTCATGGCCCGCTGCTGGATGTCATACGTCAAGGCATTGAACGGCACAACGTCAACTTCCCGGGAAGCAGCACCCGCATCATCCGGGCCATGCTGCTGGACAGCGCCCCCAATATTGATGACAACGAAATCACCGACAAAGGCTACATTAACCAGTCCGGCGTTCTGAAAAAGCGGGCCGATGCCGTCAAACGGCTGTACGATTGCCCCGTCTCGGCAGGCGACTGCCTGATCATTACCTGAACCGGTTACGGAGCACCCCATGAGCAGCCTCTTGCGTCTTCACGGCACTCCGCTAAGCAACTACTACAACAAGGTCAAGATTGCCCTGCTTGAGCAAGGACGGGCCTTCGAAGAGGTGCATGCGCTGCCCGCGGACCTGTGGCCGCAGGCTGGCAGCCCCACCGGGAAAATCCCGTGGCTGCAAACACCCGACGGGCATTGCCTGCACGAATCTGCCGCGATCATCGAGTACCTGGAAGAAACCCGGGGCGACGCCCCCAGCCTGTTCCCTGTTCATCCCGTCGATCGCGCACGCTGCCGTGAACTGGTTCAGTACCTTGAGCTGTACATCGAACTGCCGGTCAGAGACCTTTACGGTGCAGCATTCTGGGGCGCCACGCTGGAAACCGGGCAAGCCGACCGCGCCATCCAGCAGGCCGAAAAAGGCCTGAAGTTTCTGGCGCGCCGGGCCTCGTTTGACCCCTGGCTGTGCGGCGACACCTTCAGCCAGGCTGACGCCACGGCCTGGGCCCACCTGACCACAGTGCAGCGCGCCCTGCACTTCGTCGGTGCCGGCGACCTGATGGCCACCGCCCTGCCCACTTTGCCCGCTTACCTTGAGAAACTGGCCGCACGCCCCAGCATCGCCCATGTCATTAATGACATCCGGCTGGAATTGCGCCGACAATCGGGCAAGTCCTGAGTGTTCACCACGAGATAACCATGGCACGCACACGCGCCCTTGATTACGAAGACCGAAAGAAAGACATTTTGCGGGCAGCCGCCGTGCTGTTTGCCCAACAGGGCTACAGCGAAACCCTGCTGGAAGACATTGCCGCCCAATGCGGCGTTAAAAAATCATCGCTGTATCACTACCACAGCTCAAAACACGCCATCCTGTATAGCCTGATCACCTGGAAAATCGAAGACCTGGCCTGGAAAATCGACGCGGCCATCGAAGCGGCATCTGCCCCGAAAGAAAAGTTTCAAGCCTTCACCACTACCCTGGTCAATGAATACATTCGCGTGCCGGAAGAAATGACGGTGCTGCTGACGCAAATGCGCTACCTGAACAAGCCCGCCATGAAGTCGGTCATCCAGATCCAGGACCGCATCATCAACCGTGCCGTCTTGCTGATCCAATCGTTGCGCCCCGATATTGAAATCAGCCGCAAAAATGTAACCGCCATGGCCATGCTGTATTTCGGCATGACCAACTGGATTCCGGTCTGGTACAAGCCCTCGGGGTCCATAAAACCGGCCGATCTGTCGACCATGATTTCAGAACTGTTCCTGAACGGCATCAGTGCGCCTGATTTCCCTATAATCGGCCATCGTATCTCATGACCGTTTAACCACTATGCCACTCAAAGACCTGCGCAACCTCATTCTATTAAGCATCATCTGGAGTGGCTCGTTTCTGTTCATGCTGTTGTCCATCCGGGAAATTGGTTCGATTCCGATGGTCGAAATCCGTGCCTTTGCCGGTGGCGCCTTCCTGATGGTTCTGGTCATTGTCTTCGGCAAAATGACCAGTCTGGTTCAAAACTACAAGCGCATCGCCGTGGCCGGCCTGTTCAATTCGGCCCTTCCCTTCCTGATGCTGTCCTATGCGGCCTTTCACCTGACCTCGGGCCTGCTGGCCATTCTCAATGCCATGACGCCGCTATTTGGCGGGCTGATTGCACGGGTCTGGCTCAAAGAAAAAATGACACTGCCGCGCATCGGCGGTTTGATATTGGGGTTCATCGGCATTCTGGTGCTGGTATCGGATGACCTGCTGGCTGATACGGGCAGTGGCAGCGCGCATTTCCTGGCCATTCTGGCCGGGCTGGGTGCCCCTGTGTTATGCCACGGCCGCGTGCTACACCAGCATTTACCTGAAGAATGTCGATGCGATGGCCAGCGCCGCCGGCAGTGTGGGTACCACCGCGCTGATTTTCCTGCCTTTCGCCCTGCTGACCTGGCCTGACCCGGCCAATGTCTCGCTTACCGCCTGGGCCTCGGCCATCGCACTGGGCGTGTTATGCACCGGGCTGGCCTATGTCATTTTGTTTCGCCTGCTCGCCAGCGTCGGCCCCACCAAAACCATGACCGTCACCTTTCTGGTACCCCCATGGGCGTCATGTGGGGCGTAATCTTTCTGGATGAGCCGCTGACCCCGAGCATCATCCTGGGCGCCTGCATCGTACTGGCCGGCACGTTTCTGGCCACCGGGGTCAGGCTGGGGAAAAAGGCGGGTGATCATCCACCCCCACCCTGATGGCGTCAAACCAACGCGCGGGCTCGCATGGCCTTGCCCAGACTCAGCGCCATGAACACCCCGAATGCAGACAGCACGACCGACACCGTCCAGGTCATGTGCCAGTTACCCGCCAGTGTCGCCACCCAGGCCACAATCGGCGGCCCAATGAACTGGCCGAACGACAGGCACTGCTGCAGCAGCCCGACCGACGTGGAGGTCGCCTCACGCGAGGGCGACATCTGCAACGCCAGGAAAAACATATTCCCCGGAACCAGCCCGCCGACCGCTGAAAAAATCAGGGCCATGACCAGTTGCAACCAACTGGGTGCCCCCACACCGAACGCAATAATCGTGCAAACCGACATCGTGACAAAAGCCGTGATGATGAGGTTGTGCGGCTGAAACCCGCGGTGCACCAGGCGACCGCCCCCAGGCTGCCCAGCGCATTCGAACCACCGACCAGTGCCGCCATCAGACCCGCCGTTGTGCCCGAAAATCCTTCCGCCACATAAATCGACGGCAGGAAGCCGACGACGGCCATCCACTGGGACGCGTAGACCATGGCACACAGCGTCACCAGCCAGACATTCTTGCTGGTCAGCGTCTGGCGGACCAGCGCCAGCGCCCTGGGCGCTTTCGACGCAGCCGGGTCATCAGAACCCGCAACACGATAGACCGCGTCAGGAGGTACCTTGCTGTAAATCACCACACCGATGACCGCGGTCAGCAACGCCAGCACCCACCACAACACCTGCCAGCTGGCGACGCTTAGCAGCCACGAACCGAACACCAGGGCCAGAATGGTGGCCAACGGAACATACGCCCCCCACAGCCCCAGTAACCGGCTCAGGTAAGCCGGCTCAACCATACGCCGGATCATTCCCGGGGCCGGCATGACCACCATCAGAAAGCCCAGACCCTCGATGCCCCGCGACAACAGCAAGGCTGACTTGCTGTCAAACAATGGCCCCACCGCCGAACTGAAGGCCAGCAAGGTCAAGCCGGCCAGCACACAGCGGCGCAAACCGATTTTTTCAGCCATAAGCCCGACCAGCACCCCCAGGGTCATCCCCCCACCTGCACCAGCGACAGCAAAAAGCCCGATTCCACCAGCGTCATGCCCAACTGGCGCTGCAATTCGGGCAATGCCGGAGGCAGCTTCCAGACATGCAATGCCGCGCAAACACCCGCCAGAAACGTGATGTAAGCAAAACTGTTAGACGCAAGAGGCAAACCGGAAGAACGCGTAGACATGGCAAGACAACCGCTGGATGAGAATGAAAATTCGTAACGTAATGCGAAAACTGCCCGCATTAAAGCACACTGTAAGCGCACTGGTGCTATGGTATGCCACTGCTACAGATTTTGTGGCAACCACAAAAACGCGCCCCATAAGCGGGGCCACCCCCTGAGACAACGCTTCAAACACTTTGCCATGCCATCTCCCACCCAGGCAACCCGCCCCGTTTCCGAAACCGCACCACACCCGGCGAGCATCCGCAACCAGCTTTTTCTGGTATTTGCCATCTGCTTCATTTCGATCAACCTGCGCTCGGCCCTGATCAGCGTCGGCCCGGTCGTGGAATCCATCCGGCACAGCCTGAACCTGTCAGGCACCCAGGTGGGCTTGCTGCTGACACTGCCCATTTTATGCTTCGGGGCTTTTGCCCCTTCGCTCCGAAATTACTGCGCTTTCGCTCGGCCGAGCAACTGGTTACGCTGGCGATGGCGCTGCTGTCGCTGGGCATCATTTTGCGCAGCCTGTTCGGAACCGTGGGGCTGTTTGCCGGCACCTTTATTTCAGGTGCCGCCATCAGCGTGGTCATGGTCCTGTTGCCCAGCCTGATCAAAAGAACTTCCCGGCCCAGGCCGGCGCCATGATGGGCCTGTACTCCACTGCCCTGTGTCTGGGGGCTACCGTCGCAGCCGCCCTGACTGTGCCCATCGAGTCCATTCCTGGCAGCGACTGGCGCTGGGCCCTGGTGTTCTGGGATCTCCCCTGTTCGTCGCCATCGCCCTGTGGCTGCCGTATTCAAAAGCAGGCCAGGCCAACCCCGCAGCCGCTTCGGCAAAACTACCCCGGTTGCGCAGCAGCGCACTGGCCTGGCAAGTGTCGCTGTTCATGGGGATTCAATCGGCCATTGCCTACTGCGTTTTCGGCTGGCTGCCCGTCATTCTGGTCGACCGCGGCCTGACGCCACTGGCGGCCGGGTTCATGCTGTCCATTTGCATGGGTGTGCAACTGATCACCTCGCTGGCCGCGCCCATCATGGCCAGCCGGGCCAAAGACCAGCGCAGCACCATCGCCCTGATGATCGCGTTGTCGGTAACAGGGCTCATGACCACCATTTACGCACCGTTGCAAAGCATGTGGCTGTGGTCCACCATTCTGGGGCTGGGGTTGGGCGGCGTGTTCAGCATGGCCCTTGCCCTGCTGGTGTTGCGTTCGCCCACCCCGCAAGTAGCGGCCGCGTTGTCGGGCATGTCGCAAGGTGTCGGCTATACCGTGGCCGCCACCGGCCCGGTCATTGTGGGCATGCTGCACGAATACACCGGCAACTGGCATGCCGTGGCAGTGTTCTACCTGCTGCTGGCCTGCGGCTCGCTTACGTTCGGCATGGGCGCAGGCCGCAACCTTCACATCACGCCTGACCGAGCGTCTTGAGGGCCACTGCTGGGTCAAGCGCCTGGGCCCGGTCAACCACAACCTGCTCGGCAACCAGGCGCCGGGCCGCCATATGATCCATCGGCACATTAACCGTTTCAACGCAGCTCAGGCGATCTCCATCGAAATAAAGCACCGAAAACTTGCCGCTGGCCGGATCACCCCGCACGGCACGCTCGTGGCCCGCATCGGGTACGCCGGCAATCTGGATACGAATCGCCCCCTGCTCTGACCAGAACCAGGGCATGGCCGTATAGGGTGCCGGGTCACCCAGAATACTGCGCGCCGCGCAGCGGGCCTGGTCATTGGCATTCTGTACCGACTCAAGACGAATCAGCCGACCGAGCGTCGCCGATGGGAACGCGGTACAGTCACCAATGGCATACACATCAGGCTGGCTGGTCTGCATGAACGGATTGACCACCACACCGTTATCACACGCCAGGCCTGCGGCTTGGGCAAGATCAACATTGGGCTCGCTGCCCACTGCAAGAACGACAACATCGGCCGCAAACTGTTTATCACCCACCCAGATACCTGTAACCTTTTCATCGACCACATCAAGGCGATCTGCACGGGCATTCAATTCAATGGTGATGCCATTGGCCTGGTGGGTCTGCAGCAACCAGTCCGAGATTTCGGGTGACACCGAACGGCCCAGCAAACGGTCGGCCGCTTCAAGTACGGTCACATGTTTACCCAGGCCGGCAGCCGTAGCGGCGACCTCAAGGCCGATAAACCCGCCGCCCACCACGACCACGCGACGGGCTGCGGCCACCTGCTCACGCAGGCGCCGGGCGTCAGCAATCGTACGTACCGACGTGACGTTGCCAAAACCGCCATCGAATAACGGCAGCGTGCGCGCCCGCGCCCCGGTCGCCAGAACCAGCGTATCGTATGACAGGCGATCGCCAGAACTTAAAGTGATGGCATGCGCTGCCGGGTCGATTGCACTGACACAGGTATTAACGTGCACATCGATGGTGTTGTCGGCATAAAAACTGGCCGGACGCAGCCAGGCCGGCTGCGGGTCTTCATCTTTCAGCCAGGTTTTTGACAACGGCGGTCGCTGGTAAGGCAAATAACATTCTTCGGTAACCAGCACCACCTGAACGTCTTGCCCGGCTTCGTTGATTGATGCGCAAAACTGGGCCGCCGCGTGCCCGCCACCTACCACCACAATTTTCTTCACGACAAACTTTCCCTTTAGACGAAAACGGGCGATTACGCCCGGTTGATTCGCCAAGCATAACGCATCCAACTGGACGGCCCCACCTCGCCCGGCCTATTATCCTTCCTGCCCTGAATCACTCTGCCCATCCCGCCCTCCCCAATGCTCAATGCCTCATCCTTTGACCGTCTCTGGCTTACCGAGGCACTGCGCCTGCAGGAAACGCGCGATGGGCCGCTGGACGATCAGGCAGAACTCCTTCAGGTACGCCAGGCAGGCGGCGATATTGCCACGCGCGTTCTGAAACGCGCGCAACTGGTGGGTGCGCGCGAAGGGCAACTGGCCCGGTTGCGACACTGGCGTAACGTCGCCCGTCTGGTTGTACTGGCGCTGGTTGCCGTGGCCATCTTTAGCGGCGCAGGCATGGCACTGAGCGCCTTGGGCGACGGCACGCGTCCGGTTAACCTGATGCAAGCGCTGGTGCTCCTGCTCGGGCTCAATACCGTCATGTTTCTGCTCTGGCTGGTTTCGATGGCCTTGCCCTCCACACGTCCCACCGGCCTGGGCGGGATATGGCTTTGGCTGACCGCAAAACTGGCGCGCTCGCAGGCACAGCTCTTGCCAGGGCAGGCCCTGCTGTCGATCGCCCAACGATCACGCGCGCTGACCCCGATGCTGGGCAGCCTGACCCATACCCTCTGGAGCCTGGCCCTGATGGCTGCGCTGGCGATGCTGCTTGGCCTACTTTCTGCCCGGCAATACGGTTTTCAGTGGGAAACCACCCTGCTGTCACCCGATTTTTTACCGCTCTGACGCATCTGCTGGGGGCTGCCGTCACTGCTCGGGTTTGACATGCCATCACCCGAAATCATTGCGCACAGTGTTACCGGCGCCACGGTGGCCTTGCCCCAGGCGGGCCCGATCTGGTCGCACTGGCTGATAGGCTGTGTCGTGACCTGGGGCTGCTGCCACGCCTGCTGGCGTTACTGGGCTGCCTGGTATTGGCACGGTGGCGGCTGGGCACATATACACTGGACCTGAGTCTGCCAGGTCTGGCCGAACTGCGCCCGCGCCTGATGCCCGAGAGCCGGAATACCGGCATTGACGCCCCTGCTCCTGATCAGGCTGGCACCGTACCTGACGGCACCAGCAGCACGACGCCACGGCCCGGAGGCCACAATGCGGTTATCGGTCTTGAATTGCCCGATGATGTCAACTGGCCACTGCCCCTCCTGGTCACACTGGGCCAGGACCTTGGCCGCATCGACACCCGCGCTCAGCGCATCGATCTGGAAAACACGCTGACCACCCGACAGTACGACCACCTGGTGGTTGCCTGCGACGGTCGCCAGACGCCAGACCGAGGCATCCTGCTCTATTTGCAGTCACTGTCGCAACTTTGCAAACATTTGCATATCGTCATCCTGCCGTTCGCCGAAAAAGCCCCGACCACGGGCGCGGACCAGGATGCCGGCAGCACACCAGGTAACGGCACTGGCACTGTCCGCCCTCCGGGCACCCGCCCTGGCGCTGCCGACCGCAGCCTGCTCTGGCGGGCCGAGCTCGAACGCACCGGCATCGACCCAGCCCTCATTTACGTCGGGCCAGACATGTTTCTGTCCTCTACCCGTCCTCTTTGAAGCACTTCGCATGGCAACCCATAACGAACCTCAACTACCTGCCACACCCTTGAAGTCGCCGTGGTCGGTCACACCAATACCGGGAAAACCTCGCTGTTACGCACCCTCACCCGCAACCCGGAATTTGGCGAGGTCAACGACAGTCCGGGCACAACGCGACATGTCGAAGGCATCCAGCTGCTTATCGGCGAAACCCCCGTCATTGAGTTTTTTGATACCCCAGGCATTGAAGATGCCATTGGACTGGCCGATTACATTGACCGACTGTGCCCACGCGAAGAGCGACTGGATGCCTGGGAACGGATTGATCGTTTCCTGGATTCGGTTGAAAGCCGTCGCCGGTTCGAGCAGGAAGCCCGTGTGCTGAAAAAATGCTCGAAGTGGATGCCGCCCTTTATGTCATTGACACGCGCGACCCCATGCTCAGCAAGCACAAAGAAGAACTGGCCACGCTGGCGTCATGCGGGCGACCCATCCTGCCGGTGCTGAACTTCACCCGGCACAAATACCAGCGTGTCGATGAGTGGCGTGAAGGGCTCAGCCGGTTAAGCCTGCATGCCATCGTCGAGTTCGACACCGTCGCTCCACCCTGGATGGCGAAGACCAGCTTTATGAGCGACTGGCGCTGTTACTGGATCGCCATGCGCCTTCGCTCAAAACCCTGCAGGACAATATTCGCGCACAACGCATCCAACGCCGCCAGGACGCCAACCGCCTGCTGGCCGAGTTGCTGGTCGATGTCGCGGCTTTACGCATCAGCACGCCGGCCAACCCAGCCGCCCTGGAAGAAACCACTCAGGTCCTGCGTGACCTGGTGCGCCAGCGTGAGCAGCACTGCCTGCAAGCCTTGCTGACGCATTACAACTTTCGTCGTGAAGACTTTCTGCAGCATACGTTGCCGCTGGAGGGTGAACGCTGGGGCATGGATCTGTTCAGCCCGCAAACCCTCAAGGAAGCCGGCATCGAAGTGGGTAAAGGTGCGGCTGCCGGCGCAGCTGCCGGCTTTACCGTTGACCTGATCACGGCAGGCCTCAGCCTCGGGTCGGGCACCCTGATCGGGGCCGCCGTTGGGGGCCTGGCAAGGTCTCGACCGGTTCGGCAAACGCCTGCTGGGCAAATTGCGCGGCTATCAGGAGGTGACCGTGGACAACACCGTCATCCGCCTTCTGGCCGCACGTCAGACCGCTCTGATCCATGCACTGGAGCAACGGGGCCATGCTGCACGCGACCCCATCACGATCGACATCGAGCGCGTCGCCGGTTTTCATGACGCGCAATTGCCCGATACCCTGATCGAGACCCGCAGCAATCCGCAATGGTCAACCCTGGGAGAAACCTTTGAGCCCTCGGTGCGGCGCCAGCGTTTAATTGAACGACTGGCCCAGACCTTGGGCGAAAGCCAGATCACATAACGGCAACCCACCTTTGCAGGCCTGCCAGGCGACGCGACTGCGAGTCCTGACGCACGACATGCGACATGCGACATGCGACATGCGACATGCGACATGCGATCAATATTCTGCAGAGCGTCCGGTGATCGCAACGCCAAGGCGCACCAACCGGTGCGCACAGGCGTCCAGAAACCGTGTCCACCACGAACGGCGCTGATCATGCAGCGCCGTAACCAGCCGGCTGCTTTGATGCAGCTGTGCCTCAAGACGAGCCTGCAACAGTGCCGCGAACCCGGCATCATCCACATACACGTTGGCTTCGCGGGCCAGCAACAGGCTGAACGGGTCCATGTTGGCCGACCCCACCATGGCGCGTCCGTCAATAACCGCAACCTTGGCATGCAGATAGCTCGGCATGTATTCGTAAATCTCAATGCCGTGCGACAACAGCCGGCCATACATACTGCGGCAAGCCCGAAACTGCAAGGTATATTCAGACTGCCCCTGCAGCAACAGACGTACCCGCACCCCACGGGCTGCGGCCGCCTGCAAGGCCGTTTTCAACGCTTTGCCGGGCAAAAAATAGGAATTGGCAATCAGGACATCGTGGCGCGCCCGATAGATGGCCCCGATATACGCAGATTCAATCGTCTTGCGAAACCGCACGTTATCGCGAAACAAAACGGCCGCACGCACCCCTCAGACACAGGAGGCGAACGTTGAGCCAGCATCCGGTCACGGCGCCGTCGCCAACCCCGCACCCTGCGGTAAAACGCAGGCCAGTCAGTGCGATGGCGCCAGGCCATGCGCATCCAGAGGTCGGACTGGGCGCGAAACAGATCACTCACAATCGGCCCCTTCACCTGGACAGCGAAATCAAAACGCGGCTGCGGGCCCTCGCCCGTTTCAGGCACATCAAACAGGTCATCCAGCACATTGATGCCTCCGACGAACGCCAGGCTCTGATCCACCACCACAACCTTGCGATGCAGTCGGCGCAACCGGCGCAGACTGAAGCGATAAAACTCGACCCCTTCAGGCTCGGGACGATACACCCGGAAACGCGCACCCATCTGCTCAAAATGCCCGGCCAATACCCGGGCATGACGCGCACTGCCAAACCCGTCCACCACTACCCTCACCCGCACGCCCCGCGCGCATGCCGCCCGCAGATGGGACAACAGTTTGAGCCCTGTGTCATCGAGATTGAAAATATAGGTTTCGAGGTGAACACTGAAACGCGCGTTGTCGATCGCGTTGAACAGTGCGGGGAAATACTCCCCCGTTTTGCAGCAGCCGGATGGCATTACCGGCACGCCACCGGACAAAATCCGGGTAGCGCTCAGGGCCGGGTTGACTCACGGCAGTTCAAGTTCGGTAAAAACCGGCGCATGATCAGACCACTGCGACCAGGGCTTGCCATGCAGCACCCGGGCACTGCGTACCGCAAACCCACGCTGGTAGATACGATCGAGCCGGAGCCACGGGAATGCCGCCGGAAACGTGCGAGGCGGCAGCGCGGTGCGCGCCATACCGTCCATCCCCAGCTCTCGAGGCTGCCCGTCCAGCGCCGAATGGCTGCCGAACATGCGCAGCCCGCGACGCAAGGCCTTGATGGATGCCGGCAAGGTCAGGGCCCGGTGCGGGCGGCGTGCGGTGCTACGGAAAAGACTTCGTACAGCCCCAATTGTTCAACGAACAACGGTGCCAGACGATTGTTCCAGTCGTTGAAGTCTCCGGCAATGAGCAATGGTGCGTCGTCGGGCACCAGACGCCGGATGCGTTCGACCAGCGCCTGGATCTGGCGTGACCGCCCACCCGCAAACAGCCCAAGGTGCACCACCAGACAATGCACCGGTGTGCCCTTGATGTCGATGACCGCATGCAGCAAACCTCGCTGCTCAAGGCGATGATCGGAAACGTCTTCGTTTTCGTAGTTCAGAACCGTGAACCGCGACAACAAGGCGTTGCCGTGATCGGTGTGCGTGCGCACCGCATTACACCCGTAGCACACCCCCATGCCCAATGCCGCACCCAGCGATTCATGCTGGGCATCAAGCACACTGCGACGCTGGTTGCGCCCCTGCACTTCCTGTAAAAGCAGATCGGGTCGCAGCCCGTACAACCCCAACCGCAGCTGGGACAAGGACTCGCGCGCCCCGGTGGCAGAGCGGCCCTTGTGAATGTTGTAGCTGACGACCCGAATGACCGACATAAGGACTGGGCCTGGATCGGCTTACGCCGCCGGCGTTTCGGTCTTGCGCAAGCGGATATGCAATTCGCGCAATTGCTTTTCGTCGACCGGTGAGGGTGCCTGCGTGAGCAGACACTGTGCCCGCTGCGTTTTCGGGAAGGCGATAACGTCGCGAATGGATTCGGCACCCGTCATCATGGTCACCAGGCGATCGAGACCAAACGCCACACCACCGTGCGGCGGCGCGCCGTATTGCAAGGCATCGAGCAGGAAGCCGAACTTTTCGGCCGCCTCTTCGGCACCGATGTTCAGGGCGCGGAACACCTTGCTTTGAACGTCGGCACGGTGGATACGCACTGAACCACCACCGATTTCCCAGCCGTTGAGCACGATGTCGTAAGCCTTGGCCAATGCACTGGCCGGATCGGTTTCAAGCAACTCTTCGTGGCCGTCTTTGGGGCTGGTAAACGGGTGGTGTGCCGCAAAATAACGCCCTTCTTCAGGGTCGTATTCGAACATGGGGAAATCAACCACCCACAGCGGTTTCCAGCCGGCCTCGAACAGACCTTTGGACTTGCCAAATTCGCTGTGGCCGATCTTGACCCGCAGCGCACCGATGGCATCGTTGACCACCTTGGCCTTGTCGGCACCAAAGAAAATCAGGTCTCCACTTTGCGCACCCGTACGCTCGATAAGCTGGGTGAGCGCCTGATTATGGATGTTCTTGACGATGGGTGACTGCAAGCCTTCAGGGATATTGGCCGCATCATTGACCTTGATGTACGCCAGCCCTTTGGCACCGTAAATGGCGACAAACTTGGTGTAGGCATCGATTTCGCTGCGAGGCATTTCGGCGCCGCCAGGAACACGCATGGCCACCACGCGGCAGGCCGGATCATTGGCCGGTGCCGAAAACACTTTGAAATCAACGTCGGACATCAGGTCGGAGACATCGACGAATTCAAGCTTGACACGCATGTCAGGTTTGTCGGAACCAAAACGACGCATGGCTTCGGCCCAGGTCATGGTCGGGAACTGCGCCGGCAGATCGACGTCTTGCACCGACTTGAACACATGACGCAGCATGCCTTCGAAAATTTCACGGATTTCGAATTCGTTCAGGAACGAGGTTTCGCAATCGATCTGGGTGAATTCAGGCTGGCGGTCGGCACGCAAGTCTTCGTCGCGGAAGCACTTGGTGATTTGGTAGTAACGGTCGAAACCCGCCACCATGAGCATTTGCTTGAACAGCTGGGGCGACTGGGGCAGCGCGAAGAACTCGCCGGCATTGACGCGTGACGGTACCAGGTAGTCGCGTGCGCCTTCAGGCGTGCTTTTGGTGAGCATGGGCGTTTCGATGTCGACAAAACCCAGGCTATCGAGGTATTTGCGCACCTCGATGGAGACTCGGTAGCGCAACATCAGGTTGCGCTGCATTTGCGGACGACGCAGGTCAAGCACGCGATGCGTCAGGCGTGTGGTTTCTGACAGATTGTCGTCATCAAGCTGGAAGGGCGGTGTTACCGACGCATTCAGGATTTCAATTTCACGGCACAAGACCTCGACCTCGCCCGAGGCCAGTTCAGTATTGACCGTACCCGCCGGACGCTCGCGCACCAGGCCGGTGATGCGTACGCAGAACTCGTTGCGGATGCGTTCAGCGGTTTCAAAGGCCGCCACGTTGTCAGGATCGACAACCACCTGGGCCAGGCCAGCGCGGTCACGCAGGTCGATAAAAATGACGCCACCGTGGTCGCGACGGCGGTGAACCCAGCCAAACAGGGTAACAGTCTGGCCCAGGTGGGCTTTGCCAACCTCACCGGTGTAGCAAGTACGCATGAAAAGAACTCCGTAAATTAGATTTGTTTGATTCGTGGCGGCCCGGCTTCAGGGCGAATCGTCGGGGCCTTTGGTGGCGGCTACAGCAGCGGCCGCCGCAGCTGCATTCACGGCCGCGTGCTCCAGTTCGGGACGTATGGCACCCGGTGACACGACCCCCATGGAAACGATGTACTTCAGCGCCGCATCGACGCTCATGTCGAGTACCTGGACATCGGCACGCGGCATCATCAGGAAAAACCAGACGTGGGGTTGGGCGTGGTGGGTACATAAACACTGACGAAATCACCCCCAGCCGTTCGGCCACCTCACCACTGGGCGTGCCAGTGAGAAAGGCGATGGTCCAGGCCCCCTGCCGTGGATACTGCACCAGAACAGCCTCGCGAAAGGCCTGCCCGCTGGGCGATAAAACCGTGTCGCTGACCTGCTTGACCGAATTATAAATGGAACGCACCAGCGGAATTCTGCCCAGAAGGCGTTCCCAACGGTCGACAAACGCCCGACCAATGAAGTTGGCCCCGGCCAGCCCGCTGAAGAACACCACCACCAGCACCAACAGCAACTGAAAGCCGGGAATCCGGACCCCGAACAGGGATTGCGACGTCAGGAATGACGGCACCACGCTTTCGAGGGTGGTAAACACCAGCGACAACACCCACAGGGTGATGACGAGCGGAATCCAGATGAGCAGGCCCGTAATGAAGTAGCGCTTGAAGTGGCGCATGCGGAATCAGCCGGCGGCAGGCGTAGAAGCCGTTGCCGATGGTGCGGGCGCCGCAGGTGCCGACGCAGAGGCGCTGTCGGCAGCTGCCGAAGTTGAGCCTGCACTGCCACCCGACGTGCTGTTGCCCCCGCGAAAATCGGTAACATACCAGCCCGACCCCTTGAGCTGGAACCCTGCCGCCGTTACCTGCTTGGCATAGGTCGACTGACCGCACTGGGGGCACTGGGTGAGCAACGGGTCGGAAATCTTTTGCAAAACGTCTTCGGCATGGCCGCACGCGCTGCACTTGTAAGCATAAATAGGCACAATAATCACCCCTAAAGAATGTACGATTTTAGCTGTTTTTGCAGCCTGCCACCCGTCGCCGGGACGCAGGACGACAGGCCTGACACGCCATAGATTGGGGCGACCGGCCGTTCTGCAAGCATTCGACAGAAAGTTGCAGTATCCTAGAAGGCTAAGTGCTCTATTTTTTCAGGAATACGACGGGATGACGAGCCCTAATCACCTTACGGCCGCCGACGACGGCGCCGCACCCAACAGCCAGCCTTACACCTTTTCGCTGCGGGCGCAAAAAATCACCAGTTCCACCATTCGGGAAATCCTGAAGGTTACCGAACGCCCCGAAATCATCTCGTTTGCCGGCGGGTTGCCGGCTGCAAAGGTTTCCCGGTTGACACCATCAGTGCGGCCTTCGAACGCGTGCTCAGCCGTAACGGACGCGCGGCGCTGCAATACGGCACCACCGAAGGGTATGCACCACTGCGCGAATGGGTCACTCAAGACCTGAAACGTGTTGGCGCCAACGACGTCAACCCGAACCAGGTGCTTATCGTTTCCGGGTCCCAGCAAGCCCTTGACCTGCTGGGCAAACTGTTTATCGATCCGGGCAGCAAAGTGCTGGTCGAAGCGCCCAGCTATCTGGGCGCACTGCAGTCATTTTCATTGTTCGAGCCCGACTATGTGGCTGTCCCCACCGACGATCAGGGGCTGATTCCCGAAGGCCTGACCGACGAACGGGTTGCCGGCGCACGGTTCATTTACGCCCTGCCCAACTTCCAGAACCC
The DNA here is from genome assembly GCF_030344915.1 of Neopusillimonas aromaticivorans. GTDB lineage: Bacteria > Pseudomonadota > Gammaproteobacteria > Burkholderiales > Burkholderiaceae_B > Neopusillimonas > Neopusillimonas aromaticivorans. The sequence goes on along the minus strand of NZ_CP128233.1, from coordinate 1,765,438 downwards.
CACGGGTCGCACGCTCAGTCTCGAACGTCGCAAGGCACTGGTGCAACGCTGTGCACAGGCCAACGTACCGATCATCGAAGATGACCCCTACGGTGACCTGCGTTATGCCGGCGAAGCCTTGCCGGGCTTGCTGGGCTTGGGTCGTGAAGCGGGTGCAACCGTCATCCGGCTGGGCAGTTTCTCGAAGGTCCTGGCTCCGGGCCTGCGGCTGGGCTACATTGTCGCCCCTGAAGCCATCATCGCCAAACTGGTGCAAATCAAACAGGCCACCGATCTGCACACGGCGACCCTTACGCAAATGGCCGTTTACGAAACCATTCAAGACGGTTTCCTGAACTTCCATCTGCCGGCTGTACGCGATATTTACAAAGAACAGTGCGGCTACATGCTTGACGCCATGGATCAATACTTCCCCAAAGAAGCCCACTGGACCAGGCCCGAAGGTGGCATGTTCATCTGGGTGACCTTGCCCGAACACATCAATGCCTACGAACTGCTCGATCGCTCGATCAAACAGAACGTGGCCTTCGTGCCCGGCGAGCCGTTCTACGCCGGTGCCGAAGCCAAACGCAACACCCTGCGCCTGAGCTTTGTCACCGTTTCCGAAGAGCGTATCCGCGAAGGTATCGAAATTCTGGGGCGTCTCATCGCCGAAACACCCGTCAGCAAAGCAGCGTGAGCACAACGCGACACACGCCCGATCTGTCCGATATGCGCCACGATGACTGGGTGGCGCGCTGTTTGCCGGCGTCGTGGGGGCCGTATGCGCGCCTGTGCCGGCTCGACCGGCCGGTAGGTACCTGGCTTACCTTGCTGCCCTGCCTGGCCGCGCTGGTTCAGGCAGCTGACGGCTGGCCTACGCTATTCCGGCTGTTCATCTTTTCGCTGGGGGCCTTGCTGATGCGCGGGGTAGGCTGCACCATCAACGATATTTTCGACCGCGACATCGACAGCCAGGTCGAACGCACCCGTTTCCGGCCACTCACCAGCGGCCAGCTGTCGCTGAAAAACGCCCTGTGGTTCCTGCTGGGGCAATTCATCGTGTGCGCATTGCTGCTGTTCGCGGTCAACGAATACAGTCGCTGGCTGGCCGTGCTGCTGGTTCCCATCGTCATCATCTACCCGCTGTGCAAACGCTTTACCTACTGGCCGCAAATTGTGCTGGGCATCGGGTTCAACTGGGGCATGCTGATGGCCTGGTCCGACACCCAGAACACCTTGCCGCTGGCCGGTATCGCCATGTGGGTGGGGGCCGTGTTGTGGCAAGTCGGCTACGACTCTATCTACGCCTATGTCGATGTGCGTGACGATCTGAAACTGGGCGTCAAGTCAACAGCCATGCGTTTTGGCGAACACGGTAAACTCTGGATCGGCGGGTTCTATGTGGCCACGATTGCCCTTTGGCTGTATGCAGGCATCGCACTGCAGCACTCATGGGCGTACTTCGTCGTGCTTGCCATTATTGCCGGTCACTTTGCCTGGCAAATGCGGGTCTTCAGTCTGGCCCACCCCGACCGCAATTTCATGCTGTTTCGCTCCAACATGACCCCTGGCGTTTTGCTGATCGTCGCCGCCCTGGGCGGTACGCTAGTCAACTAAAGGTTCAAAGCCATGCCCTCTTTCCTTGAAGCGTTGGCAACGTTTCTGTTTGCCGTTGCCATCATCCATACCTTTTCAGTGCCGGTTTTTGCCCGACTGTCCAACAAAAAGGGCCCCATTCGGGCCTGTGGCATTTGCTGGCTGAAGTCGAGGCCGTATTCGGGGTCTGGGCGTTTGTCCTGATCATCATCATGGTCATTTCGGCGGGGGCTCCCGAAGCCATCCGTTACGTCGACTCACGCAACTTTACCGAGCCGCTGTTCGTATTTGCCATCATGGTCATTGCGGCCAGCAAACCCATTCTCGACCTGGTCGGCCTGCTGGTGCGCAGCCTTGCGCGTGTGGTGCCCATCCGCACTGAAGTGGCGATGTTCTTTATTACGATGTCAATGGTGCCACTGGCCGGATCGTTCATCACGGAACCTGCCGCCATGACGCTGGCGGCATTGCTGCTGCGCGATGCCTATTTCCGGCGCTCCGAACAGGCAGGGTTCAAATACCTTACCATCGGCGTGCTGTTCGTTAACGTGTCGATTGGCGGCGTGCTAACGGCCTATGCAGCCCCTCCGGTACTCATGGTGGCCCAAACCTTCGGCTGGGACTCTGCCTACATGGCCACGCACTTTGGCTGGCGTGCGGTCGCTGCCGTCATCATCAATGCCGCCCTGCTGACCCTGATCGTACGCAAATATCTGGTCAGTAAAGCCATCGGTACGGGTACCGGCGTCAATGCCACCGACGAGTCCGCCGACAAGCGTCCTGCGGCTCCCCCGCTGGTCATGGCCATCCACCTGGGTTTCCTGGTTGCCGTCGTCCTGACCGCGCATCATCCGGCCATGTTCATGGGCCTGCTCATGATGTTCATTGGTTACGCCGAGGCCTACAAAAAGTTCCAGAACCCCCTGCTGATCAAAGAAGGACTGCTGGTCGGTTTCTTCCTGGCCGGGCTGGTTGTTCTGGGCGGCATGCAGAAATGGTGGTTGCAAGACCTTCTGGGCGGGCTTTCCCCGACGGTTCTGTTCTGGGGCGCTACTGCCCTGACCGCGGTTACCGATAATGCCGCCCTGACCTACCTGGGTTCACTGGTTGAAGGCACGAGCGATCTGTGGCGCTACATGCTGGTGGCCGGGGCGGTCACGGGCGGCGGTCTTACCGTCATTGCCAACGCCCCCAACCCGGCGGGTTTCGCCATCCTGAAAGGCACCTTCCCGGATGGCGCCATCTCGCCGCTCAAGCTGCTGATGTCTGCAGCGGTGCCCACCGCGGTCGCCGCGTTCTTCTTCCTGCTGCCCAACACCTTCAGCTAAAGGTGCTTCGGCACTTGTGCAACACGGAGGCAACGTCGTCAGGGTTAAAAAACACTCTAAAAAAGCACTTCAGCCCGCTACCGTACCCAACAAAGAGCCCTGCCGGTTTCACAACCGGCAGGGCTCTTTTACAAACGGCTTTGGCGTTAATAACCGGGAAGCCAGTAAAGTTACTGGCCTGCGTTGTTTTTTACGCGACGCTGACCCGTATCGCTTTCACGGCGCAACATGCGCACCAGCCACACCAGCAGCGTCAGGGAACACGCCAGACCGACAACGAACAACGCAACAACAATCAGTTCACCGGTGGTCATGATGTGCCCCTTAAGCCTGTACAAAACCGTAATTACTGGTTAGCGCCGAACTTCTCGCGCAGCTGTTTGCCATAGCGGCTGGTCTGCTCAATGGCAGCCCAGGCCGAGTCGTTCGCCTGCTTGACGAATGCAGCACCGTCAGCCACCGGTACCATTTCAATACCGAAATCCTTCTGACGCTTCTCTTCGGCGGCAGCCAGTTCGTGATCCTTGGCGTAGTTGGCTTCAATTTTAGCCATTTGTGCCTTCAGAAACTCACGCTGCTTGTCGTCCAGTTTCTTTTCCCAGGTGTCCTGGTTCATGAACAGGCTGACTTCAACGTTGTAGAAACCGGGCTCAACGCGATACTTGGTCTTTTCTTGCCAGCCAAGGTCGAAAATACCGACGCTGGGCCAGCCATAACCGTCAACCACACCACGCTCAAGGGCGGTGAACACTTCACCCGGGGGAACCTGCAACGGTGTTGCGCCCAGCGACTGGAAGAAAGCACGGTACACCGGCACGCTGCGCAGCTTCATGCCCGAGAACGAATTGCCTTCAGGCTTTTTGTTGGCATATACGTGGTATTTCAGACCATCTGTCGTACGACCCAGCCAGACCATGTTGGCCTTTTCACGGTGGATCTTGTCCATCAGTTCGTAGCCGCCATTTTTGCGCAGCTCGGCCATTGGCGTATTGGTAACCGTCAGCGTCAGGCCTTCAGGCACCAGATTGGCGTGGAACACGGCTGTCGTGTTGGCAATGTCGACCACACCGGAACGCAATGCACTGCCCACTTCGAACGGAGGCATCGCTTCGGGGCCACCCACGAACTGGATCTGTACCAGCCCTTTGCCCTCTTCGTTCACCGCCTTCATGAACTCGTTGAACTGACGGAAAAAGAAGGCGTCCTGGTTAAAGACGCTGACTGCTTTCAGAGTGACCTCTGCCGCCTGGACAGCCGACATCGCAGCCAGACCCAGGAAAGTCCCGACAACAATTTTTTCAATTGCATTTTCATGGTTGAATCTCCTTTGGTTACATCATGAGCCGCGGCAAACCAATAGCCAGCCAGGGCAAAAACAGGATCAAGGCGATGACAAGCACCTCGATCACAATGAACGGAAACACCGACGCGTAAATTTGCGTCAGGCGGATCTGGGGCGGCGCCACACTTTGCATGACCATGCACAACAGGCCGAACGGCGGTGTCAGCAGACCCAGCTCCATGGCGACCAGCAACATCACACCCAGCCAGACAGGGTCAATACCGGCAGCATTGGCCAGCGGCATGAAAAACGGCAGCGTAATCATCATCATGCTGACCTGGTCGATGATACAACCCAGCACCAGCAGAATCAGCAGCATCCCGATGATGAGCATGAACGGCGACAGGTCATAGGCAGTAATGATGCCCAGCAACCCGGACGTTGCACCCGAAAAGCTCAGCAACTGCGAGAACGTGGTCGACGCAATCAGGACAAACAGAATAATGACCGAAATACGGGCGGTTTCAATCAACGACTTGTAAAAACTCTGAAGCGTGAACGCGCCATAGCACATGGTCGCAATGGTTGCGGCCACCGCACCAATCGCCGCCGATTCGGTGGGCGATGCCCAGCCGGCCAGCATGCTGCCCACCACCGCCACAAAAATACCCAGCAGGGGCACGACATCGCGGAAAAACGGCTTCCACTTTTCCCAACCATACACACGCTGGGAGGGATCATCGGCCGGTGCCATTTCGGGGCTGATCTTGCAGCGAACAACCACATAGCCCAGGAACAGCAACGCCATCAACAAGCCAGGAATGATGCCCCCGATCAGCAGCTTGGAGATGGAAATGCCGGCCAGACTGCCCAGCATGACGGCCAGGGCCGACGGCGGAATCAGCATGGCGATACCACCCACAGCCATGATCGGACCCATGGCAATATTCGGATGGTAGCCGCGACGCATCATTTCGGGCAGCAATGTACCGCCCATCATGGCCGTATTGGCGATAGTCGAACCCGACAGGGTGGCAAATACCGTTCCACCCACCACCGACACCACCGACAAACGACCCGGAACACGAGCGATCAGTCGTTCAATGGCATTGATGGCCCGATAGGCCAGCCCCGTATGGAACAACACCTCGCCCATCAGAATAAACAACGGAATGGGCGTCAGTGAAAAACTGCTGACCGATTGAATCGAGTTACGAACCAGCTGGCTGATACCCGCTTCGCCACCCATGAAAATCCAGGCGCCCAAAAGGTTGACGCCCAAAAACGCAAATGCCACCGGCACGCCGATCAGCATCAGGACAAACAACGTACCCAGCAACAGGGTTAGTGCAGATTGCCAATCCATTACGCCCCCTTGACCGGTACGAAGATGCCAACAAACTGGCGGGTGAACTCGATGACGAGCAATGCAAAACAGAACAGCATGGGCAGACCCAGCCACCATTCAGGGAACATGAGGACCTTGAACACGATCCCCCTGGGCTTTTGCATCCATCAGGCTGGTGTAGCTGTACCAAGCCAACACGGCAGAAATCAGCAAACAAACTGTATACGAAATAAAACTGACGACAAACTTGGCAACGCCCGTGAAATTTCGCACAATGACATCAACGCGGATATGGTCATTGGTGAAGACCAGCCACGGCGCAGCACAGAAGGCCGCCAGCATCATCATGTACTCGGTAACTTCTACCGCCCAGCCAATTGACGAATTACCCAGATTACGCAGCAGAACATCGGTACAAACCAGTAGCGCCATGGCCAAAAAAGCAGCGCCGCGAACGCGCCCGTGCCGTTGAGCAGGCCTTTGTAAGCCCTTGCCAATCCAGAAGCCGGCACGGGCTCTGGCGGCGTTTCGTATGCGTGTTGCATCCCCACATCCTTTGATAGAACAAGATGCGAAATTTTAACCTTAAACCAATTGGCAAATAACATTCAGCACACTTAACGTGTCGCCAATTTCGCTCAAAGTTACCAAGAGTTACCCTTTTCTGCATGCATCTTACGAATCATTGCATTGAAGAATTTGACGGCAAAATCATCCTCCCGGATCAACATTGCCGTCAGATCGGCACATTTTTGGCGAATTTCGTCTGACAAGACGACATCTTCACCTCCCATCGCTGTCGATTGGGCCTGAATTTCAGCCGCACGCTGGACCGTCCACAGAAGGAAGAACGCCTTTTCGATACTGCTTTCACCCACTGCAACACCATGGTTGCGCAAGACCAGAATATGTTTGCTGCCCAGGCTGGCCAGCATACGGGTTTTTTCATCGGCAAACAGCGTGATGCCTTCGAACGCATGGTAAGCCACACGACCAAACAGCTGCGCACCGTAGAAATTGTTGTGATCAAACCCGGCCTGCTTCTGGGCCACGGCTGAAACGGGGTCGTGTGGGTGTGAATCAGGCAATGGATATCATCGCGCGCACCATGAACCGCGCTGTGCAGGGCAAACCCTGCCGGGTTGGCGTCGTACTCGGAAGGGTCAAGCTTGTTGCCGTCGAGGTCCACTTTCAACAAGTTGGCCGGAGTCACCTCGCTGTAATTCAAACCAAACGGATTCACCAGATAATGGTGTGCCGGCCCAGGCAGGCGGGCTGAAATATGGTTGAAAATAGTTTCGGTCCAGCCAAAAAAATCAACCAGGCGATAGCAATACGCCAGCTGTTCGCGCAAGGCCCATTCGGCATCACTGCAGTTGGCGGGGCGGATGACAACATCAGACATAACAAGGCTCCAGAGTGGGCCGGCGTTGCGCTTTCGCCGGGGAACACGGCATGGCGGCGTCAGCCGTCATGCCAGCGCAAATCGGACAGGCCGGGCAGCACTGGCACGGCCTGGAAAGAAACTGCCAGAACGTTAGCGGGACGCAGCGACGGCCTGCCCGCGAAACCGTGCCAGCGCCAGGACATCTTGCGTGACCGGCATGGCCATATCCATACGTTGTGCCAGTTCAAGGACAGCGTCACCAATGGCGGCAAGCTCAAGCGGCAGACCTTTTTCATAATCTTGCAGCATGGATGTTTTAACAGGCCCCATACCGGCGGCCAACTCAATAAAGGTATGCGGATCAAAATTGACACGCGCACCATAGGCGGCCGCAACCGCCAGGCCCTCATGCAGCATCTTGACCACAATGCGTTTCAGATCCGGCAATGAATACAGCTGCTCAAGTGTTGCCCCGGTGACAACAGACAACGGGTTGGAGGTCAGATTGGCCAAAATCTTGGTCCAGAGCGTATCGCGGATGCGATCAACCCCACGCGCTTCAATTCCCGCCGCTTCGACCAGAGCGCGCAGACGCTCGAGCCGAGGGGTCATCTGACCCGAGGGCTCACCAAACACGATCAGGTGCGGGTTATTCGAGTGAACCACCCCCGGTGCCAGCGACTGCGCCGTAATGAACACCACACAACCGATGACCTGCGCGAGGGGCAAGGCCCGCGTCAGCGCGCCGTCAGGGTCTACCGCATTGACGACCTGCCCGGAAAAACGGCTGCCCTCGGCATGAAAATACCACCAGGGTACGCCATTGACCATCGGCACGACCATCGTGTGTTCACCGATCAGCGGTGCCAATGACGGCAAAATTGATGGCAGCGACTGCGCTTTGGTGCACACAAAGACGATGTCCTGCACACCAAAGTCCGTAGCACTGGCGCTGGCACTTACGGCAACCTGATGTTCACCTTCAAGATCCGTCAGACAAATGCCGTTCTGGCGCAGTGCGGCCAGCGTATCGCCGCGCGCCAGAACATTGACGGGCTGACCACCGGCTTGAAGACGCGCCGCGACGGTACAGCCGATCGCTCCGGCACCGGCCACACACACACGCAAGGGCCCGCTGGATGTCATTTCTTCCCCTCATAATTGATTCAACTTCAAAAGTTTACTCTTGAAGCATTTTGTGGAAACCTAGGGATTTCGCTTAAAATTCCAGCTTTAGGCGAACATTTTGATCGCACTTCCCGACGTTTTTTTACCAGCCTTGAAGTGAACGGCTGGGCCATGTCCGATGGGGTCATCCCGCACGACTGGCGCTTGTCCTTGCGGGGGCCAGCCAGACACTCTGGGAAGCCGGCCAGTTTCACGATGCCACCATCGGGAAACACGCCAGCCGGCAAAACAACCCGAAAATTCGCGGCGACAGCATCTGCTGGGTCGATTTCAACACTTCCCCTTCAACACCCATCCCTTCACCGGCTTTCTGGCCGAACTTCGCCAAACCCTGAACCAGCAGTACTACCTTGGCCTGCGCAGCGAAGAATTCCACCTGGCACGCTACGACAGCGGCTATGGCTACAGCCGGCACCTTGACCAGCACCGCAACAGCCCCCACCGGAAAATCTCGGCCGTGCTTTATCTGAACGATGACTGGAATGACGACGACGGCGGCGAGCTGTGCTTGTATGAAACGACTCCCGACGCAGAGGCACAGCACGTCGATACCCCCAAGCGATGCTGGAAACTCAGGCACAAACCATCCAAACAGGCACCCCGCTGGAGCGCGTCACAAAACTGTTACCCCTGCCCGGCCGGCTGGTAGTGTTCAGAAGCGACACCATCTGGCACGAAGTGCTACCGACACGACGCACACGCTGGAGCCTGACCGGCTGGTTTCGTGACGACGACGTCTTTTAAAGCGCCAGCGTTGATCGCAGACCACGCCGTCAAACCGAACAGACCGCCTCGGCACCCGAGCCCGCTACACCTGCGTTATCTTTGGCAAACGCCACCTCCATGTCTCGGGGCAGGGTCACGCCATTTTTCACGGCCAAGACTTCGGCCATGATGCTGACAGCGATTTCAGGTGGGGTCTTGCTGCCAATATAAATACCGATAGGCCCCCGCAGGCGCTTGAGCGATTCAGGTGTTTGATCAAAGTGTTCGATCATGCGTTGGTGACGGGCCTGGTTATTGCTGCGCGAACCAATGGCCCCCACGTAAAACGCCTCGGTTTCAAGCGCCTCAAGCAAGGCCAGATCGTCAAGTTTGGGGTCGTGCGTCAAGGCAATAATGCAGGAACGACGGTCGGCCTTGAACGCCAGCACCACGTCATCGGGCATCTCGGACACCACCGTCACTCCGGGTACCGACCAGCTGCCACGATATTCTTCGCGCGGATCGCACACGGTGACCGCAAAACCGTTGAACAACGCCATGGTGGCCAGATATTCAGCCAGTTGCCCGGCACCGATCAGCAGCATGCGATATTCGGGGCCGAAGGTATTGACCAGTTCGGTGTCGGTGACGACCAGAGCTTCAGGCTGCCCGGCAGGCAGCAAGGTAACCTGGCCATCCGCCAGGCTGACACGCCGGTGCATCAGCCGGCCGGACTGCAAGTCAGCAATCAAGGCCGCCAAGGCGTCGGGCTCGGGGTCGAACTCAAGCAGCAGTTCCAGAGTGCCACCACAGGGCAAACCAAACCGATGGGCCTCGTCTGCCTTGATACCGTATTTCAGAAAACGCGGCGCGCCCTGCGGCATGTCTTCGTTTTGCGGTGCGCCGGCATAGGCCTTGGTGAAACGGTAGATCAGGTCATCTTCAATGCACCCGCCCGACACCGAACCCACGACGGCACCATCTTCACACAATGCCATGGTTGAACCCACAGGCCGGGGCGACGACCCCCAGGTACGCACCACTGTCGCCAGCAAGGCCCGTTTACCCGCACGACGCCAGTCGTACAGGGCGCGTAAAACTACGAGATCAAGATTTTCCATAACCAGAATTCCGATGGACAAGGTGTTCGTTCATTATTGGACAAGCCCCTCGTTAATTATTCGACAAATCGCTCTTTAGTTTTAGGGTTGGACAGACCATTAAGATACGTATCGCCAGCGCGTTCCGTAGACACTACGACGCCAAATGCGCGTTCCTGACCTGCCCCAGCACCGCCTCGATGTGCGCGGCAACCGCCAGCACCGTAGCGTCATCGCCGCACCGGCCCGCAATATGCAACCCCACTGGCAAACCTGCGGCATTCACACCGCACGGCACTGAAATAGCGGGCATACCCGTAAGATTGAACGGATAGGTCAGGCGCGTCAATACGGTACGAACCGCAACGGCCCGATCTGCACGATGCACTACGGCATCGGCGCGGCACGCGGCTGTCAGTACCGTAGGGGTTACCATGACCTGGGCACCGGCCTGCAGTGGTGCCGTCAGCGCGCGCTTCAGGGCGGTGCGCAACCGCTGTGCCTTGAGGTAATCCACAGCCCGTATGAAGCGGCCCGCCTCAAGCCGCGCCCTGACATCGTCACCGATGCGGTCCGGGTGTTGCAAGGCAAGCGCATCGTGAACCTGCGCCGCTTCCGGCGCCATGGTGAAATACTGCAGCATCGGTGCCAGCTCCAGCTCGGGGATAATGCCCTGCTGCACCAGAACACCTGCAGACTGAAGCACCGCTAGCGTTTGCTGAAACACCGCCCGCACATCCGGTTCGAGCACAGGGTCAAAATAATTTTCCGGGCAAAACACCGTCAAGGCCCGTGCAGGAGGCGAAGTTGCAGCCCCGGCCATAGGTTCCGCACCCACCACACCAGCAGCGACAGCCGAAGCCAAAGATGCGCTAGATGTAAGAGCCTGCTGTACTGCCGCCCCCTCACCGGCCATCATGGCCGTCACAACAGCGGCATCAGCCACGGTGCGTGTCAACGGCCCGATGTGATCCAGTGACCAGGTCAACGGAACAACGCCGTCGCGCGGCACGCGGTCGTAGCTGGCCTTGAACCCGACCAACCCGCACAAGGCCGCCGGCATACGTACCGAACCGGCAGCATCGGTACCCAGGGCAAAATCGGCCATGTCCGCAGCCACCGCCACCGCTGAACCGCCACTGGACCCCCAGGTACAAATTCCGGGTTCTGCGGATGACCGACCGCACCGAAGTGCGGATTGTTCGACAAGCCGCCATAAGACAATTCATGCATGTTGGTCATGCCAATGACAATGGCACCTGCCGCCTCAAGGCGTTGCACGGCCAGCGCACTGGCCGACGCCACCTGCACCGGCACGGCTGCCGAACCCGCCTGATACGGCAGCCCCTTGACGGGAATGCAATCTTTGACTGCCATGACGGTCCCCGCCAACAGGCCAACCGGCATTCCGGCCGCAATCTGCGCTTTCAAGGCCCGGGCCTTGGCCAGTGCATCCTGGGCATCTACGTGAATGAACGCGTTCAACTCAGGACGGGCGGCGATGGCATCAAGACGACGTTGCACATGCGCAACCGGGTCAAGATCACCCGTGGCAATACGCCGGGCCAGCCGCACCAGCGGTGCCGTTTCGACAGAAAGATCGTCAGGCCCTGCGGAAACCATATCGGCGTGCGTCCGCCCCGGGAGCAAACCTTCAGGAAAGACCGTAGAAACGTCACGACCCACACCCTGGCTGTTCTGCCCGGAGCAATCAGCGCCAACAGGCAACCCGACAGGGTCATCCTGCGTTGCAACCGGAGTCGCCAGCAGGCGCTCAAGATCGTCAAGGTTGGGGGTCATGCGGCCTGCCCAGACCGGCACACGGTCAATGTCGGGCAACCCGAAAAATCTGCGGCGGCGGCAAGGTAAGTGGCGAGCAAACGCCCGCGCTCGTCCGTAGCAAACGGCACGGCAGCAGATGCCGTTGAGTGGTCTGTCATGATGTCTCGTCTCGTTCTCGTTTATGCGCATTATGGCCACATTCATGCATGGGCGGCAGTTCAAAGTGCAGGCCTAGCGAACCGGATCACTTATAAACCACAGCAATCCACCCAAAAAATGTAACAATCGCCCTGGCGCGGTACGTTAAAATTGAACTTTTGTGCAGCCCTGCTGCCCAGCCCCTTATTTCCCAGGATGTCACTATGCAATTCGATCAGTCGGGCGTTCACGCCCTTATGGAAATCACCGCACGGCCCGAGCTGGTCTTTGTTCGTGGTCAGGGTTCCTGGCTTGAAGACCATAACGGCAAACGCTACCTCGATATCCTGCAAGGCTGGGCTGTCAATTGCCTGGGCCACTGCCCGCCGTCGGTCGTCGCTGCACTGAACAAACAAGCCTCGACGCTCATCAACCCTTCACCTGCGTTTTATAACCAGCCCTCCATGGACCTGGCCAAGCGCATCACCGGGGCCTCATGTTTTGATCGCGTGTTCTTTGCCAACAGCGGTGCCGAAGCCAATGAAGGTGCCATCAAGCTGGCCCGCAAATGGGGCCAGCTCAATCGCAACGGTGCCTACAAAATCATCACGTTCAATCATGGTTTCCACGGCCGCACGCTGGCGACCATGTCGGCGTCAGGCAAACCCGGCTGGGACACCTTGTTTGCCCCCAGGTCGACGGTTTCCCCAAAGCCGAACTGAACGATATTGAATCGGTACGCGCCCTGATCGACGACAAAACCGTTGCCGTCATGCTCGAACCTGTGCAGGGTGAGGCCGGCGTCATTCCTGCCACCGTTGAATTCATGCAAGCACTGCGCGCGCTAACCCGCGAACACGGCATGCTGCTGATTGTCGACGAGGTGCAGACCGGCATGGGTCGCACCGGCAAGCTGTTTGCCTACCAGCATTCAAACATCGAGCCCGACATCATGACACTGGCCAAAGGCATTGGCAGCGGTGTGCCGCTGGCCGCGCTGTGCGCACGCGAAGCCGTGTCCTGTTTCGAGCACGGTGACCAGGGCGGCACCTACAACGGCAACCCGCTTATGGCGGCCGCCGGCATTGCCGTCTTTGACGAAGTCAGCAGCCCGGACTTCATGGCAGCGGCCAACGCCCGTGCCCAACAACTGTCGGAAGGCCTGCTGGCGTTGTCGGCCAAGTGGGGCATGGACGGCGAGCGCGGTGTCGGCTTGCTGCGCGCCCTGAAGCTGGGCAAACCCGACGGCGGGGCCATCGTCGCCGCCGCCCGTGACCGCGCCCCCGAAGGCCTGCTGCTCAATGCCCCCGCCCCGACCTGCTGCGCTTCATGCCGGCCCTGAATATCTCTGCCGAAGAAATCGACCTGCTGCTGATGTGGCTGGACGAGATCGTGGGCCAGGTCCGCGGTTAACAAGAAGGCCGCGTTACGTTAAAAAGGCAGCGCCAGAACGCTGCCTTTTTAACATCAAGGGCGAAAATGGATCAGCCCTTTTTGGCCACCTGCCGCCAATGGTGCAACAGCGGTTCGGTGTAGCCATTGGGCTGCTCAAGCCCCTTGAACACCAGGTCGCAGGCAGCCTTGAACGCCACCGAAGTTTCAAAGCGGCCGGCCATCGGTTTGTACAGCGGGTCACCCTGGTTCTGGCCGTCAACCACCGCGGCCATGCGCTTCAGGGTTTCCATGACCTGATCTTTTGTCACCACCCCGTGGCGCAGCCAGTTGGCAATGTGCTGGCTGGAAATGCGCAGGGTGGCACGGTCTTCCATCAGGCCCACATTGTGGATGTCGGGCACTTTTGAACACCCCACGCCCTGGTCAACCCAGCGCACCACGTACCCCAGAATGCCCTGGGCGTTGTTGTCGAGCTCCTGCTGCTTTTCGGCGTCGGACCAATTCGGACTGGAGGCCACGGGTACCGTCAGGATTTTGTCGAGCAAAGCTTCGGTTTTGCCTTCCATGCCACGCTGGATTTCCTGGACATCCACCTGGTGGTAATGCAGGGCATGCAAGGTTGCCGCCGTGGGTGACGGCACCCAGGCCGTATTGCCGCCGGCCTTGAGCTGGCCGATTTTCTGCACCAGCATATCGGCCATCAGGTCGGGCATGGCCCACATGCCTTTACCGATCTGGGCGCGCCCCCGCAAGCCACAGGCCAAACCAACCTGCACGTTGTTGCGCTCGTAGGCGTCGATCCAGTCGGTGCGTTTCATGTCGCCCTTGCGAATCATCGGGCCGGCTTCCATGGCGGTATGCATTTCATCGCCGGTGCGGTCAAGAAAACCGGTATTGATGAACGCCACGCGCTCGGCCGCCTGAGCAATACACGCTTTAAGATTAACGCTGGTGCGGCGCTCTTCGTCCATGATGCCCATTTTCAGGGTATTGGGGGCCATGCCCAGCAGTTGTTCGACGCGGGCAAACAACGTGCCGGTAAAGGCCACTTCGGCAGGGCCATGCATTTTGGGTTTGACGATATACACCGAACCTTTGCGGGAATTGGCCTTGCGCTGCAGGTCACGCAGTGCAATCAGCGACGTGACCACCGCATCCATGATGCCCTCGGGCACTTCGTTACCGTTTTTATCAAGGATGGCCGGGTTGGTCATCAAATGGCCCACATTGCGTATCAGCATCATTGACCGCCCGCCCAGCGTCTGGATGTTGCCCGCCAGATCGGTGTATTCGCGATCAGGATTCAAGGTACGGGCAAACGTTTTACCACCCTTCGACACGTTTTCAGACAGCGTGCCCGTCATGAGCCCGAGCCAGTTACGATAGGCCAACACCTTGTCTTCGGCGTCGACTGTGGCGACCGAGTCTTCGCAGTCCATGATGGTGGTCAGGGCCGCTTCCATGAGAATGTCTTTGACACCCGCACGGTCTTGCGCCCCGATGGGGTGAGAGGCGTCAATTTGCAGTTCGAAATGCAGCCCGTTGTGGCGGAACACCAGGGCTTCGGGTGCGGCGGGGTTGCCGCGATACCCCAGCAAAGCCGCCGGGTTCTTCAAACCCGTTATCGGGCCACCCGCCAGTTCGACCTGCAACGCACCGTGCGCAACACGGTACGCCACCGCATCGGCATGTGACCCCTGTGCCAACGGCACAGCGTCATCCAGAAACTGCCGCCCGAACTGGATGACCTTGTTGCCCCGCACCGGGTTGTAGCCCCCTGCCCGGGTTGCGCCATCGTCTTCGGAAATGGCATCGGTGCCGTACAGGGCGTCATACAAACTGCCCCAACGCGCATTGGCCGCGTTCAGGGCGTAGCGGGCATTGGTGATCGGCACAACCAACTGCGGCCCTGCCTGGTCGGAAAACTCAACATCAATGTTCTGCGTATTCACGTGCACCGTATCGGGCGCCTGTTGAAGGTAGCCGATGTTCTGCAGAAACGCCTTGTAGGCCGCCATATCGCGAATCGGGCCCGGGTTGGCCCGGTGCCAGGCATCCATTTCAGCTTGCAAGCGGTCACGTTCAGCCAGCAGGGCTTTGTTTTCAGGCGCCAGGTCATGAACAATGGCGTCAAAACCCGCCCAGAATGCCGCCGAACCGATCCCGCTGCCGGGCAGCGCTTCGTTTTCAATGAAGTCATGCAGCAAGGTATCGACCTGAAGCTGACCGGCTGTTTTTCGTTGTGTCATGACGCCCCCTGAATCTGGCATTGGCAAAATGGCCAGTAAAGTTTTTGGAATACGATCAACGTATAGTATGGCGTGTTGCCTGCACAGGCTCAATACGATGCCGGTTAAATCATCTTGAACAAATAGTTGTTTAGTGTGTTAACCGCATGACCACATTTCAAGGGGGTGTCATGGCTCGTCAACCTAAACTGATCGGGGCGGTTTCGGCCCTGCTACTGTTGGATGGCTGGACGGCAACAACGGGGCGGGATGCCATCCAGAAAGAATACGTGTTCAGAAGCTTCAATGACGCCTTCGGGTTCATGACCCAGGTGGCCTTGCAAGCCGAACACCTGAACCATCACCCCGAGTGGACCAATATCTACAACCGCGTCAACGTAACGTTGACCACCCACGATGCCAAGGGCGTGACCGATCTTGACGTCGCCCTGGCCTGTTTCATGGATCAGTTGATCTAGGAGTTCTTATGTCCCGATTTTCTGGCGCGGGCGCTGTGGCCTCGCTGGTCACGCCGCCGCTCATCCCCTTCAGTACGTTTGAAGATGCGTCTGCAGCCGTTGCTCGCCTGATTGAAATTTACGAACGCAATACGGCCTACATTCGTGAGGGTTTCAAAGACTACGCCAAAGGTGAACTGCACGACGGTCAGCGAGTACGCGCCTGCTATCCGGCCATCCGCATCAAGGTCAGCACCTACCAGCCCATCGACAGCCGCCTGTCGTATGGCTATGTGGTCGAGCCCGGCACCTACATGACCACCATTACCCAGCCGCATCTGTTCGAACGTTACCTGTGCGAACAGATTCATCTGCTGCTCAAAAACCACGGCGTCGGCGTCGAAATCGGCGAGTCCGATGTGCCCATACCGCTGCATTTTGCCTTCCCCGAAGGCTATTACGTGGAAGGGGTCTACGCCGATTCAGTGGGTGGCGAGCTGCGCGACCATTTTGACGTCCCCGACCTGGCCATCACCGATGACGCTATTGTCAATGGCACCTGGCGCGGCCACCGTGGCACCCCCGAACCCTGGCGCCGTTCACGGCACCGCGCATTGACTATTCGCTGCACCGGCTGCAGCACTACACGGCCACCCGGCCACAGCATTTTCAAAGCTACGTGCTGTTCACCAATTACCAGTTCTATATTGACGAGTTCTGCGCCTGGGCCAAAGACATGCTGGCCCGCGGCGAAGGGGCTACACAGCCCTGGTTGAGCCCGGCAATGTCATGACCCCGGCAGGGCCAAATGCCCAACCCGTCGGCACACCCCCGCCCGCATGCCCCAAATGCCGTCCTACCACCTGCTGCGCGAGGGCAATACCGGCATTACCCTGATCAATATCGGGGTAGGTCCGTCCAATGCCAAAACCATTACCGACCATGTGGCCGTACTGCGATCATCGGCCTGGATCATGCTGGGGCATTGCGCCGGTTTGCGCACGACACAGCGTTTGGGGGACTACGTGCTGGCACACGGTTACGTAAGGCAAGACCACGTGCTGGATGACGACCTGCCCACCTGGGTCCCCGTGCCGCCGCTGGCTGAAATCCAGGTTGCCCTGGAAGAGGCCGTGGCTGAAGTAGCGGGGCTTTCAGGGTGGGAACTGAAACGCATCATGCGTACCGGCACCGTGGCCACCACGGACAACCGCAACTGGGAACTGCGCGATGACAACGAACCGGTACGCGGGCTGTCGCAATCGCGTGCCATTGCCCTGGACATGGAATCGGCCACCATTGCCGCCAACGGTTTCCGCTTCCGGGTGCCTTATGGCACCTTGTTGTGCGTGTCCGACAAACCCCTGCATGGCGAACTGAAACTGCCTGGCATGGCCAGCGAGTTCTATCGTACCCAGGTGGGTCAGCACCTGAAAATCGGCATCCGGGCGCTGGAGCAACTGCGTGAAATGCCCTTCGAACGGTTGCATTCACGCAAGCTGCGCAGCTTTATTGAAACCGCGTTCAAATAAATCAGGGCTGGCACCAAATGCGGTTGTACCGATTAAAGTTGTACCGGCCAAACATGGCCGATACAACTACTGGGCACGCTACCCGCCGAACCGGTCGCGCAGCATTTTGCGCAACACCTTGCCGGCCCCGCTCTTGGGCAGGTCGGCCACAAAATAAATGTCTTTGGGGCATTTGTACGCCGCCAGATGCCGGCGCAGGCGATCGACAATGTCCTTGGCCGTAGCAGTTTCACCGGGTTTAAGCACCACCGCCGCCACCACGCGCTCAACCCACTTGGGGTCGGGCACCCCGAAAACTGCCGCCTCAAGCACCCGGGGATCGGCATATAAACACGACTCGACCTCGGTAGGGTAAACGTTTTCACCGCCCGTGATGATCATGTCGTTCTTGCGATCCACAATGTAGTAGTAGCCCTGATCATCGCAACGGGCCAGGTCGCCGGTGCGCACCCACCCGTCGGTTTGCACGGTTTTGGTCAGGTCATCATCATTCCAGTACCCGGCCATCACCCCCGGGCTTCGCACCACAAGCTCACCAATCCCGCCCACGGCCACATCATTATGGTCAGCATCCAGGATGCGGATTTCACGCCCCTGCAGCGCATGACCGCACGACACCAGCAAATGCTGCTGACCAGACTGTCCGGCCAGCACATGATCGGCGGGGAACAGGCCCGTAACCGTACCGGCCTCGGTTGACCCATAACCTTGGGCAAAGCTGCACTGCGGAAACATCAGCATGGCTCGACGCAACAACTCTGCCGGCATGCTGGACGCCGCATACATGATCAGGCGCAGGTGGCTCAGGTCAAAGCCATCAATACCGGGATGATGGATCAGCGCGCCCACCATCGTCGGCACCAGATGCACATTCGTGATTTTCTGGTCTTGAAGGGCCTGAAGCAGCACAGCGGGGTCAAACTGCGGCATCAGGAAATTGGAACAGCCTGTCGCAAAACTGGGGAACAGGTGGTACCACATGCCGCCCACATGAAACAACGGCAAGACCGCCAGGGCATGGTCATCTTCACGCAGGCCCAGCAACTCACCGGCACTGGTGCGGCAGTTGTCCAGCGCCCCTGGTGCGTGATTTTTACGCCCTTGGGGGCTCCCGTGGTGCCACTGGTATAGACGATACACAGCACATCGTATGGCCTGGCACGAACGGGGGTTCGGCATCATCGCCCCGGGCCGCCAGGGATTCATAGGGCAGCCAACCGGTGAGCACAGAAAGCGCAGGCGCTGCGGCAGATTCTGGTGCCCCCGACGTCTCTGCCGCTTCCACAGTCTGAGACAAGTCAGACGTACCGGTCCCGTCATCAAGCACCACCAGCACCTCAAGCCCCGGAAGCTGCTCGCGCAACGTTTCGACCAGGGGCACAAACGACGCCTCAGCCAGCAGAACCCGGGCGCCACTATGCGACAACAGGCGCAACAGTTCAGCAGCCGCCAGCCGCCAGTTCAGCGGCACAATGATCAGACCGGCTTTGGACAACCCGAAAACTTCGAGATACTCGGGCCGGTTGTACGACAAGATAGCGACACGGTCACCCGTTTGCACACCACGGGCACTCAGGCCATGATACAGGCGATTGATCCGCTGATTCATCTGGCCAAAGGTGACGGTTTGACCGTTAACACCGGCCAGCGCCAGTTTTTCAGGACGCTGGCGCACATGGGCATCGAGCACATCGCCGAAGGTAAGCGCCGTTTGCCAAGGCTGCATATGGTGACCCCTGTCTTGGCCGCACTGCGGCCCATTAAAACGTGCCGGCAAATGGCCTGCACTGAAAAAACAGGGGTCAGTTTAAAGCTGGCGAAACTATCCGGATAATGTCTGCTGACTATAAGTGTTAAACGCCTTTCGCATAACCAGACGGCGCTTTGCGGCGCTTCATCGACAGCATGGTGCCCCGGCAGGTGTCATGACCGCACAGGCACTGGTATTCCTGCTGGCGTTTTTTGGTCCGACGCCCCTCAAGCACCAGGCCATAATCGTAGAACAGTTCCTCACCGCGCTTGATATCGCGCAGGGCCACGATGAAAACACGCGTACCCTTGGCATTTTCCTGGGCTTCGCAATTGGGCGCACAGGCATGGTTGATCCAGCGCGCATCATTGCCATCCACGCCGCCGTCAATCACCAATCCGCCACTGGTGGAAAAAAGAAGGTATGAAACGGATCGTCGGGGTTGGTCGGGTGACGGGCATCCGCCTCTTCGGGCGAAATGCGTTCGCCCAGGTATTCGAAAATGCAGGTCCCTTCAGGGATGTCACGCGCGGCAAAGACACCGTTTCCATGCAGGGCTGATTTCCGTACCTCGTGCCAGATCACTTCAGATTTTTTAGCCATGACGCTCACCGCTTCAGCAGAGGGGCCAGATAACGACCCGTATGGCTACCCGGGTGTGCGGCAATGACTTCAGGCGGCCCTTGGGCAACGATTTGCCCACCCCCATTGCCCCCTCGGGGCCCATGTCGATCAACCAGTCAGCCGTCTTGATGACATCCAGATTGTGCTCGATCACCACGACCGTGTTGCCGGCATCGACCAGTTGCTGCAAGACCTTGAGCAGCAAGGCAATATCATGAAAATGCAGGCCTGTGGTTGGTTCATCAAGAATGTACAGTGTCTTGCCGGTACTGCGCTTGGACAGTTCAAGCGACAGCTTGACGCGCTGGGCCTCGCCGCCGGACAACGTGGTCGCGCTCTGACCCAGCCGAATATACGACAAGCCCACGTCTATAAGCGTGTGCAGCTTGCGGGCAATCGCCGGTACCGCCTCGAAATACTCCAGCGCCTGCTCCACCGTCAAGTTGAGTACTTCGCTGACATTGCGTCCGCGATAACGGATATCCAGGGTTTCACGGTTGTAGCGGTGGCCATGGCACACATCACAGGGCACATACATATCGGGCAAAAAGTGCATTTCGACCTTGACGACGCCATCGCCCTGGCACGCTTCGCAGCGCCCGCCCTTCACATTGAACGAGAAGCGACCGGGGTCATACCCCGGGTACGCGCCTCGGGCACGCCGGCGAACAGCTCGCGGATGCCGGTAAACATGCCCGTGTACGTGGCCGGATTACTGCGGGGCGTACGCCCGATCGGGCTTTGATCCACATTGATGATCTTGTCGAAGTGCTCAAGGCCTTCGATACGGTCATACGGTGCCGGTTCGGTCTGGGCCCGGTGCAAATCACGCGCCAAAGCCGTTGCCAGGGTATCGTTGATCAGGGTCGATTTACCCGAACCGGACACACCGGTAATACACACCAGTCGGCCGGCCGGCAACGCCAGATCCACTGACTTGAGGTTATTGCCGGTACACCCAAGCACCTTCAGCCAGGGTGTGTCATCGTCAACCGCACGCCGCCGTGGAATTTCGATGGCTTGCGCACCACTCAGGTAACGGCCGGTCAACGACTCCGGGTTGTTCATCAAGGCGGCCGGCTCGCCCTGGGCCACAATCTGGCCCCCGTGCTCGCCCGCGCCCGGCCCCATATCGAGCACATAATCGGCGGCCCGGATCATGTCTTCGTCATGTTCGACCACAATCACGCTGTTGCCCAGATCTCGCAAATGCTGCAGCGTTTGAATAAGACGGTCGTTATCGCGCTGATGCAGGCCAATGGAGGGCTCATCGAGCACGTACATGACCCCCGTCAAGCCAGAACCAATCTGGCTGGCCAGGCGTATACGCTGGGCCTCGCCGCCCGAAATGGTGTCAGCGCGCCGGTCAAGCGACAGGTAGTTGAGCCCGACATTGTTCAGGAACTGCAGCCGTGCCTCGATTTCACGCACGATCCGGTCAGCAATTTCTTTCTTGGCCCCGGTCAGTTCGAGCGCCTGAAACCAGGCCAGACAGTCAGCCAGCGACAAGGCCTCAACCTCGAAAATCGCCCGGCCCCGGCGTTCGTGTTCGCCCGGCTCGTGGCCAATCAGTACATTACGGGCCTCGGGGCGCAAGCGCGAGCCCAGACAGGACGGGCACGTGCGCGTATGGCGATATTTGCCCAGTTCTTCGCGCACCGCGCTGGAATCGGTTTCTCGCCAACGTCGTTCCAGATTGGGAATCACCCCTTCGAAGGGGTGTTTTTTGACGCTGCTGCGACCCTTCTCGTTGATATAGAAAAAGCTGATTTCCTCATCGGCCGAACCGTACAGCACAATCTGCTGCAAACGCTCGTCCAGTGTTTCAAAGGGCGAGTCAATATCGAACTGGTAATGGGCGGCCAGGCTGGCCAGCAGCGCATGGGTGAAGGCATTGCGCCTGTCCCAGCCCGCAATGGCCCCCGCCGCAAGGCTCAGTTCAGGAAATGCCACCACCCGCTTGGGGTCAAAGAAATCAACATGCCCCAGGCCGTCGCAGGCCGGACAGGCCCCTACCGGGTTGTTGAAGCTGAACAGGCGCGGCTCGAGTTCGGTCAGGCTGTGCTGGCATACCGGACACGCGTAGCGACTTGAAAACGCCGCCTCTTCGGCCGTATCCATATTCAGTGCAATCACCCGGCCATCGGACAGGTTCAGCGCCGTTTCAAAGCTTTCAGCCAGGCGCTGCCGGCTTTCCGGCTTGATCTTGACCCGGTCGATCACCACATCAACACTGTGTTTTTCAGTCTTTTTCAAGGGACCAAGGCGGTCGATTTCGACCATTTCCCCGTCAACACGAAGCCGCACAAACCCCTGGGCCTGCAAACTGACGCACTCGTCCTCGAAGCTGCCTTTGCGGGCCCGCGCCAACGGGGCCAGAATCGCCAGCCGCGTGTCGGGTGCCCAGGCCATGACCTTGTCCACCATCTGGCTGACGCTCTGCGCCTGCAAGGGTAGACCATGCTCCGGACAATAGGGAGTGCCCACGCGCGCGTACAATAGGCGTAGATAATCGTGAATTTCTGTAATGGTGCCCACGGTGGAACGCGGGTTATGCCCGGCTGACTTCTGCTCGATGGAAATGGCCGGCGACAACCCTTCGATCAGGTCAACGTCGGGTTTGTCCATCAGTTGCAGAAACTGGCGTGCGTAGGCCGACAGGCTTTCAACGTAGCGACGCTGGCCTTCAGCGTACAGCGTATCGAACGCCAGTGACGATTTCCCCGAACCTGACAACCCGGTTACCACAACGAGCTGGTGCCTGGGCAGGTCGACAGAAATGTTTTTAAGGTTGTGCGTTCGGGCGCCCCGGATGCGAATTGCGTCCATCTGGTCCATTCAAGCTATTGCTAAGGCTAACTTGCTACTATAACGCGCTGTGCCCGTCTTTATTAAATGAGTATTTATGGCTAACACTGGTGCTGCTGCGGCCAAACCGCCGCGGGTCAGGCTGAAACTGACCGCCACCGAACGTAAAGCCAGCATCATGCTGGCGTTGTTATTTGCCTCGCGCATGCTGGGGCTGTTCTTGTTGACCCCGGTTTTTGCGGTGGCCGCCTTGTCGATTCCCGGCGGAAACGATGCCGCCAAGGTCGGGCTGGCTCTGGGGGCCTACGGGCTGACTCAGGCCGTTCTGCAGATCCCGCTGGGCATGGCATCCGACCGGTTCGGGCGGCGTCCCGTTATTGTGGCAGGCATGGTGCTGTTTGTGGCGGGTGGCATCATGTGCGCGCTGGCGTCTGACATCAACTGGATCATTGCCGGCCGTGTGCTGCAAGGCCTGGGTGCCATTTCGGCGGCCATTACGGCCTGGGTCGCCGATGCCACCCGACCGGAAGTACGTACGCGCGCCATGGCGATGGTGGGCGGCTCCATTGGCCTTTCATTTGCGGTATCGCTGGTTCTGTCACCCGTTCTGGTGGGCGAATTCGGCCTGTCGGGCCTGTTCTGGGCCATCAGCCTGCTGGGCTTCATTTGTCTGCTGATCGCTGCTTTTGGCGTACCGGCCGCCCCTCAGGCCATGCAACCCATCGTCCAGGCCAAGGCCTCTGATGTGCTGGGTCATGCCGACCTGCTGCGTCTGAATTTCGGGGTGTTCTGCCTGCACTTCATCTTGATGGCGATGTTCGTGGTGGTGCCCGGCATTCTGGCAAGGCTGGGGGTACGATGCCTCGCGGCTCTGGGAAGTCTATCTGCCGGTCATCCTGCTGTCGTTTGTACTGATGGTGCCGGCCGTGTTCTATACCGAAACCCGACGCGCGCACAAGGTGGCGCTTGAGGTGGCCGTCGCCGCACTGGTGGTGGTACTGGCCTTCCTGCCTTGGGCCAGCCAGCAGTTTGTCTCGATGGTGATCTTGCTGATTGGCTTCTTCATCGCCTTCAACATACTGGAAGCCTTGCAACCGTCGCTGGTATCACGCGTAGCGCCCCCGAATTCAAGGGGCTGGCGCTGGGCTTTTACAATACAACCCAATCGCTGGGGGTCTTTGCCGGGGCCTCGCTGGGCGGCGTGTTGTCCGCTGCGGGCAACACCTCGCATGTATTTCTGGTGTGTGCCGTGCTGGCCTTCGTCTGGTTCCTGACCACCCGCGGTTTCCGTAACGGCAACTGACTTTTCGTGCGGGCGCGGCCCCGTTGCGGGGCCGCTTTGCAGATTCCGGTATGACAAAGATATGCACCCGGACGACTACGTATTACGCTGTTTCGTTGGCGTCGCATCAACGATAATGGCATTGTGAATTTATTGATTTGGGGAAACTAAATGGCTTCAGTTAACAAAGTGATTCTGGTGGGCAACCTGGGGCGTGACCCCGAAGTGCGGTACAGCCCCGACGGCGTGGCCATCTGCAATGTGTCCATCGCCACCACATCGCAATGGAAAGACCGCAACAGCGGCGAAAAACGCGAAGAAACCGAATGGCACCGCGTGGTGTTCTACAACCGCCTGGCTGAAATCGCCGGCGAATACCTGAAAAAAGGGCGTTCGGTTTATGTCGAGGGTCGTATCAAAACCCGCAAATACCAAGACAAAGACACCGGCGCAGACCGCTACAGCACCGAAATCGTTGCCGAACAAATGCAAATGCTGGGTGGCCGTGATGGTGGCGGCATGGACATGGGCGGCGGCGCTGACTTCGGCCAGGACGCCCCTGCACCCCGCCAGCAACGCCCCAGCCAGCCGCGTCCGGCCGCGCCACAGGCCGCACCGGCCGCCAACCTGGCCGACATGGACGACGACATCCCGTTCTGACCCATAGGTTTTTGAAGAAGTTTTGCGGCAATTCTGCCTTCTTCAACCCGCTGCTTTAAGTTGTCCCACAGCCCGTGGGACAACTCCCTTGGGGGCAATCGCGCCAGGGTTTCAAACTTATGACATTATCCGGTTACAGTCCAGCGCATATCGTGGGGCATACTGGACCGATTGACCACTCGCGGGTGCGCATCCACCGGTTTGAGCAGCTGCCGCAATTTCAATTGCAGCTTCGTTGAATCCACAACCTGTGGAAAGAGCTTTGACCGCTTGACGGGTTGCTCCAGATGCAGCACCACACGAATGAGATGCTTAGCTGTGGCTTTTCTTGCCACCCATTTCTCATCTGCGTCGTTCGCATTGGCTCGGGCTGCCAACAAGCCAGCCATCGTGTCGCGCACTTTATGGGCGATCTCCTCGCCAAGATCCTGGATTTTGGTTCGGGCATGTCTCCGGTAGTCTTTCACTTCGATCAACCACAAGGCTCTGGCGTCGACATAGACAAAGTCAACCGCCTTGGTACCGCCAAAACAGCTGTTGAACTGATTGCGGTAGAACGACCATTCATCATACTGAGTCGCAATATCGTCAGCGGGGAACCCGAACGTCAGCCGCCCCTCAGTCAGCGAAATGGTCATGCCCCGCTCTCCAGGAAACGGTCAGACTGAGCCAACTCTTCGTCAAGCAGCACCAGGGTCTGCAAATCGTCTAGCGCATCACCCTGCTCGACCTCAACGCCAGAATCGGTTGGCCTCAGCGCAAAGTAGCGGTGCTCGACCTTGGAAAACGCTTGCTCTGAAGAGAGGATTTCAAGCTCCCGCAAGAGAAACAGCGAGTGAGTGGCCACAAATACCTGGATACCTTGCTGGCAAAGCAGGTAGATAACCTTGGCCACAAGGCGGATGAGCTTAGGATTAAGGTTGGTTTCGGGTTCGTCCCAGAACAGGCTGCCTTTATCGAGCAGGGACCCCGTGCTGATCAACCGGGCGACCATGGCCAATTTGCGCAAGCCTTCAGCCACCAGGGGAATTTCCATATTCCCCTGGCCCGGGATCTGAAGATAGAAGCGTCCGTTTTGGTCCAGCACGACCTTGCCGCCCATCGCATCTTCAAGAGGTTTGAGTATGGCCGCCGCCTGGGCTGCTCGTGGGCCTTTCAAGGCCAAGGCACCCAGCAACACGCAGGTATCCCGATAAGTTTCCTCGAATTCCAGGTAATGGTTCTCGTAGATCGCTACGAAGTTGGGGTAGATGCTTAATAACTCGCGCGTGGGGAAGAAGACAGGTGCTTCGGCCTGCCATGCTTTCGGCACAGTATCGAGCTTGACTTCCGAGGTGCTGGATGTCGCAAAGCTGAAGGCACAATCCAACGGGTTTTCAGAAAACTCCAGGCTGATTTCGCAGCGTTCCCGGCCCTGCTTGCGGCGCGCCAGTCGGCCGAGGGATTCGGGCCGCATGACATTGACTAACTTGTCAGCCAGCGCTTTTTGCAGAGTGGTTTTCGTGGGCTCACCTGCTGTGGGCTTCCTGCCCTCTTCTGCGCTGGCCGCCATCACCGAGTAAGCCACCTTGAGCAGGTGCGACTTGCCGCAGCCGTTCTCACCGACGATCACATTAAGCCCCGGTGCGAAGCTTAGCTCGGCTTTGGGAAACACTGTCAGATTCTTTGCTTTCAGTCGCTTCAACATAATGTGATTCCTTAGGGTCATCTACCAGCACAAAACGCGGTGGCTGATGCGGCGGCATGAAGTTACCAATTGAAATGCTCGACGAATCTAACACAGTTTTTCTTGATCCAAGGCAGGTCACCCTCATTTTCAAGTGGAGCCTTCATCAAAAAGAGTCACATCTTTGCAATAAGACGCGGACTCATCTGATCCAGATTCTTCCGTCATGAACGAGGCGGCCAAACGCCTGGGCATTTCACGCACGACATTGTGGAAAAAGCGTCGTCACGCGTGATGACGCTGGTAAATTTCAGGCCCCATCGCACTGATTTGCTGCGCTATCAACCGTTCAAACGGGGCCAGCACAGCATTGAAATCGTTGTCGGGTTCAAGAATGGACAAGGTGCGAACAATCGCCTCGATGGTCGCCACGGCATTGGGCTCGGCCGTTTTCCGGACCCGGTACCGCGAGGGCTCGCCGCCATCCAGACACACCCGTGGCAAGTGATGCAAGACCGGATTGGCCTGAACGATTTTGCGGGCCTTGCGCCAGGTACCGTCGGGAACGATCAGTAAGGGAGTCTCACATGCGGCCCCTTGAGCCACCTCATTCATGCCCCGCAACGGCTGCGGCGGTTGCGCCTCCGGTCCGGGGAACAGCAACCAGGCCCGCGGCGCGGCCGTAATCATGGCATCAAGGTCAGGGAAACACTCGCCCACCAGCAGCTCGCTGTTCTGCAGCCCCAAAACAGCCAGCCGCCCGGTGTTCAAAGCATGACGCACCTCTTGGGTATGCTGCAGCACCACGACCCGTGTGCGGGAAGGCCGTGGTGAAATGCAAGCGCACAGACACAGGGGCTGTGGACGCTGACAACGCGGGCAAACGGGGCGTGACAAAAGAGATTCCTGAAATCAAAAAACGGGTGGCCAACGCCACCCGGGGAATACTGATCAAAAAAGACTTGCAGGTCAAATCAACACTACGACCGGTATAGTCAAAAGACAAACTGAATCACTTCATACCACTACACTACCGATCAAAGCGAACGTGCAATGAAGAATGACTCGTGCAGGGCGTCCATCACACGGCCATCCCGGTTGACTGTTCCGACAGCCACAACCGGCAATGCCGGTGCTTGCAAGGCCAGTTCGTCGACCAGGCCCGAATTGGCCTCATAGCCACAGGCAATCACGACCGTACCGGCCGTCAAAACCTGCGAGGAGCCATCTTCCCCAATCACATGAACCCCTCCGCCGTAATCGACTGAGCCCGGGCTCCGGTCAAGACCTTGACCTCATGCTCCGCCAGTAAGCCCGGCATACCCATATCATCGGTAAAAACATAATTTCCCGGCAAAATCTTGGCCGCTGCTTCCACCACGGTAACGTCACGCTTAGCCGTGCGCTGCAGCCATACCGCGCTGTATCACAACCGCTCATACCCGCACCGATAATAACAACGGGCCCTTCAAGAGCTGCCGGATCAGAGATCTGATCTGCCAGAACAACGTGGGCACGACCATTGACAGGACCATCGAACGGACGGGCTGAGCGGCCCGACGCGACCACGACCAGATCAAACCGCCCCACTGGCCAACTGTGCCGCCGTCACGGCCTGTTTCACCACTTGAATACCACTGCGACGCTCTACTTCGTGGACCAAATGCCTCAGCAGAGCACGCAAATCAAACTTCATGTCGTGACGTACGGCCGTATTCAATTGACCGCCCAAGGCCTTGCCCTCGAATAGCGTCACCTGATGGCCGCGATCTGCCAGAACCTTCGCCGCATTAAGACCAGCAGGCCCCGCACCGACCACTGCCACACGCTTGGATGTGGCGGCCGGCTCAACCGGGTAACGATACTCTTCACCCATGGACGGGTTCACAGTACAGCCCGCGCTGCGGCCCACATTCAGCCCACGGTGCAGGCAACCATCATTGCAGCGAATACAGGGCACGATTTCGAATGTACGACCGGTTCGGGCTTTGTTGGGCCACTCGGGGTCGGCCAGTAACGGGCGCCCCAACGAGATGAAATCGGCAGCACCCGACGCGATAATATCCGCCGCTACTTCTGGCGCAACAATTGAGCCTGAACCGATAACAGGAATCGACACCGCCTGCCTGATTTGCTCGAACCCCCAACGATGCAGAGCACGCGGCATATACCAGGGACTCACCTCGTACTGCATGGTGGCATGATGACCACCCGAACAGTGCAAGACATCAACCCCCTCGGCCTCAAGGCGGCGGCACAACTCGACGGTTTCATCAATGGTGATACCGCCTTCTTCGTAATCAACCACCGACAAGCGGATGCTCAATGGCATCGACACCGGTATCTTGCTGCGAATGTTGCGCACAATACCGATCAAAAGACGAATACGATTCTCAAACGAACCACCGTAGTCGTCGGTACGATCATTGGTGAACGGCGACAGGAAATTCGTGATCAGATAGCCATGCCCCGCATGTACCTCGACCAGATCAAAGCGCGCATTGAAGCAGCGCAAGGCGGCATCGCCAAAATCTTCCATGACCTGCTCGATCTCGGCAATGGTCATGGGCACAGGCTTTACGCCATATTGGTTTTCGACCTCGTCCCACGATGACGTTGATGCTGATTTGATCGGTGCCGTACCCAAAAACTTTTGTCGACCGCCATGCGCCAGTTGCATGCCGATTTTGGCCCCCATCGCGTGAACCTCATCAACCAGCCAGCCCATCCCCGGCACATGCTCGCGACGCGTATTACCCAATTGGCAATGAATGGCCTTGGACGCGTCCTCATCAATATAGGTGTATTCGGTCAGAATCAAGCCGGCGCCACCTTCGGCAAGCCGCTTGTAATGATTGATGCTGCGTTGCGAGACTGTACCGTCCATATTCGACAATGCCGTCGACTGGGGCGACTTGACGATACGATTCTTGAGCGTCAACGAACCAATTTTTCCAGGCTGAAACAAAACTTGCAAATCTGTCACTTCACTCTCCGTTGATGAACAGATGACACCGGGTTAATCAGGACCCGTCTGATATAGCGGTGCTTGCAAGAGCCAGCCCTTGAACGTCAGGTTGGCTCGTAGACCAAATTGGTGGTGCGCATGGCCGGCACACGCGAGGCAACACCGTTGACCCAGGAAATACGTGCAGGACGTGGCAAAGCGCCGGTCTGATCAGTCCCGACACGAATCCCCAAGCCTTGGGCAGCCATAAGAAGAACCTTGGGCTGATAATCGGCTGCCGCTTCCATGATCAAACCCAGCGCCGCGTCAATCAGGTGGAACTCGAGCACGTGCTTGGCCACTTCACCGTCTTTGGCGATGGTGGCATCAAGCAGCAAACGGTCAATTTCACAGAACTCTTCAGGTGCACGAGGACGACTGAAGTAAACGCGCTGGTGACGAATAATCTTCAGGTAGATGGACTCGATCATGTCGCGGATATAGGCCGGATAATGCACCAGCACGGCGCCATGAAAATCATGGTGCGCATCCTGAAAGTCCTTGGTGCGTACGGCATCCACCGCCATTTGCGCCAAGGCCACCTTCATCCGCTCAATATCCGTTGTCGTCAGTTGCGCCGTTATCGCGGCCACCAGCGGTGGTTCGATGAGCAAACGCATGGCATACCATTGCTCGGTCTCGTCCAAGGTAACTGGCGACACCTCCATACCGCGATTCGTCGTTGCCTTGACCAGGCCGGTTTCCTGTAACCGGTTCAACGCCTCGCGCAAAGGCGTACGACTCACGTCCAGCTCGGTCGCCAACTCACTTTGCGAAAGCTTGCGACCGGGCAAGTAAGCCCCGTTGATGATGCGATCTGCCAGAACCCGGTAGATCTCATCCACTGAATGACCGCGTTTTTCTGCCACTTTTATGCTCCAGTAATCGTTTGTGACACCATTATCTCAAGGCTTTTACATCCAAACCTTGAAGGCCACAGGCGATTACCCTAAATGTACCGGGGCTCACGCTGGTAAACCTCAGGTCGACCGGTATGAAGCACAGGCAACTTCGCTCGCACCTCGTCCACCTTGGCCAAATCCAGCTCAACAACCCGGACGCCGTAATCGACCTCGCCCAGATCTGCCAGCACATCCCCCATGGGCCCGCGACCATGGCATGCCCCCAGGTCTCAAAACCAGAGACCGTCGCATCCTCCGATGCAATCGTTGCCGAGGCTACGACATAAGCCTGGTTTTCAATCGCACGTGCGCGAACCAGCACTTCCCAATGCGCCTTGCCGGTTGTCCGGGTGAAAGCCGCCGGCACAAGAATGACCTGGGCACCGGCGCGTGCCATTTGACGGAACATCTCGGGGAAGCGGATATCGAAACAGATGGACAGCCCCACCTTGACGCCGTTGATGTCGGCAATAACCAGATGATCGCCGGCAGACTCAACGTCAGAAGCACGGAACGTCGTACCGTTGACGACCGCATTGAACAAATGCACCTTGTCATAGCTGCCCTGAACGTTGCCCCGGGGGTCGATCACCAGCAAGGTGTTTTGCAAAAGCGGCCGGTCAGACTTTTGCTTGAAGCCCCCAACACCACATGAGCCCCGGCGTGGACCGCAGCAGCGCAAATTGCCGAGATCTCGGGACCATCGAGAGACACAGCCGCATCGCGCATCATTTGATTGGTACCGATACACAAGGCATTTTCAGGAATAACGATCAATTCCGCACCTTGCTGACCCGCATCGGCAATGGCCTGTAGCACTAGAGGCAAGTTGGTGGCAACATCACGGGTTGGCTGCAACTGCACCAAGCCGACCCGTAACGTTTTAGCCGCGGTTACATCAGGCATGGGCCACCTCAAGCTTGTCAACATTCATGTTGACGACGGTCCAACCACCACCCGAAGCCTGCAAGGGTTCATAGGCATACACTTCGGCACGAATGCCGGGGCCCAGTGCACCCAGCACGATCAGCCAGTTCAGGAACTCGTACTGCCCATGATCGAGCAATGGGTAGGGTTCAAGATTGGCGAGCTCGAGACCACGGCCATGCTGCAGCATCTGCAGAATGTAATCGTCAAACACCGTATCAACGGCCCCGAACTTGCCCGGATCAAGCCAATGCGAAAGCCCCCGGTCGCCAACAACGCCACGCGTTTGCCAGAGCCCTCAATCGCCTTGCGCAACGCCTGGCCAAATGCACGGGCACCAAACGGTGAGAATGTGCGTGCCGGCTGGGTCACAACAGGCACGACCTTGACATCGGGGCCAGGCAGCACCTGACGCAGGGGCACAATAAGGCCGTGATCCAGGTTAACCACCGGGGCCGCTTCGACCTCTAACTGCCCGGCCCTGGCCACATCAACCAGACGACGGGCAAAATCGGGGTCGCCCTGAACGGAAAGATCAAGGTCGGGGCGTTTGAAGAACTCCATTGAGCCGCTATGCTGGTCACTGACACCCACAACAAAAGCCCCGGTTTCAAAGCTCTGAAAATGGCAATCGGTCGTTACGACAACTACATCCGGCTTGGCGGCTGCCAGCGACGCCCCCAACTGGGCATACGCGGCCTTCAACCGTTCGACGGCCTCGGGAGGATCGATTTCAGGTCGAGCCAGCAAGTCGGGAACGTGTGAGCAACCACCCGCAAAAACAATGTTTTCAGGTACATTCGGCTGGTCGCTGGAAAACTTGCCGTCGAACACAAACTTGTCGGAGCTGCTGCTGTCGGCCAGGTTATCCTGAAACCAGCGGCTGACCAGAATCGTGATGCCATCATTGACACCGGCCGAGCGCAGCAAGTTGCGCTCGCCCCTGAAAATCACATCAGACCAGTGTGCATCCAGCCCCAAAGTCGCCCCGACTTCAGCGGGATTTTGCTTGAAGCGGGCCAACAGTTCGGGCGATTGCCCCAACTTCAAAATGGCGGCTTCGAGAATTTTTCTGTCCATTCGATTACTCGCTATTCAATATCGGGGTCAGGCGGCAAGCGCTTCAGTCATGCACTGCAACTGACCGTCAACAACCACGGCTCGATCATCAATCATGACCGTGCAACCGCGCATGGGAATATCCAGGTGCGCCGGCGTCTCGCGATTCGCAAAGCGATTCGAGCCCGTCGACCACATGAAGTTACCGGCCACCGAACGCAACTCCTGACCATACAAGGACCGGGGATCATACACATCCAGCGCTGTCCAGCTGGCCATCGGATGCATGCCCCAACCCGCATGCGACAACGCATACACTTCGGGGTCATTCCAGCGGGCGAAGTAATCACGCAGCAAGAATGCCTCGGGGCCTTCACCGGTAATTTCGGTGATGAAACCATCCTTGACCGTCAAAGTGACCGGGGTCTGAATAATGCGTTGCCACGGGATGACGACATCGCCAGGTTGAAGCACAATCTGGCCATTGGCACTACGGTCACGCGGAAAGCACGCAATGAAGCCGCTGGGCCAGTGGTCCCAGCGCCCGGGCTCATCGACAAAACCCCACTGACGGGTAATGGGTAAATCGGGGCTGGCAATGTCGTACGTCAGATGCGTGCCTGCGGCGCTGGTCACTTTCATGACTTTGCCGCCTTTGAGAATTTCGGCCGCCGCATCGACGTCACGGCGCAGGGTGTCGTCACCCATCAACCGCTCAAGAACGTCGGCCGGTTCAGCCACAAACAACATGCGCTTGCCCTGCCCCGTGATATTCGTACGCACACTGGAATGAATCAGGCCACCGACAGTCACATCGATGACGAGGTCGCAGTTACCTGCACCAGCCAGCAAAGCCGGCACCTCGCGGCCATCCGAGGTATACGGTGGCAAAGTCGGGTTTGACAGGCTGGACGCACCCAGGACCAGGGCACCTGCGCCCAGCGACCGGGCTGCCGCAACAGCAGCCTCGACATACTCGGTCTTTTTACCCAACTCATATATAACGCCAACGGTTTCTTTATCGGTCAGCCCGCATAATTGGTATTGCTTGATAAACAGCTCAGTCAATGACATGGTCATGGTTAATCTCCGGAAATCTATGAAAACGTGCTGGTTCAAACCGCGCGCACGGCACCGCCATCAACCTGCAACGTTGCACCAGTGATAAAACCGGCCAGGGTGACGCCAGATAGGCCACGGCGTCTGCAATCTCTTCCGGGTTACCCCAACGCCCCAACGGAATATCTTTCACAATCTGCTGAATTTCCTGCTCGGCACTGGTGCCGTTTTTATCGGCTTTCATACGAACAATGTCATGCATGCGATCGGTGCCGGTAGCGCCCGGTTGAACCTGATTGACCCGCACACCGTACGCACCCAGTTCGGTCGCCATTTGCTTGCTCATGGACGACAGCGCCGAACGCATCGATGATGACAAAGCGCCACCAGGGGCAGGCTGCTTGACCCATGTCGACGTCAGGAACACGATGCTGCCCGATTTATTGGCCGCCATCTGTTTGGCCGAGGCCAGCGCCAGCTGAACCACCGGACGGACCAGTACATCAAAAGCGCCCGACCAGTCCTCAAGCTCGGTATCCAGAAAGGGTTTGATTTTTGGCCCCGGGGTGTTAAGCACAGCAATATCAAGACGTCCGAGACGCGCGACGACTTGATCAACCAGCGCCCCGGTTTGGGCCACATTGCCCAGATCTGCCGGGAACGTCACAATTTTTCCACCGCCGTCAAACAGCTGTTCTGCCGCACCAGCGACGCTGCGTGAAGACACCGCCACAATCGCCCCTTCCCTTGCCAGTCGCTGCGCCACGGCATTACCGATACCTTTGCTGGCTGCCGTCACCAAAGCGACTTTGCCGTTCAGTTGTAAATCCATTACTGCTCCTTGTGATGCCTTGATCTACGTCGCCCCGGCTCAAGCCACCAGACTGATCGCTTTTTCCGGACACTCGGCAACGGCTTGAGTTGCTTTGGTTTCATCAGCTGCTGGCACGGTGCCATCGCCCAGGACTTTCGCGTAGCCAAACTCGTCGATCTCGAAAACCGACGGACAGATCTCGGCACAACGGCCATAGCCCGAGCACTTGGTTGCATCAAACATAACTTTCATCATCTTCTCCGGTATGAAAATCACTTAGTTCATCGGGTGGGGTTCAGCCAGCGCAGCCGCCACCTCGACAGGGAAATTTGAGACGAGGGTGCGACTCAGTGCCGCCGCACCATCAAGAAAGGCGCAAGCGCCCCGACCAGGCAATATTTGGCCCCACCGAACCAGATTGTCTTTGTCGATCTGGGTCGCCCCGTGTTGTGACAGGGTTTTCAAGGTGGACGCAATCGCAGCCGTTCCCTTAATACAAACGCCACACTGTCGTGCAGACTCAGCCTCATACCATTGCGCCAGCCGTGCAGCGAACTGGATGGGATCATCCGCCTCGCCCAAAACCGTAATCGCTCCGCACCCCCAGCCGTTGCCCGCCGACTTGCACGCACCGAACTCGCACGAAAGATCCAGGCCTGCTGGCCCTGTCAAACCACCAAACCACCCACCAATCGCCAGACCCCGAGGCACGGACGTAAAACCGCCACCCAGCGTATCAACCAGCTCACGAACACTGACACCAAACGGTATTTCGTACACGCCCGGGCGACCGCACGCCCCCGACAATGTGACCAAGGCCGTTCCGGGCGAATCAGCGGTACCCGCCCGGGCAAAAGCCTCTCCGCCATGGCGAGCGACCCACGCTGCATGCGCCAGCGTTTCAACGTTGGAAACCAGCGTGGGCAATTCATCGACACCCTTTTCAAAAGGACGAGGCGGCTTGGCCATGGGTAGCGCAGGGCCACCCGAAATCGCCCGAACAACCGAAGTTTCTTCACCGGCTACATAGGTAGGTGGCACCACGAACACTTCCAGACGAACCCTATCGTTCACTAATCCGGCATCGGCCCGTTCACGCAAGGCACGCTGAACAGACGCTACGGTTTCAGAATGTGACAAATACATTACAGCCCGGTCTGCACCGCACGCACTGGCCGCCAGCAACAGCCCGTCAATTACCAGGTGAGGCCGATGCAACAACAGCCACTGATCTTTCTTCGAGGCGGGCTCCCCTCCTCGCCATTGGCCACAACCACTTTCGGACCTTCCTGCGCCGCAACCGCGGCCCATTTGATGGCTGCCGGAAATGCTGCACCTCCTCGACCACGCAAACCGGACAACTTCAGCTGCTCGATCAGCGCAACCCCTTCAAACACCGCCGAATATGTGCCCAATACCTGCTCTGCTTGAAGGTCCAGGTAGCCCGACCGGGCTGACTCAACAATCAAACGAGGCTCAAGACCGGGCCAGGCACCGCAGGGAAGATCAACTTTCATAGAGTCACCGCCTTACTTCTTGGAAAAGGCCATCGCAAATATCAGCAAGGCCCCCACGATCATGGTCTGCGCATACGCGCCCACCTGCATCAGGTTCATGCCGTTTTGCACCATCACGATCAGGAACGTGCCGGCAACAACAGCCAGCACACGGCCCACACCGCCGGTAAGCGCCGCGCCGGCAATCACACACGCCGCAATTGACTCCAGCGGAAAGGTGGTACCGATGCTGGACTCACCGGTATCCAGCCGGGCCGTCAGCAGCACCCCCGCAATGGCGGACAAAACGCCTGACAGCACAAACGCCATGATCGTGACGCGCTCGGTGCGTACACCGGACAACGCAGCGGCACGGGCGTTACCACCAATCGCATACAAATGACGGCCGAAACGTGTCCACTCCAGCAACAGGTACACCAAGGCAATCACAACCAACATGACAATGACCGGTGCAGGAATGCCCATGAAAACACCGTAACCAAACGTCTGCCCGAACTGGTAGGGCAGGCCATAAACCGGCACGCCACCACTCACCAGCAAGGCCACACCGAATACCACCGAAGACATGCCCAAAGTCATCATGAACGAAGGAATCCGGAACAACGCCGTACCGATGCCATTGATCAGGCCGACCAAAGCACCGACGGCTACCGCCACCGCCGTTCCGGCAAAAATGGCCCACTCGGCCGATGCACCATTACCGTTGTGATAGAGGCCGCTCATGGTGAGGGCGGCCGACACAGACGACAACGCCACCACAGTGCCCACCGACAGATCAATGCCACCACCAACCAGGACAATCAGCTGAGCCAGCGCAACCAGCATGAGGTACACCGATTGACGGGACACATTAAGCTGGTTGTCGGCCGTAAAGAACCCCGGGGCTTGCCAGGCAAATACCAGCAGAGCCACCGCAAAAAGAATCGGCAGAACCATCAAATGCTGATTGTGTACCAGCCATTTGAATGAAAAACGACGGGATGCTGTGTTGGCTGGCGTCATGGAAGCGACCGTTTCAGAAGAGGTTATAGACATAGCGGACTCAATCAAAGAATTTTTCAAGAATGCGATGCTGGTCGTAATCGGGGCGATCAAACTCGGCAACAATCTGACCTTCACGCATCACAAGCAGCCGATGGGTCAGCCCCAGCAACTCGGGCAAATCTGAAGAAATAATCATCACGGCAGCCCCATTGGCTGCCAGCTCACTGATATACCGGTACACCGACTGGCGTGCACCGACATCAACACCAACGGTAGGCTCATCAAAAATGTAGACATCAATAGGTTGGCCCAAGCCCTTGGCCAGCATGACTTTCTGCTGGTTACCCCTGAAAAGTTGGACACCGCCTCGCCCATTCGCGCCGAGGGAAACTCGACTTTCATGGATAAATGACGAGACAGCGTCGTCTCGTCCGACAAACGGCGCAAGCGCCTGCGAATGTCGCCAAACCCCATCGCGGACAGCAGCATGTTTTCACGCGCCGGACGGATCAATGCCAAACCGTCACGTTTACGATCTGAAGGGCTGTACCAGACCCCACCCTCAATGGCGTCGGCAGGGTGAAAAAACGGCATGGCTTGCCATCCAGCCGCACCTGCCCGGCGGCATGCTTGAGCAACCCGAAACAAGCCTGCCCCAGCTCACTTTTCCCACAGCCCACCAAGCCAGCCACCCCGACGATCTCACCCGCCCGAACACTCAGATTCGCACCGACGACGGAACCGTCAACCGTGGTGAGGTTGTCGATCTCAAAGCGAATGTCACCCACAGACTGAGTCGGGACCGGGTAAATATCAGACAACTGACGACCGGTCATCAGCTCGATCAGACGCGACTCGTCGGTGGAGGCAGGCACCGTTGCGATCATTTCACCGTCGCGCAGAACGGTGATCACATCCCCCAGCCTGGCAATTTCTTCCATGCGATGCGTGATGTAGATCAAGGCTGTTCCCTGATCTTTAAGCCTTGCCAGCACGTCGAACAGCGCCGCAGTGTCATGCGTCGATAAGGATGCCGTGGGTTCATCCAGGATCAGTACCTTGGGCACCGCACGCACAGCCTTGCAGATTTCAACCATCTGCTGCTTGCCGCGCGGCAAGTCCCCGACCAAGGCAGTTTCATCAATCTCAAAACCTAAACGCTGGATCAGGGCCCGTGCCTGTTCTCGGGCAGCTGACTTGTTCAATACCCCAAAAACACCCGTGATTTCATCGCCGAGCACGATGTTGTCAGCCACGGTCAGATTGGGAGCCAGCGAAAATTCCTGAAAAACGGCACGAACGCCATTGGCACGTGCGTCGTTGACCGAACGAAACGCCCCCTCAAAGCCGCCAATACTCAAACAACCCTCCGTGGGCTGGTTGGCACCGGCCAGCATTGAAATCAGGGTTGATTTGCCGGCACCGTTCTCGCCGAACAAAATATGCACTTGCCCGGGCTCAAAGGTCAGATTGACGCCACGAAGTGCCCAGTGAGTGCCGTAACGCTTGCCCAACTGGCGTACGGTCAGCCCCCGCCTGGAACAGACGGGTCAGTAGACAGGTTTTGCGCAACAGCACCCATGTTCAGCTCCTTTTTACCGCCGGATTACTCGACGCGGAAGACCGGGCTGAAATCTGCCCAACCTCTTGCCCCCATGGCACATGCCGCTTGCCGGACAACACGGTTGCACCCGCCTCAGCCAGCTTTGCAACAACGGGCTCAGCCTTGACGACCTTGATAGCATCCGGGTGTGCACGCACCAACGATGCCAGTGCGTCGGTATTCAAATCAGCGGCCACCACCCGGGCGCCCTCATCGATATACCGCTGGACAATGCCGCGTCCGATGCCACCGGCAGCGCCGGTGACAATGGCCACGTAATCTTGTAAACGACTCATATGACCTCCTTGAGACGTGGTGACCGAGTTAAGCACCGTTGCCAGGCGTCGGTGGATTCTTGGCCTGCTCACTAAACGCCAATGACGGGTACATGCCCTGCGGCGTACGCATCATTTCGGCGTAGAAGCGGAACAGGTTGCGCTGCACCCCTTCTTCAAACCGGCTCTTGTACACAATGCCTGGGCCAGGCCAGCTGCCGTCGGTAACCTGTTGAGCAATACCACGGCCAGGCAAACCCATTTCATAGTTGAGTGTCAACCCCAGTTTCTCAGCGGCCACTGAGCGACCATTGCGTGCAATCGTGATCCAGGGCTCGGTATCATCCATCTCGAAAGTACCACCCATCGAGAACGTGGCCAGCCCTGACTTGTAGGTGCGACGCTTTTGTTCAGGGGTCATGTTCTTGTAACCCAGGAACCAGACCCAGGCTTCGAGTTTGCCGGGGCCTTTAGGCTGCCAGACACGCATGGTCAGCATGCCGCTTGCCGGATGGCGCGAGGCATCATCGGTGGTAGGCAACATCAACAACGAAAAATTCGGGAAAACGTTGCCAACGAACACGCGGGACTTACGTGCAGCATCCAGTTGCTCTTGTGAAATGCGTGACGTATTGAACGTCTTGGCAAACTCGTCGGGGTAGCCAAAAACTTGGGGCCCGGCTCATCTTCGCTGGCCGCCATCGAGAACGATAGCGAATGCCCTGGTGCCGCCTGGATGTGGTAGCCCTTCATGTTTTCGGCAAACGGGACCGGGAAGGCGCCAATTTCAATGGCCGAACGGTGTAGTGTGCCCAGGTGGTAATCATCACCCGAGAAATTATCTGCACCCGACTTCCAGTCAGCGTCCATTACAAAACGCTGAGGTGGACCCAATACTTCCATGCCGTGCTCGTTCAGACCGAAAATCAGGTCCAGATACCAGGCCATGCCCCCGAGGTACTCTTCCAGGAAGGCGCACCCGCGTCCAGCGTGGCGAAAATCATGCCTTGGTATACTCCCACCTTCGCTGCAGGCACCAGGCTGTTAGCCATCTTGTCCATATCGCCAAAGGCGTTCTTCCACAGCGGTGCACCCGTAAGATGACCTTTCAGGTTGTACGTCCAGCCGTGATAAGGGCAACGGAAGTTTTCCGTGTTGCCAGCACTTGCCCGGGCGACCTTCACGCCACGGTGACGACAGGCGTCATACAACACATTGAACTGACCGTCGGCATCGTGGGTCACAATGAAGTCATCTTCACCGATCTTGCGAGAGACATAATCACCTTTGTTCGGGATCTCTGACTCATGGGCCATAAAAACCCAGGCACGCGCAAAAATCTGGTTCAGCTCACGCTCGTAAACGTCCTTGTTGCCATACAGCGTCGCCGGCACACGTCCATAGTCAACACCCTCGGCCAGATTTTCAAGCACCTTGTCGATATCGATTCCGGCATGCCCGGCATTACTTGTGTTCGTCATGACTTGCAGTCTCCGCTACGCATTAAAAGAAAATGGCCAGGTTGTGCGACGCAATGGCCGTGGTGTCCAGGTAAATCGTACGGCGCTTCAGTTGAAAGCTGCCCCCAACACGCTGCAATACGTCGTGACGTTCGCCAGCGAACACCTGAGGGGCCGTATCGTCCTGACGGGTTCGATATAACAACAGGTTGGAGCGCACCTGAACTTCATCACCCGACATCTGCCCAACACGGATATTCGTCACGCAATGGCGTGTGCGCGATGGTGGATCTTCTGCCCACGAATGGCCTGTTTCGTTTTGGGACAAACGGCTGTTCAGTGAGCCCCAGTTTTCATCCAGGTGGAATGCACCGTCAACGAACCCACTGCCTTGGGCGCGCAATACCGTTTGACGCAGAGGCAACTGATAGATGACATCTTTGCTGACCATATTGTCCAGCCACTCACGCTCGCGCATCGAATCCAGCAACTCAGCCTCAACCCATAACCAGTTCTGGACTTCCTCACGAAGCGCGCTGTCTGCCAGCGGACCCAAACCACTTTGCACCAAGTTCATCTCACGACTCCTGACGTGTCATACATGATTCAATTGCCCACATAATTGCATACAAATTTGCATGTAATAACCCCGTGTTTTCACTATCAGTAGTTTCACTACTGTGAATATCCACAATCCACTGCACAGAACTTCCCTCCTCAATGATGCTGTCGTACTGCTCAGATTGAATCGCTGGAATGCAAAACGGGTGGCAATCGCCACCCGCTCAAAGTCAACAACACGGCAAATTGTCAGTCGTGCTATGACGTCGCTGCCAGCGCTTCATCGCGCGTCATTACAACAGCATATTTCTGTGCCATGTCGAACAAATTGGCATCGTGAGGCCCAAGCGCCCGATCACCCACGCAATCTGCCAACACGAGCGGGCGAAACCCCCACTGCATGGCATCGACCACGCTGGCGCGTACACACCCGCTGGTAACGGCACCAGCAACGACCAGGGTTTGAACACCACGCATAGCAAGCCAGGCCGCCAGCGACGTACCAAAAAATGCCGAAGGCACCGTTTTACGCACCACCAATTCGCCAGCAGCCGGAGTCAATTCAGGCACGATGGCACTATTAAGTTCGTCCTCTTTCAAGCCCAGCATACTGGGCACCTTCAACGAAAAGATATTGTGATCAGCGCCATCATCGGCGAACACAATCCGCGTATGCGCCACAGGCCAACCCCGTTTGCGGGCCTCGGCCAGAAGCGGCACGGTATTGGCAATGGCCTGTTTGATGTTGCCACCGCCAAACACCTCGGGGTCGGCAAAGCCATTGACAAAATCAATGATTAACAGCCCGAACGGGGGCTTGAGTTCAAACGTGTTGCCAAACCCCTGTTTGGCGTAAGTCTGGGTATCTGAAATCTGGGTCATGGGTCACCTCCGCGAGAAAATTTACCATGCATCAGGACCTTTTCATAAAATTATCTACAATTTTGCACGCAAAATTAATACAGGCTTAATTGCTCGCCCCGAACCGGTAACACCACATCACCCGCCTCATCCACCAGACCACTGACCCGAACCCCCAGCAAGCGCAACGGGGCATCAAACGTAACCCGCTTCAGGCACTGGCGAGCCGCCCTATGGATGTCTGTCGCGTCAACGGTCGCGTTCGGCAACGTAATGTCGCGGGTCACCGTACGGAAATCATCAAATCTCAGTTTGATACCAACGGTGCGCCCACGGCATTGCTTTCGCACCAGATCCTGGCCAACCTGTTCACACAGCCGCCAGAACATTTCCGACAACCGTTCACGATCACGCACCACGTGCAGGTCGCGTTCAAACGTGGTTTCACGACTGATCGACTTGGGACGGCGATAGGTCACTACCGGACGATCATCACGACCGTGGGCCACCTCGACCAGCCAGCGGGCGTAGGTCAGCCCGAAATGCGTCTGCAGCAAGGCCGGATCAGCCTGCGCCAGCTGGGCAATGGTCTCGATACCCAAGGCCGCCAGCTTTTCATTCGACTTGGGGCCAATACCGTTGATCCGTTTGACCGGTAAGGGCCAGATACGACGCTGGATATCAGCCTCGGTCAGAAGCGTCAGACCATCGGGCTTGTCCAGTTCAGAGCCGATTTTCGCCAGCAGCTTGTTGGGGGCAATGGCAATCGAGCAGGTCAGGCCGGTGGCCTGCTGCACGGCGCTTTTCAAGGCCTGACCGAGCGCCGGCGACGGCATATTGACATCAGTCAGATCAAGGTAAATCTCGTCAATGCCGCGGTCTTCGATGCAGGGCGCTATCGCCGCCACGGCCTGCTTGAACAAACGGGAATAGTGGCGGTAAGACTGAAAATCGGCGGGCAGCAAAACCGCATCGGGGGCCAGCTGTGCGGCTTTCATCATGCCCATCGCCGAAAAAACGCCCAAGGCGCGCGCCTCATAGGTTGAGGTGGTGACCACGCCCCGCCCCGCGTACTGGCGCAGCCGACCGTATTCCCGACGGCCGTCTGGCAAATCACGCGGGGCGGGTGTGCTGCGCCCGCCGATCACGACGGGCTGCCCGCGCAGCTCGGGGTAACGCAGCAGTTCTACAGACGCATAGAATGCGTCCATATCAAGGTGGGCGATGCGACGTGGCAACGGCATAAACGAAAATCAATACTCAAGACGCACCCCCGCCATAATGCTGCGACCGGGCAATGGCGCAACCTGCGCCAGCCACGAGGCATGGTTGAAAGCCTTCTGGTTCAGCAGGTTACGGGCACTCAGATAAAACGTCAGATCAGACGGGCCAGCGGCCATATCGTACGACAAACCCAGATTCAGCATGGTGTAGCCCGATGTATCGCGCTCGCCCGACGCCACCCGGGTTTGACGGAACACGCGATACAGTGTGGCATCGGCAGTGAACTGACCCCATTTGGCAGCAACGCGGCCACCCAGTCGGGATGCCGGCATGCGAGCCAGATCATCACCGCCACGCAGGCGACCACGCACCAGGTCACCAAAGATGCCGACGGTAAACGTGCGGTTGATGCGGTAATCAACCGAGCCCTCCAGGCCGATGAAGCGCGCATCCTGTTGCGTATAGCGAATCAGCTGGAAGGCCTCGTAGCGGTCCAGCGTACGGGCATAAATGTAGTTATCGACCTGGTTATAGAACAGGTTCAATGCAAAGGTCAGGTCACCCTCGGTTTTACGCAGGCCCAGGTCGATTCCTTTGGCGGTTTCCTTGCCCAGTCCGGCATCACCGATTTCGTAGGTATTTGAAGCCAGATGCACTCCTCGCGAGTACAGCTCCTGGGTGGTAGGCATGCGCTGGGCACGGGTCAATGCCAATGAGGC
This sequence comes from Neopusillimonas aromaticivorans, assembly GCF_030344915.1. GTDB lineage: Bacteria > Pseudomonadota > Gammaproteobacteria > Burkholderiales > Burkholderiaceae_B > Neopusillimonas > Neopusillimonas aromaticivorans. The sequence goes on along the minus strand of NZ_CP128233.1, from coordinate 1,722,227 downwards.
CTGGTAACCCGGAGCGAACTTCCACAAGGCTGCGGCCGAGAACGACACGGCACCGCCACGGTAGTCCTGGGCGCGGCTGTCAACGTCAATGCGCTGACGGTCATAGCGGGCCCCCAGCTCGAAACGCCAGTTATTCCAGTCATAGGCTTCAAACAGACCAACCCCTGGGTGCGTGTGATCGCTGACGGCATGAATCGTTCGGGCCCTGCCGTACGGAAATCAGACTCGGCCACCTGCACCGATACCGCCCCTTCCCAACCGGCAACCGGCTCATGGCCGATTTCAAAACGCAGGTCACGGCCGCGGTTCTTGAACGTGCTGGCCACCTCGCCGTGGGCGCGCTCATCGTGGCGATAGTCTGCAAACCCGGCGGCCCAACTGATGCGCGACACCCCCGAAAAGGGTTTACGGTACTCGCCACGCAAATCAACACGGTTTGACTTCAGATGGACACGGGGCGGCTCGTCCGGGCCGCCATGATCATGTTCGTGGTCATGCGCGGCATGGGCAGGGTCATGACTGCCACAGTGCAACTGGCTGCCATGCGGGTGACATTCATCATATTCATGACTATGACCGGGAATGCCGTACTGGCTGCGCGTGCGCGAAATCGCAATCCCGGTAAAACCGTTGTCATGAATCCACGACAATCCGACACTGCCACTTTCCGTATCCTGGTCCGTGCCGGCCAGACGGTCGGTGCTCCAGTCCGGCACACGATAGTCTCCCGTGCGACGCTTCAGCCCCTGTGCACGCACGGCAATCGGACCTTCACCGGCGGTCACTGAAAATGCCCCTGCACGCTCTTTCAGGCCGGTCGCGCCACGCAGGTCAACATGACCGGCCACCCCGTTTTCCGGCACTGCCTCCGGGATGCGACCATCAATGACATTGACCACACCACCGATAGCACCAGGGCTGTACAGCAACGCCCCCGGCCCACGAATCACCTCGATACGCTCGGCCAGCATGGGGTCAGCCATAATCGCATGGTCGGGCGACACGCCCGAAGCGTCAAATGTGGCCAGGCCGTCGGTCAGCACCTGCACCCGTGGCAGGGTCTGGCCGCGTATCACCGGCCGGCTGGCGCCCGACCCGAACGTATCCGCCTGAACACCCGGCACCCCTTCAAGCGCAACGCCAAGGCTGGTCTGGTTACTCATCAACAAGGCGGTGCCGTCAACGATTTCCACCGGAACGGTCACGCTGTCCGTCGCCTGACGTAGCGGGCTGGCGGTAATCACGACCGGTGCCAGTGTTTGTACCGCTGCCGGTTCCTGAATTGTCTGTGCCGCGACCGGCGCCCCAAAACCCCCAGCAGAGCCAGCGCAAGCGGCGCCGGATGATTCCATTGCATGAATGACTCCCGTCAAAATGCAACGTTATAACATAACATTTATAGATTAAAAAATGGGGATGACGCCACCTCATCCCTCATCAATCAGCAGATAACCCGATCCGGCATCAGGCCTGCGACGCGCGCGCACCGGTTTCACTCGGCATCATCTGTACAGCCCCTGGTCAGGACCGAGCGTCTGACTTTGCTCTTGCGTATAGGCATGCTCGCGGAACAAGAATTCGGCACGATCGCCCTGCCCGGCCTCGATGGCCTGCACAATCGAATGATGCTGACGATGGGCATAAAACAGAAAATCGAACATCCGCTCTTTGTTGGTATTGGAAAACGCGATGCTCAACGGTGCGGTGAAGGGCACAAGGTTGCAGCGCTCAGTCAGACTTTCCAGCAGTGGCATTTGGGCCGCTTCCAGAATAAGCGCATGAAAACGCGCGTTCATTTCGGCATAGCGCAGCTCATCATCATCGCGCAATTGCCGATTGGCGAACAACGCATCGCCCTCGGCCAAACAGGCTTTCAGGGCAGACAACAACGCTGGCGACGGGCGCTTGTCGGCCACCTGACGTGCAGCGAACCCTTCGAGTACCGCACGCAGACGCAGCGCCTCGATACTGTGCTGGGCCGTGAACGCCCGCACGGAATAGCCACGCTTGCCTGCCGAAACCAGTAACCCTTCCTGAGCCAAAGCGGGCAACGCCTGCCGCACGGGCGTACGCGATACGCCCAGGCGCGTCGCCAGCTCGGCTTCGGTCACGCGCTCGCCAGGCGCCAGTGCCCCAGCCAGAATCATTTCCCGCAGTTGAACCACCACCGGTGTTTGCTGACTCATAGGTTGCTTGCCCCAGAACTGGAAGATCAAAAATGAATTATATGGAATCCAATTTGGGATCCAAAAATAGATAAATCACCTATTTTTTATAAATTATTTGCTTTTTATGGATCCCAAAATTAGAATTTATCCTCGCATAGCCGCACCAGACCACCCGTACTGCCGCGTCACCACGGCGCAACAGGCACCTCCAGGGCGGCATCCCGTCTGAATCTTCGTCATCAGGAACTCGCATGGCTAAAATCATTGGTTGCATCGGCACCTCACACGTTCCCACCATCGCCCTGGCTTACGACCGCGGCCGCCAGGAAGACCCGGCCTGGAAACCCCTGTTCGATGGCTACAAACCCGTCGCCCAATGGCTCAAAGACAAAAAAGCCGATGTCCTGGTCTTCATTTACAACGACCACGCCACCACCTTTTTCTTTGATCTCTATCCAACCTTTGCGCTGGGTGTCGGCGAACGCTTCCCGATTGCCGACGAAGGTGCGGGCCTGCGCAACCTGCCGCATATCAAAGGCGATGTCGATTTCCAGGCCCACATTGCCGAATCACTCGTCAACGACGAATTCGACCTGACCATCTTCCAGAACAAGCCCATCGATCACGGCTGCGCCTCACCCTGCCCCTGCTCTGGGATCACGAGCCCGACTGGCCCGGTAGCGTTGTGCCCATCACCGTCAATGTCCTGCAGTACCCGCTGCCTACCCCGCGTCGGTGCTACAAACTGGGCAAGGCCTTGCGCCGGGCCATCGAGTCATACCCGAAAGACCTCAACGTTGTGGTCGTCGGTACCGGCGGGCTGTCACACCAGATCCACGGTGAACGCACCGGCTTCAACAATGAAGCCTGGGATCTCGAATTCCTTGAACTACTGCAGCACAACCCCGAAAAACTCATGGAAATGACCCACGCCGACTATGTCCGTCTGGGCGGTGCTGAAAGCGTGGAACAAATCATGTGGCTGGCCATGCGCGGTGCCATGCCCGACACCATCCGCAAGGTTCACCAGAACTACTACCTGGCCACCACCACCGCCATGACGGTTGTTTTGTTTGAAGGTGACGATGTCGCCGAACCGGCAACCACCGCCACGGCCGCCACCACTGCGTAAGGAGCCCCACATGAATCCGCAACTGAACGGCATTGAAACCATCGAAGGCACCTACGCTTTCGACATCCGAACCAGCAACCGCACACTTAACGCCAACCGCTTCTTCTGGAACATGATCCGGGCTGACTGGCGTGAACGCTATCTGGCCGACCCTGAAGCCGTCATGACCGAAGCCGGCCTGAACGACACAGAAAAAGAACTGGTACGAAAAGAAGACTGGCTGGGCCTGGTCAAGCACGGCGTCAATTTTTTCGTCCTTGAAAAGTTCGCCCGCGTCGCTCGCAAAACCAATCTCGAGGTCTACGCCATCATGCGCGGCGAATCCTTCGAAGACTTCATGAAAACCCGTCGCGTCCCCGACGCACGTTAAGTCAACCGGGTCGCCTGGCGTGGCCAGGCCTCCCGGATCACTCAGGGTCGGGTTATGCTACCCGATGCATCAACCCCGGCCCGAAAACACCCATGGAATTCTCGAAGCTGTCGCTGGCACGGCGACTCAAACTTCAACAACTGGCCATCTTTGAGCGTGTCCTGGCGTGCGGTTCATTGCTGGCGGCCTCGCGCGAACTGCACATGACGCAGCCCGCCATCAGCAAGTCCATCCAGGAACTCGAAGAGCACTTCGGTCAGCCGCTGCTGGTGCGCGGTCGCCGGGGGTACAGCCCACCGATTTTGGTCTTATGCTGCACAACCATGCCCAGTGCCCTGCTGGCCGACCTGCGGTTTCTGGCCGACGACCTCAATTCCTGGAACGCCGGCATTTCAGGCAAGGTACTGGTGGGCACCTTGCTGACCGCTGCCGCCGACCTGCTGCCACGGGCCCTGATCCGCCTGCGCGAACTGGCCCCCAACGTGGTGGTCGAGGTCCGGGTAGGGGTCAACGAAAAAATGTTTGCTGAACTGACAGACGGTGAACTGGACATTGTCGTCGGGCTCATACCGACACAAGACCCGTCGCCCGCACTGCGTCATGTGACACTGCACACCGAAACGTTATGCGCCGTGGTGGGGCGGCGCCACCCGCTGGCCACCACCGGTGCAGTCAACCTGTCACAACTGGCTACAATGGACTGGATCCTGCCCACATCCCAGTCTGAAGCCCGTCACGCCGCCATGCATTTTTTCGATGCACTCGGCATCCCCAAGCCCACCCGCATCATTGAATCCGTGTCCATCATGACCAACCTCGGTCTGCTGATCGACTCCCGCATGATTGCCTTGATGCCGTTCAATGTTGCCAGGAAATTCGTACATCTGGGCCTGCTCAGTGTTCTACCTCTGGGGCGCCAGCTGCCCTTCGGCACGGTCGGCTACACCCTGGCCAAAGGCCGTAACGTCACGCCGGCCACGCAGCGTCTGATCATGGCCCTGCACGATGCTGACGCCGGCTCCGATATCCGCTAGCGCCAGCAAGCCCATCCTCTGATACGCGCCGGGAAAGCCGTATCCTGACCTCGAAACCACGCTTCTACAGCATCATCAGTGCCTTTCCAGGTATTCCTGTTGCTTATACAAAAGCGGTCATATTTCATTTGCCAGCCCCATTCCATTTGATTAAAGTGATCCAAACATTTCTTCCCGTGCAAAAAACCTGTTCTGGAGAGCACCTTGGCAAAATTCGAACTGCCCGCATCGTTGCGTCAAACGCGGAACTACGTCAATGGCCGTTTCGTTGAAACCGGCAAGACGTTTCAAAACATTTGCCCCGTTGACGGCCATGTTCTGTCTGACGTTCATGAAGCCGATGCCGCTCTTGTCAATGAAGCCGTTCTAGGCGCTCGTCGCGCACTCGATGGTGAATGGGGTCAAACCCATGTGGAAGAGCGCGCACGCTACCTGCACAAGGTTGCTGACCTGATCGAGCGCCGGTTCGATGATTTTCTGGCGGCCGAAGTCGCCGACACCGGTCGGCCCATGAACCAGGCCCGCAAACTGGATGTCTATCGCGGCATTCATAACTTTCGTACCTTCGCAGACCTGGGCAAACAGGCTCACGGTGATTTTTTCGAAACCCGCCTGGCCGACGGCACCCAGCTGATCAACTACACCACACGCAAGCCCTTGGGCGTCGTGGCCAGCATTTCGCCCTGGAATCTGCCCATCCTGTCCCTGACCTGGAAAGCGGCCCCCATCCTTATCTGCGGCAACACCCTGATTTGCAAACCGTCGGAAGAGACCCCGTCCAGCGCCACCCTGATTGCCGAGGTGTTTCACGAAGCCGGGGTACCTGAAGGCGTTTTCAACGTCGTGCACGGCTTTGGCCCCGGCTCTGCAGGCGAAGCCCTGACCACCCATGCCGGCGTCGATGCCGTCACCTTCACGGGTGAATCGCGCACCGGTTCGGCCATCATGAAGGCGGTCGCCGATGGCGTGAAAGAAGTGTCCTTCGAGCTGGGCGGCAAAAATGCTGCCGTCGTATTTGCCGATGCCGACTTCGACGCTGCCGTCGACGGCATCATCCGCTCCAGCTTCACCAACGCCGGCCAGGTCTGCCTGTGCTCCGAACGCGTGTATGTCGAGCGTCCAATCTTTGACCGCTTTGTCCAGGCCCTGAAAGCCAAGACCGAAGCCCTGAAAATCGGCTGGCCCGACGATGAAGACGTCTTCATGGGGTCGCTCATTTCACGCGGCCACCGCGACAAGGTCGTGTCGTACTTTGATCTGGCTGTCCAGGAAGGCGCCAACGTAGTCACCGGCGGAAGCATTCCGGTATTCAACGACGAGCGCGACAACGGCGCGTATGTCTTGCCCACCATCTGGACGGGCCTGCCCGACACCGCCCGCTGCATGCGCGAAGAGGTCTTCGGCCCGGTATGCCACATCGCTCCGTTCGATACCGAGGAAGAGGTCGTGCGCCGTGTAAATGACAGCGATTACGGTCTTGCCACGGCACTCTGGACCTCCAACCTGTCACGCACCCATCGTCTGAGCCCGCGTTTTCATGTCGGTATCGTGTGGGTCAACACCTGGTTTTCCCGAGACTTGCGCACCCCTTCGGCGGCAGCAAACTATCGGGCATCGGTCGTGAAGGCGGGCGCTATTCGCTCGACTTCTATTCCGAAACCACCAATATCAGCATCAAGGTCTAGTGCGCTGCTCCCTGCACAGTCCGCCCTTACGAACCCAGGCTACTACGAGACTTACACATGCAAGCACAAATTCAGGCATTGGCCAACCGGCTCTGGACCGCCACACACGATGGCACCACCACCGCACCGCTGCGTGACGACATCGCGGGTCTGGCCGAGTCGTCAGGCACCTCCGCACTCGATATCGCCTACCGCATCCAGGAAGACCAAACCGCGCGCCGCATTCAGGCCGGAGGTCGTCTGGTCGGCCGCAAAATCGGCCTCACGTCCAAAGCCGTTCAACAACAGCTGGGCGTTGACTCCCCGACTACGGCGCCCTGTTCGCCGACATGGCCATCGGTGATGGCGAGCCCATCGACTGGAACCGCACTCACCAGCCCAAGGCTGAAGCCGAAATCGCGCTCGTTCTTGAGCGCGACTTGCCACACGCCATCAACACCGTCGCCGACATCATTTCGGCCACCGCCTATGCCTTGCCGGCCATCGAAGTCGTCGGCAGCCGCATCGCCAACTGGGATATCCGCTTGGTCGACACGGTCGCCGACAACGCCTCGTCGGGGTTGTTTGTGCTGGGTTCGCGCCCGGTCCTGCTACGCGACCTGGATCTGATCCGCTGCGGCATGGTCATGGAATGTCGCGGAGACCAGGTCTCGGTCGGCGCCGGCTCGGCCTGCCTGGGCAACCCGCTGAATGCCGCCGTATGGCTGGCCAATACCATGACGCGTCTGGGTTCCCCTGCGCGCCGGTGACGTCGTACTGACCGGTGCCCTGGGCCCCATGGCGGCCGCCAAACCCGGCGACGTCTTCACTGCCCATATCGAAGGCCTGGGCAGTGTCAGCGCCATTTTCTCCAACACCTAAGCAACGTGCCGTCACCCGACCCGCACGTCCCTGGCCTGAGCCCACTCATTCTTACAGAGGTCACCCCGTGAATCCGGATACCCAACCCATCTCCGTCGCCATCATCGGATCGGGCAATATTGGCACCGACCTGATGATCAAAATTCTTCGTCATGGCAAGAACCTGCGCATGGCCGCCATGGTCGGCATCGACCCGGCCTCTGAGGGTCTGCAGCGTGCTGCCCGCATGGGCGTCGCCACCACCCACGAAGGGGTGGAAGGCCTGATGAAACTCGACGTCTTCAAAGACATCGGCATCGTTTTCGACGCCACCAGCGCCGGTGCGCACATCGAACACGACCGGTTGCTGCGTGCCCACGGCATCCGTGTCATCGACCTGACGCCGGCGGCCATCGGCCCCTACGTTGTGCCTGTGGTCAACATGAACGATCACCTTGATGCGCCCAACATCAATATGGTTACCTGCGGCGGCCAGGCCACCATCCCCATCGTGCATGCGGTCTCACGCGTGGCCCCGGTCACCTATGCCGAAATCGTGGCGTCCATTGCCAGCAAGTCGGCAGGCCCCGGCACCCGCGCCAACATTGACGAATTCACCGAAACCACTTCTCGCGCCATTGCCGAAGTGGGCGGTGCCAAGAAAGGCAAGGCCATCATCGTGCTCAACCCGGCAGAACCACCCCTGGTCATGCGCGACACGGTCTACTGCCTGACCGAACTCGACGCCGATCCGGCGGCCATCACCGCCTCCATCGAATCCATCGTCGCCGAAGTCGCCGCCTATGTGCCCGGCTACCGGCTCAAGCAGGCCCCCAGTTCGAACGCTTCGACGCCGACCGTCCATTGAATGTCCCCGGCATCGGCAAGGTCAGCGGTCTGAAGGTGTCGGTTTTCCTGGAGGTTGAAGGCGCCGCACACTACCTGCCCAAGTACGCCGGCAATCTCGACATCATGACCAGTGCCGGCATGGCCACTGCCGAACGTGTTGCGCTCGGCCTGCAAGCCAACGCCGCTGTTTAAGCCTGATCCGGAGAACCCACATGTTTGACCCCAAAAAGAAAATCTACGTATCCGACGTCACCTTGCGTGACGGGATGCACGCCATCCGGCACCAGTATTCCCTGGATCATGTGCGCGCTATTGCCAAAGCACTTGACGAAGCCGGCGTTGACAGCATCGAAGTCGCCCACGGTGACGGCCTGCAAGGCTCCAGCTTCAACTATGGCTTTGGTGCCCACACCGATCTGGAATGGATCGAAGCCGTGGCCGACACGGTGAAAAATGCCAAAGTGGCCACCCTTCTGCTGCCCGGTATCGGCACCGTACACGACCTGAAGGCGGCCTACGATGCCGGTGCCCGCGTGGTACGCGTCGCCACCCACTGTACCGAAGCTGACATCTCGAAGCAACACATTGAATACGCGCGTGAACTGGGCATGAACGCGGTTGGCTTCCTGATGATGAGCCACATGAACGCACCGGAAAAACTGGCCGAGCAAGCCAAACTCATGGAAAGCTATGGGGCCCAGTGCGTCTACATCGTTGACTCGGGCGGTGCCATGAACATGTACGACATCGCTGATCGCTTCAAAGCGTTCAAGGCCGTACTCAAGCCCGAAACCGAAACCGGCATGCACGCCCACCACAACCTTAGCCTGGGGGTGGCCAACAGCATCGTGGCCCTGGAAAACGGCTGTGACCGTATCGACGCCAGCCTCACCGGCATGGGTGCCGGTGCCGGCAATGCGCCGCTGGAAGTGTTCATTGCCGCCGTTGAACGCCTGGGTCTGAATCACGGTTGCGACATCCGCAAACTGATCGATGCCGCCGAAGACCTGGTCCGCCCCTGCAAGAGCGCCCGGTCCGCGTCGACCGCGAAACCCTGGCCCTGGGCTTTGCCGGTGTGTACTCCAGCTTCCTGCGTCACTCCGAAGCCGCCGCCGCTAAATACGGCTTGTCGGCCTTCGATATCCTGGTCGAACTGGGCCGTCGCCGCATGGTGGGTGGCCAGGAAGACATGATTGTTGACGTCGCGCTTGACATGCTCAAGCAACAAGGCAAAGAGGTCAATGCATGAGTATCGATATTTACGGTTTTGCCGCCACCCTTGACGACGCGGCCCGCCACGCCAAGGCCGTCCCCCAGTTTGCACCGGGCTCGTTCACCATTGAACAGGCCTATGACATCCAGCGCATGTCGATCCAGCGTCGTGTCGATCGCGGTGAAACAATTTGCGGCATCAAGCTGGGTTTTACCAGTCGCGCCAAAATGGTTCAGATGGGGGTCAGCGACCTGATCTGGGGCTGGCTCACCAAATCCATGCTGCAGGAAGAAGGCAGTACCGTCGACCTGTCGCAGTATATCCACCCCCGCGTCGAGCCCGAGGTCTGCTTCCTGACCCGCCGTACCATCGACCGCCCCATCACCGCCCTGGAAGCGGTGGACTACATCGAAGCGGTGGCGCCCGCCATGGAAATCATTGATTCGCGCTACGAAAACTTCAAGTTCACGCTGGAAGACGTGGTGGCCGACAACTGCTCCTCGGCCGGCCTGATTGTGGGCCAATGGTCACGCCAGTTTGATGCCCTGACCAACGCCGGCGTCAGCATCGCCTATGACGGTCGCTTTGTCGTGGCCGGATCAACCGGTGCCATTCTGGGTAACCCCATGCGCTCGGTCGTTCAGGCCGCACGCCTGCTGGCCGGTTGTGAGCGGTCACTGCCCGCCGGTTCGCTGATCATGGCCGGTGGTGCCACCGCCGCCCAGTGCCCTTACCCCCGGCCTTCACGTCAAGTGCGACATCAGCCGTCTGGGTGCGGTTGAATTCTTCACCCGCTAAGGAGGCAGGCATGAGCGAACCACAAGCGGCTGTTCTGACCGAAAAAGCCAAGCCCCGGGGCCGTTTTCCCCATTACAAACGCGCCGGTGATTTCATTTTTGTGTCGGGCACCAGTTCCCGCCGTCCGGACAACACCTTTGAAGGGGTTGAAGTCGACCCGTTGGGTGTTACCAATCTGGACATCCGGGCCCAGACCCGTGCGGTCATCAGAAACATTGAAGACATCCTCAAACATGCCGGCGCCACCCTGGCCGATGTCGTCGATACCCAGGTCTTTCTGGTCAACATGAACGACTTTGGCGGTTACAACGAAGTGTGGGCTGAATTTTTCGACTACTCGGGCCCGACACGCACCACCGTTGCCGTGCACCAGTTACCCCACCCGCATCTGCTGATTGAAATTCGCGCCACCGCGTACAAGCCCCTGTCCGGCAAGGAATAACGACCATGATCAACTTCAAGTACGGCTACCCGCTCAACTTCAAAGGCTGGCTCGACGATAACGCCCATCTGCTCAAACCACCGGTTGGCAACCAGCAGATCTGGAAAAACAGTGACTTCATGGTCACCGTGGTCGGCGGCCCCAACGAACGCACCGACTTTCACGATGACCCGGTCGAAGAATTTTTCTACCAGTTCAAGGGCAATGCCTCATTGCTGATCTGGGATCGCGGCCAATATGAACGCATTCACCTGAAAGAAGGCGATGTGTTCCTCATGGCCCCCCATGTGGCCCATTCGCCGCAACGCCCCGAAGAGGGCAGCCTGTGCCTGGTCATTGAGCGCGTTCGCCCCAAGGGCGAGGCCGATGCCCTGCAATGGAGCTGTGCCAAATGCGGCACGCTGGTGCGTCGCTACGAAATGCAGCTGACCGACATTGTCAAAGACCTGCCGCCGGTGTACGACCAGTTCTACAAAACCGGCGATGCCGAACGCGTTTGCCCCAGCTGTGGTGAAGTGCACCCGGGTCGTGACTACAAGTCCTGGCACGCCACGTTGAACACCGCGTTTCCCAACCTTTAAGAGCCTGTTGCAGCATGATTGACATCCATTCTCATTTTTTTCCGCTGATCAGTCAGGCCACGGCAGCCGCCATGGATGCCGAACGAGCCCCTGGCTGCGCATCAATGATGACGGCGAGTCAGGCCACATCATGCTGGGGGACCGCAGTTTTCGTCCGGTTTACCGTGCTCTCTGGGACCCCGACTACCGCATCAGCGAAATGGATGCCCAGGGGTTGACCTGCAAATCACCTGCTCGACGCCGGTCATGTTCGGGTACACCGGGAACCCACCAAGGCCGCCGACTGGGCGCGCCAGATGAACGATGAAGCGGTCGCCTTTTGTGCCGGACACCCTGATCGCCTGAAAGCCTTGTCGCAAGTCCCCCTGCAAGACACGAAGCTGGCCTGCGAAGAAGCCTCGCGGGCACAAGCTGCGGGCTGTATCGGTGTCCAGATTGGCAATCACGTCGGCAGTAAAGACCTGGACCACCCCGATCTGGTCGACTTCCTGATTCATTGCGCCAACGAATCCATCCCGGTCTTTGTTCACCCTGGGACATGATGGGAGGCCCCGATCGCATGCAAAAGTGGATGCTGCCCTGGCTGGTCGCCATGCCCGCCGAAACCCAGTTGGGCATGCTGTCGCTGATTTTGTCAGGCGCCCTGGAACGCATCCCGGAAAGCCTGAAGATCTGCTTTGCCCATGGCGGCGGCAGCTTCGCCTACACCCTGGGGCGCGTCGATAACGCCTGGAAACACCGCGACATCGTCCGTCAAGATTGTCCACGCCCACCGTCGGAGTACGCCAGCCGGCTCTATACTGATGCTGCGGTATTTGATCATGATGCCCTGAACCTTCTGGTGGGTGCCATGGGCATTGACCGCGTCATGATGGGCTCAGATTACCCCTACCCGCTGGGGGAACAACCGATCGGTTCGCTGATCACTACCGCACCGGCCTTCAACCAGGAACAACGTCAAAAGCTGCTAATCTACAACGCCAAAACCTTTTTCAACCTGACCTGACCGGTCACCGGAGACAACAATGAAAAAACGCAGTTTGCTGTCCTTGATTGCCGCCGCCGTTGGCGCCTGTGCCATTGCCGCACCCGCCGTCGCCAAAGACTTTCGTCTAGGCCTCATTACGCCGCCCCCGCACATCTGGACTCAGTCGGCCGGGCAATTTGCAGAAGAGCTGAAAAAAGAAAGCGGGGGCAAACACACCGTCACGTTGTTCCCTGCCGGCCAGCTGGGCAATGAGGCTCAAATGTTGCAGCAGCTGCAAACCGGGGCCCTCGACATGGCCTTCATGACGGTGGCCGAGGTCACCAACCGCGACCCGAACTTCGGGGCGCTGTTCGCCCCTATCTGGTCAAAGATGTACATGAGGCGGGGGACCTGCTGCAAACGCCGGCGGCCACAAAACTGCTTGAGGCCCTCCCCGCCAAAGCCGGTGTTGTCGGTATCGGCTATGGCATGGCCGGCATGCGCCAGATTCTCAGCCGCACACCAGTTACAACCGCTGCCGACCTGAAGGGGCGCAAAATGCGCATCACGCCGGTCGACCCGGTACGTGACTTCTATGTTGCCCTTGGCGTTGCACCCACTCCTCTGCCCTTGCCGGCCGTGTTCGATGCACTGGCCAACGGCCAGGTTGATGCCATCGACATGGACCTCGAACTGATCAACGCCCTGAAATTCTACGAACAAGCGGACACCATCCTGCTGTCCAACCACATGATGTTCCCCATGGTGGGCCTTGTCTCGGCTCGCGTATGGCAAACCCTCAGTGAAGAAGACCGCAAGCAAATTTCTGAACTGATGGCCAAGCACCTGAAGAACACCATTGCCGGCTATGCCGCCAAAGAAGGGGCTGGGAAGAACAGCTCAAGAAAACCGGCAAGAAAGTCGTACCGGTCGGTCCCGAATTCTTCAAAGACGCCTCGGCACAATGGGAAGCCAACTGGAGCAAACGCGCACCGGTTGCCGAACTGCGTGAAGCCGCCAAAAATCTGCCCAAGTCGCAGTAAGCAGGCTGTATAGAATCCCGGGGCCCGACGGCCCCGGGTCACGTGCCCTCACCGAGGACATCCCTCATGCTGAAACAACTGTCTGACCGCCTGAGCCGTGTCGAGCGCTTCCTGGCGGGCTTTTGCGCCGTACTGATTACGGCGCTTATTGTTTTTAACGTCATCACCCGGGCCATGAACCAGGCTGTTTTCTGGGTGGATGAAATTGCCATTTTTGTCATGGTCTGGATGGTGTTTTTCTCTATGGCTGTTTTGTTGAAAGAGCGCAAGGCCGTCGCCGTTACTGTACTGGTCGACATGTTACCCCCAGGAATGCGTCGAGGCGTGGGCGTGTTCATTGACCTTGTCGTGCTGCTGTTCGGCGTGTTGCTGCTGGTGTTTTCATGGCAATGGTATGCACCGCTGGATCTGATCAATGCCGGCTTTGACTTCGGCCAGTTCAGTGCAAAAACCATGAATTTTATGTACCAGGACCGTGCCAATACCCTGGCGCTGCAAAAGTACTGGGTGTGGTTGATCGTCCCCTGGTTCGCTCTGTCAGTCTGCCTGCACACGCTGGTCAACCTGATCAATGACCCGCGCGGTCATCACATGGACACTTCCCCGAGGGTGCACCATGACATTCACGATTTTTCTTGCCCTGCTACTACTGCAGGTACCGATTGGCATTGTGCTGTGCATGACGGCGGTCTTCTACGTCTGGCACTCAGACAACCTGGTACTCTTTGCCTCGTACGGACAGCAACTGTTCGGCTCAGCCGAGTCCTATGGCCTGCTCGCCATTCCCTTGTTCATTCTGGCGGGCGAACTCATGAACGAAGGCGGGCTAACCCGACGCCTGATCAATTTTGCGCGCGTATTTTTTGGCGGCTTTCGAGGTGGCCTGGCCTACATCAACCTGATGGCCAATATGATGATGGCGGCCATCATGGGGTCGGCCGTCGCGCAAATCGCAGTCATGTCGCGTGCCATCGTTCCCGAGATGGAGCGTGAAGGCTATGACAAAACCTTCTCTACCGCGATTACCGCTGCCGCTGGCCTGATGGGGCCAATTATTCCTCCATCCATGCTGTTTGTGGTGTTCGGCGTGCTGGCACAAATTTCCATTGGCGACATGTTCATTGCCGGGATTATCCCAGGCCTGCTGATGGGCAGTTCATTCTTCGTCATTGTGGCGCTGGTCGGATTATTTCAACAGTACCCCAAAGGGCGTTGGATGAATGCACAGGAAGCCGGCCGCGCAATTCTTTACGCGATACCTGCACTCTTGGTGCCCATCGTGATTATCGGCGGCATTTTGTCGGGTCTGGCGACCCCCACCGAATCTGCGGCGCTGGCCTCGCTGGCCTCACTGATCATTGGCATGTTCTTTTACCGTGACCTGAAGCTCGACAAGCTGCCCGCGCTATTTGCACGCACGGCCACGAACTCAGGGCTGGTACTGTTCCTGGTCGCCAGCGCCGGTGTCTTTGGCTGGACCATCACCTTTGAAGGCGTACCGCAAATGGTCGCCGCCTGGATCGGTGACAGCACATCAGACCCGTTCGTGTTCCTGCTGATGGTGATGGTGCTGCTATTGTTTGTGGGCATGTTCATTGACGGCGTAGCGGCACTGATTCTGGTTGTGCCCATTTTGCTGCCCATCGCCACCACCCAGTTCGGCATTTCACCCTTCCAGTTTGGTGTGGTGGTGTGCCTGAATCTGGTACTGGGCCTGTTGACACCACCGGTGGGCACCGGGCTATTCGTCGCGTCGGCCATGACGGGCGTACCCGCCATGACGCTGTTCCGCAGCCTGGCACCCTTCTTGTGCACCGTCTTGTTGTTGCTGGTCTGGTTCTGCTACGACGCCTGGGCCATAGAAGCGCTGCTTTAATCGCGGTCGGGGTGCAACAGGTCGACGAACGTCGGCCAGTCGAAGGCGTGGTCTTTCGGGTAGGCCACGCCTTTCTTTTCCATCAGGTCAACAAAGGCGTCTTGCACGGTTGCAGTGGCTCGGGCCATGACCGGGTCGACCTTGACGTCCAGCAAGGTATCGGCCACCTCGCGCATTTCTTCGGCACGACGACGACCATGCTCGGCAACGCGACTGACCAGATAATGGGGCTGGCGATCCGTCCAGCCCATGCCGGGAAACGTTTCAGCCAATGACTCAAGCACCTCGCGCTCGGCACCATAACGACGGGCGGCGGTCAGACACTCGACCGTCAGCGCTTCCAGACCTTTGATCATGACGCTGCGGCACATTTTGATGGCCGACGCCACACCGACGTCTGCAGAGACCGCACGGGTATGAAAGCCGATGACATTCAAGGCATCGGACACCGCCTGCGCTTTCGCCCCACCCAGCAGCATGGGAACCCGCAAGCCATAGGGAGGCACAGGTGCCATGACAGCCGCTTCAATATAGGTTGCCCCGCCCCGTTCAACCGCATTGCGGTCGTGCGCTTTGGTGGCTGGGGATACAGAGTTGATATCAAGAAAGACTTGACCCGGCGCCAGCATGGGCCCCACCTGCTCGGCCACTGCCGCTGCCGAACTGGCCGTTACGGCCGAAATGACCAGATCACAGCCTTTAACGGCCTGTGCCGGCATGTCGGACAATAATACCCCCGCCTCGTCGGTGCTGCGGGCCATCAGGGCCCAGCCCTGAGGGGTTTCGATCTTGATATCGTAGGCCGTAACCAGCAAGCCCGCCTTGACCAGCCCCCGCCCAGCAGGCGCCCTGCCTCACCAAAACCGATCAGCCCAACCTTACGGATTTCAAGGGGAAATATCGCCAGCCATGTCTCGCCTCGCTCATTCAGAATACATGTTGAATTTTGCCCGACGTTCAGCGATTTTCCAACCCGCCGGTAAAACGCGCTATTGCAGCAGCCACTGCGCCAGCAGCGCACTGACCGCATCGGGGCGTTCCATGGTCGACATATGACCGCAGTCTTCCACCGCGCTGAGCCGTGACCAGGGCACCGGAATCATTTGATGCATGATTTCATGGCGGGCGTAGGGGCTCCAGGCATCTTGCCGGCCACAGATCAGGCGGGTGGGACAACGTAACAGTGACAGTACCGGCCCGGCATCAGGACGCCCCAACAATGCCGTAATCTGGGCTTCAAACTCGGCTGGCGTACGGCGTTCGATCATGGCCAGGATCTCGTCAAATACGGGTGTAGCCACACGGTCAGGGTGGACCATGCCGGGTGCCCATTGCTGACCCATGACCCGCATACCCTGGGTTTTGGCGATTTCAAGCAAGTTCATGCGCTTGGCCCGCTCTTGCTCACCGGCCTCGCCGACAGCAATCGGTTCGAAACCGGTGTCCAGCAACGCCAGGCGCGACACCCGTTCAGGTGCCTTGCGCACAACTTCGAGGGCGACCCGCCCCCATGGAGTGTCCGGCCAACGCAAAGGTTTGCGACGGCGCATCACGCAAGACCTTTTCGGCCATGGCGCTGATACTGTCCAGTGACTTATAGTCGGGAACCACGGTATCGGCAATGGCCGACAAGGCCGCCCGCTGGTGCGTCCAGACTGTTTCATCGCACAACAGCCCCGGAAGAAGCAGCAAAACCTGTTTGGTCATGAAAACCCCACGCAAAAGTTAGTGACCCGCGCCCGACCAGACGCGGGTCGGAATATGCACGCGGCCATCAAACAACCAGCGCGCCGTACGAATCAGTGCGGCACTGGTCACAGAAACCTGATCGCCCGCGTGTTCAAGCTGCAGTTCAACCGACAAATGCCCGGTGGGATGCTCGATATCAAGCACGGCGACACCGGTAAAGGCGTCGATGTCAGACCCTTGTTGTTCGAGCCTTGGAGGCAAACCCCTATCGTGGCCTGATACCGACGCTTCGGATTGACGTGTCGCCGGCAGCAGTTTGGGCATCTGGCCCTCGGTACTGGCCACAGACCCGGGCAACGCCACAGCGGTCGCCACACTGACGGCCGCCAGCACCCCGATAGAGGTGTGACACTTGTGGGGAATGAAGCACCGCGTGTTGATGGCCCCGCCATTGACAGGCGAAGACACCAGGCACATCTTGGGTACCGTACGTGTAGTGACATCACCCAGATTCATCAATGGGCCAACCTTGAGACGAATGGCCTCGATGCGCGCTTTAAGATCGGCATCGGCATCCAGAGCCTGCGCAGACTCGGTGCCCTCAAGCCCCAAGTCGGCGGCACGCATCAACACCATGGGCATGCCGTTATCAATGCACGTGACCTGGATACCGTTGATGACATCCACCACCTGCCCGGTAGGCAGCAAGGCACCGCACGATGACCCGGCGGTATCACGAAATTCAATGGGAATGGGGGCGGCCGTGCCGGGCACGCCATCAATGGCCTGGGCACCGTCGTACCTGACCTGCCCACCCGGTGTCGGCACCGAAGCGACCGCAATCTGCCCGGTGTTAACCATGTGAATGGCCACCCGGGTGACACCATCGACGGCAGCCACCAGGCCGGTTTCAACCGCAAACGGGCCAACACCCGCCAGGATATTGCCGCAGTTCTGGCCGTAGTCGACCCGCGCCTCGTTGATCAGAACCTGGCCGAACAGGTAATCGACATCGGCATCAGACCGTGTTGACGGCGACACAATCGCCACCTTGCTGGTCAGCGAGTCGGCACCGCCGATACCGTCGATCTGGCGCTTGTCGGGCGAGCCCATGACGGCCAGCAGCACCTGATCGCGCAAGGCTGGGTCGAGCGGCAAATCGGCCGCATGGAAATATGCGCCTTTCGACGTACCCCCACGCATTTGTACACACGGGATTCTGGTCTGCACGGTGCCCCCTTGCGCTTAGAGCTGATCCAGCGATTCGATATAGCGCAAGCCCTTGGCCGCCAGCCGCTCGCGCATGCCGTAGTGGTCGAGACCCAGCGTACCGGTGGCCAGCACATCGCGCGTGGCGTTTTCCTTATCGGTACGCTGGCGTGCGGCTTGTGCCACCACACCCGCCTGGGCCACGGGAACCACCGCGATACCATCATCGTCGGCCACCACGACATCACCGGGGTTGACCCACTGACCGGCACACACGACGGGCACATTGACCGAACCCAGGGTTTCTTTGACCGTACCGGCGGCCGAAATGGCCTTTGACCACACCGGAAAACCCATTTCTTTAAGCACGGCAACATCACGCACACCGGCATCGATGATCAGACCACGCACACCACGAGCCATGGCCGACGTGGCGAGAAGATCGCCGAAATAACCGTCGGTGCATTCAGACGTGGGGGCCACCAACAATACATCACCGTCCTGACATTGTTCTATCGCAACATGGATCATCCAGTTATCGCCTGGGGGCACCAGAACAGTAATGGCCGACCCTGCAATTTGTGCACCCGGCCAGATAGGCCGCATATAGGGAGCCAGCAGCCCTAGCCGGGCCTGGGCTTCGTGTACCGTGGCCGAACCACACTGGCGCAGGATATCGATATCGGCAGCTGCTGCACGTTGAACCTGGGTAACGACAACGCCGCGCATCATGACAAGTCTCCGACAACGGTGGGGGTGAACCGCATATAGGCTTCAGCGAACTCGATATTGCGAGCGGCCGTGATGCCGATATTGCGCTTGGCCTGAACCCCACGCTGACGTGCCACCCGGGTGTAGTATTCCCACAGGTGTTCTTGCCCGGCCATGCACTGGATGGCCTTGAATTTTGTGTCCCAGACGTCGGTGATATCAAGAAAGGTGTTGGGCACCCATTCGCATTGCTCGGTCTGGTGAGGTTCGAATGCATAAACGGGGGCGCCAATAATGGGCTGGCCCGGGTTATGACCTTCGGCCTGGGCAATGATGCGCGCCTCTTGGGCTACATGCATGGCCAGCGGGTGGTCGAAATTGTAGGGATCTTTGGCCGAATGGCTAAGCACAAAGGCCGGCTGCAGTTCGCGGTAAATATCCACCAGGCGCAGCAAAGCCTCATCGCTGACACGCAGGGGTAGTCACCCAGGTCAAAAAATTCAATTTCCGCACCCAGAACATCGGCGGCCTGCTGAGCCTCGTCGCGGCGCGCCTGCTTGACCTTTTCAAGGGTCATGCCTTCTTTGCGCCACAACTTGGCCGACTCGCCGCGCTCGCCAAACGACAGGCACACCACCTTCATGCGATAGCCTTGCTGCACATGGGCCGCAATGGCGCCACCGGCCCGCCAGACAAAATCAGCCGAATGCGCGCTGACGACCAGGCCAGCCAATGCTCCGGAACCTTTGGATGTATTCATGAGAACCTCTTGAAACCGTATGAATCTGAAAAACCGCAATGAAAAAAATAGTGTGCCTGTCCGCATCAGAACGGGCCAGTGAGTATAGGCCTCAAGCAGCGCGTTTTACTTATATCGCTATAACCACAAAGACGAATTATTCTTCATTTCCAAGCCCGATCAGTTGCGCCAGCTGGTCCGGATCGTTCAGCAGTGCCTGGCTGTCGCCTTCCCACCGAACCTGTCCGCGATCAAGCACAATGGCGCGTTCCGTTAACTCCAGCGCCAGTTCGGCATGTTGTTCCACCAGAACAATACCCATGCGCGAGCCCTTATGGAGCTTGTGAAACGCATCGACCAGCACATCGACAATAATCGGTGCCAACCCTTCAAACGGCTCGTCAAGCAACAACACGCGCGGATTCCCGATCAGGGCTCGGCCAATCGCCAGCATTTGCTGTTCGCCGCCGGACAACTGATTGCCCATATTGCGTCGGCGTTCGGCCAGTCGCGGGAACAGTTCGTAGACTCGGTCAAGATCCCATTCGCCAGGCCGCTGTGCCACACGCAAGTTTTCGTGAACACTGAGCGACGGGAAAATTTCACGCTCCTGAGGCACCAGCCCCAACCCTGCAATAGCACGCTCATGACTGGGCACCCGGGTGATGTCGTTGCCCAGGTAGTTCATGGCGCCCGAGTGCTGGGTAGTCAACCCCAGCAATGTCGTCAGCAGCGTTGTTTTACCCACGCCGTTACGACCCAGCACACTGACCGCCTCGCCCTCGGATAACGACAGCGACACCCCCTCGATAACAACGGTTTCGCCATAGCCCGACACCAGGCGATCAATCTTCAACAACTCAGCCATGATGGCGTTCTCCGAGGTAGACGGCACGCACACGCGGATCGGCACGCACCTCTTTGACGGTACCTTCGACCAGTACGGCGCCTTCCACCAGCACCGTAATGCGCTGGGCAAACCGGAACACCAGGTCCATGTCGTGCTCGATGACCAGCACTGCCACGTCTTGCGGCAAACGTTCAAGCAAGTCAAACAACCGGGCGCCCTCGGTGGACGGCACACCGGCCACCGGCTCGTCAAGCAACAACACCGAAGGCTTGAGTGCCAGTGCCAGCGCAATTTCAATCAGGCGCCGCTGCCCGTAGGCCAGATCGGAAATGACCCTGTCGGCCAGGTCAAGCAACCCCAGCGAGTGCAACAGGGCCGCCGCTTCATCCATTAATTCGGGCGACTGCGTGATGCTGCTGAACAGCCGCCCGTCACGACCTTCCCGGGCAGAAATCGCCAGTCCGATGTTTTCAGCCACCGTCAGGCGATTGAACAGGGAATTGATCTGAAACGTACGTGCCAGACCCCGCTTCACCCGCTTTTCGGCTGACAGATCGGTGATATCGGTACCGTTGAGCAACACCCGCCCCTTGGACGGAGAAATCAGGCCAGTGATCTGGTGAACCAGGGTGCTTTTGCCAGCCCCGTTGGGGCCAATGAGGGCATGACGCACCCCTTTTTCAAGTTTCAGGCTGACGTCTTGCGTGACCTTGATCTGGCCAAACTGTTTGCACAGCCCCTGCAATTCAAGTGCCGCAGTCATTTTTGCCCCCGTTTGGTGGACAAGCGCGCCACAAAACCCGCCAGCCCGTCAGGCGCGTAACGAACGATAAGAATCAATACCACGCCCAGCACCGCCAGCCAGTTGGCCGGGTCAATCGCAGCCGCACGGTCAGACAACACCACAAACAAAATGGCACCGAACAGTGCACCGTACAAACGACCGGTTCCACCCAAGGCCAGCATGACCACCACATTGGCAGACAAGGTAAAGGCCAGGGAATCAAGGCCCACAATGCGATTGATCTGGGCCGACAAGCCCCCGGCCACGCCCGCCAACGCGGCCGAAATGGTGTACAACACCCATAAACGGCGCTCTACCGGCACACCCAGCATGCGCATGCGGGTCTGGTTTTCGCGAATACCCTGGGCGGTCTGGCCGATGGAGGAATTCACCAGCTTTTTAAGCAAGGCATACACCAGCACCAGCACCACAAAGGCGTAGACAAAACCGGTATAGCCGTAGATGTCGAACTGGAACACCCCGAAGATCGGAGCGACATCGTAGCCGCTAAGCCCGTCATCCCCATTGGTAATCGCCTTGGCCACATTCGCCAGCTCGTAAAGCAATGTGGCGACCGCCAGGGTGAGCATCAGTTGCGTCAACCCCTGGGTACGCAGCACCGCAAAGCCGGACAACAGGCCGACCACCCCGGCCGCAACAGCCGCCACCAGCAAGCCACTGACCGGTTCCGCTGAAAAATGCAGGGCATACAGGGCGGCGGCATACGCCCCGACGCCGAAAAACGCCGCATGCCCCAGCGATTCAATACCGCCGTACCCTTGAGCCAGGTCAAGCGACAAGGCAAAAATGGCCATGATGACGACGAAGGCCGCCAGCGCCAGATAATATTCACCGAACAGCAGGGTCAGCGCCGCCGCCAGCACCAGGGCCAGATCGGCCAGGTTGTACCGTTGACGACGAAACGCCTGAACCACCCGATGCGCGTCAGATTGTGTAGTCATGATGTGTCCTGTAAACCCTTAACCGATGCGACCCACCAGGCCACGCGGACGAACCAGCAAAATGGCCAGCACAGCCAGGTAAATGATGAAACCGCCCAGCGCCGGAATGTAATACCGGCCCATCGTGTCGATAAAACCCAGCAGCAGTGCCGAATACAGTGAGCCTTTCAGGCTGCCCAGGCCACCGACAGCAACCACAATCAGCACCAGCACCAGGTACTTCAGACCGTAATAAGGCTCGAGCGGCAACATCTGGGTACCCACGGCTCCACCCAGTGCCGCCAGGCCACAGCCAATGGCGAATGTCACCGAGAACACCAGAGGCACATTGATGCCCACGCACCGTGCCATACGAGGGTTATCGACCGCTGCCCGCAAGCGGGCACCGAACGTGGTGTATTCAAGGCAGAGCCACAACGCACCGGCCACCGCGACGCTAAGCCCCAGCACAAACACGCGATACACCGAAACGTTCAGACCAATGACAGACCATTGCCCCAGCAGGACTTCCGGCAACACAATGCTTTGAATTTGTGGCCCGGCCAGATTCTTGACGACCGCCGTGACGACAAAGGTCATGCCGATGGTCATCAGCAACTGGCCCAGCGGGTCACACTTGTACACCCACTGGTAAAGGGTGCGCTCAAGCACCAGGCTAAGGGCCATCGTGGCCAGTACCCCGACAGGCAGGGCAACGAAAAAGTGCATGCCGGCCGACTTCATCAGCCACAGGGTGATAAAGCCGCCAATCATGGCGAAGGCAGAGTGGGTCAGGTTAACGACCCGCATAACGCCCAGGGTGATGGTCAGGCCTACAGAGATGAGGAACAGCATCATCCCGTAAGACACCCCATCAATCGTGAGGGTCAGAAACGTGGAAAGCGCATTTGGCATGGTGAAACCGCAGAGGCAGAAGAAACGGCCCGGGCTGGACCGCCGGATCGGCAGGCCCTGCCCCTGGGAACAGGGGCAGGTCACGAACAACGGATTACTTCGAGTTTTTGGCGTGCCAGGGTTCTACGACATTTTCGTAGGTGTGGATGGGCACGTTGCCCAGCAAACCATCGGGTGTCTTGCGTACTTCACGGATATACACGTTTTGGGTGATTTCACGTGTTTTGGGGTCGATCGTGACGGGGCCGCGCGGGCTGGTCCAGGAATACCCCTTGATGGCTTCCATGGCCGCATCGCCATCTTTCTTGCCATTGGTCGCCTTGATCATGTGGGCAATGACCTGCATGGCATCATAGGCACCCATCGAGGCCAGGCTGGGAATGGCATCGGCACCGAACTTGGCTTTGTACTTTGCGACGAAAGCCTTGTTCTCGGGTGTTTCCAGGTAGGGCGAATAATGCAGCGCCGTAATAATGCCCTGCGCCGAATCACCAATGGCCGGCAAATCGGATTCTTGTGTCTCGGCACCGGCATACAGCGTTACACCGGCCTTGCCCAGACCGCGATCCTGGAAGGCCTTGATGAAACCGGCCGACATGGGGCCAACCGGCATGAACATGAACACATGCTTGACGCCGGAATCAGCCACCCGCTGCAGATAGGTGGAAAAATCGGTGGTGCCCAGCGGGACCTTGATGTTTTCCTTGATCTTGCCACCCAGCTCGGTGAACGTTTCGTCAAAGGCGTTGGCAATGTCGGTACCTGGCGCGTAATCGGCCGTGACCGATACCGCCTCGCGCGCGCCCTTTTCAAAGGCCCATTTCATCAGCGGCACACAGTACGTCCAGGACGTATAACCCACACGTGCGAAGTACGGCGTTTTATTGGTCATGCTGGACGTGGCGCCGTTGATGAAGATATACGGCGTTTTGGTCTGGTCAACGACATCGGCCGTGCCCATGACCGTTGGCGTGAAAACACCCCCGGTAAGATACTGCACCTTGTCGCGCACGACCAGTTCCTGGGCCAGCTGGCGTGCCCGCTGCGGGTTGGCGCCACCCTCGTCACGCTTGATAACGGTAATGGTGTGATTTCCCACTTTGCCACCGGTTTCCGACATGAACAACTCGACCCCGCGGTCATATTCCTGGCCCCACCAGGAATATGTACCGGAATATTGGCTAAGCAAACCCACTTTGATTTCATCGGCTGAAACCGGGGCGGCAAACAAGGAACCTGCTGCAGCAAAGGCGGCAACCCCCACCTTGAACCGCGTGGCAATGCGTGAATACATGGCGCGTCTCCGAATATGTCGTTATTGATCGTTATGCTTCCAAATTACTTTGGAATGATCAGTATCGTCGCACCCCGAGCACCCGATCGACCAGTGCCAATCGCCATCCAACCTATGCGTTATGGTTATACCAAAAAATCAGCTCAGCTCGGCGGCAAGGCGGCCCAGTTCGTGAATGAACGAGGTCATGGTCGAGTTCGGGTCAGCATCGGCGCGCATCGTCAGGCCAATAAAGCGGGCCGTATCCATGACGGGAACAGGCAAGACGCTGAACGCCCCCGAGGCAATTCCGAAGTACATCTGCCGACGCGATAACAGCGCCAGACGGTCACTGACCTGAAGCAACGCCTGCAACATGATGGCGCTGTTAACCTCAAGTGTCGTGGCGGGCGGTGCAACGCCGGCGGCCCGAAAGGCGCGCTCGTAGGCCTCACGGGCCGGACTGGCCGCCAATGGAGCGATCCACGATTCCGACACCAGATCTTGCAAACCAGCCAGGGCTTGCCTTCCAACGGGTGGCCCTTGCGCACCACCACCGACAAGGTATCTTCAAACAAGGGGTCTGAATAATGTCTGCACCCGGTGCATGGGGGCGTAGCGCACCGACCAGCACATCAATATCGGCGTGCCGCAACTGATACATCAGCCCGTCATACGTACCGTCAACAATTGCGATCTGAATGTCTTTGTGCCGGGCCAGGACACGATCAACGGCCCTGGGCACCAGCGCACCCGAGGACAACGGCAACGAACCAATCACCAACCGCCCGCGCACCTTGCCCTGCGTTGCCGCCAGGTCTTCTGCCGCCTGGCGCAATTCATCGAGCGCAAGCTTGGAGCGACGCAGCACGGCTTCGCCGCTTTCAGTCAGCCGCACGCCTCGGGCCGACCGGTAGAACAGGCGCACCCCCGCCATGTGCTCTAGTTGACGCAAGGTTTGGTTGATGGCCGGCTGGCTGACCCCAGGCGGGCTGCGGCCAGCGTTTCACTGCGGGTTTCACAAAACACAATGAAGGTTTGCAAGTGACGGAACCCGGCCGACCCGGCAAAGCGCCCGACGGCGTTGCGCCCTGGCCCGGCTTCTGCCGCCAGCACGGCCTCGCGTTCGCCCAGCGCCAGCTGATTCAGGGCACGCTCGGCACGGTGCGCCAGCAACTGCCCGACCGGGGTGGGGACCATGCCACGCGCCGTGCGATCAAACACGGGTGCCCCGATGGCCGTCTCCAGCTCGCGAATCGCACGCGCAATCGCCGACTGGGACAACGGCAATACGGTTGCCGCCTGTGCCGTACTGCCGGTTTTGCACACGGCCAGCACGGCCCGAAACTGTCTCAGATGAGACGCAAGAATCATTGGCATCGCGTCAGGCTACCGTGACACGCTGGCACTGACGATGGCGCACTCAGGGTTTGCGGCGTGGCAACCCCATGATCTGACGCGCTTCGTCGGGTGTAGCAGGCTCGTAACCCATTTCGCGCACCAGGCGAACGATGCGCTCGACCAGTTGCACGTTGGTCGCCAGTTTGCCCTGTTCGTAATACAGGTTGTCTTCCAGACCTACCCGCACGTGGCCGCCCAGCAACAAAGACTGCATGGCCGCCGGCAATTGTGCCGGGCCAATGGCGCTGACGTTGAAAATCGCCCCTTTGGGCAGGTGATCAACCAGCAACTGCATGACCTTGGGGGTATACGGCAAGCCGCCCTGGAACGCACTGACACCCAGAACCATGTTGATGAAGTAAGGCTCTTCGTCAACTTCTTTAAGGATCTTGCCCACTTCCAGCAAGTCGGACAATGCGAAGACTTCCCATTCTGGCTTGATGCCACGGGCTTTCATTTTGTCTGCCAGTTCGCGCACGCGCTTGGGTGTTGTCGGCACCAGAATTTCTTTGTCGCCGAAGGTGGCGCAAATGGTCTGGGCGTCCAGCGTACACATTTCCACGCCTTCGCCTTCCATGCCTTTCAGGCGCTCTTCAAACTTGATTTCCCACAACCCGTTATTCAGCTGATGGATCATGTCGCCATTGATGCCGCCACCGGTCGAGTTGTTCAGGATGATGTTGCACTTATCGCGAATGCGGCGATTGATGTCGGTGTAGACCGCCGGGTCGCAGGTCGCTTCCTGGTCGATGGCACGGCGTGCATGCACGGCCACCACACTGGCGCCCGCGTTATAACAATCGTAAACGTCGGCCGCGATTTCTTCAGGGGTGGTGGGCAGCGCGGGGTTTTGCTTCTTGCTGGCCATGCCGCCCGTGGGTGCCACGGTAACGACGATTTTAGGTTTATTGCTCATGTTTCCTCCGGAGTGATGTTTTGCTTTAACGTTCTTGGTGGTGTTTTGCTTTAACGTTTTTTTAGCGCAAGCGCAACAATAACGCCATTTTGACGACCCAGTCTACAAACACCCCGAACCATCCGGATAATGCCATCTTTCTATAGGTTCTATGCGATTTACGCATAACGTGGGCGACAACCTGAAGCAGGTCGAGCGTCTACGATCAAACGTAGCGTTGGCAATCACCGCGATGTAGCGAGGCAGCTCAAGCATATCGTCTGAACGGTGCTGCTACACGATATGAACGGTGTTTTTCACAGTGGCATCATGCCATTGAGAATGACCACATCCGGCGGCCTGACCCGCCTTTCCCGCACCGCCACATGCAGGTCCGCCAGTGTCCCCGGATAATGACGACTCAGCGCACTGGTGTCGTAGTACACCGCCGTAACACGCAAACCCGGCCGACAACCGATAGCGGTCAGATCGTCATATAACCGCTGAACCGAGCTGGCGCCCATATAACACACCAGTGTCATCCCCGTATGCGACAGCCGTACCCAGTCAATGCCTGCCTCGGACGACGCCGAGGGCGATACCAGCGTCACGCCGCGGGCAATCTGGGTTGGCGCCAACGGCAGAGGCAAGCGTGAACCAGGAATTTGCCTGCGTGGGGCGGTGCAGCTTGCCTGCAGCCGTGCAACGGAATAGCCGGCTTGCCGGTAGCGGCGCATTTGCCCCAGCGCAAGGGCTCGGCTTTTTCGTCGCCCTCGTCAGCGCCCTCAAGTTGCACCACCCTGGTGCGCGATGAGGCCAACGCGAGCACGCGCGCGCTTACTTTTGGATCAACCAGCCATATGTCACTGTCCTGAAACGCACGCATGGCGCGCAACGAGGACAGGGTCAGCGTGTCCTGGTCACGGGCTCTAAGCCAGAACATGCTGATGGCAAAAGCAGAGGTGGCATGAATAAAGGTGTTCATGCCACAGATCAAGCAAAAGCCGTGCCACACCCTGCAGCCGGGAGACCCCGACACTGCCAGGCACTTGCGTGCACGGTCAAACGTCAAGCGTGTCAGCCCACCCGTTCACGCCATAGATCCAGCGACTGCTGCACCGGGCGATCAGAAAAACTGAAAATGACAGCATCGGTGCCATCGATTTCAAAATGGTAGGGCATCCAGGACGGCACCACGAACACGTCTTTCGGACCAAACTCGAACGGCGCACCACCAATCACGCAACGGCCCTTGCCTTCGACCACGGCATACACCGTTGAGTCGGTGGAACGATACGGCTTGCCCTTGAACCCGGCCGGCATCAATTGCATAAATGTCCCGATGGTCGGCATGGCCCAGCCACCGGTCACCGGATTGGTGTACTGCAACTTGAACGCCCAGCACTCATGCTCCGGGCTTTGGCGCTTCATGGTTTCCAGGGCCTCGCGGGTACGATCGTAGGGGTACCAGAACAAGGGCGATGTCTTCGAGCGCGGCGAATATTCAACCGGCTTCATGGTATTGCCGAACTCGGCCAGGTTGATGGCACCGTCGGTACCCGTATGCTGGCTTTCTTCAGCGCCACGTTCCATGAACTGGGCATCAAACAGTTCAACAATCGGCACATCCAGGCCATCCAGCCACACCATCGGCTCGGAAGACGGGTTGCCATGATCGTGGAACGCCCATGACGGCGTGATCACGAAGTCACCCACATTCATGGTCACTTTTTCGCCATCCACCGCCGTATAGGCACCGCTGCCTTCCAGAATGAAGCGTAACGCCGACTGGGAATGGCGGTGGGCCGGAGCGACCTCACCGGGCAAAATCAGCTGCAGGCCCGCATACAAGCTGTGGGTGACACGAATTTGCCCGCGCAGACCGGGGTTTTCAAGTACCAGCACCCGACGCTCGGCCTCTTTGGCGGTGATCAGCTCGCCGGCTTTTTCAAGCCACGGGCGGCAGACATCCCACTTCCACAGATGCGGCACACAGGGGGTAATCGGTTCAGGCGTCACCACATTGTGCAGAACCTCCCAGAGCGGGGTCATGCTTTCGCGGTCAATGTGCTGATAATACTGTTCACGCAGAGCGTTTACATCGGGGTTGGCTTGTGCTGACATGTCGGTCTCCTGAGTAGCTTCTCCGGCCTGGAAACGGCCGTTAACAGGTTGAAGTGTCAGACATTTGGCCCATGATCTGCAATAGTCCAGCCATGATATTCTTTATTTTAAAATTAAATAGTAATCATAAATATCAAATAAAATAACCAATCTATTCAAAAATACAATAATGACTCGACTGGACCTTTACGACCTTCTGCTACTCAAAGAAATCCATGCCGCACAAAGCGTCAGTCGCGCTGTTGACCACGTCGGTTTAAGCCAGCCTGCCATCAGCGTGCGGCTGGGGCACCTGCGCCAGCACTTTGGCGACGCCCTGTTTGTTCGCACCTCGGGCGGCATGATGGCCACCCCTTTCTGGAAAACCTGCTACCCCATATCGAACAAGCCATTCTGTTGCTAAACACCGAGGGCAACCCCTACCGCTCATTCGAGCCCGCCACGTCAACCCGTCGCTTCCGGCTGGGGTTAAGCCATATCGGGCAGTTGGTGATGCTGCCCGCCCTGATGGGATCATTGCGCGATATCGCCCCCAACATCAAGATTGATTCCCTTGACCTGGATGAACTATCGGCAAACCTGCTTGAATCCGGCAAGCTTGATCTGGCCATCGGCTATGCCACCGACCTGCAAACCGGCTTCTACCAGCAACGTCTGTTCACCGAGAATTACGTCTGCATCATGCGGCCCGACCACCCACGCATTCGGGGCGCACTGTCACGCGAAGGCTACCTGGCGGAAGCTCACCTGGCGCTTGACGCCCCCGGCACCGGCCACACCCGCCTGGAAAAACCCTGTTCGAACAGGGCATTGACCGCAACGTCACGTTGCGAGTGCCATCGTATCTGGGCCTTGAAGCCATTATCAGCGCCTCTGACCTGCTGGCCATCGTGCCGGCACGGCTGGGGCGCACCCTGGCGCGACAAGGCAAGGCCCAGTGCGCTTGCACTGCCCTTTTCCATCGAGCCCTACGAAATTCGTCAGTACTGGCACGAGCGTTACCACCGCGATGCCGGCAACATGTGGCTGCGCAAGCAGGTGTTCGAGCACCTGAGCAACCTGCCGGAAGTGTTTCCAAGTATTTGAGCAGGCGGCGACACGCATCGGCCAAACACACCCATCCGCTGCCTCGGCCCAAACGCGCAACAGGCACGCTCAACCCGCCGCCTGCGCCCCGTACATCCGGCATTCTGCCACCAGCGCACGCAGGCTCCACTCGCTTTCGCGTGTCGCCGGCACCAGCAACGCAATGGTTTGCGTCGACCGGTAACGCGGCCGCAGCGGCACCAGGGTCACGGCCGGATTGAAACCCCGCATGCGACCAGGCAACAGGCTGCAGCCTACTCCTTGCCCGACCAGGTTGATAAGGGTGAACACATCGCCGACCTCAAGCGCCCGACGCGGCGTGAAACCGGCCTGCTCAAAGGCTTTACGTGCCCCCTCGGCCGTCACGAAACCTTCCGACAAACCCACAAACGACTGGTCCTGCATTTGCGCCAGATCGATTTCACGGGCATCGGCCAAAGGCGACGCAGCGGACACCGCAAAATACAGCTCATCGTCAAACAAGGGAACACGCACCAGACCCGGGCTCGTGTTGGCAGCGCCTGCCCCCACCACCACCGCATCGACCCTCCCCTGTTCAAGGTCATGCAGCAAATCACGATTTGACCCGGTGGTCAGGGTGATATCGAGCCGGGGCTCGCGCAGTTTCAGGCCGATGATGAGCTTGGGAATACTGTGCAATGTCAACGAATACAGACACCCCAGACGCAAACGAGGGGTCATCTGGCCAGCCACATCGCGCACACGCTGAATACCCCGTTGGCACTCGGCAAGGCTGCGCTGGGCAAACGGCACCAGCTGATGCGCCGTATCCAGCGCCACCAGCTGCCGACCCTGGCGGGCAAACAACCGGCAGCCCAATGCCTCTTCCAGTGAATGCAAGGCCCGATGCACACTGACAACACTCAGCCCCATGGCCTGTGCCACCTCAGGCAAGGCCTGATAGTGCATAAACGCCAGGAAAACGGCCAGTTTACGGAACGTCACCCCGTCATCATTCCATTGCATGGACACCTCTTTTCATTACCTTAAAGGTAATGATTTTACCGACAGGTTGATTGATTGAGTGCAACAAGCCACCTATCGTGACCACTTGATCTCCCACCTTAATGCGGGCTGCACCATGCTCACCATCCCTCCCCCGATCCTCGATGGGCCAAGCGTCGTATCGAAAAACAGCGACGTCTGGCACGAGTCAAACCCATGACCGACGGCAAGATTGTTGACCCCGAACAACGCGTCCAGGCGCTCGAGGCCCTATTGATGCCCGGCGACCGCGTTGTCCTTGAGGGTAATAATCAGAAACAGGCCGACTGCCTGGCCCGCACACTGGCCCGCGTCAACCCCGACACGATCCATGACCTGCACATGATCATGCCCAGCGTCAGCCTGCCCGAACACCTCGACCTGTTCGAAAACGGCATTGCCCGCCGGCTTGATTTTTCGTTTGCCGGCAATCAAAGCCTGCGCATTTCACAGCTCCTGCAAGACGACTTGCTGGATATCGGCGCCATCCACACCTATGCCGAGCTGTATGCCCGGCTGTATGTCGACCTGACGCCAAACGTGGTCATGGTGGCGGCCTACAGCGCAGATCGGGCGGGTAATCTGTACACCGGCCCAAGCACCGAAGACACGCCCGCGCTGGTTGAATCGGCCGCCTTTCGTGACGGTATCGTCATTGCACAGGTCAATGAAATTGTTGATGACCCGGGTGACCTGCCACGGGTCGACATCCCGGGTAGCTGGGTCGATATCCTGGTGCCGGCCGACAAGCCGTTTTTCATTGAACCCCTGTTCACGCGTGACCCGCGCCACATCAAACCGTTGCACATCCTGATGGCCATGATGGCGATTCGCGGCATTTACGAACGTCATCAGGTGCAATCGCTGAACCACGGCATCGGCTTCAACACTGCGGCCATCGAGCTGCTGCTGCCCACCTACGGCGAACAGCTGGGGCTGAAAGGCAAAATCTGCCGTCACTGGACGCTGAATCCACACCCGACCTTGATTCCTGCCATTGAATCGGGCTGGGTTGAAAGCGTGCATTGTTTTGGTGGTGAAGGCGGTATGGAAAAGTACGTCGCCGCACGACCCGACGTATTTTTTACCGGCGCCGATGGGTCCATGCGTTCCAACCGGCTGCTGTGCCAGCTGGCAGGTCAGTATGCCGTCGACCTGTTCATCGGCGCAACCTTGCAAATGGACGGACTGGGCAACTCGTCCACCGTGACCCACGGCCGCCTGACCGGCTTCGGCGGCGCGCCCAACATGGGCCACGATCCGCATGGCCGACGCCACGCCACTGCCGCCTGGCTCGAAGCCCGGGGCAACGATCATTACCTCGAACGAGGTCGCAAACTGGTGGTGCAAATGGTCGAAACCTTTCAGGACAACGGTCGTCCGACCATCGTTGAATCGCTGGATGCCGTCAGCGTGGGGCGCGAGTGCAACATGCCGCTGGCACCTGTCATGATCTACGGCGATGATGTCACCCATGTCCTGACTGAAGAAGGCATCGCCTACCTGTACAAGGCGCGCAGCCTGGATGAACGTAAAGCCATGATCGCTGCAGTGGCCGGCGTCACACCGGTCGGGCTGACCCATGACCCGGCCACCACCCGAAAATTACGACGAGACGGCCTCGTCGCCCTGCCCGAAGACCTGGGCATTCAGCGCAGCCAGGCCTCACGGCGCCTGCTGGCCGCCAAAAGCATCGCTGATCTGGTCGACTGGTCAGGCGGGCTGTATGAACCCCTGCCAAATTCAGGAGCTGGTAATGAGCCACAAAAACGATCACACAACCACTTGCGCACC
Source organism: Neopusillimonas aromaticivorans (assembly GCF_030344915.1). Classification (GTDB taxonomy): domain Bacteria; phylum Pseudomonadota; class Gammaproteobacteria; order Burkholderiales; family Burkholderiaceae_B; genus Neopusillimonas; species Neopusillimonas aromaticivorans. The sequence goes on along the minus strand of NZ_CP128233.1, from coordinate 1,689,813 downwards.
CACGCGTGCGCTAGCACCTGCACTTCTGGCGCAGTGGGCCTTCGAGGCACTGGTCGATGAAGCCCTGCTCACGCCAAAACCTGGCCTGATCGACCTGCGAGGGCAACATGCCCACCATGATATGTCACTGGCTCTGATGTGCACGTCGGCCCATACCCTGAGGCCATGGTTTGAAGCCATGGCCCGCAATGCCGGGGAGCCGCAAGACCTGTACGCCTGGCGCGCCACGCTGGGGGCACTGGGCCGCGAGGCAGAGCAGGCCATGCTGGACGCCACTGGCGGCGTCAATACCCATCGGGGCGCCATCTGGGCACTGGGTCTGCTGGTCGCTGCAGCAAACCGACCTGCCCGCACAGGAGAATGCAGCGGCGCGCCCTGCGGTACGACGGGTTCGTGCTACCACGGCCATGCCCATGGTTCATTGACGACCCGTCATACCCCAAGCCTCACCGCCCTCACGCGTCGGGCCGCACAACTGGCCCGCTGCCCAGACCGGTTCGCACCAAAGCAACCGCCCAGCAAGGGGACCATTGCCTGCCAACGCTACCAGGTCAACGGTGCCAGGGGCAGGCCCAGGCCGGGTTTCCTCATGTCATGCGTATCGGCTTGCCCGCCCTGCAACGGCTGCGTCGCGCCGGACACAACGAACAGCACACCCGACTGGACACTCTGCTCACTCTGATCGCCACGCTGGATGACACCTGCCTGCTATCGCGCGGGGCGCCGCCGCCCTTGCCCGGATGCAGGCGGGTGCCCGACAGGTGCTTCAACTCGGCGGAAGCGCAACGACAGCAGGGCGCACCGCACTGACGGCCCTGAACATCCTGGCCCAGAAACAGCGCCTGTCACCCGGCGGCGCCGCCGACCTGCTGGCCGCCACGCTCTTCATGGACCGGCTTGACCACCACTTTTCATCCCACCCTGCGATGCAGGGTTCAACGACCAAGGCTTGATCCTATGGAAACTCTGACCTTTGAATTTCAGGCAGGTCCATCCGTCCGCGCATCGGTTCGCACCGGGGTGGTGGCGTCCGGCGACCTGGAAATCCTTTTGTCGCCCGCACCATCGGCCGTAACACGCGTCACGATCACCACAGCGGTCAGCGGAAAAAATCGCTTTGGGGTGCCGTACTGAACCGCTTCTTTGACACCGCCCCACGGCCGGCCGCCCACATCGAGATCAATGACAACGGTGCCACGCCAGGCGTGGTCCGATTACGACTTGAGCAGGCCTTCGAACAAGCTGACCACGAGACCGCCCATGAACACACCCATTAAGCGCGACAGTCTTGTCGAATACGACCCGCGTCAACGCCTGCAACGCCTGCTAGACGAGAACAGCGCCCGCGAACTGCTGGGGCCGTTCGATCACATTACCTCACCGTGGCTGCCCAGGCAGGGCATCGTCACACAGTCTGACGACGGCGTCGTTCTGATGAAAGGCCGCCTCGGCGGCCGACCTGTGGTCGCCATTGCCATCGACGGCAACTTCCAGGGCGGCAGCCTGGGGAAGTGAGCGGTGCAAAAATCGCTGCCGCCCTGGAGCTTGCCATCCATGACAACCGGCAGGGCATCGATACCGCCGCACTGTTGCTGCTGGAAACCGGTGGCGTACGGCTGCAGGAAGCCAACCTGGGCCTGGCCGCCATTGGCGACATCCACAGCGCCATTGTCCGGCTGCGCCGTCATGCCCCCGTCATTGGCGTCATCACCGGGCCGGTAGGCTGCTACGGCGGCATGTCGATCGCCGCCGGGCTGTGCAGCGCCCTGATCATGACGCGCGAGGCCCGGCTGGGCCTGAACGGCCCCACCGTCATTGAGCAGGAAGCCGGCATTGACGAACTCAATGCCAGCGACAAACCGCTGATCTGGTCCATTACCGGCGGCGAACAGCGCTGCGCCACCGGGCTGGCCGACATTTTCTCGAGTGACGATGCCAACCAGCTACGTCAGCATATCGACGCCCTGCTGCAACGCGGCATCCCGGCAACCTTCCGCAGTGACAGGCTGAAAGCCGCCCAAACACACTTGAAAATACTGGCTGAAATGCCGGTGTCCAATCACCCGGTGGACAGCGCAAACCGGGGGAGTCCCTGGTTGACGGAAAACAAGACACACGCCCCGGTGAGACCTTTGAAGCCAACGCCGCCATTACGGCACCCAACGCCCCCTTGAGGTCGGACGCATCAACGGAAATTGCGGACCTTCCTAAAAGCCGCGGCGATACCTGGCTGCACGCCCTGGCCGCCGACCAGCCCATCAAAAGCCCGCCTTGTGCCGCCATCCGGTATGCCGATGCAACCCTCAATAACCATGCCTGCCGTCTGATCGCCGTCGTCCCGGACCCGCACAGCCCGTTTCCGCGCGCCCGTCACGGTGAGGTCGGGTTGGCCGAAGGCTGGGGGCTGGCACAGCTGATTCACGACACCATCGACGCTGACCGCAACCAGCCGCACCAGCGCACCCTGATCGCGCTGGTGGATGTACCCAGCCAGGCCTATGGCCGACTTGAAGAAACTCAGGGGCTGCACCAGGCGCTGGCCGCTGCGGTCAGCGCCTGGATACACGCTCGCATCGCCGGCCATCGTGTCATCGGCCTGATTGTCGGCCAAGCCATTTCGGGGGCCTATCTGGCACACGGCTATCAGGCGCACCGGTTGATCGCCCTGGATGACCCCGGCGTGCAATTACACGCCATGGGCAAAGCCTCGGCGGCGCGCGTGACACAACGCAGCGTTGAAGCCCTTGATGAACTGGCCAAAACAGTACCCCCATGGGCTATGGCATTGAGCACTACAAAACGCTCGGGCTGCTCTGGGACACGCTGCATGTAGATAACGCAGAGCGCCCTTCGGACGAAGATTGCCGTGCCGTCATCCGCCGCTTGACCGACGCCATCGAAATCCCGTTAACCGTGGCCACCGATGCACTGGAACGCCCCGGCGGCAACCTGCGAAAGGCGACCGATGAAGTCCGGGAACGTCTGAAACAGCAGTGGTCCAGCACCCACTGACACTAACCCGGTACGCGACACGCCACACCGTTGTGCATACAAACCATGACCGGATCCCGATAAACGCCTGCGATGACCAAAAACTGCGCCATCATTTACCAGCCCCACGACCTCCTTTGGTTCTCAACCCCGGCCGCCTTGGGCCCGGCCACCTCAACGCCCGTTCCCGAATGGGCGCGGGGTGGCGGTATCACCACGTGGCCGGTGGTCGTGCGGCGCGACCTGCGTGACCCCTATGGACGCCTGCCTGTTGGCCTGCGTGGCCCTCAACGCCATCAGCGTCTGGCGGCATGGCTAAGCCCCGATACCATCACCCGCCATGTACGCCCGGAAGATCTTGCAACACAACGTCCCTGGATAAACTCGCAACCCCCACACATTCTGGCCAGACACACCGCAGATACCCGACAACCAGCAAGGCTCGACACCCTTCCCGCACTACGTGCCCTGGATTATCTTGCCCCCCGTCTGGACAGCTTCGGCTTCCCGTGGGGGCCAACGGGAAGCGTTGGCTACACGCTGGCTACCAGCCACATGGCCTGCAACGCCAAGAGCGACCTTGACCTGATCATTCACGTGAACACACCCTTGAGCGCCGGCGATGCCCGACATCTGGGCCATTGGCTCGATCAGGCTCCGGGCCGGGTCGACGTACAAGTTGACACGGGTGACGGTGCCTTCGCCTTTAATGAATGGCGCCATAACCCACGCAACATGTTGCTGAAAACCAGCCATGGCCCGGTCAACATTGCCCTGCACCGTGGGGAAACGCCGTGGCGACGCCACAAAATGCCTGAAGACACCATGAGCGGGCCTTCACGTGCACGCACTGACCACACGCACACATGAGTACCCTGTTCATGTTCCCCGGCCAGGGTGGCCAGCAACCCGGCATGCTGCACCGCCTTCCCGACCACCCCGAAATCAAGCGTACGCTTGCGGGCGCCGCAGACACGCTGGGGACAGACCCGCTTGCTCTCGACTCTGCAGAAGCCTTGCAGCACAGCCGCAACGTACAACTGTGCCTGTTGATCGCCGGTGTGGCCATGGCCCGTCGGCTTATCAGCGCACAAGCCGAACCGGACTGGCTCACCGGCCTGTCGATTGGCGCCGCGCCAGCCGCCGTCATTGCTGGCGTGCTTTCATTTGATGCCGCCCTGCGCTTTACAGACCTGCGGGGACGACTGATGGAAGCGGCATTTCCCCGCAACTACGGCATGACCGCCATCATCGGCCTGGATACCGAAACCGTCAGGTCACTGGTCCAACAGGTGCATTCGCCGGCCTGCCCGGTCTACCTGGCCAATCTCAATGCGCCGACACAACTGGTGATTTCAGGCCACGACCGCGCCATGCAGGACGTCGCGACACTGGCGCAGAAACAAGGCGCAACGCGTGTACAGCGTCTGGCCGTGACCGTCCCGTCACACTGCCCTTTGTTTGAACCCGTGGCCCGGTCATTGCAACAGTTTCTGGTCACCTGCGAGATGCACCGCCCGCACTACCACTACCTCAGCAGCAGCGACGCGCGCCGGTTGCTGCGCCCCGAGGCCATTGCGACCGACCTGGCCGGCAACGTCGCACAACCCGTACGCTGGCATGACACCGCGCGACTGGCCTGGGAATACGGCATACGACTGGCCATTGAAATGCCGGGTGGCAGCGCTCTGACAGGCCTGAGCGCACCCGTCATGCCCGACACCCGGGTCATCAGCAGCGACACAACGCCCATCGAAACTCTGATCCAGTTAACTCAGCGTTCAAGTGCAAACCTGGGCTAGCCGAACACCCCCGACATCGAATCACCCCTCATCAATCACCTGTGCCAGCGCCCAGCGCCCGTCCTGCACCAGGCGCGTCATGGCCGCGCGCAGGGCCTGGGCCGTTTGCCGCACGCCCGCCGAATGACGCCGGGCCTTGTTGATATACATGGCCCAGGTAATCGACAGGTCACCAATGGGTGCCGCCTTGATTCCCTTCAGGCTGGGGAACTCGTACAACGCACAATAAGGCATAACGGTATATCCATGCCCGTCATTGACCAGCGACAGACACAATGCCAGCGTCTCGGCATCCGCAGCCCGCCGGAACTTTTCACCGTGCTGCTTCAGGTACGTTTCAACACTGAGCCGGATCAGGTTGGGACGGCCTGGCAGAATCAGACGATACTGACCCAGCTCATGGGCCTGGATAGGCCGGTCAAGGCTCAGCGCGGTCTCGTGATTACCCACTACAAACAATTGTTCGCGAATCAACGGGTGACGTTCAAGCTGGGACGAATCATCCTCGCGGTCATCCAGAATCGCAACATCAATCAGGCTCTGGTGCGCCCACTCGCGCAAGTGATGAATAAACCCTTCGTAAACGCGTAATGACACCGCCGACTCGGTCCGCAAATGATCCGACGCAAACGGCGCCGTCACCAGGCGGTTCATCGAAAACGGCAGACCAATCGCCACCTGCGTCTTGACCTGACGGCCAATTTCGGCGCGCAAGAGCTCGGCCTGACGCAGAATCGGGCGGGCGCCATTGACCAGCGCCACCCCGGCTTCGGTCAGGCGCACACCACGCGCATCACGCACCAGCAATTGCACCCGCAAATCATGCGTCAAGTGCCGCAATCCGCCGTGCCAACGCCGGCTGCGTCATTTCAAGATCGGCAGCAGCCCGATTGATGCTGCCAAACTCGGCCACTCGCAAAAAGCAATTCACCAACGCCAGATCCATCGCGCCCTCAACGGTCATTCCGAAACAGCGACAAGCATAGCGACTTTCCACGACAAGTTAAACGAAAATCGTTTAACTGATATACGAAATTACATGTATCGCTGAGCCTGGGCAAGCCCCTAGAATAGCCAGCATAAAGGAGACACGCATGAACAAGACCCAAACGGCTATCCCCGTGCGCCGGATTGTTACCGGCCATGATGCCCACGGCAAATCCATCATCGTGCACGATGATGTTTCACCATTCACCCTGAGCGAAACCCGCATCCCGGGCCTGGTCGTCACCGACCTCTGGAAAACGTTCAGCACCCCCGCCAATACGACCGACGGCGCTGAGCCGTGCTCAAGCACCATCACTCTGACCCCGCCCAAAAACGGGTCGGTTTTCCGTACGGTCCAATTCCCCCGATGCCAGCTACAAAGACCACTGGAACCCGGAAGAGCACTTTGCGGCCATGGGCAGCGCCGGCACGCTCGACCCGCAGGGCGACCGCAAGGTCGCCATGCACCGTACGCACTCGATTGACTACGCCATTGTCATTTCCGGCGAAATCTATGCCCTGATGGACGACGGTGAAACCTTGATGCGCCCAGGCGATGTCCTGGTGCAACGCGGCACCAACCATGGCTGGAGCAATCGCAGCGATGCACCGGCACTGGTGGCCTTCGTCCTGATCGACGCCGAACCCGTCAGCACCGGCAAGGCCTGAACCATGCAAGACCTCATCATTCCATCCAGTCCACCACTGGCTATTACCGTGGCCGGACAAGGGCCGCTGGTCATCCTGATCCATGGCCTTGGGGGTGACCGCACCACCTGGTCCGAACAGCTGACGGCCCTGCAAGACCGCTACACCGCCGTCAGCGTCGACCTGCGCGGCTATGGCAACAGCGGTGACCCATCCGGCCCGCTCGACTTCAAACGCGATTTTTGCGCCGACCTGGTCGCTGTCATGGATTACTTCAAGGTTCCCCGCGCCCATCTGGTGGGCCTGTCAATGGGCGGGCGTGTCGCGCGCACCACGGCACTGCAAGTTCCCGACCGCATCGCCTCACTGACGCTGGCCAATACCAGCCCAGGCTTTGACCATCTGGAACCCGCCCAGCTCGACGCTTTTGTTCAGGCCCGCAGTGCTGTCATCAAAGACCACCAGCTTCCTGCAGACTTCGGCTACCAGCAGGCACTGGGCATGATGGCCCCGGGTACCCCCGAAAACACCCTGCAGATCATGGCCAAGGCGGTTAACCGCCTGCGCGTCGGCAATTACCTGAACACCCTGCAAGCCTCGACCCTGCAAGACCGGGGTGATCGCCTTGAGGACCTGGCCTGCCCGGTTCACCTGATCACCAGCGATCTGGATACGGTCTACCCGGCCAGCATCACGCTGGCCATGCAGGCACGCATTCCGAACGCCACGCTCACCCGCATCACGGGTGCCGGGCACATCAGCAATCTCGAACAACCCGAGGCCTTCAATCAGGCCCTCACCCACTTTCTCGACACCTTGCCCCGCGAAGCCGACGCACAACGGGCCGCCTAGGAGACACCATGTATTTCAACTGGCAAGAATTTCCACTCATCAGCCCCGAGCAGATCAGCGCTGCGGGCAAAGCGAGATCCCCCGTCATCATCATTGGCGCCGGCCCGGTCGGGCTGGCAGTGGCCCTGGGGCTGGCGCAGCACCAGGTACCCTGTGTCATCCTTGAGCGCCGTACGGCCATTTCGAATGGCAGCCGCGCCCTGGCCATGACCCGGCGCAGCATGCAAATTCTTGACCAGCTTGGCGTGGGCAAGGCCGTCATGGACGTCGCCATGCCCTGGAGCGAGGGCTGGACCTACTACGGCAAAGAAATGGTGCACTACATGAATATCGCACCGCCCCCAACGAGAAGCATGGCCAGACCAACCTGCAGCAATGCTGGATGGAACAATTCCTGCTCGACGAAATCGCCAAAACGCCCCTGGTCGAAGTACGTTACGGGCACGAAGTCAACAGCCTGGAAACACGCAACGACGGTGTCACCCTGCAGGTGCAAACGGCCGCTGGCCACTACACGGCCCATGCCGACTACCTGGTCGCGGCCGATGGCCCGCGTGGCACCACCCGCAAACAGCTGGGGCTCGACTATGAAGGCACGTCGTACACCCAGCAATTTGTCATCAACGACATCATCTGCAAACTGCCCTTGCCCGATGGCCGTCGCCTGTTCTTCAACCCCCGTACCTGCCCGGCAAAGCGGTATTGATGCACGGCGCCCCCTTCGACATGTGGCGCCTGGACTTCCAGCTGCTCGACGGCCAGGATGCCGACGAAGAAATGCAGCCCGAAAAAGTCCATGCCCGCATCAAAGCCCACTTCGACATGATGGGGCTGCACAACATTGACTATGAACTGGTTCTGACCTCGATCTACCGCACCAACGCCTTGAGCCTGCCCACCTACAACAAAGGCCGGGTCCTGTTCGCCGGCGATGCCGCCCACCAGGTACCCATTTTCGGGGGCGCGGCGTTAATCACGGCTACGCCGATGCCCACAACCTGTCATGGAAGCTGGCCAGCGTGGTCAAGGGGCGCTCCAACCCCCGCCTGCTCGACACTTATACCCAGGAACGACGTGGCGCCATTCTGGACACGCTGGCCGAGCTGACCAAAACCACGCTGTTCATCACCACACCCTCGCCCGGCATCTCGCTGATGCGTGAGGCTGTGCTGTCTCTGTCGATTACCGAGAAATTCCTGAACAACCTGTTTGACCCCTACGCGTCGCCCCCTTACGAATACAAAGACAGCGCCCTGAATGCCACACCGCTCGACGGCCCGGGCTTCGGTGCTCCGGTCGGCGTCGGGGCTATCCCGCCCGACGGTGTCACCAATGCTCAAGGCGACCGTCTGTACGACCAGATCGGCCCATGGTTCTCGGTGCTGCTGTTCAGTGACGACGGCCAGGACAGCGCCCGCGCCATCACGGAAAAACTGCACACGGCTGACCCTGGCGTACGCGTTCTGGTGCTGCCCACCCATGGCGATCTCGCCCGCCTGTATGACGCCCGACCCGGCACCACCTATTTGCTGCGACCCGACAATCGCGTCGCTGCACGCTGGCGCCAGGCCGACCCCGACACCATCCTTGGCGCGCTGAACCATGCCGCCTGCGCCAACTGACCCAGGAGAACCCATGAACCACCCCACCCCTGACGCCACATTCCGGGAAGCCGACTTCGAACTGCTGGCCAATGCCATCGACACGATTGCTCCGGAAAAACGTGAACTGTTCCTGGCCAAACTCGCCATTTTGCTGATCGCCAACCTCACCGATAAAGAAGCACTGCCCGACTGGGTCGCCCGCGCAAAAGCGCACCTTGATCTGGCCTGAACGCCCCCTCAAGGTGAGGTCAGACCCTGCGCTGGCGTCGGGCTCACGGATGAGCATGGCACCGGCACCACACTGTCCCCTTGATCCCGATCAAGTTTCAAATAAATAGAACACGGCAACGAAATACTCCGTTGCCTTTCTTCAAGGTATGCTAAACAATTGCCTTGATCTGTTTCATTTACTTGCCTGCTTGATCCACATGCCCGAATCCCCCACACCGCCAGCAGCGCTTTCCCGTTTTGTGCGAACCTTGCACCCCGATGTGCAACTACCGATGCGCAATGCCCTGGGGTGGCTGGGCGCACTCGCCCTGGTCATGGTCCTGACCATCTTGTCACCGGTCGGCACCACGGTTGACGGTATCCCTTACTACCTCGAATGGCATGCCCTCATGGAAGTCGCTTCCATTGTTGTGGCCGCCATGGTGTTTGCGGTCGGGTGGCGCTCTCGGGCACGGCCCGGGTCGGTGGGCATGACCTTTCTGGCCACCCTGTTCCTGGCCGTAGCACTGCTCGATTTTGCCCACACGTTTTCCTATGCCGGCATGCCGGGCTATTTTTCACCCAATGCGGTCGACAAGCACCTGAATTTCTGGATGTCTGCCCGGCTGCTGGCCGCCTTCGGCTTATTGATCATTGCCCTTAAACCCTGGCACAGACACATCAGCATCACCGGCAAGCGGGCCATGCTGGCCATCGTGATGGCCGCTACGATCGGCCTGCAATGGGTGGTCATCAAGCACATTGACCAGATGCCACGCTGGTTCATTGAAGGCGAAGGCCTGACCCCCTCAAGGTATATGGCGAGTTTCTGGTCATCGTGCTGAACCTGCTGGCCGCTGTCGCTTTGTGGCACCGCATGAAAGTGCCGCAGCCCGCACACATCGTGGCCCTGTTCACCGCCGTTTGCGTCATGGCCATGAGCGAGATTTTCTTTTCCATCTACACCTCCATGACCGGGGCCTATAACGTCATGGGCCATATCTACAAGGTTATTGCCTATTTCCTGATCTACCGGGCTTTTGTGGTGGAGGCCATCGAACGCCCATACACCGAACTGGCTGTCGCCGAGCAAAGTCTGCGCCAAGACGAAGAGCGCTTCCGGCGTGCGCTTGAAGCCGCGCCCAACGCCATGCTCATGGTCGATGACACACAAACCATTGTGCTCAGCAACGGGCGAAGCGACGCGCTGTTTGGCTACGAACGGGGTGATCTTATCGGCAAACCCCTGGATATTCTGGTGCCCGACACACTGAAAAATACCCACAAAGGTCTGGTCATGCACTACATGCAGGCACCCTCCGACCGCCCCATGGGCGCCGACCGCTTCTTGCATGCCCGTCGCAAAAACGGCGATTTGTTCCGGGTGGAAATCGGACTGACCCCGCTTGCCATCAAGAACCGCACCTTCATACTGGCCTCGGTCGTTGACATCACCGGTCGCCTCGAAGCCGAGGCACGCATCGAAAAGCTCATCTACTACGACAGCCTTACCGATCTGCCCAACCGCCAACTGCTCAAAGACCGCGTTAACCAGCTTATTGCCAACAGCCGGCAAAACAATGCCCTGTTTGGGTTGCTGTATCTTGACCTTGATCGTTTCAAGAACGTTAACGAAACGCTGGGACACAGTGTCGGTGACCGGTTGCTGGCCGCCGTTGCAAAACGCCTTCAGGCCGCAGCAGGGTCTGAAGCCACCATTGCCCGGGTGGTCGGCGACGAGTTCGTTGTCGTGATCACCCTCAAGCACGAAGAGGATGCCGCCCGCCTGGCCCGGCAGCTGCTGGCACACATTTCAAAGCCCTATTCGTTCGACGAGCACCACCTGGCACTGACACCTTCCATAGGCATTGCCCTGTATCCTGAGGACGGCGAAGACTTTGACACCCTCATGAAAAGCGCTGACATGGCCATGCAGCTGGTCAAGCTTGAAGGGCGCAACGATTTTCACTTTTTTGCGAAAGAAATGCAGCAACGCACCGGACGCATGCTGCAGCTGGAAAGCGCCCTGCTGTCTGCCATTGATGAAAATCAGCTGCACCTGGTGTACCAGCCACAGGTGCGTATCGCCGATGGGAAAGTCATCGGTGTCGAAGCCCTGCTTCGCTGGAATCACCCTGAGCTAGGGGCCATTTCGCCGGCCGAATTCATGCCTATTGCCGAAAACAGCGGGCAAATCATCACGATTGGCGCACTGGGTCCTGCGTACCGCGGCCAACCATCTCAAACACATGCTCAGTCAGGGTCATCCACCCATGATCATGTCGGTCAACCTGTCGGCAGTGCAGTTTCGTCACCCCAACCTCATCGGCCTGGTGAACGACATCCTGACAGAAACCGAACTGCCCCCGAGTACCTTGAGCTTGAGCTGACCGAAAGTGCAGCCATGCTCAATCCCGATCATGCCATCCACATCCTGCAAACGCTGCACAAACGCGGCGTACGCCTTTCCATCGACGACTTCGGCACCGGTTACTCGTCACTCAGCTACCTGAAGAAATTCAACATCTATAAACTGAAAATCGACCAGTCTTTCGTACGCGATATCGCCACCGATGTTGATGACCGCGCCATTGTGTCAGCCATCATCCAGATGGCCGACAGCCTGGGCTTCCATACCATCGCCGAGGGCGTTGAAACCCAGGCCCAGCTCGATTTTTTACGTGAACGCGGCTGCACTGAAATCCAGGGCTACCTCTACAGCAAGCCACTGCCCGCCGACGCCCTCGATCTCTGGCTGCAAAAAATCAGCCCGTGGATGCCGGATAAAGTGGACATGGACTGCTGCTGATTCAAGACAGGGTCATGGCCGTCGGTCAGCTGTCGTTACGCTGCTACACACCCACAACACAATTGCGCGAGGTTTTCTTCGCCTCATAAAGACGATCATCGGCCCGACGCGCCGCCGAATCGAACGGCTCACCGCTGTGCAGCGTAGCCACACCAATACTGGTTGTAAACGCAACAACAGTACCATCGTGCGACGTTACCGGAGTCTTTTCCACCTGCTGCCGCAAACGCTCGGCCAGCTCGATCGCCTGTTCTTTGGACGTGTTGACCAGCACGGCCACGAATTCTTCACCGCCATAGCGTGCGGCAAAATCACCCGTGCCAATGGCTGCACGCAACAACTGTGCAAACTGTCGCAGCACCATATCGCCCACCGCGTGGCCATACTGGTCATTGACCCGTTTGAAGTGATCAAGGTCCATCATCAGCAAAGCCATCGCCTGATTCTGACGTGCCCCGCGTACCTGCGCAAGACGCTGGTGCAGCGCCCCACGGTTCAGCAAGCCGGTCAATGGATCATGTGTCGCCTCACGGTACAAACGCAACAACAGCCCGAGATGAAAATAATTCGACGTCAGGGTAATGCACATCAAGGCCGCCAACAACCATATTTCCTGCAGGCCTGCTGCCGTCATCAATAGACCGCCAACGTGCAAGGCGTAGCCCTCGAGCACTAACAAGCCCACCCCGAAAATGGCTGATTCGATCAGGGTGAACGGGAAAATGGCCAGCATCACCATGAGCATGAACGGAATAAAGCTGTATCCGATCAGCTGCCCATCCCAATCTGACGGCATCCCCAGCAAAATCAGCCCGTAGAACAACGCGGGCAACGCAATCAGCAGACCGGCCGCCAGCCGCGTCTGAAGCACACGCCCCGAACTGCGCCAGGCCAGCACCACAGTCGCCAGCAACCCGACCAGCATGATGGCACGCCCCAGCCAGGCATACCCCATCGCGCTGCCGGGCAGCATGAAACTGTCAATCAACATCCAGAACGGGCTGAGCACCAGAAAAATTAGCCCAACAATCATGATGCGACTGCGCAGGTAATCGCCACGCGCATAGGCAAAATCGCGCGAATGACCACGGCTGGAGACCGTATCGCGCAAAGAACTGACCCCAAGTGATCTCATGGATTCCAGGAAAACGGTAAACGACGTTGATGATTGATGCTTTTCAGACATGCGCCGATTGTAATGGGGATGTTACCGAATGCACAGTTACCCCGGAAGTGCCGGCCGCGCATCTGGGCTACTTTCATACCGAATTCGTGGAACGCCGGAAATGGCTGGATGACAAAAGTTACTCAGGCCGGGTGGCGCTTTGCCAGTTTTTGCCCGGCCCAGCCAGCAGTCAGGTGGGGATCGCGCTGGGCTTGGGGCGTGCCGGGTGGTTCGGTTCATTGGCCGTCTGGGGCATGGCCAAGACCCTCTGGCCGGCTAGGGTGCCGCCCAGGCAGTGCTGCGACGGGTGCGATTGCCTTCGGCGGCTGACAACACTACCGTCGGGTAACCATCGTCACCACGTCTTTGGGCATCCTTCCGGCCAGCACCTGCAACAGATTCTCTGCCGCCCGACGCTCGATGGCCAAACGCACACGAGCCACCGCCGAGCCAATGTGCGGTGTCAGAACCGTCTGATCAGACACCAGCAGTGCCGGATGCACACACTGGGGACGCTCAGGCAACAACCAATCCTCCATTTCGTACACGTCAGCGGCGTACGCGGCGATCTGGCCCTTGTGCAAAGCACGGGCAACCGCCCCCTCGTGAACCACCGATCCACGCCCCACGTTGACGACGACCAACCCAGGCCGGGCAAGAGCCAATAGGGCATCATCAACCAAATGATAAGAATCATCGGCCAGGGCACCGCCAGAATCAGATAATCGGCGAGAGCCACAGCATGTGACACGCTGACCTGCTCGACACGAGGATCTTGATTCATCGGATCAACACCCAGAATTTGGGCACAGCCAAACCCCATCAGACGATCGACAATCGCCTTGCCAACCGCGCCCAGCCCAACGACTGCCACAACGGACTGATGCAGGCCCTTACCATAAAGCACCGGACGCCAACCAGCGTACTGGCCTGTGCGCATCCGCCGATCCCCCTCGCGCATATTGCGAGCAGCCGCTATCGCCAACCCGATCGCCAGCTCGGCCGTGGGTTCCGTCAACAAATCAGGCACGAACGACACCACCACCCCAGCCTCGTCACACGCTTTCAAATCAAAATTATCAAAACCCTTCAACGCACAGGCAATCGTCTTCAACCGTGGAGCAAACGACAGCAACCGGGCATCGACCCGATCCGGCATAAAGGCCATCAGCGCATCCGCCTGGGCCAGATGATGAGCCAGCTCGGCCTCGGACCAGGGTTCAGGGCCAGGATTCATCACAACATTACCCACGCTCTTGAGCAAATGCAGCACCTCCGCATGCACAGGCTGAGTCACAACAATTCTTGGTTGCATAACAATTTTCGTTCAGTTCAAAAACAATTGGACCGGCGGTGCCAGGCGGCATCGCCGGCCTGGGCGACTTACTTCAAATGCTTGCGCAGCACGCTGCCAATGCTGTCAACAACAATCACACACGCAAGGACCGACAATAAAATCGCCGACACTTCGTTGTATTTGATCAGTCGCAACGCAGCCATCAGTTCAAAGCCAATACCACCGGCACCGACAATACCGAGTACGGCCGACGCCCGGAAATGGTATTCCCAGCGATAAATCGTAATATCGGCCAACTGTGGCAACACCTGCGGCAAAACCGCATGCGTTATCACCTGAAACCGGCTGGCCCGGCTGCCGCCGCAGCTTCCATAGGCTTGGGATCAACATGCTCAATGGCTTCGGCGTAAAACTTCCCCACCATACCCGTGGAATGCAAAGCCAATGCCAACACGCCGGGCAGGGCACCAAAACCAACTGCAGCCACAAAAATGATGCCCAGAATAATTTCAGGGACCGACCGGAATGCTGCCAATACCGTACGCAACATCCGCCCTACCAATGGATGAGGTGTCGTATTGGGCGCGGCCAACAGGGCCAGCGGCAATGACAACACCACCGTCAGCGCCGTACCTGCAATGGACATTGCCAGCGTGTCGCGCAATGGAATAAGCCAATGCTGCCACCGGTCAAAATTGGGCGGAATCATCTCGGAACCCAACTGTTTCATGGCGGGGCCACCCTCAATGAAGCGCTGGGCATCAAAAAAGCCCGTAATACCCAACGCAACCAGGCACCAAAACACAATAACGGCAACCAGCATCAGGCGGCGCAAATTGCGCTGGCGGTCTGCCGCCAGCAGCGGCGCATAATTCAGTGTGTCTGCAATCACTTCATTTTCCCGATGTCGAGTTTGAGCACAGCGGCTGTTTCACGCAAAACGTCATAAGCGGCGTCATCTGTCGGCGCAAACCCTTCGACACGGAAGCTCTTCAGCACAACGGGATCTTTCATATTGAGGAACGCTGAGCGGATCTGCTCTTTAAGTGCTGGCGCCAGATTGTCCTGCATCACCATCGGGTAATTAGGAATCGGGGCACTCAGATCCAGTTCGATAATTTTCGTTGGGTCAATTGTGCCTTTCTTGACCAGGACATCAAGAATCGGTTTGGACAGCCCACCCGCAGGAACCTGACCGGCCTGAACCGCCCGGGCAACCGCATCGTGCGCACCCAGGTGAACCGGACGATAGTCCTTTTCACCATCCAGACCGGTTTTCTTCAAAATGTGGGCGCGAGGCGACAGGTGGCTGGACGTCGATGCCTGATCACCAAAGCCGAATGACTGACCACGGATATCCTCAAGGCGCTTGACCGGACCTTCCGCGTTGGCAATCATGACGGACTGATACGTTGGCGAACCACGCTCCACGCCAACCGCAAAGGGCTCAATCGCCGGTGCCTTGCTCTTGGCCAGCACGTATGAAAAGGGCCCGAAATACGCCACTTCAATACGACCGAAACGCATCGCCTCAATCATGGACGAATAGTCCGTTGTGACAATCAGTTCAATGTCTTTGCCCAGGGTCTTCTGCAAATACTCTTTCAGCGGCTGGGCATTCTGGATCAGCGTCGTCGCATTCTCGTCAGGCAGCAACGCCACACGCAAGGTATCGGGGTTTTTGCCCTGAGCTACCGCAACCAGGGAAGCGCTACCGAAAACAAACCGGCAACGACAGATTTCAATAAAACTCGACGTGTCAACATAACAATCTCCAGGAATATCAAGCCGCGCAAAGGGCGGGTATTTCAAAGTCGGATACCGGCTCAGCGTGATGGGTCACACCGGTGTAAAGTCGTTGGATATCAATTTCGGTCAAGGCGGCAGGCTTGCCGTCAAACACGACCTGCCCCTGGTTCAAACCCACAATGCGGTCGGCAAACCGTTTGGCAAACTCGATCTGGTGCAAACTGACTACGGCGGTCAGGTGATCGCTCTTGCAAATGTCGTGCAACAACTGCAAAACGCTTTCCGCCGTCACCGGATCCAGGCTGGCAACAGGTTCATCGGCCAGCATCAGTCGCGGTTTCTGGATCAGGGCGCGGGCAATACCAACGCGCTGCTGCTGGCCACCCGACAAGGCATCGGCACGACTCAATGTTTTTTCAAGCAAGCCGACCCGATCAATCGCCTCGAGCGCCAGGCACTTGTCCTCTTTCGACCAGGGCAACAATGACTGCAGGCTGTTGCGTGTCGCCAGACGCCCCATCAGAACATTGGCCAACACGGTCTGGCGACCAATCAAGTGGTGCTGCTGGAACACCATGCCCGTTTTGGAACGATGCTCACGCAATGCGCGACCACCACGCAGGGGCTGCTCGACGTCGCTCAGCAAAAGCTCTCCTTCGGTTGGACGAACCAGACCGTTCAGGCTCCGTAACAACGTTGACTTGCCCGCCCCCGAAGCCCCCAACAGCACCAGAAACTCACCCGGGCGAATAGTCAGAGACGTAGGCTTCAGCGCCTGGAAGCCGTTGCGGTAAGTCACCGCCAGATTTCTGGTCTGAATGAGCCAGGAAGGTAAAGGGGATGAATGCATTGCAGTTCGCTCCTTGTGTCGCGTTGGTCAGCACGGTTGCGAAACACTGTGTCAGCACAGCGTCGTATTAAGTTGGACGTCAGTATGATCAAATGCTGTTTCACCGATATGTACGTTTCGCATTGAATTAACACGCTATCCATAGATGCCACCTATGTCAGGAACATCATTACTTGCCGCCCTCAAAGCCTTCGATGCCACCGCACGTGCCGGCACCATCACCACCGCTGCACGCCAGCTGGGCTTGCGTCAGCCCACCGTATCGGCTCACATCATTCGTCTTGAAGCAGAATACGGTGTGGAGTTGTTTTACCGGCAAGGCCGACGCCTGGAACTGACTCAGTTTGGTGCGTCGCTGCTGGAACACACGCAACGGTTATTCAGCGCCGAACACGATGCCCATGCCCTGCTGCTGGCCGCAAAAACCAATTACAGCGGTTCGCTGAACCTGCACGCCATCGGTCCACACAACATCACCCCCATCATCAAGGCCTATCGGGAACACTACCCCGGCGTTCACATCAGCGTTACGGTAGGTGACTCGCAGTCCATTACACGGCGCATCCTCAACTACGAGGGCGACATCGGTCTGGTTTTAAGTGAAATTTCCGATCCCAAGATTTATTGCCTGCCTTACCGGGAACAGAAACTCGTGATCTTTGCGGCCACCAACCATCCCCTGGCACGCCATAAAACTCTTGGTATCAACGACCTGAATGGCCAGGAGTTTGTCATGCGTGAATACGGGTCAGGTACGCGAAAAGCATTCGAAAATGCCCTGAACGCAGCCGGCATTGCCGTAAAAACCAGTATTGAAATGCGCAGTCGCGAAGCGGTTCGCGAGGCTGTCGTACAAGGCCTGGGGCTTGGGGTTGTCGCAGATACGGCGTACCAGCCTGGGCCTGGTCTGGTCAGACTGGACGTCAACGGATTCACGGCAACGACCACCACTCGCCTGATCTGCCGCGCCGAACGCAAAAACTCACCGTTCATTGCCAATTTCTTGCAAACGGCCCAGCGACTGATCGGTGCATAACCAGTACACCGACAGAACGCATCCCGCTGACTCAAGTGGCCGCAAACAACCGCGTGGCGACCTGGCGAAACCACATGATGGCCGGGTCATTGTGAAAGCGCCGGCTCCAGTGCAATGAGATCGTGAAGCCCCCAGCGGCAAATCCGGTGTGATCGTGCCAAACCCCCGTCACGGTTGAACACACGCGCGGTACTGCCGGGAATCAGCACACACAAATTGGTCGCGCTGACAATAAACGGCAAGGACAGAAAATTCTGCGTGACCAACCGCAAGCGCCCCTCAAGGCCCAGCAGTTTCAGGATGCGCGAGGTATCGGCATGCGTATGCACCGCCACGAACTCCAGTGACTGCAACACCGACACCGGAGGACTGCTGCCATTCTGATGACGCAACACCGGATGGTCTTTACGGAAGAACACCACATAGCGGTCATCGAACAGCGGTTGAAAATGGCAGCCCTGCAAGCGCGGCAATGAGCCAAACGCAAAATCGACCTGGGCCTTGTCAAAGGCCAGCGACAGGTCGGTTTGCAGCAAATCCACAGTTTCCACCCGGACACCCGGCGCGTGCTGTTCAATTTCCCGCATCATCTTGGGCAGATAACGTTCCTCGCCCATATCACTCATCATCTGGATGCGAAACACCCGTTGCGAAAACGCCGGATCAAAGCGGTCGGCATCCGCCAGCGCCTGATCCAGAATCTCAAGCGCGTTGCGTACCGAAACGGCCAGACGCTCGGCGCGCGGCGTAGGGCGCACGCCCCCAGGCGCACGGACAAACAACGGATCACCCAGCATCGTTCGCAAACGCGTCAGGCCCTGACTGGCGGCAGGCTGGCTGATGCCCAACGCATCTGCCGCCAGGCTGATTTTCTGACGGGTATAAATCGCATCGAACAGACGCAACAGGTTCAGATCAACGTCATCAACATTCATTTTTCTAATGTCATTTATTAGTTATGTTTTATTGTCTTATATTAATCAGGACGACATAATAAACGCCACATAAAACAGCAACACGCACAACAACAGGAGACAAGCGTTCAGCCGGGACACCCCGGCCACGCCTATCGTCGCATGACGTGGATCACCATCGAAGACCTTCACCGGCAAGCCCGCCGTCAACTTCCCGCCATGGTCTACGACTTCATGGCGGGCGGCGCACAGGACGAGCGCACCCTTCAGGCCAATGCCGATGCATTCAAACAATGGCGTTTTCTGCCACGGCGCCTGGTCGACCTGCGCAGCGTCAACACCGCAAGCTCGGTGCTGGGGGCTGACGCGGCCTTTCCGGCCGTGGTCGCGCCAACCGGACTGAACTCGCTGCTCTGGCCCGACGGGGATCTGGCCCTGGCCAAGGCCGCACAGCACTGTGGAATCCCGTTCACCTTGTCAACAGCCTCCAGCCTGCCCCTGGAAGATATTGCCGCCCAGGCCAGCGGTCGCCTGTGGTTCCAGTTGTATGTGATTGAGCGCACGCTGGCCCGGTCATTGGTCGAACGCGCCAAAACAGCCGGTTACGAATGCCTGGTCGTCACTGTCGATGTCGTCGTCAACGGCAAACGCGAGCGTGACATGCGCAACCATTTTGCATTACCGGTGCGTCTGCGGCCACGCACCCTCTGGGATGGCATCAGCCACCCCGGCTGGTCATGGCGCTATCTGCGTAATGGCAAGCCCGTGCTGGGCAACTTCAATACTCCCGAAGCCCAAACCGCCACCGCGCGCGCCGCACTGCTCAGCCGTTCCATGGATGCCGGTTTCGACTGGTCGGCACTGGAGGCCATCCGGCAACAATGGCCGCACAAAATGCTCGTCAAGGGCGTACTGCACCCCGACGACATCCTGCGCTGCAAGGCCATGGGCATCAACGGGGTCGTACTGTCCAATCACGGTGGGCGGCAACTGGACGACGCCTGCACCGGCCTGGAAACCCTGGCCCGACTACCCGCCATGCCCGGCTTCGAGGTGCTGATCGATGGCGGCATCCGGCGCGGCAGCGATATCGCCAAGGCCGTTGCCTTGGGCGCAAGTGCCGTCATGCTCGGGCGGGCAACGCTCTATGGCCTGGCCAGTGCCGGGGAACGTGGCGTACGCAGCGCCCTGGATATCCTGCACAGTGAATACAAAGACGCGCTGACGCAACTGGGTTGTCCGGACACCGGGCAACTGAACCGGAACTATCTCCAACCCGCATCAATCCCGCTTCCCTTCCCCTCTTGCCAGGACACACCATGAACCAGACACCCGCATCACCGGAGCCCCCACGCAGCGGTCTGGCCCGGACGGCCCAGACCGCTGCCGGAGCCTGCGCCGCCATCGCCCTGGCCAGCATCATGTTCCTGATGCTGATCGACGTCACCGGGCGCTACCTGTTCAACGCCCCGCTGCCCGGCGCCGTCGAAATTATCGAACTGGCCATGGGGGTTTGTGTATTTGCTGCACTGCCACTTGTCACGGCCAGCAATGAGCACATCCGGCTGGACTACCTCAGCAATGCCGTCCGCGGGCGCGTCAGGGCATTGACCAATGCCATAGTCGCCACGATCAGCACCGCAGGCATGGTCCTGCTGGCCTGGCGCATCGTTGACAAGGCGCTGTCCATCGCACGATATGGCGACACCACGCCTTTCCTGAAAATTCCTATGGCACCGATTGCCTTGTTCATTGCCCTGTGTGCCGCTATCTCGGCGCTGATTTTCCTGATGCAGGCGCTGCGTTTCTGGCAACACACCATCACCGGCACACCATCGACTGCACAAAAGGGCCAAACATCATGATGACATCCAGCCTGTTCATTGGCCTGGCGGCGTTACTGCTGCTGTCCGCCATTGGCGTACCGATTGCCTTATCCATGGCCCTGGCCGGTTTTCTGGGGTTTGGCCTGATTGTCGGTTGGCCGGGAGCGCTGGCCATGGTCGGCCAAACCGCCTTCGACACCGCCTTCAGCTACAACCTGGCCATCCTGCCGCTGTTCATTCTCATGGGCAATTTCATTACTCGCGCGAAACTGTCTGAAGACTTGTACTCGGCCGCGTATGCCTTTGTGGGCCATCTGCGCGGCGGCCTGGCGCTGTCAACCCTGCTGGCCTGTACGGGCTTTTCCGCAGTGTGCGGTTCCAGCCTCGCCACGGCCGCCACCATGTCGCGCGTCACCATGCCCTCGATGCGAAAATTCGGCTACAAAGATTCGCTGGCCACCGGCGCCATCGCTGCAGGCGGCACCCTCGGTATTCTCATCCCGCCCTCCATTGCCCTGGTACTGTACGGCTTGATGACCAACACCGACATCGACAAGTTGTTCATTGCCGGCGTGATTCCCGGTCTGATTGGCCTGGGGTTTTATTGTGCTGCCGCATGGCTGGTTGCGGTGGCTGACCCGGCAGCCGGCCCCCGGGCGAACGTACCTCATGGCGCGAGCGTCTTCATGTCATGCGCCGGGTCTGGGGTGTGGCCACACTGTTCATCGTGGTCATCGGCGGTATCTATCTAGGTGTCTTCACCTCCACCGAAGCCGCCGGTATCGGCGCAGGTTTTGCCGGCGTGTTCGCCATCATCCGCGGCAAAATGCGGCTGCGCGAATGCGTTGAGGTGCTGGTTGACACCACCCGCATGACCGCCATGCTGTTCATTGTGGTCATCGGCGCACTGATTTTTCCCATTTCGTCAACGTGGGCGGCTTGCTGCAGGCCCTTGAGGCCTGGGTCAAACTGATGAACCTGGGCCCGGTCGAAGTCTTGCTGGGCGTCCTCGTGGTCTACATTATCCTGGGCCTGGTTCTGGAAAGCATGTCCATGATGCTGTTGACCGTCCCCATCTTCTTCCCCTTGATGATGAGCTACGGTTTTGACCCGATCTGGTTCGGCATTATCGTTGTTGTGGTCACCGAAATCAGCCTGATCACACCCCCATGGGCATGAATATCTTCGTTTTGCGCGCCACCCTGCCCGACGTATCCACCCACACGATCGTGCGCGGCGTCATGCCGTTTGTCATGGCCGACGTCTTGCGGCTGGCCTTGCTGGCGTCAGTCCCCATCATCACACTGTTCCTGCCCAACCGCCTGTAACCAGGCACCACACCACACAAAACCAAAATCAAGGAGACATAACCATGCTGAAAAAAATAGTACTGAGCGCCGGCCTGATCGCCGCCACCGCCTTTTCGTCGCTAAGCTCGGCGCAAACCGTGCTGCGGTTCTCGAACTGGCTGCCGCCCACCCACCCCATCACCACCCAGATCCTGCAGCCCTGGGCTGCAGACATCGAAAAGAACAGTGACGGCCGCATCAAGATCCAGTTCCTTCCGGCGCTGGGCAAGCCACCTGCCCACTTTGACCTGGTTCGCGACGGCGTTGCCGACATGGCCCTGAGCGTACACGCCTACACCGCCGACCGTTTCCCGTCCGCCTATGGCATGACCCTGCCCGGCTACGCCGACGATGCCGAAAGCGCCGCCGTAGCGTACTGGCGCACCCACCAGAAATTCTTTGAACCCTTGAATGAGTTCGACGGCGTCAAGCTGCTCGGCTTGTACACCCACGGCCCCGGCCACTTCTTCACCCGCGAAGTCAAACCCGTTGCCAAACTCGACGACCTGAAGGGCCTGCGACTGCGCGCAACCGGCGGTATCGTGCAAGACATGTCCAGTCGTCTTGGCATCGTGCCCCAGTTCACCTCGGCCAGCGAAGCCTACGAAATGCTTTCACGCGGTGTCGTTGACGGCGCCATGTTCAACGCCGACTCGGTCGACAGCTTCCGCTTGTTGCCCTTGATGAAGAATGCCTACCAGGTTCCAGGAGGCCTGTACCGCGACACGCACTACGTCATCATCAACAAAAACGCCTACGCCAAACTCAACGAACAAGACCGCAAGGTACTGGATGCTGCGTCCGGCGAAGCGTTCGCCCGACTGTCCGGCAAGGCCTGGGACAAAGTCGACGCTGAGGCCTGGAAAAAATGCAGGCGGCTGGCTACACCGTTGTGGTAGCCGGCGGAGACGACCTGAAACGCATCCATGCCGAAGGCGACGCGCTGCGTGACGCCTGGGTCGAGCGCATGAAAAAACTGGGGGTCGACGGCAATGCCGCATTGACCATGTTTAAAGACGAAATCGCCAAAGTGGCGGCAGAGAAGTAACACCATGAACACCACCATCACGACCCGTGACCCTTCACGTCAAGAACGCTTCACCGAAGCCTTCCGGCAACTCAAAGACTTGCTGGGTGACCGCGCCTCGACGGGCGAATCCGTACGAGCCAATCATGGCCGCGACGAATCCTGGCATGCGCCCCAGATGCCTGACGCCGTGGTCTTCCCCCAGAACACGGCTGAAGTCTCCGCCATCGCCCGCATCTGCCATGCCCATCGCATCCCGATGATTCCCTTTGGGGTTGGCTCTTCGGTTGAGGGCGCACTGATCCCCGTGCATGGTGGTGTGGTCATCGACATGGGCCAGATGGACCAGCTCATCTCGGTTGACCCCGGCAACTTTGACTGCGTGGTCCAGCCCGGCCTGACACGCCGCACCCTGAACGAACGCATCAAGGATACCGGCCTGTTCTTTTCGGTAGACCCCGGGGCCGACGCCACCGTCGGCGGCATGACCTCGACACGCGCCAGCGGCACCAACACGGTTCGTTATGGCACCATGGCTGACGTTGTGCGCGGCCTTGAGGTGGTGTTGGCCGACGGCCGCATCATCCGCACCGGCAACCGTGCCCGCAAATCGTCCGCAGGCTACGACCTGACCCACCTGTTCGTCGGTGCCGAGGGCACGCTGGGCATCGTCACCGAAGTCACGCTGCGCCTGTACCCCCGACCCGAGCATGTGATTTCAGCCACCTGCCGGTTTCCGGACGCCCAATCCGCCGTCGACACGGCCGTCGCCATCATGCAGTCCGGCATCAGTATTGCGCGGGTTGAATACCTTGACGAGGTCATGGTCGACGCCGTCAACCGCTACTCCAAATTTGACCTGCCCGTCACCCCGCACCTGTTCTTTGAATTTCATGGCTCGCCCTCTCAGGCCCAGGAAATCAGTGCCACCGTGCAGGAAATCGCCGAAGATAACGGCGGCGAAGGCTTCGCCTGCGCTACCCAGTGCCGAGGAGCGCGAACGCCTGTGGCGGGCACGGCACGATTGCGCCTACGCCTGCATGGCCTACGAGCGTCCCAAACGCATGATGACGACCGATGTCTGTGTACCGTTGACCGCCCTGCCCGAAAACATGCGTGCAGCTCGTGAAGACGCGGCCAATGCCGGCATCACCGCCCCCATCCTGGGTCACCTGGGCGACGGCAACTTCCACATGGTGCTGCTGATCGACCCGGAAAATGCCGAACAGGTTCAACGCGCCGAAGACGTCAATCGACGCGTGGTTGAACGCGCCATCGCCAGTGGCGGGTCATGCACCGGTGAACACGGCGTCGGCATGGGCAAACGCGAATACCTGCGCATCGAACACGGCGAAGCCCTGAATGTCATGCACAGCATAAAAAATGCTCTTGACCCACTCGGATTGATGAACCCGGGCAAGGTACTGCCTGACCAGCACACTTGATTCAACTAACGGCCGGGCCCATGCGCCCGGCATTTTTACACCATCAGGGCGTCACCCGAGCCACACCCAACTCGCTCAGGTTTCGCACCATGTCCTCGGCAGAGGTCTCCGGGTTGACCCGGGTTTCTATTTTCAGAACCCGACCATCCTTGCCAATGTAAAACGTATGGCGCTTGGCCACACCCAGCAACCCCAAAACATCCCATGCCTTGGCGACCGACTTGTCCTCATCACTGAGTATCGGAAAATCGGCATTGGTTTGTGATGAAAAGTCCTGGTTGTCGGCCAGGGGATCGACACTGGCCATGAAGTAAGTCACGTCAAACTGGCGGATCTTGTCGCCATTTTCAGCCAGCGACTTGCATTCAATCGTACAGCCGTACGTATTGGCCATCGGAAACCACGCCACGACAACCGCCTGCTTTCCCCGGTAATCGGACAGCTGATAGGTCTTGCCGTCTGCGCCCGGCAAACGAAAATCGGGGGCCATGTCACCCACCTCAAGCGCCCTGGCCAACCCTGAAAACGCCAGCAAGAAACCCGCCAGCAAAGCCACGCTAATCGGTCTGCGCATCACAATCTCCACTCAGTCATAGCAGTTTCTACTATATCGCTGTTCGGGCCCGAACCACGACACCGAACGACGGCATACCCGGGTCAAATCATGCGTAGTGGCGCCGCAACATCCACACCAGCATCTTGCAAAGCACCGCTGGCAGGTCTCTAATTAAATCTTCACTCCTGTCAGGACGGCCCAACATGTCATCAACATCCGCAAGTCCTATCGCCACCACCGGGCTGACTCTTGGGCCTCTTTTACTGCTGCTGTGCGTACTCACCGACCCACCCGGAGGCATGTCAGAAGCTGCCTGGTCCGCAACCGGCCTTACGCTACTGATGGCAGTCTGGTGGGCCACAGAGGCCATCCCTATCCCGGCCACATCACTGCTTCCGATCCTGCTCATCCCGGTTCTGGATATTGGCACCCTGACCAGCGCCACGTCGCCTTATGCCAACCCCGTCATTTTCTTTTCCTCGGCGGCTTTGTCATTGGCCTGGCCATGCAGCAATGGAATCTGCACCGTCGTGTCGCCCTGACGATTCTGCTCCTGATGGGCAGCAAGCCACGCCTGCAAATCGCCGGCATCATGATTGCCACCGGCTTCCTGAGCATGTGGGTCAGCAACACGGCTACCGCCATCATGATGTTGCCCATTGGCATGTCGGTTGCCGAGATGTTGACGGCAGACTCAACCTCGGAAAAAGACAATGCCCGGTTCATGACCGCCATGCTGCTCGCCATCGCCTATGCCTCCAGTATCGGCGGCATTGCCACGCTTATCGGCACGCCGCCAAACGTGTTCCTGGCGGGTTTTCTCAGCAAAACCTACGGCATCGAGATCGGTTTCGGCCAATGGATGCTGTTGGGTGCACTGGCCATTGCACAAGGCATACCGCCGGAAATGCTGGCCATACCCGCCGCCATTGCCGCAAGCTGCGCCTTCATGATGCCGGTGGCCACACCACCCAACGCGATTGTTTTCGGTACCGGGCACATGAAGATTCAGTCAATGATCAAGGCCGGTTTCGCCCTGAACATTGCCAGCGTGGTCATCATCACCGGCTTGTGTTACCTGCTTATCGGGCTGATCTGGGTACGTTAAGCGCGTTCAGTGCAGAAGCCCGCAACACGGGGGCTTCTGCAAAATCCGGGGGTCATCAACCCTTGACAGGCGACGCACCACTGCTTGAACGACTATCGTCAGCCGGGTAGCGTTGCAATGACGCCTTCAGGGGCCGTGTCAGATCTTCAGAATGCATGCCGGCCTGTTGCATCAGCGTATCGAGCAACGGGGCCTGCAGCTTGTACTTCAACGCCGACGACATCACCT
This sequence comes from Neopusillimonas aromaticivorans, assembly GCF_030344915.1. GTDB lineage: Bacteria > Pseudomonadota > Gammaproteobacteria > Burkholderiales > Burkholderiaceae_B > Neopusillimonas > Neopusillimonas aromaticivorans. The sequence goes on along the minus strand of NZ_CP128233.1, from coordinate 1,663,360 downwards.
GATCAGAAACGCTTTGACTGCCACTAAGGTCATCGGTACCCGAGCCTGAGCCGTTGTTCAACCCGTCGACGTGAAGAATCTTGATTTCGCTAATGTGCTCAAGCGGCTTGGCACTTTCGCGCATCACATTCTGCACTTGCTCGATAGCCGCCAGCTGAACACGCAGTTTCATGGCGTCAGCCGACATGAGATTCTCGGCTTCATTCAGGGCGCGCCGACCTTTTGCCTCAATGGCATAGTTCTTGTCTTTACCCTCACGCTGCAACTGGTCGGCATAGGCCTGGGCCTCGGCCAGCAAACGCGTCGTGTTGGCACGATGCTCGGCTGCAACTTTTTCGGCCTGGGCCTTTTCGGTAATTGCCAGTCCGCCCGCCTCCACTTCACGCTGTGCAGCAATCAGTGCCAAGGCCTTCTCGCGCTCAGCCCGCTCGATTTCACGCGCCGACAAAACAGCCTCTTCGGCACGAACCGAAGCCGCACGACTGGTCTCGGCCTGGGCCAGCGCCGCATTGCGTTTGCGCGAATTCTCGGCAATTTCAATTTCAATCGCTTGCTGGGCCAGCTCAAGTGTTTTACGTCGCTCGGTTTCCGCCAGTTCAAGATTGCGCGAGCGTTCGATTTCCATGGTTTTCAGCTGTTGCTCGAGAAGTATTTTTTGTTCGCGCAATGTTTTGTCCGAAGCGATACGCGCTTTTTCAATGGACTCGGCCGCATTGACTTCGGCCACTTGCGATTCGCGTTTCAGCGAAGCAACCTCGGCGGCAATACGACTTTGTTGCTCGGCCCGCCGAACCGAAATTTCATGCTCTTGCTGCATGCGGGCGTATTCTTCTTCGCGCTGCAATTCAAGTAACTGTTGCTCGGCCGTGAGGTTTTTACGCTGGATAGCCACCTGTGCATCACGCTCGATTTCATTGCGCTTCTTGCGACGCTCTTCAATCTCAGCCGTCAGTTTGGTTAAACCGGCAGCGTCAAAAGCGTTATTCGGGTTGAAAAACTCGCGCGAGGCCTGGTCAAGAGTGGAAATGGACACACTATCAATCTCCAGACCACTGGCTTCCAGGCCAATGGTGGCCAGCTCACGAACCCGTTGCGCATACGCCCCGCGATTCTCGTGCAGCGCCTCCATGGGCTGCTCGGCGGCAGCCGTGCGCAAGGCATCGGTGAAGCGCGCCTCGAGCAACTGACGCATGGCATCGGCCGACAGTGTGCGCGAGCCCATGGTACGTGCCGCCGCGGCTACCGCAGCACGTTCGGGCCGGACCCGCACATAAAAATCAGCCTCGATGTTGATACGCAGGCGATCTTGGGTAATGAGGGCGCTCTTGTCAAAATGGCTGACCCCAAGACGCAATGTATTCATGTTGACCCGGGTGACATCGTGCACCACCGGGAAGACAAACGCGCCGCCTGAAATGGCGACTTTTTCACCCAGAAACCCGGTTCTGACAAAGGCCAGCTCGGTCGTAGATCGCTGGTATAGCTTGGAAAGCAGCCACCAAAAGATGGCGATACCAATGATGATGAGAATGACCGTCAGTAAGATGATGCCGAGACTGTTTTCCATCGGGGAAGGGCTCCTGGTTAGTAAAAAATCAGCCGGGATCGTCAGAAGACGCAAGGGCTGAATCGACAAGCAGCTTGAGGCATTTCAAGAAAAGCGGCCGGTACTCTGCCGGCAGTCGGGCGAGCAATGACGCCTCGATTTCGCTGTCGCGCGGCATGACCTGGTTCAGTAACTGGGCGCCTGCCGGCGCAAGGTACAACTGATAGGCGCGCTGATTACTTCTGGACGTAACCCTTAACAGCAACTTGGCCGCAACCAGACGCTTGACCATGTCAGCAATGGTGTTGCGGTCCATGACCAGGCGTTCAGCCAGTGCATTCTGGTTAAGCCCCGGGTTCTGATACACCACGATCAGCGTGGCTTTTTGGCGCGGGGTAATCGATTCCCGAGAAATCGTTTGGGCGAAGGTTTCTTCAGCCAGGAAATGCGCCCGCCGGAGCAAATGTGACACGATCGTGTCCAGCTGGAATTCGTCGAGCAAGGCCCGTGTTTCGGGGGTCAGGGTCTCGAGGGCCACCAGGTGCTTGCGTGCGTGTTCAGGCGTTTCCGGAGCGACAACCCCAGGCACGGCAGCATGAACGGCAAGGTGGGCATCGACAGGATTTGACATGACTGTTATCGGTTGAAAGTAGTACGTGGTCATATATCTTCCGACCACTTGTTTTGCTGTTATATGCGGTTCTTGCCGATGTCGTCAACGCAAATTTAGTTAGGGTAATTACTAAGATAAATGCTTGTTTTAAAAGAAAATAAACCTTGACACACAGATACCGTGATCAATAGACTGTTTTTGAAACAGGTGTGTTACTGGCCTGAATTTAGTACGTGCACATATCCAAATTAAGGGGCCTTACATGACATTGAACGCGTCGTCCGTACGTCAGGTGGTTTCGTCTTCCGTCCTGCCGACACCGCGGTTTCTGTACACGCCAGTGCTGCGCGCCGGGGGTTCATTTTTATCTCCGGCATGGTCGCCATCAACCCCGACACCAATACCTTTGACGGGGGCAGCCCGCCCCGGCAAGCCCGGCAAATCCTGTCGAACCTGCAACGTCTGCTTGACGAACAAGGCTGGTCCAAACAACACGTCGTGTTGGCACGAATTTTTGCACTGACTTTGCAGCATTTCCACAGATCAACGACGTCTGGGACGAATTCTTCGCCCACGAAATCCCCCGGCCCGCACCTCGGTAGGCGTCAATGCCCTGCCGCTGGGGGCCAGCGTAGAAATCGAGTTTCAGTTACTGGAAGACTGCCCGCAACCGGGCGTGTCTGTCTAACGGAGCACATCATGGCTAACGGTGAAATCATTGCAGGCTTTTTGGCCCCGCATCCTCCGCATCTGGTGTACGGCGAGAACCCGCCCCAAAACGAACCACGCTCCGAAGGCGGCTGGGAACCCTTGCGCTGGGCCTACGAAAAAGCCCGCGCCAGCCTTGATGCCATGCGCCCGGATGTTTTACTGGTTCACTCGCCACACTGGATCACCTCGGTCGGCCACCACTTCCTGGGCGTGCGCCAACTGTCCGGGAAGTCGGTTGACCCCATTTTTCCCAACCTGTTCAGATACGATTTTTCACTTGAAGTTGATGTCGATCTGGCAGAGCTGTGTGCCGAAGAGGGCCGCAAAATGGGTCTGGTCACCAAAATGATGCGCAATCCCAATTTTCGGGTTGACTACGGCACCATCACCACCCTGCACATGATTCGTCCCCAATGGGACATCCCGGTCGTCGGCATCTCGGCCAACAACACCCCTTATTACCTCAACACCAAAGAGGGGATGGTCGAAATGGACCTGCTGGGCAAAGCCACCCGCGAGGCCATTCGCAAGTCAGGCCGCAAAGCCGTACTGCTGGCCTCCAATACCTTGTCGCACTGGCACTTCCACGAAGAGCCCAGCATCCCCGAAGACATGTCAAAAGAGCACCCGCAGAATCTCGATGGCTACCGTTGGGACATGCGCATGATCGAACTCATGCGCAAGGGCAAAATGCGCGAGTATTTCAAACTGCAGCCCCAGTTCATCGAAGAGTCTTTCGCCGAGGTCAAGTCAGGGGCCTTCACCTGGATGCATGCGGCCATGGGTTACCCGGAATTGGCCGGCGAACTCTACGGTTATGGCACGGTCATCGGAACTGGCAACGCGGTCATGGAATGGAATCTGCGCAAAGCGGGCCTCTCGCAACTCGATACACCCGACAGTACCGGTACGTCAGCCCTCAACCGCGAACCTTACGGTTCGGGTCTGCAAACCACGTACTGATGCGTGGCCTCTCTATTCTCTTGCTTAATGAGTCGCGATCATGACGGTTGTTTCAGCCTTTCTGGTGCCAGGTAACCCGCTGCCGTGCCTTAAGCCCGATGCCCTGGTCTGGGGGCGTCTGGCCAGCGCAATGCAGCGTGCCGGACGCGCGTTGGCGGCCTCTCGCCCCGACGCCGTTCTGGTGTATTCCACCCAGTGGTATGCCGTACTCGACGAACAATGGCTAACCCGCCCCCGCAGCCAGGGTATCCATGTCGACGAAAACTGGTACGAATATGGCGACATGCCCTACGATATCCACGCCGACGTCGAACTGGCCTACGCATGCGTCGCCAACTCGCCCAAACAAGGGGTGCATGCGCGGGGCATCAATTACGATCACTTCCCCATTGACAGCGGTACGATTTCTGCCTGCACCTTGCTGGGCATCGGCACCCAACGCTTGCCCCTGGTTGTAGCCGCCAACAACCTTTATCACGATGCCGCCACCACCGAAAAGCTGGCCGCCATGGCCGTGCAATGTGCGGCCGAGCAGGATAAACGCCTGGCGGTAGTCGGCATTGGCGGGTTATCGGGCTCTTTGTTCAGAACCGAACTTGACCCCCAAACCGACCGCATCGCCACAGCCTCTGACGAGGACTGGAACCAAAAAATCCTGCGTCTCATCGAAGCCGCAGATGTCACTCAGCTGCGTCAGGTTATCCCCGAATTCTCGCGCGAAGCGCGTGCCGATATGGGCTTCAAGCATTTTCATTGGGTGCTTGGGGCATTGCGTGGCCGGTTCATGGGCGCACGCGTTCATGGGTATGGGCCAATTTACGGTAGTGGTGCGGCCGTCATTGAGTTCACTTTGTAAGTCTCAAATCAAACCAGGAGTCGTCATGAAACTAAGCTCGAAATTGGCGTTGCTTGTCAGCGGCAGCCTTATGGTCGCCAGTGGCGGAGTGCTTGCGCAAGAACAATGCACCATAAAAATTGGTCGTGTGGTTCCCATCACCGGCCCGCTGGCCGACTACGGCAAGGTCACGCCCTGGGTTGACAAGAACAAGGTTGACCCCATCAACGCCGCCGGTGGTCTGGCTGTTGGCGACAAAAAGTGCAAGATCGAATACGAAATTTACGACAGCCGCAGTACCACCTCGGGCTCTGCCGAGGCCGCCACACGGGCTATTTTGCAAGACAAGGTCGATTTTCTGCTGGCCCAGGGCACGCCCGACACAACGAACGCACCATCCGACCTGTGCGAACGCCACAAAATGCCGTGCGTTACCGGCAACACCCCGGTTGAAGCCTGGTTGTTCGGCCCCGACGGCAAGCCGAAAGACTACGACTACACCCACCACTTCTTCTTCTCGGTACCCGACCTAGTCAAGAACCACATCGGCATGATCAAGTCGTTGCCGGGAGGTTTTAACGGCTCTATCGGCTACCTGTATCCGAATGATCCCGACGGCACAGTCTTTGCCTCGCTGTTTGACCCGGCCTTCAAAGAAGCGGGCTGGAAGCCAGTTGATCCGGGTCGTTTCGCCCAAGGCCTGCCCGACTTCAGCGCCATCATCAATCAATTCCGCCGCAACCGTGTTGAAGTGGTGACCGGCGTGCTGGCCCCTCCCGACCTGCAGAACTTCCTTCAGCAAGCCGCACAAGCAGGCTTCAAACCCAAAATGTACGTCATTGACAAAGGAACGGGCTACCCCGAACCCATGAAGGCCATTGGCCCAGCCGGTTACGGCATTGTCAGCGTAAATTTCTGGTCGCCGGCCTTCCCCGGAACATCAAAGTTCGGCGGCTATTCGGCACAAGAACTGGCTGACAAGTACGAAACGGCCAACCCTGGGCGTCAGTACACCCCGCCACTGGGCTACGAAGACGCCTCTTACGACATTTTGTTCGATGCCATTCAGCGTGCCGGTACGACCGACCGAGAAGCGGTTCGCAAGGCCCTGGGCCAAACCAATCTCGACACCGTAACGGGTCCGGTCAAGTTCAACGAGCAGAACTATTCCGTTCAACCCTTGGGCGGTGCCCAATGGCGCTATGACGAAGCCCAGAAAAAACTCATCAAAGAGAATGTCTACAACGAGGTTTACCCGTCGGTGAAGAAAACAGCCGATATGCAAATCTACAAGTAATGTCTGGCTGACAGCCTGCCGCCTCGTTCCAGACGCGCAGGCTGTTTTTTTGCCGACTCTTCGGTGCAATCCGCACCCTGATCTATCGGCCCAGCAGTTTTATATCCTTTGAATATCCTATGGATTCTTTGCTCGAAGTACGCGGGCTGAGCAAGTCGTTCGGTGCCGTCTCCGTCGCTCACCAGATCTCATTTGATGTACGTGAGGGCGAGATTCTGGGTGTCATCGGCCCGAATGGAGCCGGCAAGACAACCTTGTTCGGCATGTTGTCGGGCCATATCGCGCCCTCTGAGGGGACGGTCTTATTGCGGAACGAAGATATTACCGACTTACCCCCGCACGAACGGGCGCGCAAGGGCATTGCCAGAACCTATCAGGTGCCCCGCCCTTTCGGGCAAATGACCGTATTCGACAATTTGCGTGTGGCCGCCACCTTCGGCGGCGGACTGGCTGACACCGCCGTTGCCGAATGGATCGAACGTACGCTGGCCATCACCGGGCTCACCCGTTACGCCGATACATTGGCCGGCCGCCTTCCACTGTTGGTACGCAAACGTCATGAACTGGCCCGGGCGTTGGCCATGAAACCACGTCTGTTGCTCATTGATGAAGTCGCTGCCGGCCTGACCGAACAAGAAATCAACGACTTCATCAGCCTGGTTCGTCAGTTGCGCGGCATGGGTATCACGATCGTCTGGATTGAACACGTCATCCGCACCATGCTGACCGCCACCGATCGTCTCATGGCGCTGGCGGGTGGCGAAATCCTGGCGCTCGACAAACCTGACCGTGTCCTTGAAATGCCGGAGGTCCGCCGTGTCTACTTGGGCAACTAATACGCCGGCGCAAAGCGCCGTTTTGCGCGTCAACAGCCTGTCGGCCTATTACGGCGAATTGCGCGCCATTCACGATATCAACATAACCCTGCAACGCGGCGATGTCCTGGCGATTATCGGCGCCAATGGGGCCGGCAAATCAACCTTGCTACGCTCGTTGGCAGGCCTGACGACGCACGGTGCGCGGTCGCACGTGCGGGGCAGCATTGAACTGCATGGCCAGCGCGTCGAAACCTGGCGTCCGGAAGATATCGTCAATGCAGGGTTTGCGCTGGTCCCCGAAGGGCGACGCCTGTTTTCCCGTCTCAGCGTGGAAGACAACCTGTTGGCCGGGGCCTATTTACCCCGATGCCGACCACTGATTCCAGAACGGCTTGAAGAGGTTTTTACCCTTTTCCCCCGCCTGCGTGACCGGCGCCAGCAAATCGTTTCGCAAATGTCGGGCGGCGAACAACAAATGGTGGCGATTGGCCGAGCCCTGATGTCATCGCCTTCGGTTATTGCCTTTGACGAACTGTCACTGGGGCTTTCGCCGGCCATGGTCGAAGAGATCTACCAGAACCTCGGGCGCATCATAAAACAGGGCTCGACTGCCATCATCATTGAACAAGACCTGAAGCGGGCATTGGCGTCATGCACCCGCTTTTGCGTCATGCTCGAAGGCAATATCGTGCTTGAGGGCAAACCCGACGAAGTGGATTACGACACCATCACGGCAGCCTATTTTGGCAGCATGCAGGAAGCCACCATGACTGAAGAAGACCTGTACTGGTTTGCCATTGATTTACTGAATGGCATTTTGTCGGGCGCCATGCTCGGCGGCTATTACGCGCTGGTCAGCGTCGGTCTGGCCCTCAATTTCGGGGTCATGAAACTGGTCAATCTGTCGCATGGCGACTGGCTGATTGTCGCAGCATACCTGTGCGTGACCTTGCTCACGGCCACGGGGGTTGCCCCGTTCTGGGCACCATTGGTTGTGGTCCCGGTCATGTATCTGGTGGGTTATGGCATCCAGCGCGGCGTGCTCAACCATGTTTCGTCACATGCCGCCGAACGTCGAAATCTACCGCCGGTTTACGGGTTGATGCTGCCGCTGCTCGTCACCTTCGGGCTGTCCATTGTGCTGAGCCAGGGGATGCTGATCGTGTTCAGCGCCGATGCCGCCACAATCCCCAACGAATGGTCATATTCGGCAATCCGGCTTTCCCAAGACCTCAGCATTTCAACCCTGCGCTTAGGCTTCTTCATTGCCGCAGCCATACTGCTGGCGGGCTTATCCGCCTGGCTGCATCGCACGCACACCGGGCGTGCCATCCGCGCCGCCAGCGACGACCCAGAAATCGCAGCTGTCATGGGGATACGTACCACCCATATTTATGCCGTCGCCAGCGGTGTCGCCCTGGCGTCGGCATCGATTGCAGGCTTCATGATCGGCATGTCGCGCTCATTCCAGCCTTTTGACGGGACACCCTTTTTGTTGCTTGCCTTCGGGGTGGTCATTCTGGGTGGCCTCGGCTCGGTATTTGGCAGCCTCATCGGCGGTGTCGTCCTTGGCATCGTCCAGGTGCTGGCGGGCACCTACTTCGGCCCGGCAGCACAGCAAGTTGCCGGATATCTTCTGATCCTGCTGGTATTGGCGATGCGGCCCCAGGGTCTTTTCGCACGCAAATAGGCCGACGGTAAACATGAAAGTATTTTTCGATTCTTTTTATGGCCGCAACGGTTTCATCTGGGTGTTGACGCTGGCTGCCATTCTGCTTTTGCTCCCATTGGGGCTGTCCGCTGAAAGTTACTGGCTTCACCTGCTGTTCTCGGCATTCGTATTTGCAACCTTCGGACATGCCTGGAACCTGATGGCAGGTTATGCCGGCTTATTAACGTTTGGGCAACAGGTATTCATCGGCCTGGGGGCCTTCGCCCAAGCCATTGTCTTCTACTACGGCGGTGTCCCCATCTGGTTGGCCTGGCCCGTTGCCGGCATCGTTTCCGCCTTGTTCGCGTGGCTGTTATGCCTGCCGCTGCGCGAACGAGGCAGCCGTCAACGCATCAAGTGGGGGTGGGGATTGCCGTTGTGCTCTGGATTCTGTACGAATGGTTGATCCTCTCGGTACCCGAAGCCGACCTGTTTGGCAGCCATTACATTCGTCGCGTGGCCTTGTTACTGCTCATTTTCCTGGGGGCTCTGCCCTTGTTGAAACTTCAGGGGGCCTACTTTGCAATCGCCACCTGGCTAATTGCCGAAGCCGTTGCCACTGTCTTCAACGGCTGGAATCTGGTCGGGGCCGGCGGAGGCATGCAACTGAAATCCGAAGCCACCGCCGTACAGCTGTATTACGCAGCCTTCGGGCTGTTGTTGGTCTCAAGCGCCGTTATCTGGCGCTGGATGCGCTCATCCTATGGTCTGGCACTGACCGCCGTGCGCGACGACGAAGACGCCGCCCGCTCCAGCGGGGTCGACGTCAACAAGATCAAGGCCGCCGTATTTCTGGTCAGCGGCACCATGACAGGGTTGGCGGCAGGCCTGTATTACATGGATGTCGTGATCATCACCCCCCAATGCCTTCTCTATTTCATGGGCCGCCATCATTGTGTTCATTGTGGTAGCCGGTGGCATGGGCAGCGTCGCAGGCCCCTTGCTGGGGGCGATCATTTATATTTTCGTCGACCGTATCGTCGGCGCGGCGGCTGGGCAGGGCCAGTTGGTACTGGGTATTTTGTCGATCCTCTTGATGCTGCTGCTGCCGCGCGGGCTGATGGGCATCGTCAACGATATCCGCCACCCGCACAAGCGCCGTCGCCAACCCTCTGGCCTGGCAATACTGTCACGCTGGCTGTTTGGCGCCAGTGCCGCACAAGACCGCTTCGCCTTGCTCGACAAGCCTGGCGTGGTCGGGGCGTATTGGCTGCCTGTCAGCCCCTTGCTGGCCCTGTGCAACAAAGAGCCTGTCTACAGTGACCTGGCCAAGGGTATGGAAAAAGTTCGGGAAGACATCGAACGCCTTGAACCTGACACCCTCGTGATTTACTCAACGCGCTGGTATGCGGTACTTGACCAGCTTTGGCAAGGCAAACAGCGGATGTCGGGTTTGCATGTCGATGAAAACTGGCACGAGCTGGGTGAAATCCCGTTCGACCTGACCACAGACGTGTCTTTGGCCAAGGCATGCGTCCGTGCCGCCCGGGAAGCGGGCATCCCGTCCAAGCGCGTTGATTACGAAGGCTTCCCGCTCGACTCAGGTACCGTAATGGCCAACGCCCTGGTCAACCCCAAAGGGCAATGGCCAACCTTGAATGTCTCGAACAACCTGTACTACGACTTTGATCGTACCCGCGCGCTGGGTGAGCTGGTGGCACAACAAGCCGATTTGCAAGGCAAGCGCGTCGTTGTACTGGTGCTGGGCGGCCTGACAGGCGCCGAATGGCGAGACGGCCGACCGATTGACCAGGATGCCATTGCCTCACAAACCGATGACGCCTGGAATCACCGACTATTGCAATGCATCGAACAACGCGATGCCGCCGAACTGCAGCGACTGATCCCCGATTTCCTGGCACAAACCAAAGCCGACATGGGGCTCAAGCACGTGGCCTTCGCACTGGGCGCCCTGCACGGGCGATTGGGTGACGCCAAAGTCTACGCCTATGGTCCTCAGTATGGTTCAGGGGCCGTCGTTGCCAAGCTGTTTTAAGCGCCACTAAAAGGCGTATATCCATCGATACGCCCGGCCTTTCCACACCTGCTGCGGCCTCAACCGTCGGCAGGCCTGTTACGCGCATACCAGTCCAGCGCACACGGCCATTCCGGGGTCCAACCCGATGCACGCAGGCGCGCATTTGACAACCGCTTGCCATCCGGCACCCTGGATTCCCGTGCCGGCATGGGGGCGCCCAGCAAACGCGCAACGTCATCGTAAAACCCGGCCAGCGGAAGGGGCTGGTCATCCGTGCCAATGTACAGCGACTGCGGGTCAGCCAGCGCCAGAAGGTGGGCGCACGCACGAGCCGCGTCATCACTGTGAATTCGATTGGCCCAATGACCAGGCCCATCGGGCACCGTAACCCTGCCGGCCCGTAATCCGTTGATCAGATGCATCCGCCCCGGACCATATAACCCGGACAACCGCAACGTCACACCCACGCCCTGCGGCAAGATCGCCTGCAGAGCCGCCTCGGCCTTCAAAAGCGCCTGGGTACGGAAATTCGTGTTCTGAACCGGTGAGTCTTCATCCACCCACGCGTCCGAAGGCCCCCAAACTGCTGTCGAGCCCACCAAAACACAGCGTTTCAAACGCGCCAGACAACCCGGCGACAAACTGTTCAACAGGTTCGGAAGCCCTTGCGAATAAACGCGGGTGTAATGATCAGCGGTACGACTGTCCGGTGACGGGGCATACAGGATATGGCTGACTTCAGAAAACTCACCCTCACGCAGAATGGACAAACTGGCCGGGTCATGCAGATCGGCCTGCACCCAGGTCATGCAATCATCAGGCTCGGGGGCATCGGGCTGCGGCGCAAACCAATGCATTTCCAGTCGTGCGGATCCAGCAACCGTGCCGTCCGCACACACAAATCACCACCCACCAGTAACAGCGTATTCATAGCAACAGGCCTTCAGTAAACTGCGGCGACAGGCTGACAACAGGCAACAATGTATGCCGTCGTCAGGGCGTTACCGCTTAATGCACAAGCTGATTAATTTCAATGATCGGCATCATTACCGCCAATACAATCACCAGCACAATCCCCCCATGATCAGAATCATCAGCGGCTCAAGCAGCGCGGTCATGGTCATGGCGCGCCGTTCCAGCTCGCTGGACAGCACACGGGCCGCGCGGTCCAGCATGGCCGATAACTGGCCGGTGCGTTCGCCACTACCCGCCAGATGAATCAGTAACGGTGGAAAAGTTTTCTGTGCCTCAAGCGCCTGCGCCAAAGCGCTACCCTCTCGCACACGACGAGTCGCATCATCAACCGCCGCCTGCAACTTGCAATTTCTGAGCGTACGACGGGCCGCCTCAAGAGCCGCCAGCAACGGGACATTGCTGCTCGTCAAGATGGCCAGCGTATCGGCAAAACGCGCGACATCAACCCCCATGGCATAGCGACCCAGAATCGGTAGCCGCAAGACACGCGTATGCCATGCCAGACGCGCTGACGGATTGCGCAAACGCAAGCGCCACAGCCCGAACAACGCCACCAGGCCAAGCACCACGGCCAGCCCCCATTCCCGTGTGAATGCACTGGCCGCCAGCATCAGGCGCGTCAGCAAGGGAGTGTCTGCTGTGCCTGCGAAAACGCCCCAACCACCTGTGGCACCACATAGCTGAGCAAAAAAATCACAATCCCGATCGATACGATGGTCACGATGACCGGATAAATGAACGCCGTCAGTACCTTGTTGCGCAATGCACTGCGCGACTCGATGTAATCGGCAAGGCGCTCAAGGACCTGCGCCAGATCACCCGACTGTTCGCCGGCATCAACCAACGCCCGATAAATTTCGGGGAAGTGCCGTGGGTGTGCCGCCAGCGCCTCACCCAGACGATGACCGGCACGCACATCATCGCGTACCGCCGCCAGCGCCTGGGAAACGGGCTTGCGCTCGGCTTGTTCCATAGTGGCGCGCAACGCCGCCTCAAGCGGCAACCCGGCCGCCAGCAAACTGGCCAGTTGCCGCGTCAACCAACCCAGGTCGGCATCGCTGATTCGGCCCCCATTGACCAAGACTTGCCCCCGCGCCCACCATTCTCGCGTACCCACAAGGGTAACAGCCCGCGTGCCCGCAGCGCCGCACGCGCACTCCGGACACTGTCGGCATCGATTCGGCCCCGATCATGGTGCCCGGCGGCATCAACCGCCTCATACTGATAAGAAGGCATGGTCTCGCTCCGGTGCTAGGTATCGCGTGTCACGCGGGCAATTTCTTCCGGCGAGGTCACGCCCTGCTGCACCCAGCGCCCGGCATCCTGCTGAAGGCTACGCATGCCCCCTGGCGCGCTGCCTGACGCAAGGCCTGCTCGCCGGCATCCGCATGAATCAGGGTGCGCAGCTCATCGTTCAGTACAAACAGTTCGTGCACGCCAGTGCGGCCACTGTACCCGGTATGGCTGCAGGCCGCGCAACCTTGCGGGTTCCAGCGTGCCGTGCCATCGGGGTGGGGTTGCTTGCACTGCGTACACAACTTGCGTACCAGGCGTTGTGCCAGTACACCCTGCAACGTAGAGGCCAGCAAAAAGGGTTCAATCCCCATGTCGGTCAACCGCGTAACCGCCGACACGGCATCGTTGGTGTGCAGCGTGGCCAGCACCAGATGGCCGGTCAATGACGCCTGCACCGCAATCTGTGCCGTTTCAAGGTCGCGAATTTCGCCGATCATGATCACATCGGGATCTTGACGCAGCAACGCCCGCAAGGCCACGGCGAAGGTCAGGTCAATGCGCGGGTTGACCTGCGTCTGGCCGATACCCGGCAAGTCGTACTCAATGGGGTCTTCGACCGTCAGAATATTGGTGGTGGACGCATCCAGCCGCCCGAGGGCGGCATACAGCGTGGTCGTCTTGCCACTGCCCGTCGGGCCGGTCAGCAACAAAATACCGTGCGGCAGCCGGATCAATCGGTCAAGCTCAGTCATGACGTCGGCCGCCATGCCCAGGCGCTCAAGTTGCAAGCGCCCTGCTTCCTTATCGAGCAGGCGCAGCACGACCCGTTCGCCGTGGCCGGTCGGCAATGTCGAGACCCGTACATCAATCGGCCGCCCGGCCACCCTGAGCGCGATACGGCCGTCTTGCGGCAGCCGCTTTTCAGCAATATCAAGGCTGGCCATGATCTTGACCCGCGACACCAGGGCATTATGCAGGGCACGACGCGGGCTCACGATGTCACGCAGGGTGCCGTCCACCCGATAGCGCACGACGGCATGCGTCTCGAAAGGCTCGATGTGAATATCACTGGCCTCGTCACGAACCGCCTGGGTCAAGAGCGCATTGATAATACGTATTACCGGCGCCTCATCGCTGGTTTCAAGCAGGTCCTCGACCTCGGGCACGTCTTGCAGCAAGCGATCCAGATCGATTTCACTGGCGGCGGCATCAACGACATCTGCCGCGTTACCTGTCTGGGCGTAGGCCGTCACCAGCAACGTGTCGAGCTCGTCGTCGCCCACTTCGCGAACTGGCAGCACACCATGCCGACGACGAATTTCTGCCAGCGCCCAGGCGGGTGTACGCCCCGAAATAATCAGCACATCACCCTCAGCCCCCTCTGGATGAGGGCACGCTGGACGCGCGCCCAATGATAGGGCAGACGGGCCATCATAGCGGCTCGGACAACCCTGACGCCGGACGGCCCGACGGTGGTTCCGCCCTTGCCGGTGCAGGCGCAGTGGCCGCATTTTCCAGGCCGCGCAAATCAAGCAGGCCACCCGGCTGGCTGCGCTGGATTTCAGGCAACACAGCCGTAGTAGCGTCGGGCACCAGCCAGGACGATGCACGGGCCGGCAGACCGGCTTGCGCCGCCCGCATGTAGTTATAACGATCCAGCGTCAGGCCTGCACTGTCCTGCGCATTGCGAACGATGTGCGGTCGCAGGAAAACCATCAGGTTGGTCTTGGTGCGCCCACGCCGCTGGTATTTGAACAGGTTGCCGACCACCGGAATGTCACCGAGCAACGGCACTGAGGTGACACTGTCATCGACCACATCCTCAAGCAGACCACCCAGCACAATGATTTGTCCGTCATCCACCAGCACCTTGGTTTCCAGGGCCCGCTTGCGCGTGATGATGGTTCCGTTCGATTCATTGGTCGGCAGGCTCGACGACGGGTCAATACTGCTGACCTCTTGATACAACGCCAGTTTGACGGTACCACCTTCGGAAATCTGCGGCCGGATGCGCAACGTCAAGCCAACGTCTTCGCGTTGCACGGTCTGAAACGGGTTGCTGGCCCCGTCACCCGACGTGGTGTAACTGCCCGTGACAAACGGCACAGTACGCCCCACCACGATGCTGGCCTGTTCGTTGTCGAGCGTCATCAGGTTGGGTGTAGACAACACATTGACCCCCTTGCTTTTGCATGGCGCGCGCCAGGACGCTCAGGTTCAGCAACTGGGTTCCCAGCACATCCACCGTCCCTCTGACCACACCCAGACTCATGCCGGCCCCCAACGCATCAATGGTGCTGCGCGCATCACCCAGATTGGCACCGATACCGGATCCACCCAGATTCGAACCGCCAATGAATGAGGTGCCACCATTGCTGATACGGTCGGCGCCAGCCATCCACTGAATACCAAACTCGGCGGCATCTTCCGCGTTGACTTCCACAATCAGGCTTTCAATCAGCACTTGAGCGCGACGCTGATCAAGCTGGTCAATCACTTCGCGCAGACTGCGATACAACGGATCGGGCGCAGAGATAATCAGGGTATTGGTGGTGGGATCCGCCTGGACCGTTGCCCCGCCGGCCGAAAACGTCACGGCCCGGCGGTCATTGCCCAAGAGATCAGCGCCCGGTGTACCGCCACCGGCCAGGCCTGCACCAGCCGCCGCCGCGTTCAGTAGCCCAGGCGCAGACCCGCCCGCCTGCTGGGCAAAATCAGGCCGCGAAGCCCCGGAACCCATGGCCCCATCCACGCCACTACCCGACAGTGAGCCACCCGTGTCGGCCGAGGCACCGGCGCCGCCCTGCCCGCCCAGTGCACCCCGCAAGACCTCTGCCAAATGGGTGGCCTGTGCATTGCGCAAATAAACGACGTGCAAGTTGCCGGCACGCGACTCGGGAGAATCAATACGCAGAATCAGATTGCGCGCCAGTTTAAGACGCTCGGGGGTGCTGGCCCGCACCAGTACCGCATTGCTGCGGGGGTCGGCGATGACACTCACCTGCTGGACCTGGTCAGGCCCGCTGGTGTGCAGCATCTGATGGGCCAGTGCGGCGACGTCCAGCGCCACCCCATACTGAATGGGAATCACGTCGGTGTTGATGGACGCCGGCGTATCAACGCGGGAAATCACCTCGGCAATCCGGTCAAGGTTATCGGCATAATCGGTAATCACGAGCGTGTTATTACCCGCATGGGCCGCAATGGTGTTATTGGGTGCCACCATGGGCCGCAAAACCGGCACCAGCGCCGCTGCGCTTTCGTAACGCAACGGGAAAACCCGTGTGACCAGTTCACCCCCGTGGCCGCTTGACGCCCGGATACCACCGGCCCGCCCTGCAGCTTGGCGTCGGCCTCGGGTATCACCCGCTTGACGCCATCGACATCAATGACGGCAAACCCTGCATCCGCAAGGCGCCCAGCAACATGGAATAGGCCGTCTCGGCATCGACCGGCGTTTCAGACACCAGGGTTAACTGACCCCGCACACGCGGATCAACCACAAAATTGTGCCCGGTAAACTGTGCCAGGGCACGTACGACCCCACCCAGTTCAGCCCCATTGAAATTAAGCGTGGTGCGCTGCCCCCTGCCGGCTTGACCGCCTGGGCGTCACCGTCAGGCGCCGGACGCTCGCGGATAGGCGTCAAGGCGCGCGGCCGGGGCTGCCCTGAATCGGTATAAGGTTCCGCCCGTTGCGACGGCTGAGACCCAACCGAGGTATACGCCACAAGCGGGCTCCCTGAAGCATCCTGGGCCGTATCTGTGGCGGCACAACCGCCCAGCACAACCACAAGCATCAACAGAGACATGCGCGCACCACAACGGGCGGAACGCCGGGACGAACATCGGGCAGAGAACAATAAAGGGGTCATGGCAGCAGTTTCAAAAGGGTAAGCAGACACTAACGTACGTTCATCATAATGCGACCATCCGGCCCCGAACGGGGCCCCATGGCATTCAACAGGCCGGTCAGGGCCGCATGGGTATCGCCGCTGGCCGACGCGTCGACCCAGGCCTGGCCATCAAAGTGCGCCCGGCCCGAAGGCAATACGGTGCCTTCGCCTTGCATCACCAGCGGGCCTTCACGCGTCGTTAACGCCAAGACAACGCCACGGTCAATACCCGACCTCACGGTCAGGGTGTAATCGCCCAACGGCTGTACCCGGGTCAGCGACGACGACGCATTGCGCCATCTCACGGACAGCAAGCGGCCCCCGTCATCGGACGAGAGACCTGCGGGGCCCAGCACCAGTTCCGGCCAGTCGACCAGGACATCCCCACCCGGATCAAGGGTATTGAACATCGCATGCGCCGTCGTCAACGCAAAAGCCGGCAGCTGCAACGACTGACCCGACAAACGCAAACCCTGCCACGACAATGACAAGGTCAACGGACCACCCAACCACGGGTGCGTCAAATCAAGCACCGGCCCGCCATCGAACACCAGATGCCATCGTAACGGGTCAGGCAAAGTGCGCCGCAAACCACCGGCACCCACCGCAACCGTTGCACTGGCCGACCACAGGGTTCCGGACGCATCCGTCACAATAACGGGGAAGTCTCGGGTATCCATGCCATCACCCAGCGAGCCGGCAGCACCCGGATTGCGACCGCGCACGCCACCACCACCAGCACAATCACCCACACCGTACGCCGCCAGCCCATCACGGGGATACCTTCACAGGCATGGTGACGATAATGCGGCCATCCAGCTGGCCGGGCCGGTCGCGGCCATCAATGACACTTCGAGCCAGATCAGCCTCGCGAATCTGCACCTGCGCCACGAGCGGCAGCCGGGCCACCCACTCGATCACCCGCCCGGCCGGCGCACGGGTGAACTGGACCTGCCATTGCCCGGCCTCGGCAGCCGGGCCCTCTGCCCGGCTAAAAACACTGACACGGTCCAGCCCGGCGTCACCCAGACTGGCCGTCAGAGCCGCCTCTGTCGCAGGTACCGACAACGTACCGGAACGTCCGCGCCCCAAAGCCTTTGCTTCGAGCAAGACCGTGCTCAATTGGGCGGCCTCTGCGTGTAAAACCGGTAGCTGCTGATGCGCGCGCTGCACAGTCTGCAGCGCCGGGCGCAACCCAACCGTCCACAATACGGCCAGGAAAATCAGCAGCACCGCCCCCGCAACAATGTCTGCTCACGCGGGGTTCGTTGTCGCCAGGCATGACGAGCCTGTCGCACGAACATGCCAATGCCCCCACGCCAGGACTGACCTGACCCCGTCGACACAGGACGATTCATGGTTGCGCCCCCGGGATTCACCGGGCGCCTGTCGCTGCACGCGCCACACATGCGGCTGACTGTCTTCGCGCTCAAGCTTCAATTGCCGTACCGAGGCCGACTGCGCCAACGCTGCCTCGTTGGCAGGTGGCGCATAACCTTCGGCCAGCGTCAGGGTCAGCACACCCTGCGTGTAGTGAAGGGCCCGCACACGACGTTCAGAAAAATCCAGTACGCTTGCCGCCGCCAATGCCAACGGCACGAAATCATCATCAACGGCATCACCCTGCAGTCGCCGCAACGCGTCCCGCTGATGCTGCGCCTGGCGAACAGGGTCGATAACGACCTGCACCTGCGGAAATGCCTGCATCACCGCCAATCGCATATCATGCTGAAGCGCCTGAACCTGATGCCCCAGACGAGCCGCATACACGTTCAAACCGACCACCCAGACCACCACCGCCGCCGCCACCCAATACAAGGGCCGACGCCAGTGACTGCGGGTCGATGGCGGCCGGGCCGCGCTGCGGGCCAGTGACCAGGCCGGCAACGGTGCCAACCACCGCAGCCCGGCCGGCAATTCAAGGGGCCGATCAGGCTGCGGATCGGTGTCTGGAATGGCCAGCGCGTGCGGAATGAACGCCACAACATTCACACCCACGGCAACCAGCAAAGCCCAGGCGTCTTCCAATGGGCGACGAGCCGTCCATGCGACCGTTACGGTACCGTCCTGGGCGCGCGGCCCATGTGCCACGCACAACTCGTCTATGTCCGACAACGTCATGGGCTCGATACTGGCAGACACGGCGGCATCCAGATGCCGGGCCGACACCGGAGGCAGCGTCGTGTTCGCGACAATGGCATCGTCGGGATGCAGGATGGCATACACAGGCTCTGAGCCCGACTGCCCCCCAGCTCGGCCAGCGGCACGTGCCCGGCACGCGCCACACCCCTTGCGTGTCAACCTGAACGAAAGGCAGAATCGAGTCACGTACCAGTTGGGTAAGAGGCGGCAAGGCCACGCGCAAATGTTGTCTCATGGTGTTATTTATTAGTAGGTAACCCAGCGGACGGACGATACCCCTGATCGCTTCGTCGCAGCAGTGCCTGCAGACTCACCATCGTATTTCCAACCGTAACCTCACCCGTCACGCGAAACCAATGGCTGCTGACCTCGATGCGCTCCAGCACCTCGGGCTTCAGCTGACCGGCACGGTTGAGAAAATCGCCTCGACTGGCAAACCACACCCCCGGTCACGCTCGACAAGCAAGGCTCGTGCCTTTGCCAGCCCAAGCCCGTCAATGAACGCCCCCAGCACTTCTGCCGAAGCGGTGTTGACATTGATGGCGGTGGCCTCGGGCAAGACAGTAACATAAGGCTGCAACGTCTCGATAATCTGTGGGGTGAAACCCGGCAAGGCACGCAAATCGTCAACACCGCGCAACCCGACCGCGCCGGGCTCAACCCCTTCACCAAACTGGGCCGCCGCAACGCGTTGCGCCATACGCATGGCCAAGACCGGGTCAATAGCCAGCGACTCAAGCAATCGCTCCAGCCCCCGCACCGCCTGCGGATCAATTCGGGCGCGTGCAGCCAGATTACGCAAATTGTATTTGCTTTGCTCATCCTCGATCTGCCCTGAAAACAAGGCGTTGTCGGGGTCTTCGGCCCGACCTACCGGCAACCCGATCACCGGTTGCGCCCAGATGCCATCGGCCCGTGTTGTCGGGCTATCCTCAGCATCCATGCGCAACACCACCCGCGACCAATCCAGCCCGCCCCGCAACATCCAGGTGGCACTGGCTACGATCAGCCTCTGTAATCAGAATACCCGCCAGAACCCCTGCCGCTCGATGAAAGACACAGCCATCGCCGAAGCCGCAACGACCACCAGCAGCGCGGCAATCACGGCCATACCTCGCTGACGCCACGACGCCGGGGCACTCATGGCAGCAGCACCACTTTACGAAACGGCTGGTCACTGGACACTCCGTTCCGGAATAAGGCAATTTCAATGCCGATGACCCCAGCCTCTACGGCGGCACGGACTGCCCGGGCGTTTTCTTTGTGTGACGGATCAAGCCACCCCAACCCAGGTTGCCAGATCCTGACCCTCATGGCCTTTATATCACCAAGCACCGCAACACCCGCGCCAACCGGTGGCAGGGGCAACTGATACGACGCCATGCCCGTCGCCCGGTACAACACACTGTCATCAAGATACCAACGCAGCTGCTGCCAGCGCCCATTACCCGCCGAGCGCACCACGCTTAACCCCGCCTCGGCATCCCAGTGGATACCGGCAGGCATCTGCACAGCGCCCGCCCACGCACCGGGCAACCGGGTCTCGGCACGGCCCGGCAAGACATCGGGCCCGGCATGCAACAACAGATCGCGCTCAATCTGACCCAACGCACGCACCATCGACAAGATGCCTTCGGCACGTTCATCCAGGCGCTCACCGGTTTTTTGCACGGCATCAAGCCCCCGCCACGACACAAGGCTGACCAACGCCATCAGCACCAGCGCCACCAGTACCTCAATCAGAGTAAAGCCCGACTGGCCCCGACGCGCAACACTCATCGCAGGCGGGACACCAAACCGTCCAGTCGCGCAACCACCGGACCTTTATCAAGACGGACCTGAACGCTAACGCGACGGAAACGGGCATTTGGCGTGGCCTGGACGTCGTGCTCACACCGAAACGCCAATGTGCCCTGGGGGCAGGGCTGGGTACGCCGCCCCAGCGGAGGGAAAATCGCCTGCAACCGAAGTTCGGCCAGAAAATTCTGTGCCGCCTGCTGGGCCAGACTGCGTTCCTGCATATGGCGCACACCGGTCACGCCCACACCCAACGCCCGAACACTTGCCGCCAGCGCAACGCCCACAATCGCCAGCGCGACCAGCACCTCGATCAGCGTAAAACCACGCTGGCAACGCCTGACCATCACGGCTCCACCACAAAGCGGCCGTTACCCAGACGCGACAACCTGACCACATGCCCCTCTGACTCAAGCACCATCTGCAACGGCCCGGGTATCCAATCCGCACCAAAGACCAACGCCGCACCCGCACTGTTGCGCAAGGCAACGGCACCTGATGAAATCCATGCGCGCGGGCGCAGAATGCTGTCGCCTCCGATGGCCGTATCGGTTCCGTGCTGCGCACGCACCAGCCTTCGAGCCGGCAACATCAGCTGACGAGGCTGCCGGGAAAACCGGTAACCCTCGGCGTCATGCTCCCATACGAGCGGCTGACCGCTGGCCCAGGCTTCGGCCTGTGCCGCCGTGAACACATGCGCCAGTCGCACGGCGTCCTGACGCAACGCCCGGGCGCGATTGTCAGCAAACACAGACACGCTGACCAGCGTCGTCGCAATGCCGATAATCAGCAACACGATCATCATCTCGAGCAGCGTAAAACCGCGCTGCCGGCTAACGGGCCCAGGAACCAATATCGGCATCCATACCCTCACCGCCAGGCTGCCGGTCGGCCCCCAGCGAAAACACATCGACCTCGTCATGCACACCGGGATTCAGATACTGGTAGGGCGTATTCCACGGATCAACCGGAACACGGTCAAGATACGCCGACGGCTGGCCCTGACCGGCGACCAGCGCGCCAAGGCCGGGATCAGACGGCGGATAGCGGCCATGATCCAGCCGGTACAGCTTGAGCGCCTGCATAATGGCACCGATATCCTGCTTCGCGGCGATAACGCGTGCCTGATCGGGCCGGCCCATGACATTGGGCACCACAAGCGCGGCAAGCACCCCCATGATCACCACAACCACCATCACCTCAATCAGCGAAAACCCGCGCTGACCTGCGCCCGCCAGCCCGCTCGAAGAGCGGGCACTGATCGTACGGCTTCGGGAAAAAATCAAATTGTCTGCCATAGTGAAAAAATTATTGATGCATGAACCATGGAAAGCATCCTACCCGCCGTAAAACGGCCGCGTCAATGCTCTGCAGCATTTACAAAAAAACAGATACCGGCCTCAGGTTCAGCCCGTGCATTTCGCAACGTTTTGGGGCATGATGGATGACTACACCACTTGTACAGATGCCTTTACAGGCCCTTATCCATGTTTGCGCATCCCTCAACAGCAGCGTTCATCTCTGGCGTCAGGCACCGTAGCCCGGGTCTTGTTCAGGCCCTGGCCATGGTGGCCTGTGCCGCCGGTATCGGCCTGTGGGGCGCGCTTCTGCTGGCCCCTCTGCCGTTGCCCGCGCCTGCAGCCCTGGCGTCAGGCCCTGTCACCGGCCCAAACCTTGCTCCGGTTATCAACTGGTTCGGTGGAAACAGCGCACGGCTGCGTCTTGAAGTCGTCGGCCTCATCGCCTCGGAACCACACGGTGCTGCCCTGCTGTCAATCAACGGTGAACCACCCAAAGCCTTCCGTACCGGCCAGGCCCTTGCCCAGGGGTCAGCCTTTCGGCAGTCCTGCCCCAGGGGTTGTCATCGACCAGGACGGCATCACTGAAACCATTACCGCCGCCACCCAGCAACCCGCACAACCGGGGTTCATCGCAGCGCCCCCTGCAACAACGGGCCGCTAACCGCGCTGCCTCACGCCCCCGGCTACAGTGCCAGCAAAACAGCCATACCGGTCAGCGTCAGGTATGGGCCAAAACTGAACGCTTCGCCCGCCTGCAAATTACCCCTAGCCGCCGCATGACGGCGACAATCAGGGCCAGCGCAGACGACAGCACGATCACGTCCGGCAAAAGCGCCCAACCCAACCAGGCACCCAGTGCGGCCAACAGTTTGAAATCGCCATGCCCCATGCCCTGACGGCCGGTGAACCGCCAAAATACCCAACAAACCATCCATAGCGCCAGATAACCCGCAAGCGCCCCGACAACCGCATCGGCAGGCGCGGCAAACGTGCCCGCCATATTCACCAGCACGCCCAGACACAGCAGCGAAAGCGTCAGGATATCGGGCAAAAAGCCCGTTTCGGCATCAATCCAGGCCAGCGCCAGCAACACGACAACGTACACAATGGCCGCAACCGCTGCTGGCGTTGCCCCAAATCGCCACGCACAACACAATGCCAGCACCGGTGCCACCCGCCAGAACGCGGCCCGATAGACCCGATGAACGGGGGCAGGCTCGGCCGGAAGCTGCGCATCAAGCCGACGCGGCAAAATGTACGCTGCACGACTCAAGGGCACACACAAAAACAAAGCGAAGGCCACCGCCCCGACAAACACGACGGGTGCCGGCAGCCCCCACGGGATCCACATATCCATTACCTGGCCGGGCCTGCCAAAAAACCCGCTTACCGGACCGAAGCGCTGGCAGCCGCCGTCAGTGGCGCTTCAGCATCTTTGACCAAACGAAAACCGACATGCGACATGGGGCTATACGGGTCGGAACCCCGTCGGGCGCTGGGCCGGTACGACAGACAATAGTCTTCATTGCACAGAAAAGAACCGCCGCGGATAACCCGCTTGGGGGCATTAACAGGCACACCCGGCTCGGACGGATCAAACGACCGTGCGGGCCCTGCCGGATTTTCGAGGGCTGGCCTTTGGCCAGCTGGGCCTGCTTGCTGAAGTACGCCGCGTCGTACCAGTCGGCCACCCACTGCCAGGCGTTGCCCGTCATGTCGTGCAAACCGTAGCCGTTGGGAAGAAAGGTACGCACAGGTACCGTGCCTTCAGCCCCGCCGGCCTTCGGGCTGACCACCGGAAAACTGCGCTGACGGGTATCCCAGTAATTGGCCATGGGTTTGCCATCGGGCATCAGCTCGTCGCCCCACACATAGGTCGCCTGTTCCAGGCCGCCCCGCGCGGCGTACTCCCATTCGGCCTCGGTGGGCAAACGCTTGCCCGCCCAGCGGGCATAGGCCAGCGCATCGTCATAGCTGACCTGCACCACCGGATGATCACCCTTGCCATCAATCGTGCTGCCCGGCCCTTGTGGATTGCGCCAGTTGGCACCCGGCACATAACGCCACCACTGCGAATAATCATTCAGATCCACAGGGCCTGCCGTACCCACAAACACCATCGCCCCCGGAACCAGAACCTCGTCAGGTGGCTTGGGGATGCCCGGGGGCAATTGCACGCGTATGGTTTCCCAATCAGGCTTTTTTCGGCCGTCGTGACGTAGCCCGTTTGCCGCACGAATTCGGCAAACTGGTCGTTACTAACATGGGTAACATCCATCCAGAAACCCGGCACGCTGACGGCATGGGCCGGCTTTTCATTGGGCTGAGCCAGCTTGCTGTCACTGCCCATCAGGAAAACACCCGGTGGAACCCACACCATATCGTGCGGCGCCGAAACACCGTCTGACGGCACTCCCGCTGGCATAACCGTCGCAACCGAAGTCTGGCCCTTCCAGACCATAGCCACCGCAGCGACGGCAACAGCACCGACCACGACAACCGCCGCCAGCAACCAGCGGCGGCGAGTGCCGTTAATAAACCCCATACGTACGCTCGCAGGTTTTATTCAGGTTGGCCTGAATAACGGCCTCGTCTTTGTAGTCTGTCTTACCATCGCGCAACGTGGGCGTCAGGAAATCATAAACGCTGGACAACCCCCATTCCTGGGCAATTTTCCGCCAGTTGTTAAGATCTGCCGCATTCACCACGCCATCCATATTGCCATCGCCAGGGCAGTCGGGATCGGATGCAAGAATACTGTCCATTTTGGCGCGAAGATCTTGATACACCGCCGTCAATTGCGGGTCTGAAGTCGGCAACAGGTTACGGTCAACGGTGTCAAGCAAAGGTACCGGCTTGGCCTGATTGACTTCGAACAGTTCTTCGGTAACAACTTTCTTATGGCCATCGGTGGCGGGGTCGTAATCAACACTGGTATTGACCACCAGCTTGTAGCGGTCATTGCGAACGGCCACACTGGACTCGGGCACCAGCGCCAGCAGGTCTTGCGGCGGGCTGGCCTTGTAGCGCGCCTCGTTGACGTCGGCACACGTGGCATACCCTTGGCCCGGCGGGTTGGTTGGAATGACAGAAGCGCTGGTATACCCAGGGCCCCAGTACACACCCAGGTTGTCCTCGCACACACTTTTTGAGGTAGGAATCACGGTGCAGGCGGTACTCATCACACACGGCCCGTTACGACCACCATTGGCTTGCTCGTTCAACCCGCCCTGAGTGAAATTGACCGTACGCAAGCTGCCCTGGCCCGGGTCTTTCAGGTAGGGCAAGATGCCCGCCGAATCAATGGTGTGCGGGACTTCTTTATGGGCATCCAGGCCGGCCAGTTCACCAAAAAACTGGAACAGATCGACCATGTTGACCATATGGTCAACCTCGCGCCCCGGCTGCACAACCTGCGGACCGGCAATAATCAACGGGTCCCAGACCCCGGTCTGGTAAGCCGTTCCCTTGGCCCGCGTTGGGTCAAAAGGCAGCTTGACGGCATTGGCCAACGACCCGTTGTCACCCACAATGACAATGACCGTGTTCGTTGCTGCCGGATCATAATTCAGGCTGCCGTTTTCGTTGTAACGGGCAAGACCTGTCTCAACCAGCAAACGGCCAAACTCGGTATCCAGCGCCTCGGTCATTCTGTCTTGTATAACCCGCGTACCCACAGCGCTGCCCTGACCGTCATCCGTACAGCTCAAGCTATCGAGCGGGCCTGTATGACCCGGCACCAACCGCTTGGGCGGCTGTTGCCAAGGGTGTGTGCCGCACTGTAACTCACCGTTGCCATCCAGGGCTTGTCGGAAGAACGGGAATTGATCCATTTAATAGCCGCATCGGTTTCGATCGTGGTGCGATACCCGCGGGACCGCGGGTCTGACAACTTCACCACCTCGGTTTGGCCATTCTCGATAACCACCAACGGCGAAACATAATAGGCATTTTCAACGTTGAAATTCAGGCGTGCCGGGGGCGTACCGCAAACGGCATCAGGCACCAGAATACCGCCCGAATCAAGACACTGCATCCCTGGCGCATCCTGGGTCAATGAGGTACGGGCCACAACCGAGCAACTTCCATCGGGCTGGTAACACGCCCCACGCTCAGCACCGCCCGAGCGCTCGCCCGGAATGAACCCGCACATTTGCGTCGCCGCCGTGTCGTACCCGCCTGCCGTTCTGTCAATGGAACCTGGCAAGCCGCCTACCCAGCCATAGAAGTAATCCCAACCCAGCACACCGGGTGTCGAATGCTCTGCCTGATTATTCTCGGGCCCGGCCAAGTGGAACTTGCCGAACATACCGCTTTCGTAGCCTGCACGTTTAAGCAGCTTGGGTGCCGTAATGTCGTAGGGTGACAGTTGGGAGGTGGCCAGGTCATTCGGGCCAATGGCCTGATTGATACCGGTTCGCAAGGGATACCGGCCCACAAACATGGCCGCACGCCCCGGCGAACATTCGGGCATCGACCAGGTATTGCGGAAGCGAAGACCGGCATGGGCAACCGCGTCGATATTGGGCAGATTGGGGCCCACAGCCCCACCGTAACCAAAGACCTTCATCTGGTCAATACCCACATCGTCCATAATGACAAACAGGATATTCGGCCCCCGGGCCGTATCATTGCCACCACTACTGTCGTCAGAGGAAGATCCACCGCAAGCGGTAAGCACGAGTGCGGCAGAAACGGCCGCCAACGACGCCGAAAGCGTTTTATTCACAGAATTCTCCGGTGCAATAGAGGCAACATGGAACGGCAAACGGCCTGTCACCCGTAGAGTTTTTCAAAGTGTAATTGATCTACCTCAAATCACAACCAGAAAAACAGATGAATCCGAATCCTGTCATGGAGACAGCGTTGGTCACTCAGTGCTTCTCGTTACGCTTGGATCTGGACCGGTGTGATTGAACATACCACCCCAAGACGCTTGCGCTGCATAGGGTGGATAACGCCAAAGGCAGAAGAAACGTGACATCTTCAAACGGCAGACGTGCGATGAGCTGGCCCGGCATAAACACAAGCGCTACCAGAACGGTTGCACAGAACATGGCAACCACTATGCAAGTAATAAGAACAATAAGTTTGAAAAGGCTTGGCTCGTGTACTGACGCTTTGTTCATTGTCTTCCCCTTTTTGGATTGGTTTTTTCTGCGGGTTGATCACCTGCTGCCGAATACTGCGCAAACAATCACGCGTGAAAATTTATTGTGTAATTTTCGGCAGCGTAGGGGATACCCTCTGACTCGTCAAGTGTTTGACATAAGCAATAAATCGACCCGGACACTAGAAACGTACATTCACATACAGTGAACCCGCATTAGTTGTATTACCACCGCCGAACTTGCCGCTGTAATTCAAGCCCAGGACTGCCTGTTTACCCATATCCACTTCACCACCCAATGCAACGTGTAAGGCATTGCGACGGGTTGGGTTACCCTGGACAATAAAACGGGCATCACGAAACCGATCAAACTGCATTTCGCGCCGGGGAGTCAGGTCACCACTGGCATATCCCCAGGCAATTTCACCCGTCAGGCGAAGCAGCGAATCAGAGCTGATCGAAAACTCCGAATAACTCCGCACACCCAAAGTCATACGGGTAATGTCATTGTTCTGCCCCTTGAATACAATGCAGCGGGTCCACCAGTTTCAGTCAAACTACCCATACGCTGGTGCATCCAACCCAGACGTGCAAAGGGTTCAAGGGCTGTCGTGTCTGCAAGCGGCAAAGCGTAGCCAAGCTCGGTATACGCATAAATTTGCTGGCCGTCATAGTCAGCACTCAAGGTCTGGTCACCACCGACGGTAATGTTGTGACGTCGCGTATCTACGGCCTGATGAGTCCAGGCCCCGGAGACCCGCCAGTGGATTGCATTACCATTGCTGGTCTGCCAGCGCGTACCGCCATACAGCGCCAAGGTGTAACTATCAATGTTGGCACGGCTGCTACGCTCATCCATATACGAGCGGGTGTCATGATAACCAAAGGCCGCCCCCATATACACGTCATTACCCAGGGCCACATCGCCCCCAGATATAACCCGTTGGTGTGGTACCTCGCGTCTGCCGTCCCGGCACGGCCTTTCATATCAGACCACTGACGCTCTATCGTTACCCACACAGGTTTGTGTACTGAATAGCCCGTAGTTAACAGGCTGTTCAGGCGACGGGTCGACACATCTGTCCATAACCCGGTTTGATTGAACAGGCCTGATTGCACACTGGCATGGAGTTCACCGCCAAGCTGGTCCATCAAACCCGGGAAAACGTCTGAACGCGCGTTCAGAACATCATCGTAAAGGGTTGATAACACAGACGGTGGCACCGCCGAAAAACCATCGAGCGCATTGGCGACACTCGCCTGATTGGCCGTCTGGGTATAACGTGCAAAAGCAATGCTGTTTCTGTTGAACGTCAACGACAGCCCATTACCAGACCCGGCCGCTTGCAGACCTGGTGTCAAGAACAATAATGGTGGGCTATCGATTCGTAACCCATTATTGATAACCGTTGGCGCCTGCAAAAAATTATAGGCAACGCCCTGACGGAATCGACCCCTTGCAACTCAAGCACCGAACCGCTATCCAAAGTGGCTGTACCAGATACCTTGAGAATATCGTAGGCATTATTGTTGTCCACTTCAATGGCCAGCACAGAGCCCGACGTAGCGGTATAGTTACCCAGCACATTAAGCGTGCCAATCGAATTGCCTGGGGCTACCGTGCCCTGGTTGACGAGATCGCCCACATAGCCCGAACCACCCAGCATGCCGGCGAGGTTAACGGTGGTTGTACTGTTCGCTGCCAGCGTGCCATTCACCACCACTCTGCCGCCATTAACGGTATTCCGTGGTGAATTAAGCTGGGCATGTTCAGTAACGGCAAGGATACCCCCATTGACGATGGTATCGCCCGTATTGTTGATTCCTGCAATTTGCAAGGTACCGTCTTCGACAGTTGTCGTTCCGGTGTAGCGGTTGATACCGCTTAACGTCAGCGTACCAGCGCCGCGTTTGACCAGCGACCCACGTTGTGCCGGATACGCAGGGTCACCGAAAAGATCACCAATATCATTCGAGAAGGTGGCGTCATAACCCTGGGTATCAACATCAAAATCCGAAATAAAAAGCGCCGGGCCACGTACCGCTTTGGCGGCATTCAGCAACCCCCAACCGTAAATAACATCAAACCGGGCGCCGTCCTCAGGAATCAGGTCTGTAGCCGTGGTCAGCAAGGTTTGCTGCAGCTGACTGGCATTAAAAAAGGGAAAGCTTCTTTGACCAAGGCAGCAGTACCGGTCACATGCGGGGCGGCCATTGAGGTGCCAAAATAGTTGATATAGCCCCCTTGAAATAAGCCGACAAGATGCCTTCCTCTTCAGCGTACCCCCGGAGCCGCCATACACCACCATTTGGCAACCCCGCACGCGTTCGAAAACGAAGAAATTTCACCCGTATCAACATCAACAGAGGTGACCGCCAGCCAGTTATCTTTAAGACCCGGATAATAGTAGGGTGCCGCCGCCAGAAAATCAGGGTTAAGCTGCTCCTCATTGCCGGTAGCAAAAACCATCAGCTTGTCCGTATCGCGCATTGCATGAAGTGCCGCAATTGACTGTGGGAACAGTTCATCGGCATAAAAAAGAAGTTCGTATCCCCTTTTGAACGCAGGCCAAAGTCAAGAACATTGCACGGCTGGATTGCACTACCCGCCTCGCCACGGTCACATACATTGACACCAATGCTGTTGTTGATAATGCCGATATTTTTATCAGCGTAATAGTTCCATGACCTGGAAAATGCCTGATCCAGGAATGATGCGGCCGTGGTATACGATGCAGTTTCGTCACCCTCTTCATCCTCCTCTTCGTCATCCTCCGGGTTAATACCGAAAACCCCATAACGCGCCATTAAAAATGAGGCATTAAACGCGACACCGTGCATCTCTTGCCCATCTCGTCGACCCGCCATAATTGCAGACACGTGGGTACCATGCCCAACACCCGAATCCATACCGGATGTCGGGGTTATAGGTTGGTTGCGCATGAAGTCATAACCACCCGTCAGCTGACCCGAAAATTTTGGGTGCAGCGGCTCGATACCCGAATCCACGATACCCAAGGTAACGCCTTTGCCGGTGTAACCAAGCCGGTAAGCCTCTGACGCGTTGATGAGCCCGAGACCGCGCTGATTCAGGTAATCTGGAGTTTCAAACGAAGCGGCACTTTGGCTGCTGGCATTACCGCAGACGCCCAGGCCAACGAACAAAAGCCCGATGAAAATGAGCCTCTCAAGCCATTTCCCCGAGCGTGAACATACGGTTAGACGCAAAGGTGTCTGAATGTTAGCGGGGCTTGGCGACATAAATTTGTACGATCTCATTTGACGTGTTTGAGCCAGGCATACAGGCTTTTCCTTTTGAAGTGCACAACTCGCTCAGTTTCCACAAAACCCGGTGTGATTCATCAGTGAAGGTCTGTGGCCAATACCGGCATTCAATCCTCCCGCTGGTGGGGGATGTTGCAGTTTTCGGATCTGAAAACGGCGGGCTTACGGCTTGGGCATAGCCTGCAGCGCCTTATTTGCTAACCAGGCCTTGCTGACCAGGGGATCGGCGGGGATGAAAGTGCCGTGCCCGAGGCGCTGGATGAAATTGAGATCCACCATCCGATTGGTCATGCCTTGCACCTGACCTGAATCAACCGGGGATCCGATGGCCTTCGAATACTCTGCCAGGGCGTCAGCGCTATACAAATTTTTGACGCCGTTCGGGGAGCCCGAGGCAATCTTGTCGAAGATCACCAGCGCCAGCTCGCCGAGGCCTTCCATGTTGGCAATCTCTGCATTCGCTGCGGTAGCCGCCTTGGTGCTGCAAATAATCGGGAATGCGACATTGGGATCATGCTCGTATGACTGCAGGATGTTGACGGCCTGCAGCAATTCCTCTGGCCTGTTACCCATGGTTCTAAATCCCTCCTGCATCACGGCGAGGTCTGGGATCTTATAGCCAGGTGCAGCGGTCATAGCTTGGTGAATCCACTCCACAAAATCGTCTCCAAGCGGTGCATAGTCTTGATACATAGCGCCAGCAAAGGGCTGCGTGCGGCGCGACGTCATATCGGCCACCAGCGACTTGTGCGAGCCGGTTCCGACGATCAGCAGGCGACCAGAACGCTGCGGGTTCAAGTTGACCTGATCACGAGCGGCCTTGAGGGCGTGCAGAAGGTTGTTTCCTTCATCTGTGGCCATGGCCTGTTGCACCTCGTCAATGATCAGCACCACGTCGGTATGGGCCAGATCAGTGATCTCTTGAAATACCTGTCCCAGTGTCGCTCCGTTATTTGCGCCGATGCTATCAATTTGAAATCCGAAGCTGAAGCCTACCGCGCCAAGATTGAGGCCTTTCAAGCGCCCCAGGATGCCACTGCCAGGCGTGGCCAACTGGTGCGCCACGGCCTTGACGGTCTCTGTGACCAGATCCGTGCTGCTTTTGGCCTTGTCAGCCCAAAGATCTGCATAGATGGCGATTGCGCCGTCTGCCTCGATCGCAGGTATCAGGTCTTGTTTGATAAACGTGGTCTTGCCTACGCGCCGGATCCCAGACAAAAACAGGCCTGACAGGATGCCTGCATCAAGAGGCCCAGGGTTGAGCAATGCGTCTTTGATGGCTTCGGCGTACTTGGGACGTCGGAAGTATGGGGATTTAGCCATGAATTTTATTAAAAATTATTTGATAGAAATAATTATGCTTCACAAATAATTTTATGTAAATCCGGGCAAGACCCCAAAAACAAGGTAAGCGTTCAGCCAACCCCATCTTGAGTCCGCTGACGCTGTGTTAGAGCATACGTGTCCATTTATTTTTCCATGGACACGTATGCACCAAGATACTAATGGTCGGCGTCGGCGCCGTAAACACTCCCCTGCGTACAAGGCCGAACTGGTCCAGCTGTGCTTAAGCAGCGGGGCATCAATTTCCTGACTGTCTGTTCTTTGAATTCTGCGCTATAGCTGGGCACTTCCTCACTCCGACCGCTCCCTCAAATATTAACCAAAAATGAGCGGACCTCTATTGTGACAGAGGGGGCAATAGCGTATTCATCTATACGCGCGACGCTAAATTTTGTCTACCCAAACGATGGGAATCAACACACAAACAAAAACTTGCAGCACTAAATAACCAAAGAACGCACCCACACCGCCAAAAAAGCCAGCAACAACGGCCGTGACCAATGTAAATATTGCCCCTACCGAAATCCGGGCTAAAGTCAACCAACCGGAGCCACCCGATTTGCGTCCATGATACTCCCCTGAGCAAACAAGCCATGTCACCACCAGCGATATCAACACCAAAAAACGCGCTGGATTCACTAACAACCAATCCCATACTTCCTGCATTGCACCTCTCGCTTAACTCGCCATCCGTTGTATGTTTATTTGGGCCAAGGCCAGCAAGTTTCTTAGAAAATTTGTACGATTTCAAAACTCCGAATAGGCGCAGCTTATTGAGTCAGCTACTTGTTCAGCGTTTGTGAAACCCTCAATTTATTCGTCTCAAAAAAGCGAAAAATTCCTACGGAACTCTCAAGTTTTTCCCGAATGTCAGTTTATCCGAAACCCGTTCAATTATTAGGGTCGATTTTGGGGCAAAGAGTGAGCCGGCCAAGACTTTTACACAAGTCATCCACTCATACTGATTCTCATGCCCCTCTACGCCTTAGGGAGCCTCCGATCAATTCCCCCGTCCAGCGGTAAACGCGTGGAGTTTCTCAACACTGCTACCCAATCGGGAAACTTAAATCACGCACACCGACCTGCCGACTTACATGCACTTGCACAGTGGATATCGGATTAGTAAAGCAAAAAGGCCCTCCCTTGCAATACCTACAACGTACTGGAGTTCCAACCAAGGGGCCTTGCTTCGCTTTCTTGCGCAGACGGGCATCGCAGAAGACAGTACCGCACCGCCCCGAAGAGGTGACTATAAGGACGAAGGGGTATTCGACGCCTGCTGTTCAGCCAAAACGCAATGATATCGAGCCGAAGGAACCTGCTGGTGTGAGGTTATAAACTTAGCCAGGCAACATCACTTCCCCTCAATTGCACCAACACACCCTTGGCACGACGGTGCCAGGCGTCAAGCAAGCCAACCCAATAAAAACGGCCACCTAAAAGGTAGCCGCTCATAACGCATCAGGAGCAGTGGCCAACTTATCTCACAAAACCTGGCCAACTATTCCCGAAACCAACACAACCATCACGTATCAATATTCCCCGCCTGCAAGGCATGCGTTTCAATAAACTCACGCCGGGGCTCGACGTGATCACCCATCAGTGTCGTGAACACTTCATCAGCCGCAATCGCATCATCGATCTGCACACGCCACAAACGGCGTACCTTCGGATCCATGGTCGTTTCCCACAACTGCTGTGGATTCATCTCGCCCAGACCCTTGTAGCGCTGCTTGCTGACCGAACGTTCGGCCTCGGCACGCAGCCACTGAACCGCTTCGCGGAAATCAGACACGTACTTCTCTTTGCGCTTCTCGCCCTCGCCGCGCACCACCATCGCCCCGCGACCCATCAGGCCCACAAACGTTTTGGCTGCCCTCGACAACACGGCATAATCGGCACCACGCACAAACGTACGGTCAAACACCGACACCCGAACATTCCCGTGATGCATGCGACGCAGCACCAGGCGCCACGGGCCATCCTCTTCGGGCTGTTCGGCAGTTACCGTCACACTACCCGGCAACGCCGGGTTTTCAATGGCCGACTGCAAACGCTGTGCCGACGCTTCGGCAGACGCCTGGTCGTCCAGGTTCAGCGACACACCCTCTGCCATCGCCGACAACGCTTCAATATCCACCGTGCGACCCAGACGGTTGATCACCGCGTCCGCCAAAATATACTGACGCATCAATTCGGCCAGCGTATCGCCAACCAGCGGTGCTGCGCCCTCTGACGGAATCACCGACGCATCTTTCAGCGCCAGTTCCATCATGTATTGTGCCTCTTCGTGGGCATCTTTCAGATAACGTTCGTCGCGGCCCTGCTTCACCTTGTACAAGGGGGCTGGGCAATATACACATAGCCATGCTCGATCAAGGCCGGCATTTGACGATAGAACAGCGTCAACAACAGCGTACGAATGTGCGCACCGTCAACGTCCGCGTCGGTCATGATGATGATGCGGTGGTAACGCAGCTTCTCGATATTGAAATCGGGGCCGATACTGGTGCCCAGCGCCGTGATCAGCGTGGTGATTGCCTCACTGGCAATCAGGCGGTCAAAACGTGCCTTTTCGACGTTCAGCACCTTGCCGCGCAGCGGCAAAATAGCCTGGAACTTGCGATCACGCCCCTGCTTGGCCGACCCCCCGCCGAGTCACCCTCGACGATGTAAATTTCGCTAAGCGCGGGGTCTTTTTCCTGGCAGTCAGCCAGTTTGCCCGGCAAGCCTGCGCCTTCAAGCACGCTTTTACGACGTGTCATCTCACGCGCCTTGCGGGCCGCATCACGCGCCCGGGCGGCTTCAATAATCTTGTTGCACAGCGCTTTTGCGTCGTTCGGGTTCTCAAGCAACCAGCTTTCCAGCGTACGTGCCACCGCCTCTTCAACGGCTGGACGAACTTCGCTGGACACCAGCTTGTCTTTGGTCTGGCTGCTGAACTTGGGGTCTGGCACCTTCACCGACAACACGCAGGCCAGGCCTTCACGCATATCGTCGCCAGTTGTATCGACCTTGGCCTTCTTGGCCATCTCGTTATCAGCGATGTACTTGTTCAGGACACGCGTCATGGCGGCACGCAAGCCCGTCAGGTGGGTACCGCCGTCACGCTGCGGAATATTGTTCGTGAAGCACAATACCGTTTCGGTGTAGCTGTCATTCCACTGCATCGCGACATCGACACCAATTTCCACCTCGCCCACCTGGGACTCGGTGCTAACCGAAAACACATTGCCATGCAACACGGTTTTCGTACGGTTGATGTATTCGACAAACCCCTTCACGCCACCGGCAAATGCAAAGTTTTCTTCGCGGCCCTGACGCTCGTCGATCAGGCGTACCTTCACACCGTTGTTCAGGAAGGACAGCTCGCGCAAGCGCTTGGCCAGAATATCGTAGTGATATTCAATGTTCTCGAAAATGATCGGATCGGCCAAAAACTGGACCCGCGTGCCGGTTTGCGACGCGGTGCCCGTGACATGCAGCGGCTCAACGCGCTCGCCCTGGCGAAACTCCATTTCGTGGGTTTTACCATCGCGCCAGATCGTCAGGCGCAGCCATTCGGACAGCGCATTCACACACGACACACCCACCCCGTGCAAGCCACCCGAAACCTTGTACGAGTTGTGGTCAAACTTGCCGCCGGCGTGCAGCTCGGTCATGACGATTTCAGCGGCGCTGCGACCGAATTCGTCATCTTTATGGATGTCGGTAGGAATACCGCGGCCGTTGTCGCTGACCGAAATGCTGTTATCGGCGTGAATCGTGACAACGATGTCGTCACAGTAACCCGCCAGGGCTTCGTCGATGGCGTTGTCGACCACCTCAAAAACCATGTGATGCAACCCTGTACCGTCGGACGTATCGCCGATGTACATGCCTGGCCGTTTACGAACGGCTTCCAGGCCCTTGAGCATCTTGATCGATTCGGCACCGTAACCGGATTCAGGGGTAGGGTTAGTCTGATCTGACATAACGATTTTCTTACCTTATATAAAGCGGGCAATGACTGCGGCACAACGTGTGCCGGGACCTGCGGCAGGGCCAACAGGCGCTTACGCCGCCGCAGAATCGGGCAATACCATGAAGCGCCTGAGTGACTAAATGCGCATTGGCATGACGACGTACTTGAACTGATCGTCGTCGGGTAAGGTGATGAGTGCCGATGCGTTGGCATCCGGCTGAACCGACCAGAGGATCTCTTCGGTTTTCACCGTTGCGAGGACGTCCAGCAGATAGCTGACGTTGAAACCGACATCCAGCGCTTCGTGCGCGTAATCAATGTCAATTTCTTCCTGAGCCTCTTCCTGCTCGGCATTGCTGGATGAAATTTTCAACAGGTTGTCACCCATCTGGACACGGACACCCTTGAGTTTGTCGGTGGTCAGAATGGCGGCACGCTGCAAACTGCCCTGCAAAGCTTCGCGACGGACCGCAAAATGACGGGTGTAGTTCGTCGGGATAACACGCGTAAAGTCGGGGAATTTACCTTCAACCAGCTTCGAAATCAGCTCAACGTCGGCAAAACGGAACCGGATCTGGCCTGCAGCCACATCAATTTGAACGGGGTCGTCAAGGTCACCCAGCAAGCGCTGCATTTCAAGTACGGTTTTGCGCGGCACAATGACATCGTGCTTCTGGGCAATACCATCAGCCGCCGCCGCACAGTGTGCCAGGCGGTGACCGTCAGTGGACACCGTGCGTACCAGACCCGGTTCGAACACAAACAGCAAACCGTTCAGGTAATACCGGATGTCTTGCTGCGCCATGGCAAAGTGCACCATGTTGAACAAATGCTTGAGCGTTTTTTGCGGCAACGAGAACGAAACATCCCAGGCCTCGGGCTGCGATACCGTGGGGTAATCGGCTGCCGGCATGGTTTGCAACGCAAAGCGGCTTTTACCCGACTGGATCGACAGTTTGCCGCTGGCCAACCCAAGCTTCACATCATTCGCATCAGGCAACGCCCGCAAAATGTCCATCAACTTGCGCGCGGCTACTGTGGTCGATTCGGGCTGGTCACCGACACCGAAATCGGCGTGCGTCGTAATCTGGACTTCAAGATCAGTGGCCAGAAACGAGACCTGGTTGCCTTCTTTGCGCAACAGCACATTGGCCAGAATCGGCATGGTGTTGCGGCGTTCGACAATACCGGCCACGGTCGACAGGGGTTTGAGCAACGCATCGCGAGTCGTTTGTACGAGTTGCATGGTTATCCTTTCAGGGTTTGTTCTAATACGTGTAAGGCGTGGTTAAGCTCGGAATTCTTGGATCGTGCGTCTGAGATTTTACGAACTGCATGCAAGACCGTGGTGTGGTCGCGGCCCCCGAACAAATCACCGATTTCGGGCAGGCTTTTCTGGGTCAGCTCTTTAGCCAGATACATAGCCACCTGACGCGGCATGGCAATATTAGCGGGCCGGCGTTTGGAGTACATGTCGGCAACCTTGATTTTGTAGAAATCGGCCACCGTTTTCTGTATATTTTCCACCGTGATTTGCCCGTTCGACACCGACAACAAGTCTTTCAAGGCGTCTTTGCACACTTCCACCGTCAGTACTTCACGGCCATGGAAACGCGCGTAGGCCAGCACCTTGCGCAGCGCCCCTTCCAGCTCACGCACGTTGCTGCGCAAATGCTTCGCAATAAAAAAGCCACCTCTTCAGGCATGGTGACGCTTTCGATTTCGGCCTTGCGCAACAGAATAGCCACCCGCATCTCAAGCTCGGGGGCTCAATAGCCACCGTCAGGCCCGAGTCAAAACGGGAAATAAGACGGCTGTCGATGTTGGCCAGTTCTTTCGGGTAGGTGTCTGACGTGATGATGATTTGCTTGCGCTTGGCCACCATGGCTTCAAACGCATAGAAGAATTCTTCTTGTGTGCGGTTCTTGCCGGCAAAAAACTGGATATCGTCAATCAGCAGCAAATCGAGCGAATGGTAATAACGCTTGAATTCGTCGAACGCCTTGCGCTGGTATGCCTTGACCACGTCGGACACATACTGGTCGGCGTGTACATACCGAACCCGCGCCGAACTGTTCTCTTTAAGCAGGGCATTGCCAATGGCGTGAATCAGGTGAGTCTTGCCCAGGCCAACGCCCCCGTACAAAAACAGCGGGTTGTACGAAATGCCCGGATTCTGCGCGACCTGGATGGCGGCCGCCCGGGCCAACTGGTTGGCCTTACCGGTAACGAAATTTTCAAACGTCAGATCGGTATTCAGACTGGAGCGGTCGTAGGCGATATCGGCGGCGGCGTGCGCGGCCACGACCGCAGGAGTAAGACCAGGAGACGCCGGGGTGCCCGAAGCGACAGCCGCACGCGGCACAGGTGCAGCGCTGGGTGCGGCAACAGGCGTTGCAACAGGTGCCGGTGCCGCCGGCATGGCCACCGATGGCCCACCCGCCGCACGGGCACTGCCCGATGCCGCCAGTTCAAACGTGACCTGCACCGGCCTCTGGAACCAGTCTGAGGCCAACGCTTCGATTTGATTGGAAAAGTTTTTGCGCACCCAATCAAGCTTGAAGCGATTGGGCGCTGCCACGCGCAGCACAGCATTGGCC
This sequence comes from Neopusillimonas aromaticivorans, assembly GCF_030344915.1. Classification (GTDB taxonomy): domain Bacteria; phylum Pseudomonadota; class Gammaproteobacteria; order Burkholderiales; family Burkholderiaceae_B; genus Neopusillimonas; species Neopusillimonas aromaticivorans. The sequence continues at coordinate 1,625,239 of NZ_CP128233.1, read as the reverse complement.
TCGTCGTACGCCACCGGCACAAGCGGGCGTATCCAGGCACTGATCTGTTGCGGGGGTAGGTCTTGCTCCAGGCGTTGAAGACAGGATTGCCAAAAATCTTTCATAGATACCACTTCTGTAAACCTCGATTCTACCCTGTTGACGGGGAAGTTATCCACAAGGCAGGATGCAACAGCCCATGTCAGATTGCGCTAAGCGCTTGACTATTCATTAAAAACTTGTTGAAATAGCAGGCTTTCCCGGATTTTTTAACTAAGTCTATGCAGGTAGGCGCTGCGGGTGTTTGAAAAACGCATTGAAAACATGCGTTCAAAAAGCAAAAAGCCCGACACGACACGTCCTGCTGGCACAACCAAAGGCATAGCGCCATGAAACGCACTTTCCAACCTTCCGTTACACGCCGCAAGCGCACACACGGCTTTCTCGTTCGCATGAAAACTCGTGGCGGCCGCGCTGTTATCAACGCTCGCCGCGCTAAAGGTCGCAAGCGTCTGGCTGTCTAAAGCGGCGTTCCCGGCAACGTTCCGGGCCCCGGCCAGATACTGATGCGTGCCACGTTCACACCGGCGGCGCGCCTGCACCGCCCTCTGAATATGCGTTTGCCTTGCAAGGCAAACGCGTTGCCCGAGGGCTTTGCTTGTGGTCAGCACCCCGCGCAATGTCGCGGCAAACCCCGAAGGCGCGCGCCTTGGCATGATCATCGCCAAACGTTTTGCCGCCAAAGCCGTCACACGCAATGCCATCAAACGTGTCATTCGCGAAGCTTTCCGGCTAAAACGACACCAGCTTCCACCCAAAGATTTCGTTTTCCGTCTGCACAGCAAAGTGGCGCCGGCCTCGTTAACTGAACTTAAACAAAAAGTTCGGGCCGAAGCAGATTCCTTGCTTGAACGGTCGGCCAAATGCTGAAAGCGTTGTTTATCGCCCCCATCCGGTTTTACCGGTATTTTTTAAGCCCCTGGGTTGGCAACAGTTGCCGCTTCACCCCAACCTGCTCGGTTTACACCATCGAGGCCATTGAAACCCACGGCGTAGGTAAAGGGCTGTGGCTGGGGGCAAAACGCATTTGCCGTTGCAACCCGTGGTGCGAAGGTGGCCACGACCCGGTACCAGGCACACAGACAACCGGACACTGACCCGGCCAGCCCTTAGGGCTGGCTACGTTAAACTAGCATGCTTTTGTGCTTCAACCTTTGAACAGGCGCTATGGATATCCGACGCACCCTCCTCTGGATCATATTTTCGTTCTCGCTCTTGCTGCTCTGGAACAACTGGCAAGTGCACAGTGGCATGCCGTCATTATTCGGTGGCTCACCTGCGTCAACGCAAACCGCGCAACCTGCTGAAGCGACCGGTACCAACCCGGCCGATGTCCCTGCCGGCACACCGGTAGCCACCAATGCCGCCGCCGATGCTGTACCCGGCTCAAACCCCGCCGTCGCATCGCCAACCGGCCAACAGGTTCAGGTCAAGACCGACGTTTACGAACTCACCTTCGACACCCTGGGAGCCCAGCTGGTCAAGGCACAGTTGTCGCAGTTCAGCGGCTTTGACGGCTCTGACAGCCCCATGGTGCTGCTCGACAACAGCCCCAACTCGTTTTACGTGGCCCAAACCGGGGTTGTCGGTGCGCCTGCGGGTCAAAACTTCCCCACCCACCTGACACCATTCCGTCTGGTATCCACCGATACCACACTTGCCGGCGACGCCCTTGATGTTGTCTTCGAAGCCGAATCCGACGGCGTCAAGGTGACCAAAACCTATACGCTGAAACGGGGCAGCTACGACATTCATGTCACGCACGACATCCAGAATACAGGCAATGCACCCGTCACCCCATCGCTGTATCTGCAGCTGACCCGCGACGGCAACGACCCGCCCAACACCTCGTTCTTCTACAACACCTTCACTGGCCCGGCGGTTTATTCGGCAGAAGAAAAGTACCAGAAGATCTCGTTCTCTGACATCGACAAAGGCAAGGCCAACTACATCAAACAGGCCAACGATGGCTGGATCGCCGTCGTTCAACATTATTTTGCATCGGCCTGGGTCCCTGTCGAAGGCAAGACCCGCTTCAACGAAGCGCTGCGTCTGGGCAACAATCTGTATGCCATCCGCAGCATCGAACCCACCGCAACCCTGGCACCCGGCGACACGGTTGCGGTCAAGGCCCAACTGTGGGTCGGCCCGCAAGACCAGGACGCCATGCAAGCCGTGGCCCCCGGTCTCGATGTCGTGGTCGACTATGGCTTCCTGACCATTATCTCCAAACCGCTGTTCAAACTCATGACCTGGATTCATGACTTTGTCGGCAACTGGGGCTGGACCATTGTCCTGCTTACCGTCCTGATCAAACTGGTGTTCTACCCGTTATCCGCCGCCAGCTACCGGTCGATGGCCAAAATGAAGCAGGTCACCCCACGCCTGCAAGCCCTGCGTGAAAAGTTCGGCGACGATCGTGGCAAACTGAACCAGGCCATGATGGAAATGTACCGCACCGAAAAAATCAACCCGCTGGGTGGTTGCTTGCCGATGCTGATCCAGATCCCGGTGTTCATTGCACTGTATTGGGTTCTGCTGGGCAGTGTTGAAATGCGCGGCGCTCCCTGGATTCTCTGGATCCACGACCTGGCCGCGCGCGACCCATACTTCATCCTGCCGGCCATCATGATGGCGACCATGTTCCTGCAGATCAAGCTGAACCCCACGCCACCCGACCCCATGCAGGCCCGCATCATGATGCTGATGCCCTTGGTATTCGGCGGCATGATGTTCTTCTTCCCTGCCGGGCTGGTACTGTACTGGTGCGTTAACAACGCCATTTCCATCGCCCAGCAACGCTACATCATGCACAAGCTCGACAAAGAGCAAGCGCAAGCCAAAGCACATCGCTAAACCCAACGGCCAGGCCCGGGCGGCCTGGCCCTGCCGGGCTGGCGACATCAAGGTGAACCCATGGTCGCTTATGCACATGAACCCATTGTTGCCATCGCCACCGCCCCCGGGCAAGGGGCATCGGCGTTGTCCGGGTATCGGGCAAAAACCTGCTGCCCCTGACCCAAACGCTGTTCAGTACGCCACTGAAAGCGCGCCACGCCCACTACCTTGACTTCAATGACGCCAACGGCACGCCCATCGACAAGGGCATTGTGCTGTTTTTCCCGGCGCCCCATTCCTACACCGGTGAAGATGTGCTTGAACTGCAGGGCCATGGCGGCCCGGCAGTTTTGCGTCGGCTGCTCGAACGTTGCCTTGAAGCAGGCGCCCATCTGGGCCTGCGCCATGCCGAGCCCGGCGAATTTACCCACCGTGCATTCCTGAACGACCGGATCGACCTGGCCCAGGCCGAAGCCGTTGCCGACCTGATCGAAGCGTCTTCCGAAGCCGCAGCGCGCAGCGCCATGACCTCGTTAAGCGGCGCGTTTTCGCATCAGGTCAACGCGCTTGATGAGCGTATCGTGCACCTGCGCATGCTGGTTGAAGCTACCCTTGATTTCCCCGAAGAAGAAATCGAATTTCTGGAAAAGTACCAGGCCCACGAGCAGCTGGTTTCCATCCAGAATGATCTAAATGAAATTCTGCAACAGGCCGGCCAGGGCATGATTCTGCGCGAAGGCCTGCATGTGGTTCTGGCCGGCCAGCCCAACGTGGGCAAATCCAGCCTGCTCAATGCCCTGGCCGGCGACGACATTGCCATCGTCACCCCCGTTGCCGGCACAACTCGCGACAAAGTCGTTCAACAAATTCACATCAACGGCGTGCCCATCCACATCATCGACACGGCGGGTCTGCGTGACACCGACGATACCGTGGAACGCATCGGCATCGAGCGTACCTGGGCTGAAATCGAAAAAGCCAACGTCATCATCCACCTGCAGGACATCCGCTCACCCGAAGACCCGCTTGACAGCGACATTACCGAGCGACTGCCCGCACGCACCCCCGTACTGAATGTGTTCAACAAGCTGGATCTGGCCACTGAAAAGCCCACGTCCACTGACAGCCGGCTGTACATTTCGGCCAAATCGGGCGACGGGCTGAACGAACTGCGGCAGCGCCTGCTGGACATCGCCGGCTGGAAACCCACGTCGGAATCCCCTGGCTGGCCCGCGAACGCCATGTGAATGCCCTGAAAAGCGCCGCCGGACATCTGGAGCTGGCCGCACAGCATGCGCAGTTCAATGACAGTGTGCTTGACCTGTTTGCCGAAGAACTGCGGCTGGCCCATGAAGACTTGTGCGCGATTACCGGGCAATTCACCAGCGATGACCTGCTGGGGGAAATTTTTTCGAGTTTCTGTATCGGCAAATAACCTCACTTCCACGGGGGTCCATCAAGGTCTACGAATTCCCTTGAAACCCGCATGAATGCTGGATTTATTGCCTATATGGCGCTATACAGACATATTGAAAGCCGTCTGATTTTATGTCCAAGTTTATGTCCAAGTAGCAGTTTTGGCCTGAGCCTCTTTCTACTTGGACATACGGAGGAAACAGATGGCACTCACCGACACCGCCTTGAAGGCTCTCAAGCCCAGGGACAAGACCTACACCGTTAGCGACGACCGCGGCCTGTACCTGGAAGTTTTTTCAACCGGCGGGATGGTCTGGCGCTACCGCTATAGGCTCAATGGGAAGTATGAGAAGCTCACCCTCGGCAAGTACCCGGCGCTCACCCTCAAGAATGCTAGGCTTATGCGCGATGGTGCCTCACAGATAGCGGCAATCGGCGAGTCGCCAGCCCAGAAAAAACAGCAATCGAAGATCGCGGGCCCGGAAAACACCACCCTCAAACAGTTCGCCGAACGCTTTTTCAAGGAAATCCAGCAGCGCGACCGTAAAGACACCACCATGCCACGCCGCTATCTGGACAAAGACATTCTTCCCTACCTGGGCAGCAAAGCGGTGCGCGACCTCACCGCCGAGGATGTGCGCTCAGTCATTTGGAAAAAGAAGGAGCAGGGCTTTGACGCGGCGGCGGGCCAAGTGCGCGGCTTGCTCAAACGGATGTTGGACTACGCCGTAACTTGTGGGCTTATCTCATCCAACCCGGTGAGCGCGCTGCCGATACGTCACATCTACAAGACAGTGTCCCGAGAGCGAGCGTTGACGACCGGTGAAATCAAACAGTTCCTTCAAGCCGTCCACCTGTCGAACATCCGTCGTCAGTTCAAGATCAGCCTCCAGCTCATCCTGATGACGCTAGTTCGCAAGTCGGAACTGTTGTTGGCCAAGAAAAGGGACGTGTATCTCGAAGAGGCCGAATGGCACATCCCTCAAGGAAACTCAAAGACAGGCAAGCCGCACATCGTCTATCTGTCGGATCAAGCGGTGATACTGTTCCGCGAGCTATTTATTCTCGCCGGTACAAGTGAATGGGTCTTGCCAGGTCGGGGTTCTCTGATCAAACCGTTTGCACACAACGCACTTAACAAAGCACTCAAGGTCTCATTGCAAGGCCAGGAAATTCCGGCTTTTACGATCCACGACTTGCGGCGCACCGCATCGACTCTGCTGCATGAACAAGGATGGGCCTCAGATGTTGTGGAAAAAGCGTTAAACCACACTATCGGTGGCGTGCGTGGTGTCTACAACCGTGCCGAGTATTCCGAACAACGCAAAGCCATGCTGCAAGCATGGGCTGACATCATTGATACCCTCGCGCCAGCTATGAATCTTGTTGTGCCACGGGCTGAAAGATGAAGACCGCTTCCATTGAGCAACCTCTGCGGGGTTTCCCGCTACCCATGAAACCAATAGAGACTTCGCAGGAGTAGAACAGCGTAGCGGGGCGTTGAGCTGTCCAGAGAGCCCAACGCCGGCAAGACGCTCCAACATCGCCTTGATCCGTGGAGACAAGAGCAATCCGAAGGCAGCATATAATAAGCCACCTTACTATATATTACCGATGGCATGAAGCTCGAGCAAAAGTATGAAGCACTGCTGCATGAAGCTCGCCAGTTGAAGATGCCTGATGTGGAGGGCATCCGTTTGTGCTTTCAGACACTGTCGGTGGCGACGAGCATCGACCGAGACTGGCGCCATATGGCCTTTCCGAGGGGCGTTTTGTAATGCTTTTTGCTGGATGCCTCTGCCGACGGTTTGTCGCCAAATGTGCTGGCAGAGCGCGAGGCATTGAGCGAGCGCCATGCGATGGCGGGCGACCGTCGCGCCGTGACAGTCCGTCTCACGTCCAAGGGCAAGCGTTTAGCTAAGCGGGTGTTCAAGGAGCACAGCCATTGGATTGGCGGTCTGTATGGCAACCTGGATGCGGCCGAGCGTAAACAACTGGCTGGGCTGCTGGAAAAAGTGGCGGCCAATCTCGCGGATGCGAAGACATGAGCGCACTGAGAGATTTGGCCTCTCGAAAGGGCTACACCCGCGTCGCGGACATTCCCGCGGACGTGCTGCTGGCCCTATCACGTGGCGAGGTCCCTAGTGCGACCCTGGCCGAATGCACGGCGCAGGACCAGGGTATGCTGATGCGGGTGGTATTTCCTCGCCTACCCGCGTACCCGAGCCCGTCCTCCTGGTGATCGTCTGCAGCATCCCTGTTCTCGACCGACTGGCCGTTTGAAAACATCGATCATGCGGCCAACTAGTTTGACCAGACATCCATCAGCGATGGCGGACCGCCTCAAGATAGGACGCAGCAACTCGGTGCGGCTGTTCAGGCTGTTGCCCGGCCGGCGGCCGGGCAACAGCCCAGAAAGGGCCCGCCAATCAGAGGTCGGCGCGCAGCAGGTCGGTTCCGCCCGCTGCGCTGCCGATTCCCCTCACGCCAAAGCCGCTGTCCGCCCAGAGACATTCGCCGGTAACGAGGCGCGCGCCAGGCGAAGCCAGATACACGAAGGCCGGTCCATAGTCTTCGGGCTCGGGGATGAAGCCCATCGGGATGACTTTTTCAGCGCCGGGCAGCACGGCGTCTATCGGCGACTGGCTCAAGCACTTCAAGCCTTCCATGCGGGTGCGTGCGACACCAATGGCGACTCCGTTGACCCGTACATGCGGCGCGAACTCCCAGTGCCAATTGATGCACGATGCCCAGGTTCGCATGCTTGGTGGAAACGTACAGTACGCCGTCGTCGACCGCACGATAGCTCGCCAAGGAGCACGAGAAAATCATCGATCCACCGGTTTTAAGCAGGGCGGGCAAGCTGGCCCGGGCACCGAGCAAATAGCTTTTGACATTGATCGCATAGATTTCATCGATCGCTGCCTCGAGCTGCCCGACGGGGATGTCCACGAGCTTCAAGTTGCCGGCGCCGACCCCCGCATTGCCCACGAACACGTCAAGGCGGCCAAACGCCTTGACCACTTCGTCCACGGCCCGCTGGTTATCGGCCATGGTTTCGACCGAGCCCAGGATGCCGTGGACCGCTGGACCAAATTCCTCGCATACGGCCGCAAGCGTCTCGGCATTGCGGTCCAGCACGCCCACCCGCATTCCTTGCGCCACATAGGCGGCGACCACCGCGCGTCCGATACCAGCCGCGCCGCCCGTCACCAGGGCTACCTTTCCATCCAACTCCGACATGATTCCTCCTTCATAGTAATGCTAGTAATCCAAATACGATGTCATGACGCTATGCCATCAGCGCGCCGCCGTTGATTTCGACCACGGCGCCCGTCATGAAAGCACCCAGATCGGAAGCGATATAGGGCACAATGCCGGCGATTTCATGCGGAGCGCCCAGCCGGCCCACGGGTATCGAAGCAGTCAATGCGTCGTGGCTGACGGCACCCTCGGTGTCAAGATAGTCGCGCAGATGTTCCGTCGCCACCGTGCCGGGATTGATGGCGTTGACGGTAACGCCGTGCCGCGCCACTTCCAGCGCCAGTTGCCGCGTAAAGCCGATCAGGCCCGCCTTGGCCGCCACGTAGCCCGTCGCATTGCCCAACGCGGGCGCGGACGCGGTGATAGAGCCGATATTGACGATGCGCCCCCATTTGCGTTCGATCATGCCCGGCAGCACGGCACGGCAGATCAGGAACGGCCCCGTCAGGTTCACCGCCAGCTGCTGCTCCCATTCGGCGCGTGTGGACTCCAGCGTATCGACGGCGCGCAGAAAACCGCCCGCGTTATTGACCAGGATATCGATGGCGGGCACCTCACGCAGCAGCCTGGCTACGTCCGCCTCGTCCGCCACATTACCGACGAAGCCCTGCACGTTGGCGCCCGTCTTGTCGGCGAAGCGACTTACACTTTCCGACACTTGCCCAGAATCCCGCCCCGTAATCACCACGGAGGCACCGCTTTCCATCAGCGCCTCGGCGATGGCCGCTCCGATGCCCTGGCGGGCTCCAGTCACCAGCGCCACCCGCCCTGCGAGACTTATAGCCATCATTGATCTCCAGGTGCCGAAACCCGGCCGCCCGGCTTGGTCAAGCCTCGAATCGACAACCCGCTGTCGGCAGTGATGACGGAGCCGGTCATCAAGCCCGACTGCTCGGCCGACGCCAGAAGCGTGAAAATACCGGTGTACTCTTCAACACTGGGAACTTTCTGCAGAGGTAGCACATAGCGCGTTCCATCCAGCACAGAATCGGTCTCCGCCTGGCCCAGCGCGCCCAGCCCCTCAAGCGCGTCGGTGCAACGCCGGGCGCGACGCCGTTGACGCGCACATCGGGCGCCAGTTCGTAAGCCAGTTGGCGGATCAATCCCAATACAGCATGCTTGGACGCCGTATAAAGTGCACCTCCGCCGGCGACATTGAAGCTGGCAAAGGAGGCCGTGAGAATCACGCATCCTTTGGCGGCAATCAGGTCGTCCAATGCCGCACGCACGCCAAGCATGGGCGCAAGCACATTGACACCGAACAGCTCAGTGAACGCGCTGGAGACGCTCGGGCCGGGGATATCGGCCAGCGCTTGGGCCGCATCGGTGATGCCCGCATTGCCGACGAACACGTCGATGCGCCCCCATTCTCGGCGGGCGGCGTCCACGGCCGCCTGGTTTCCCTCCCGGTGGAAACATCGGCCACGACGGGAATCAGCGCTGGCCCCAGCTCTTGAGCCAGCGCGTGAATTCCCGCTGACCGGTCGACACCCACCACCCGTGCCCCCTCCTGGACATAGCGCCGCGCCACCGCTGCGCCGATGCCTGCCCCGGCGCCCGTCAATATCACCACTTTTCCTTCAAGTACTCTCATGCAATCCTCGGCTCTTCTGTTTAACGATTGAAAGCTCAGCGGGCTTCGACTCTGAAAACTGGGCGAAACCCCGTAGGTGCGAAAGATTGGCTGATGTCGGCCTTGTCGATATCGGACTGATCGAAATATTGGCCCTCGACCACCATCTCGCGGATGACGTCCTGCTTTTCAAGCAGCTTCACAGCCTGGTTGACCGCAATGCGCGAACTCAGCACGCCTCGCTCCATGTAGGCGGCTTCTATGGCCTTCTGCTTGATGCCTTGGTAAACGCCGGGGGTCATGTACAGGGCAACCAGCTTGACGCCATCGTGACGGTTGTGCGCGCGCAGCACAGGCACGCCCGCCTCAGCAGTGACGCCCGACCCTACAATGTAGTCCAGCTCTTTGTGGGTTTGCAGCACGTCCTCTATCAGGCGCGCCTGCACTTCCTTGCCCAGATCTCCGTGTTTGGTTTCCACGATGTCGATAGCACCGCCCTTGATGCCCTCTTTGAAACCCTTGTCGAACTGCTCGACAAAGCCGGTTCCAGCGGGCCCGGGCAGCCAGGCAACCTTAACCTTGGGCGTACCGTCTGGATGCCTGCGCACCAGGAACTGGCCCGCGTTGTATCCTTCGGCGTAAGGCGACGCCAGCACGTGCGAGCTGACATCCGGAGAAGAAACGCCGATCAGCAGATCGATAACCGGCACGTTCTTTTTCTTCAGCTCGGCGATCAGATTGTTCAGGCCGTCGCGCGACACGGCGGCGAGGATGACCGCCTGGGCGCCCCCGGCCACGCAGTTCTCAACCTGCGAGATCTGATTATTGAGGTTGGGATAGCCCCCGCGTCCATAATATGCAGATTCACACCCAGGCGCTTGGCCTCTTCGACCATGCCGTAATCAGTGGCCATCCAGAATGCATCTTTCAGATGAGGAAGCGCCGCGCAGATCTTCCAAGGCTGAGCGGCCTTGTCCACAGCCTGGTACTGAACCACCTTGGTCGTGCCCTCCGGCATAATCTGCTGCACATCCATGGGAAACCAATCTGCCGCGGCCCCCAGTGGTGAAACCGCCAGGGCACCTAGGGCGATCAAGGCTTTACAGGAATAATTCTTCTTCATACCGTCTCCTTATTTTCATTCAAGTTTTAATTGGCCTGCTTTGCCAACCGCTTTGGGTTCAATTAACCCCAGCGCCCGCAACGGCTCCTTCTTCGCTGGTTTGCATCACGCACGTATCGATGCGGATTCGACTTTGCCGCGTCTCGTATCCGGCGATTCGAACGTATCCAAGCCGATTCCGCAGCGAATATCCATCCCCTATAATTGTATACATAATCGCATGCAAATTTGTATGCGACTACTAGGGTTTTCACGGGTGATCGATCCGGGCACACGCAGAGCGCGTGGATCCTTGGTTTTTCTCGTCGCCGGGCATGCTTCACCTGCCGCGGGCCACCATCAATTGGAGTAGAACACCGCCTTTGGCCGGCTTAGCTCAGTTGGTAGAACAGCACACTTGTAATGTGAAGGTCAGGGATTCAACTCCTCTAGCAGGCACCAGACGCCCGCTATTTCCCTTGCTTCCACGTAGAAATGGGGAGAGCTCTCCGTTCGCTGACGTGCCGTTGCGCGCGATATGGTCACCCCGGTCCGCATAGGCGGGTTGGAACTTGATGGACTCTTCGCGGCGCAGCCCGAAGGCTTGCTGCAATTGCAGACTCATCCGTACATGCGCATCGCGCACACCACCCAGCGCACTGCCCAACGTCTTGGATTTGTCGGCATGGGTCACATGCTGCCGCTCAGGGAGCCCCAAGCGTGTGTTGTCGGCGGCAATGACGCCAGCCTTGCCCACCTTCTCGGCCCACCAGCGCAGATGCGCCACGCGGTTTTTAATGGTACCGGTGGACAAACTTTCGGCTTGCCAGCGTTCGATGAGCGCTTGCACGTGCTTGCCCTTGATTGAGCTCGGGCTCATCCGCCGAAAACCTGCCTCGCCCAACTGGCGGGCAACCAACGTTAACCCACGCAGCCGGTCGGCCTGGGTGGCGTGGCTGCCATCCTTATTGCGCCGACACAACTGACGCAATCCATAGGTCAGGTCGTCCATGCGGCCTCCGTATATCTGGTGTCTTGTCCTGCTTTCTGAGATCGAATCGGTAAGTGAAATTGCCGGCTCGCCAAGGCGAGGCTCCCGAAGGACATGGGCATGGTGCTCAGAACACCGATTTGCCTCGATGATGAGGCGTCTGCCGTGCTTCCTGAGGCAAGACAGGGCAGAGGTACAGCAAAAGACCAATGAAGCCAGTAGCGGGGATAAAAACCTCCTTTGAAAGTAAGTAGGACAGGTAGGGCTGGTTGCGAGCATTGCGCTCGATACGAGGCCGCAGCAATAGCGCGCCGTGGGCGCTGGATGGACGAGAACCGTCGGAGAAAGAGAGCTCTGCCCCATGGGTAGGGGTCGGCATGCGGGGAGCCTGGGCATGTCTGGGGTTGGTTCCGCCATGGGTAGGCAGACGCTTGCAGGAACCGGCGTCTTTGGGGCTGCCGATGAACAAGGCCCATCGGTCCAGGCGTCATGCAAGATCAGTGTAAAAGGGCATCATCACGCATGCCGCAAACAATAAGAACACCGTCGTACCCCTATTTGGCGCGGGATTCGTGGGGCCGTCACTGCGGCGTGCAGTGACGGCCCTTGTTGCGGCAGCGGTGCCGTGCCCCACAAAAGCGTTGCGCCCGCGTTCGCGCCTGTCCCTCATCTGCGGCACTGACGCTGTCATCGGTCATCCAATAATCCCCACTTGGGGTCATTGAAAATTCCCCACCTGCTTTTTGGAGATAAAGCAGATGGATACTCAGATGAATCAGAACCAGCGCATCATGGCAGTTCATGCCAAGCCTGTGGAGGCCGTGATGCTGAGTAAAGAACGCTGGGAGGAAGTGCGGCGAATGAGCGATCAAGGCCTCTCGAATTCGGAGATCGCGCGGCAATTGGAGATTGATCGCAAGACGGTACGCAAGTGGCTCAAGGAGCCGTGGCGGGCCTATGCCCGTCCGGAACGTGCTGATACGCTATTGGCCTCGCATGCGCAGTTTCTGCGTGAGCGCGCGGCGCACGTTGATTACTCGGCTCGTATTTTGTATCAGGAGCTGTGTCGAGATCGCGAATTTGGGGGCAGTTATGAGACGGTCAAGCGTTTTGTGGTGCCGTTGCGCGCCCAAGCCCGCACGGCCGCCGAGTTGTGCCAACGTCGATTCGAGACGGAACCAGGTCAACAAAGCCAGATCGATTGGGGCCAGACGGGTATTTACCTGCGCCACCGCCCGGTCGTGCTGCATATCTTTGTGCTGACCCTGGGCTACAGCAGGCGGGGTTACTACCGGGCTTGCGCCAATGAGCAGTTGGGGTTGTTTCTGGAAAGCCACGAAGCGGCCTTCGAGTACTTCGGCGGTCTGACCCGTGAGCTGCTCTACGATCGGCCACGTACGGTGTGCAGGCCGGTGCCAGGCAAGGGCTGGCGCTGGAACGATACCTTCCGCGAGTTTGCCCGGCATTGGGGGTTTGAACCCAGGTGTGCGCCCCGTATCGGGCGCAGACCAAGGGCAAGGTAGAGTCGGGCGTGAAATACGTCAAACGCAACTTCCTGCCCGGGCGCATCTTTACCGACATGGTTGATGTACAGGAGCAGATGGACGAATGGATGGCGACGGTGGCCGATGTACGCGTGCACGGCACGACGCACCAGCGGCCGATTGATCGGTTTGCCTCAGAGGCCCAGGTCCTTATGCCCAGCCTTGGCCAAGGCCCTTTAGCGAACGGCGCAGTGTCTCGCGCATTGTGGCCGAAGACTATCTGGTGAGCTATCGAAGCAACCGTTACTCGGTGCCCTTCGGTCTGATCGGCAAGGAGGTGCAAATCATCCCCGTTGGTGGTGTGCTTCGCGTGCAATATGGCCACGACATCGTCGCCGAACATCCCCTACTCGCGGGTCGCCATGAGATGCGTATCCTGCCCGAGCATGGCCCGGGCGCGGTGGCGCGCAATAGGCGTCAACGCTTCAGTCTGGCAGGAGCCGATAGCCTAAATCGCTGGTGGGGGCCGGCGGACGTGGAGGTGCGCGATCTGAACGTCTATGAAGAGGTGGCGAGATGATGGCCGGCCAACTAGAGCGGCTACAGGAGCACATGGCCAAGCTGCGTCTGTTCAAGAGTCGCGACCGTCTCGAAGCCTTATTGCAACAGGCGACAGCCGACGAGCTGCCTTATGCCGACTTCCTGGATCAACTGCTGGGCGAGGAGGTTGCCAGCAAGACGGCCAAGAACGTGACCATACGTACCTCGCTAGCCAGATTCCCCTTCGTGAAAGACCTGGAAAGCTTCGACTTTACCTACCAACCCTCTATCGATCGCAAGCAGGTGGAGACCCTGGCCTCGTGCCATTACATCGAGCATGGCGAAAACATCGTCATCTTGGGGCCGCCCGGCGTGGGCAAAACGCATCTAGGTGTCGGCCTGGGGATCAAGGCCATCGAAGCCGGCTACCGTGTGTTGTTCACCACGGCGGCGGCCATGATTGCAACGCTGACCAAGGCGGCCGGCGAAGGCAGGCTGGAGGAAAAGCTGAAGTTCTATACAGTTCCGCGTCTACTCATCATCGACGAAATTGGTTATCTGCCCATTGATCGTCAGGGCGCCAATCTGTTCTTCCAGCTCATCAGTCGACGCTATGAGAAAGGGCCAATGATCCTAACCAGCAATCAAAGCTTCGGCGCCTGGGCGGACGTCTTCGGGGATCGGGTCATCGCCACCGCGATCTTGGATCGCGTCCTTCACCATGCCATCACCATGAACATCCGAGGAAATTCTTATCGCCTCAAAGACAAACTTAAAGCGGGCCTGGTCAGGCCCGCTGAAACCCCACCGTCGAATGACGGCAATCAAGGTGGGGAAATTTGGATGACCCTTGACAGACGCGGCCCTTGGCCTTGTCGGCTACCTGCGCAGCGATGCCATGGTGCCCATGCCACGCCTGCACAGGCAGCTTGCGTGTGAGGCGGTCGTGCGCGTAGTGGGGGTCCATGGCGGGCGCGCAAGCCGCAGCGGAGCGCAGCCGTAGGCGAGCACCGAACGGGTGAGCACCCGGCGCAGCGCACCATTGACGCCCGCGCAGCGTCTGAGCCTGTCGGCGGGGTGCAGGCGATGTTTGCCCACCCTGCACCCTTGCCCTTCGGCGAGAACGGAGTTCCAAGAGGCAGCGCCTCTTGGTCAAGGCCTCAGGCCGCGAAGGTAAGCGCACTAGGCGGGGCAAGGCCGCCATCCCTGGAGCGGCATGGTCTGTGCGGCAAGCTCGCCAGTCCTCATCGGCGCATGCAGCACCTGGCGAATGTGCGCAAGGTGCGCCAAGGCGGTTTCACGCGACACCGGTGACGCAGGCGCTTGTGCACGGGCTGGAGTGCGCTCAGGGGCCGTCGGCGCAGTCACAGGGGCACTCTGCTTGCGACCTGCCCACAGACGGAACTCGCCTGCAAAAACGCGTTTGACCAAGGCGAAGAAGTAGGCCACGGCATTGTGCACGGTGCCGCGCTGGCTGCGCGCCTGCAACTCGTCCAGCACGTCCTGGCGATACTGGGCTGGCAACCGCCGCAAAGCGGCCTGCACATCCTTCTGTTGATCGGCCTGGGCATGGCTCAGGCAAGGCGGCAAGTTCATCGGCACGGATGCAGGATCCCGATTTTCCTCGCGCGCGCGATACGTACGTACTTCTTTATACATATACGTCTTATACGTACTGTCTGACTGAACCGTCGTCTGCCGGGGCGCTGCGGTCTGTGGCAGAACTACCATGCTGCCCACGGAATTGTCGGGCAACGGTACAGAGCCTGCCGCCTCGCTCTGTTGCGACGGCGGCGTCGGGGGCAAATCATCATCATCGTGACGCTGCGCGTGGGCAGGCATGGGAGCCGCTTCAGACGCTTGCATGAGCGTCTCCTGAACATGGAGAGCCACCCGATCCACCTGGTTGTTCTCGTGTCCGATGGACGATTGCAGCAACGCGGAAAGGCTCGCATCCAAGGCACATGCATCAGGAAACATCAGCGGTTTCTCGTGAACTTGATACCACTGGCTGAGCACCTGGCCGCTTAAGGGGTCGCGATGCTGGCCCACGAGACTGATCCACCCCGTGAGCCGAAGCACGACGAGCACGCGCAAAGCCGTCTCGTATCCTGCCCGTTGCCCCAGCGGCGTAGAGGTGAGATAGCGGCGCAATTGTCCCAGAGTTGCCAGAGGGCTATGGCCATTGGGCGTACGCAACATGCGCAGCACCTGCCAGCCGTTGCGATCCAAGGGTGTGAGGCGTGCATCGAGCATGAGCGAGACTGGGGTGGTGAATAAGGCGTCTTGCTCCTGCGGGTTGTGATGGGTGTGTTGGTTTGCCATGAGAGATCTCCAGGGTATGGGCCACGGCGGCCCGTTCCCCTGCATCTCATCGCGAGCGAAACATCTGGTCAGCTAACAATGCGGTTTGCCTCGTGACCAATTTGATAGCGCCGATGAGGGTGAAATAGAAGGCGTTCAGCAGTAAAATCTAGCCAGTTTGGTCATTTACTTGCGAAAACGCTTTCATCGGCGCGCCTTGAAAGTCGCTGTCTTGGGAGGGTTATCTACGGTCGCTCTGTGACTACTAGATCGCGGCGGCTCTTCCATTGGTGTCCACAGAAATCTACAGAAAGTTAGGACACCAATATATGTCCAAGTTTATGTCCAAGCATCTAAAGCGTAATTTATAAAACGCTTTAGATTCAACTGGGTAGACGGCTTTCTCCAGCTTCTGTATCGGGAAGTGATTCGGGAATGTTATTCACGCAGAAATAGCAGGGTGTGGCTTTATCCGTGTCACATTCTTGGCTTCTTGCTCATAAGCCCGGTGACGGACATCCCATAACTCAACCGCGTGCTGAACATTGAGCCAGAACTCCGGCGTGTTCCCCAGAGCTGCTGCAAGTTTGATTGCCATGGGTGCGGTCAGTACGCCTTTGTCATGAACGATCCGGCTGAGCGTATTTCGGTGCACACCCATCGCCGCGGCGAGTTCACTGATTTCAATATTCATCGGCTCCAGAAACTCGGTAACCAGCATTTCACCCACGGTTACTGGACGACGTTTTGTTTTTCTCATAACCATAACCTTTCTAACATCTGACCTTTTACCGAACCTACTCTCAGATTGTGCAGACGGTGCCCGCCCGCACAAACCCTCCATTTAATTCCAAGTGACATTGACCACCAGAAAGTGCGGGCAGTGTCCGCACAATTCATGACCGAAGGTGATAACCCTCCTGCCGGCGTCACTCGTGAGATCACCATCCCCCCAGATTGAACTGTCAAGAATTCCTTGATAGTTGTCACGGTGAACAAACAATACAACAGCGGCACGATCATCTTGAACGTGCAATAAGTAACTTTTATTCAAGAATAATGTGTTAATGGCCAATTAAACTGACCCAGTTATGGCCAACAATTTTGACCCACCTGCCGGTGGCTGCGAGGCCACGAAACATGTAGCGTTCCTGCCCATAGATCAAGGGCAACGGGAGCGCGGTAGTGAAGGAGTGGGTTGTGATTCACAAGATTAAAGGGCTGTATGACCAGGGCAATGGCATGTCGATCCGTGGCATCAGTCACGAGCTAGGGATTTCGCGCAATACGGTGCGCAAGTATTTGCAGATGGAAGAAACGCAGATCAGCATCCTTCAAGAGGATCGGTCGCGGCATAAACGTCTGGACGCGCATCGGGACTTTCTGATCCATCAGCTTCAGCATTTTCCCCAGCTGAGTGCGGTCAAGTTGGCGCGTCGGCTACAGCAACGTGTGGGCGAGTTGGGCGTGTCGTCGCGC
Organism: Neopusillimonas aromaticivorans; assembly: GCF_030344915.1. Classification (GTDB taxonomy): domain Bacteria; phylum Pseudomonadota; class Gammaproteobacteria; order Burkholderiales; family Burkholderiaceae_B; genus Neopusillimonas; species Neopusillimonas aromaticivorans. Next base: position 1,608,209 of record NZ_CP128233.1, on the reverse strand, counting down.
AGCATTCGTCGCTACGTGCAGGCGTTAAAAGAACTCGTCGCCACAGGCCAGGCCCGCTATTACGAACCCGTGCTGCAATTGATGCCCGGCATCCAGTGCCAGGTAGATCCAGGTGAACTGCGTGGCGTTCTTGTGGGTGGGCAAGAACGAACCGTGTACTTTGTGGTGTTCGTGCTCTCCTGCTCGCGCTTGATGTATGTCGGTCTCTCATTCAAGCCACTGAACACCACAGCCTTCATTCAATTGCATGATGAGGCCTTTCGTTACTTCGGCGGTGTCACCGAAGAATGTGTGTATGATCAGACCAAGCTCGTCGTGCTCAGCGAGCAGTATCGCGAATTGACAGTTAACCAGCGCTTCCATGAGTTTGCCACCATGGCAGGATTCCGCATCCATGCCTGCGAGGGTTACGACCCCGAGAGCAAAGGCAAAGTAGAAGCAGGCGTGAAATACGTTAAGCAGGATTGTTTTTATGGTGAGGAGTTTGCCAGCGAACAAGCACTGCGTGAGCATGTCCAACGCTGGCTTGATCACGTGGCCAATGCCCGTGTTCATGGCACGACAGGGCGAGTGCCTCGAGCACACTTTGAAGATGAAGAACGTCAGCACCTTCGTCCTTACCTATCCCCCGCCAGCCTGACCACTGGGGCGGTCAGCGTTCAAACACGGCGCGCCGACAAGACAGGCCTCATCTCATGGAAGTCGACCAAGTACTCCGTGCCCATGGCTTGGCAGCAGTCCAACGTCGGTGTGTGTGAACAAGACGATGGGTTGAGGATCACTGACCTTGCAACAGGCGAAACGATTGCTGTGCACGCGGTGTGTTCTGAGCGGGGCCGGATCGTCAAGAATAGTCACCATTACCGGGACCATGCTCAGCGTATCAGCGACCTGGAACAGGCGATTATGAGCATGATGCCAACGGACACAGCCCTGGCATTATGTGCGGTGCTCAAACGGACATCCCCACGAATCTATAGGGACCAGCTCGTCGCAGTGCGTTCGCTGTTGCAGGCCCATATGCCGCTGAATATGACCTTGATCACCGGCCTGTCGCAGCGCCATGAGCTGACGGCCAGTCTGCTTAAGCGTTATCTGCAAGCGAATGAGCAGGCCCGACAACGCGGGCGCATCGTCGATCAGCCGATGTCTGGTCAGTCTTGGTTCGAACCTCTGGATCTGGGTGCCTACGCCCTTGTTGGCCATTCTGCTGGACAGGAGATGACCCATGAGCCAGCTTGAGCACACCAGCGCACAATATCGCAGCTTACGTTTAAGCGCCATCGGCCGTGACCTTGTGGGTCTGGTCTCGCAGGCCGAGGCCAATGACCTGTCACACTTGAGCTTCGCCCAGATGCTGGCCGAGCACGAAATTGCCGAACGCACCCGCAGCCGTATCAGTCGCCACCACCGCCAGGCCGGTCTACCCTTGGACAAGCATCTGGAGGACTTCGACTACCGCCATCAGACCACGATCACCAAGCGTCAGGTCAATGCGTTGCTGGACTTCGGGTTTATCGATAATCGCGAGAACGTGGTCTTCATCGGCCCGCCCGGTGTGGGCAAGACCCATCTGGCCATTGGGATTGGCCAGAAAGCGATCCAGGCGGGCTACAAAGTGTTATTCCGCACCGCGCTTGATCTGGTGGAAGACTTGGAGCTGGCCGAGATGAAAGGCGAGCTCAAAAACGGATCAGCCAGCTGGCCAAATTCGATATGTTGATCATTGATGAACTCGGCTATTTACCCATGACGGCTCAGGCCCGGTTCAACTTGTTCCAGCTCGTGAATGCGCTGTACGAGTACCGATCCATCATCCTGACCACCAACAAAGACTTCACCGATTGGGGTGAGTTCTTCCATCACGATAACGTGGCCATCCCGATCATTGACCGCGTTATCCATCACTCAAACATCTTTATGCTGGGAGGCGAGAGCTACCGACTGAAGCAGAAAACATCCAGTTAACAAACAATGGGTGGGTCAATTTTATTGGCCAAAAGTGGGTCAAAAATAATGGCCATTGACAATATGAAAGCGACAACATGCCTTGATTCGCTAAAAATGCAGTAAAAAACTCATGCAAGAATAAGGATGCAAAAGATGCCGTCATTACGCAGCGCCAGAGACCTTCTCGAAGAGCTCAACTCAGTCGACGAATCCACCCGTATTGAAGCCAAGCGCGCGAGCGAATCAGGTAAGTCAGTGATGCAAACGGTTATCGCCTTCGCCAACGAACCTGGACTGGAAGGTGGCTATCTTCTGCTGGGCACAGACTGGTTTGTCAACGAAAAAGGCGATACTGTGTACCGTGCGGTCGGCCTGCCCGACCCTGACAAAGTACAGCTCGATCTGGCCAGCCAATGTACGTCAATGCTTAATGTTGTAATTCGACCAGAGATGCTGACTGAGACCATTGACGGCAAGACCGTACTGGTAGTGCACATACCAGAGGCCGACGTCACGCAAAAACCCGTGTATCTGAAGGCTACCGGCCTGCCTCGTGGCTATACGGTTCACAGCCCGACCCAGATCATTCGCTACAGCAACCGTATTGAAATTCGCAACGTTGGCTACTCCCTCAAAGACCCGACGCATCTGGGCTCCCAGGCTCACGCCTGCGCAACCCCGTCATTGCTGCCGTTCTGCACGACCTCAACATTGCAGAAGCAAAAGGCACAGGCATCCGCGCCATGCGCCGTCTCGCTGTCGAAGCGGGCTAGATACTTTGCCAGCCAGCCTGGTGCTGCGTCGACTGCGTGACCGCGGTCTTTTGGAAAAGCAAGGTTCCGGCAGCCGCACCTACTACACCCTGACGGACTCACTGCATCAGTCACGCACTCAGTCAAATCAGACTGAGTTACCGCTGGGTGGCACCATGGGTGGCAATAGTCCAAAGGACGACTTAAAAGAGCATGCCACCCAAACCGAGGAAGGTTGCAACCTTGAGCTTGCAACCTTACCCTCCGAGCTTGCAACCTTTGTGGAAACACTGAAAAGCCGAAGTAAAGAAAAAACCCTGCGAGAAGGTATTCGCCGCCTCTGTGCCTGGACTCCACTGACAGGCGACCAGCTTGCAACCTTGCTCGGAAAAGATCGACAATATTTGCGTAACAAACACCTTATTCCAATGGTACGCAAGGGCGATTTGCACTTCCTTTACCCGGAAAGCGCCAAACACCCGCATCAAGCTTACATAACATCAAAAACCGGCAGCCCTTAACGTACAACCCCCGACGATGGGGCAATAAAGCAACAAACACGCCAGATTTACAATTTTTCAGCCCCTATTTCCGTGCTCCGAGTGCACTCCATAAATAGCCCAACCCATTGATATGGAAAGAAACTTCAGTTTCTGTATCGGAAAGTGATGTTGGGTATGGGAAAGATGACGGAAATCAGGTCCGGTTACGCGCGATGACGTCTGCTGCCGTCAAGGGCTTGTATGACGACTCTGGTGCCGCCCAAGCGTGGGTGAGTTCTGCCTTGAGCCGCTCGAATGCAGCCGCTTCCTGGTTTCTTTGTCACGGCGAATAAGATCGCGCACATATTCGCTGACGTTCTCGTAGTCGCCGTATTCGCCAACATTTGTGGCAACGAATTCGCTCAGAGAGCCACTGAGGCGCACTGTCATGGTAGTGGTATTCGTGCGGGGCATGGTCAGCTCCTTGCAGTTTTAATGTATTTAATATACTCAATAATGAATACATCACCAAGTATGCGCGATGCAGTTTCGCATAGGCTGACACCTTCAGTCGCACCTCGCAATCGATAACGTAAAATTCAATTATTCCAACGAAATATGAATTTTATTTATCAATTATGCTTGATCGTATCCATCTATCCATCATTCACGAGGTGGAAAAGCAAGGCTCCCTGACCGCAGCGGCGAGCGTTCTTCACGTGACACAACCCGCGCTGAGCCACAGCATGAAAAAGCTGGAGCAGCAATTAGGAACCGATATCTGGTTGCGTGAAGGTCGCAGCCTGCGTCTGACCCAGGCCGGTCAATACTTGCTGGCCGTCGCCAACCGGGTTTTGCCACAGCTGAAATTGGCTGAAGAGCGCCTGCAGCAGTTCGCTCAAGGCGAAAGAGGTAGCTTGCGCATCGGCATGGAGTGCCACCCGTGCTACCAATGGTTGTTGAAAATCGTCTCGCCTTATTTGGCGACCTGGCCCGATGTGGACGTCGACGTCAAACAGAAATTCCAGTTTGGTGGCATTGGTGCCCTGTTCGGTTATGAGATCGACCTTCTGGTAACGCCCGATCCTCTGGACAAGCCCGGTTTGATCTTTGAGCCAGTATTCGATTTTGAACAGGTCCTGGTGGTTGCCAGCACTCACAAACTGGCCAAAGAAGAATACGTAAAACCAAAGCAGTTGACCAATGAAGTGCTGGTGAGCTATCCGGTCCCGCCAGAGCGACTGGACATTTACAGCATGTTCCTGACACCTGCCGGAATCATACCCAAACGTCACAAACCAATCGAAACAACCGACATCATGCTGCAGATGGTCGCCAGCGGACGTGGCGTGGCTGCACTGCCACGATGGCTGGTGCTGGAATATGCCGACAAGATGGATGTGGTACCGGTGAGACTGGGCAAGCACGGCATTGCCAAACAGATCTTTCTTGGCGTTCGCGAGGCCGATGTGGAGATCGATTATTTGCGAGCCTTCATCGAACAGGCAAAAGCACTTGTTACGGGTTGATGCGATTACACCTTGCCCCAGTCGAACATGATGCGGAGGGAAGAAGCTCGAGTACAGCAAGGGCAAGATTGTTCTGGAAGGCACCTGCCACACGCCAATCAATAAAATAATCTAATGATTAAATGAAATAATTTCACTTTTATTTATAGATTCAAGAACTTAAACTTCATTCAACAGTTAGACATCGAGGTTTAAGTTCACATGAGTAAAGAATTCACCTTTGCGATCAAAAGCATTTGTTTCGACGAAAATTATCGTCCTTCAGAGGCCACACGTATTACAACCAACTTTGCGAATCTGGCCAGGGTGCACGTCGCCAGGAAAATCTGCGTAACACGCTGAAGATGATCGACAACCGGTTCAATGCGCTGGCACATTGGGATAATCCGAACGGCGACCGATATCAGGTGGCGCTTGAAATCATTTCTGCAGAGATGAATATTGATGGTTCACACGCAGGCAACGCACTTCCATTGATTGAGATATTGAAGACCACTATCTTCGATCGAAAGACCAACGAACGTATTGACGGAATTGCAGGAAATAATTTTTCCTCATATGTACGTGATTACGACTTTAGCGTACGGCTCGCCGAGCACAACACCCATCAGTCCGGTTTCAGCATCCCTGACGATTTCGGCGACCTGCACGGCAAACTGTTCAAATCCTTCGTAAATTCAGAGGCCTATAAGGCGCACTTCACCAAACCACCGGTCATCTGTCTGAGCGTGTCGAGCAGCAAGGTCTATCAACGGACTGAAAACCGGCATCCGGTCTTGGGCGTGGAATACGTACAGGACGAGTATTCGCTGACCGATGAGTACTTCAAAAAATGGGTATGAAGGTGCGGTACTTCATGCCTGCACAGAGTGTGGCCCCCTTTGCCTTCTACTTCTTTGGTGATTTGCTCAATGATTACACCAATCTCGAGCTGATCGGCACGATCAGCACCATGGAAACCTTCCAAAAAATTTACCGGCCTGAAATTTACAACGCCAACTCTGCCGCCGGAGATACCTATCGCCCGAGCCTGGAGCATCAGGACTATTCCTTGCCCCGCATCGTATATGACCGGGAAGAACGTAGCCGACTGGCGGCTGAGCAGGGAAAGTTTGCTGAAGAGCAGTTCATCAAACCTTACCAGGCCATTCTTTCGCAATGGGCTGCGAGCTGCGCCCTTTAATCCGTTACACCTGTCAGGCCATTTACCATGAAAAAATTATTACCGACGTCGACTGCCGGCAGCTTGCCAAAACCTTCATGGCTGGCAGAACCTGAGACCTTGTGGTCGCCCTGGAAACTGCAGGGAAAGGCACTGAGCGACGGCAAGCGGGATGCGTTGCGTCTTGCCTTGCAAGAGCAGCAACTTGCAGGAATCGACATTGTCAGTGACGGTGAACAGACGCGCCAGCATTTTGTGACGACATTCATCGAGCATCTGGATGGCGTCGATTTCGAGAAACGCGAGACTGTCAGAATCCGTGACCGCTATGACGCCAGTGTTCCGACGGTCACAGGTGCTGTTTCCCGTCAAAAACCGGTTTTCGTCGAAGATGCCAGGTTTCTTCGTCAATTGACCCGTCAGCCCATCAAATGGGCGCTGCCAGGTCCGATGACCATGATCGACACCCTCTACGACGCGCACTATAAAAGCCGTGAAAAACTGGCGTGGGAATTTGCCACGATTCTCAACCAGGAAGCCCGGGAACTGGAAGCGGCGGGCGTCGACATCATCCAGTTTGATGAACCGGCCTTCAATGTATTTTTCGATGAAGTAAATGACTGGGGTGTCAGCACCCTGGAACGGGCGATTGAAGGTCTCAAATGCGAAACCGCTGTCCATATCTGCTATGGCTACGGCATCAAGGCCAACACGGAATGGAAAAAAACACTGGGATCAGAGTGGCGACAATACGAAGAAGCGTTTCCTAAATTGCAGAAATCCAGCATTGATATTGTCTCGCTGGAATGCCATAACTCACGGGTTCCCATGGACCTGATCGAGCTCATCCGTGGCAAGAAAGTGATGGTCGGGGCCATCGACGTGGCAAGCAATACGATTGAAACGCCCGAAGAGGTTGCCCATACCCTGCGAAAAGCACTTCAGTTCGTCGACGCCGACAAGTTATACCCCTGCACCAATTGCGGCATGGCACCTTTACCCCGCAGCGTGGCGCGAGGCAAGCTGGGTGCGCTAAGCGCCGGCGCTGAAATTGTGCGACAAGAACTTTCAAAATGACATTAAAGCGATGCGGGTAAACGAGCGATGGCCGGCACGCCAGGAAATGCCCCGAGGTATACAAAGCCATACTCTTTTTGGTGAATATGGCATTTTGATGCACTTCCGAATGAACTTATGAAACGCATACCTTTTCTTCCGGATACCTACACCTTTCTGTTGATGGGTACCGTTGTATTGGCCAGCCTGTTGCCGGCTTTCGGCATGTTTGCCACGCTCCTGAAACACGTGACCACAGTTGCAATTGCACTGCTTTTTTTGAATGGGGCCAAGCTGCCTCGGCAAGCCATTATTGATGGTTTGACCCATTGGCGGCTACACGGACTAATTTTATTTTGTACGTTCGTATTTTTCCCGGTGATGGGGTTTGTTCTGCGCCCGATGTTGTTGCCTTTGGTAAACCCCGAACTGTATCTGGGCGTTTTGTATTTATGCATGCTGCCTGCCACAGTGCAATCGGCGGTAGCCTTGACCAGCATTGCCGGTGGTAATGTTCCCGCTGCCGTGTGCAGTGCCTCGGCATCCACATTGCTGGGCATAGTAATCACGCCATTTCTGGTCAACAGTTTCATTGTTCCTACGGCGGGGGCCGTGTCAGCCATGGAATCAGTCGCAAATATCTTTGCCCAGTTAATGTTGCCGTTTTTGGCAGGTCATTTTTTACGTCCATACGTTGACGCCGCTTTTCGCAGAACCAGCAAAGCCTTGTCTTTCATTGACCGGGGTTCGATTCTACTGGTGATTTACAGCGCATTCAGTGCTGCGGTAATCGGTGGTATCTGGCAACAGGTCTCATTTGCCATAATTCTGGGGCTGGTTGCTATCAGTTTGATTTTCTTGCTGTTTTCAATGGGTTTTGTCTACGGGTTAGCGCGTTGGTTTGGTTTTAGCCAGGAAGATCGTATTACCGCTTTGTTTGGTGGCGCCCAAAAAGCCTGGCCAGTGGTGTGCCGATGTCACAGGTGTTGTTTACCGCATCAGTCGCAGGTTTTATGGTGTTACCCCTTATGGTGTTTCATTTGTTGCAGCTGATGGTCAGTTCAATGCTGGCTCAGCGTTGGCGTGAATCACAGAGGCTCGAAGTGTAAGCCGTATTTTTGGAAGCGCCATGGGCGCGTTTAGTCTGTTTTTTGGACAAAAGTGTTTAAGTTATTCCTTTTCTTGTATATCAAAAGATTACTGATTATGGGTGTCTGTGGATAAGTGGTACAACCGAATAAACACTATTGAATTCAAAAAGTTAACGGCAAAAAAATTCTGGACGACTTTGGGTGCAATGCAAGGATGGATTCTGGACAAAAAAACCAACGTTGTTAAAGCAGTGAGTTGTTAGCGATCGATTCACAAATTACTCACAGGACGACGTACCCGTAGTTATCCACAGGGCAGAATATCGTAACTTTTTGTGAATAACAAAAAACAGACCCGAAATATCTCAGTTTGTTGCTGCTGAACGCAAATTTAACAATCGCACCGACCTGTTTAGGCCCTTAACATGGCGCATCACCCAGCCACGCGGGGTTTTCGTCATACATTTTCTGAAGCAGCTGCTTGATCAGCCCAAGGTATCGGGAATCATCATGAACCCGATGATTCAGAATAATCGGGGATACCGCCCGCTCACCTTCCAGTAACCGGTACTGGATGTCCTGGCGCATTTGTCGGGCAGAGACGGGAATGACGCAGATACCTACCTCGGCCGCAACTAAACCCAATGCGGCCTGAATTTCGCGCACTTCATGAACACTGCCGGGCCGCACCCCGTTGGCCTGAAATACACCCAGCACCAGGTCGGCAAAGCTGGGGCGTGGCGATTGCGGGTAGACGACCAAACGCTCGCCTTGCAACTCTGAAACATGAACCGGCCCCTCAATGGCCGCCAGACGAGAACTCTCGGAAATGGCCACCGCCAGGCGTTCTTCACGCAAGACAATACCCATGACATTCGGATCATTATGAGGAATACGGCCGATGCCGACATCAATACGTCCTTCATTCAACGCATCGACTTGTTGTACCGTTGTCAGTTCAACCAGCTGGATTTCGAGTTCGGGATCATGTTTGCGTAGTTGCCGTATCAACGACGGCATGCCCGCATACAGTGTGGAGCCTACAAAACCGATGCTCAATACCTTGCGTTGATCCAGACCGACGCGTCGCGTGGCCTCTTTCATTTGCTCGACACGCGCCAGAATTTGCAAGGCTTGCTCATAAAACACGCGACCGGCATCGGTTAAACGAACGGGTCGATGCTTGCGCAGCAGCAATTGCACACCAAGTTCGTCTTCCAGTGCCTGGATCTGGCGACTCAGGGAGGCTGGGCCATATGTAATTGATCCGCTGCCCGCGTAAAGTTGCCTTCCCTGGCCACGGCAACAAAATAATGTAGCTGACGCAGATCCATTGTTTCCCCCGAAATTGAACAGGTGCATTTCTGCATATTACCGGAGCAAACCCCTGATTTTCGCGGGCTGGCGCCTTTTAATACCTTTAAAGTATTCAATCAGATGAAAACGGTGTTGGACATCCGATGCCAACGGCCCGATTATTCACGATTAATCCGTTTCATCACATCTTAATAAACACGCCAATGTCTACCGATTCGAATCACCCGGTTATCGAACGCGTTGAAACCCGCATCGTTGACCTGCCCACCATCCGGCCTCACAAACTGTCGGTCGGAACCATGCAGGGCCAAAGCCTGATGTTGTTGCAAGTAGTCTGCAGCGACGGGGTTACCGGCCTGGGCGAAGGTACCACCATTGCCGGCATGGCCTATGGGCCCGAAAGTCCGGAGACCATGAAACAGACGGTCGATACCTACCTGGCTCCAGCCATTGTTGGCAAAGATGCCACCCGGATTCAAGCCCTGATGACGCATATCGGCAAATTGGTCAAAATGAACCACTTTGCCAAAAGCGCTCTGGAAACCGCCTTGCTCGACGCCCACGGCAAGCGTCTGGGGGTGCCGTTGTCTGAACTGCTGGGCGGGCGTCGTCGCGACCGCTTGCCCGTTGCCTGGACGCTCGCCTCGGGCAATACAGCCCAGGATATCGACGAAGCCGAAAAGATGCTGGCTCTGCGTCGCCACAATGTGTTTAAACTGAAAATCGGTGCCAAGGCCATCAAAACCGATATCCAGCACGTCGCTGATATCAAGAATGCCTTGGGCGACCGTGCAGCGGTACGTGTCGACATCAACATGGCCTGGAGCGAAACGCAAGCGGCATGGGGTATCCCCGCGTTGGCCGACGCCGGTTGCGAACTGGTGGAACAGCCAGTTGCCTCGGCCGCAGCATTGGGGCGCTTGATGCGACGCTTTTCAATTCCCTTGATGGCCGATGAAGTGCTGCAAGGGCCGGAAAGCGCCTTTGCCATCGCCAAAGAAAGCGGCAGTGATGTTTTCGCTGTCAAGATTGAACAAAGCGGTGGGCTGTTTGCTGCGCAACGCGTCGCCGCCATTGCCGATGCCGCCGGTATTGAGTTGTACGGTGGCACCATGCTGGAAGGTGCGGTCAGCACCATTGCCTCAGCCCACTTGTTTGCCAGTTTTGCCAACTTGCAGTGGGGTACCGAGCTGTTTGGCCCGCTCTTGATTACTGAAGAAATCCTGACACAACCGCTTGAATACAGCGATTTCGAATTGACCGTCCCAACAGGCCCCGGCCTTGGCATTACGCTGAACGATGCCCAGGTGCAGCGATTCACCCGGCCAGGCTCTATTCACCACGTTACGCGCAGTTAATCCGCCCGCTGCGCACCGATTCCCCAACAGGAGACCCACACATGCTGTTTCATGTGCAAATGGATGTTCAGATTCCGCACAGCCTGGACCCCGAAGTTGCGGCTCAGCTCATTGCCAAAGAAAAGGCGTATTCGCAAGAATTGCAACGTAGCGGCAAATGGCGCCATATCTGGCGAATTGTTGGCGAATACGCCAACTACAGTATTTTTGACGTCGAAGACAACGCAGAATTGCACCAGTTGCTCAGCAATCTGCCGCTTTACCCGTTCATGAAAATTTCAGTAACACCGCTCTGCCGCCACCCATCGTCGGTACGCGAGGACGACAGCTGATACGCCCAAAACGCGCTGTGCTGTTATCCACTCCACTCTCAAAAAGCCAACTCTATTACATAAAAGGGACAGAAAATGACCGTTAACGTATTTGACACCCAGGAAGTTCAAGACCTCTTGAAAGCCGCTGTAAACCTCGAAGGCCAAGAGGGCAACGCCCGTTTCAAACAGATTCTTCACCGTCTGTTGTCTGACCTGTTCAAGGCCATCGACGACCTTGACATCACGCCCGACGAAATCTGGGCCGGCGTCAACTACCTGAACCGCCTGGGCACCGATGGTGAAGCCGCGTTGCTGGCTGCCGGTCTGGGTCTGGAAAAATACATCGATATCCGTCTTGATGCCGAAGACAAGCAAATTGGTCTTGACGGCGGTACACCGCGTACCATCGAGGGCCCGCTGTACGTTGCCGGCGCACCTGTTAAAGAAGGTGTGTCCAAACTTGATGTTGACCCCGACGAAGACGCCGGCCCGCTGGTCATCCACGGCGTCGTGAAAGGCGCTGACGGCAAACCGGTTGCAGGTGCTCTGGTTGAATGCTGGCATGCTGATTCCCGTGGTTTCTATTCCCACTTCGACCCCACCGGAAAACAAAGCGACTTTAACCTTCGTGGTGCGGTGCGTACCGATGCTGACGGCAAGTACGAATTCCGTACGCTGATGCCGGTAGGCTACGGCTGTCCTCCACAAGGTTCAACACAGCAGCTGTTGAACCACCTGGCACGTCATGGCAACCGCCCTGCACACGTTCATATGTTCGTGACCAGCGAGGGCAACCGCAAGTTGACGACGCAATTCAATATCGAAGGCGATCCGCTGATCTGGGATGACTTTGCCTACGCCACACGCGAAGACCTGATTCCTCCGGTGACCGAAAAAACCGGTGGTGCTGCGCTTGGCCTGAAGGCCGATACGTACAAAGATATTGAATTCAATATCACGCTCACACCACTGGTCGATGGCAAAGATAACCAGTTGGTCAACCGCGAGCGCGCAGCGGCCTGAGCTGTTTAACTCAAAATGCTCCACAGAATGAATGACTGAACAAAACGACATTCTTGGCAGCGCTCAAACAGCGGCAGAACGGGCAATCTTGCTCGTTCTGCCCGAGCACATCAGCCATCTCGAACGGCTCCGTTTGCTGACGACGCCAAACCGGTTGCCCACCGTAACGGTCGTGGGCAAATACAATCATGGCAAAAGCCGGTTATTGAATGAACTGCTGGACCAAGACCGCTTTTCAGTTGCCGACAAACGTGAAACCATCACATTGTCTGGTCAGACACACCATGCGGTTTGTTGGCTGGATGCGCCAGGCCTTGATGCCGATATCAACCTGAATGACGATCACCTGGCCCTTCGAGCCGTCTGGATTGAGTCCGATATCCGGCTGTTCGTACATACGGCCAAAGAAGGCGAGCTTGACGGCTGTGAACTCGATGTCGTGAAGCAGTTATGTAACGACGAAGGTCTAACGCAACGCAAGACGTTGTTTGTGCTGTCCCAGATCGACCAGCTGCCTGGAACAAGCGAACTCGAAAACATTCTGAAGGCGCTTGGTCAACAGGCACCTGACACGGTTTTCCATGCCGTTTCATCAACGCGTCATCGGCAAGGCCAAACCGAACATAAGCAATTACTGGTACAGAAAAGCGGGATTCCTGCACTTAAAGAGCGGATATCTGATGCCGTGGCCAAAGTACCGCAGGCCCGGGCTTTTGAAGCCGCCCGACTTTTTGATCACTTCAGCACTGAACTGCAGCAAGAACATGCCTTGCGCCAGCAACGGCTGGAAGCCCTGCTGCAACGGCAGTCCGAACAACGCCATCAGTTTGACACAGGCCTGCATACCGTATTAGCGAAGGTTCAAACCGACCTGCTGGCAATTATTAACGCGCCAGGGTTTGGTAATTCCCTGACTCCTGACAACGCCAGTGATCAATACAAACTCACAGCGGCAAAGCGCGAACGTGCACGTATCCAGGTTGCCTATTCTCGCGCCTGTGTTGAAATCGACGCGTTTCTCGCCGGCCATGGCGTGACTGGCTTATCCAGCGGAAAAACGCCGGTGTCGGGCAGCCTTTACACCGTAATGATTGCTGTGCTGGGCGTTTCGGTCAAACATGCCCGTGATTTGCAACGGATCTTTGGTTCACCCGCCGGTATCCGGCAGTTGCACGACGCCTTTACACAGTACTTCAACGCCTCAGCCGATCAGGTCTGCCTGGCGCAGGACATCGTCGAGGCCGAATTTCAGGTCAACATCGCACGTGATGCCATTGACACCCTTGCTTCATTTTCGCTTCCTGTATGAACGCAACGAATCTACCGGGCATTGTTGCCCCGCAAGAGCTCGGTTTTTTATCGACCGTCAATGCAGCACAGCGTGCTGATACTGACCTGACGTCAGTGCTCGCTTCATTACATGCCTGGCACGCGCATATTGAACGTACCTTTGAGTCACTTCAATGGCCTTTGTCTGGATTCAAACCTGACAGTGCGTTTGTCGCGCAGGCACACGCTATCGGGCAAGCCCTTCGCACACTCTCGGGACACTGGGCACAACAGCGATCGGAACTTGTTCATGCCAGCAAACTCGCAGAGTTGCTGGACGATAAAGTCATTTTGCTGGTGTTCGGGAAATTCAACGTGGGTAAAAGCGCTTTTTGCAATTTGCTGGCCCAACGTTTCGCGGCGTACGAACAACCCGTTCAGTATTTTCACCTCGAAAATGGCGCGGTCGTTGAAACCAGCGACACTTTTGCCGAGGGGAAACCGAAACTACCGCACGGCTGCAAGGCGTTTGTCTCGGCCAGAAACTGGTCTTGCTCGATACCCCAGGGTTGCACTCGGTTACCGGCCAAAATGCCGAACTGACAAAACGCTTTATTGAAAGTGCCGATGGCCTGTTATGGCTTTCAAGCTCCGCCTCTCCGGGCCAAACCCAGGAACTGGAAGAGCTCTCGACGGAATTAAGACGTGGCAAACCGCTTCTACCCGTTTTAACGCGCAGTGACGTTTTCGAGGAAGACGAGGTCGACGGGGAAATCCAGAAATTGCTGCGTAACAAGACGCCTGACAATCGTGCCCTGCAGGAAAATGACGTCTGTGATCGGGCCAGCGCCAAGCTTGAGGCCATGGGTCTGGACGCATCGATACTGGCGGCCCCGGTGTCTATTTCGACCCACATGGCTCGCACAGAAGGTCTGACTCCGCAGGCGCTGGAAGAGGCCGGATTCGAGGGTCTGTACGCGGCCTTAATGGACATCATCCAGCCCGCGCTGGCTTACAAGCAGCGTAAACCGGCCGAAGTTTTATTGCATCATCAGGAAGAAAATGTTCTGGGTAGCCTGTACAACACGGTCTTGCCGCAGTTAAGCCAATTGCACGAGGCACTAAACGCCGGACAAGAAGCCCTTCTTCAGGCGCCCGACCAGATTCTGAAGCACCTCTGGCGCAAAATTGCCCCCTTCTTCCGGCCATACTGGAAGAACACGCTTCATCTGGCAACGGCCAGGTGCTTTCTTCCAGATTGACACCGATCATCAATACGTCGCTACAGCAGGTCGTTGACGACGTATTGCCTGACTACGTACCCGAGAACAGTAAGCTGCAATTTCAGCTTCAGTTAACTGAATACACCGTAACCCCAGACTACGAAAGACTGTACACGACATTGCAGCACGCGATTCAGACCCAGGTTGGCGTTGTGGCCAACACCATTGCGGAAAAATGCCGGGACACACTGTGCTCGCTTGAAAAAAGCATAGCTGATTTGCAGTGTTTCATTGAAGACCGCGATGACGCTTTGAAACGTATCAAGGCCTCATTGCGTGCGCCGCTTGCCTGACATAGGCCGAAAAGCAATGATCAACTCTTGCGTCCGACCCCTTGCCCCAGCCTGCGTCGAAGCGCCGACCAGAACTTGCGTAATAACAGCCAGCCAGGCACCAGAATCACAATCCAGGGCAACGCGCTGGCCACAAAAAGCATCGCGGCAGCAACGCTTTGTGTGAATGTTTTGCCCATTTCATGCCAGGCATTCCGGATCGGCGACCACACATCGCTGGCCAAGCTACGCGGGGCGCTGCGATAATTGATGTCGAACCGGACCCGCTCGGTTTCGCCCGCCAGAACCCGTGACTGCGCCGTCATGGAATCAAGCGACGACTGAACACGATTCAGTTCACGTTCAAGCGCCAACAGATCGGCCAACTTGTCAGTCTGATGATTGGCGACCATCGATTTCAGACGATCCCGCAGCTGCTCAGCGCTTTGACGTCGCGCCTGAAGGTCAGTCCATTGCAGGGTGCGGTCTTCACGCGAGACATTTTTCTCGATGGGCTGGACACCAGAAGCGTCTATCGCCCCAAAAAACCATCCAGTTGATCGCGTGCAACACGAAGCTGCAAGTTGGCGCTACGGGCACCCTGGTCGGGGCCGCGCAGTGCCAGATTGGCTTGAATGATTTCACACGCATTGGCCAAGGCCGTACAGGCTTCCCGATGATTTTCCCATACCGACTGCAAGCGCTCAGGGGCAACTTCGAACTGCCAGCGTTGAACCTCGGCAATGCGTCTCGGCATACCGGCTTGCGTATCGGTAGCCGGTTCATTGACCGCACTGTCGCTTCCTGCTGATCGAGCCAATAACTTTTCAGCCCCAGGGATGAGTGTACGGGCTGATCCGGTAGATCGACCTGTACCGTTACATCAGGTTCACTGCTGGCCGCGTAATCATCAACGGCGTCACCTTCGTTACAACCTGCAAGTGCAACGGTCAGGGCAAGACATAAGAGGCGAAATTTCATTGTGATGAAGCATCATGGCAACTATAGACACTGCCATGTTAACGCTTACCCCACAGATCGGCGAACAGGGCCATCGTAGGTATATGGGATATTCGTTGGCATCGGCCCTTTGATACGCCCACCTTGCTGCATCTGCTCAAATGCATGAGACATAATGCCGACTGATCGTGACAATATGAACAAGCCACGCGCCTCTACCGGTGCAAACCCAAGTTCGCCAAAAATCACGGCTGTAGCACCATCGATATTCATTGGAATCGGTTTGTTTTTGACCTGATGCAAGACTTTTTCCACCGCCCGTGCAACACTCAGATAACGGCCCTGAACCTCGCCTGCAACCACTGCCTCTTCGACCAGTTCCAGCAATGGTTTGGCGCGTGGATCAACAGGATGAAACCGATGGCCAAACCCAGGTAAATGCTTGTGCACAGCAATCTGTGCAGCAATCAAACCTGTCATGACTGACTCATCGGTACAGTCACCGGCTTGCGAAGCAACGGCGTGATAAACCTCAAGGCATTGCTGACCAGCACCGCCGTGAACATCACCCAACGCATTTACACCGGAAGCGATGGCATTGTTGATGCCGACACCACATGTCGACGCCATACGCGCAATCGAAATTGACGGGGCCTGCGGACCATGATCGACCGATGCGACGAGCGCCGCCTCAAGCAAACGGGCTTGCCCCTGCTTGGCAGATCACCTTTCAACATCAGCCAGATCATGGAGACAAAATCAATTTTGCCAATCAACTGTTGTATTGGATAGCCCCGCACATCAATGACCCCCGGATGAATATCGATAATTCCGGTTCGCCACCAAGCCGTTGCTCCAGCTAAAAGCGCATCACTATCAGAGACTTTCTGCGTCATGTCTATCCACCTTTTTTATACTTGAATTCACTCGTTTGCCGAACTTGCAGCCAATCGCAATACCGATTCTGGCCAGGGCAATGAGCCTGCCTCACCCTTGTGTACAAACACACAGATAGCATGCGCCGCGCATTGATCGTTCTGGAATATGGCTTGTTCAAGCCGCATTGACGTACGACCAAAACCCATGATGCGGGTGCCCACAGTAACCTCAAACCCGTAATGAAGCTCACCCGTAAAATCAACTTCGAGTCGTGCTATGACCAGTTTGGAGCCCTGAGGTAAACAGGGTCTGACTGTCGCCAGGAAATCGAAACGTGCATTCGCAAGAAAACCTGTTATGGCTGCATTGTTGACATGCTGCTGAAAATCCAGATCGCTCAGACGCAGGATTTCTTGTCGCTGGTGCATGAAATCAGACTGAGCCAACGGGTGCTGGCGATCAGGTGCGGTGTGTTGTGCTGTGCTCATGTCGGCTTACCTCAGGCTTTACCTGTTGCGGCAACCGCTTGTGCATAATTTTTCAAAGCGTCGACACGGTAAGCACGCATCGCTTCATTCGCTTGCTTGCCCAGTACAAGACCTTCAGAAAGTGGAATATCAGCGACTGCCTGAAACAGGCGCTTGGTAGCACGCAATGCCGAAGGCACTCGCTCCGCCAGTTTTTCAGCAACCTCCAGGGCAGCCTCGAATACCGTACCTGCAGATACCACACGGCTGATCATGCCGATGCGGTGGGCTTCTTCCGCATCTACCACTTTGCCTAAAGACACCAGTTCGAAAGCGGCCTTGCGTCCAACTTGCTTGGTGAGGTTGGCCATGACAACCGCCGCCACCAGGCCATGACGAATTTCAGGGTATCCCAATCTCGCTTCAGCATCTGCAAGCGTGATATCGCAGGCCAGTGCCAAACCACACCCTCCGCCTACCGCAAAGCCATGTACAGCGGCAACAACAGGCTTTTCCATTTCAGGGATGGTTTTGTGCAAGTTGTAGGTCAGACTGGCACGATATTCGACAAGCTTCTCTTGATCGGGTGTAAGTTGTTCAAACTCTTTGGTATCTGCTCCGGAACAAAACGAAGGACCATTCCCGTTAATAACAACAGCACGAACACTATCGTCCTTTTCCGCTTCGACAAGTGCAGCCGTAAGTCGTTCGTACAGCTCAATATCCATCGCATTGTGCTGTCCGGGCCGGTTCAGGGTCAGGATACGTACGTGATTGCGATCTTCAACCAAAAGGCTGGACATAAGTCTTATTCCTGTAAAAAATCCACCTGATAACAGGCTGAGGTTATTCAAATTCGGCACCGCGCGACGCACAACCAGAATGTGACTGATTCAAAACGGTTTTGCTGAAGCGCATTATCAGGTAATTCTATCAAAAAGAATCTTATTCTTCTAAGCAGAATTAGTTGTTCTTCAATTTTTAATTCCGTATATGCGCGACTTTTCTGCCGCCCGCAGGGCGTCAAGATGCAATGAAGTGCTTTATGGAAAAAATATGGGCCTTATGCAAAGGTAAACACCCCGATTTATCGGGGTATTTACCGTGCAGACCATTCAGAGGTGCCGATACTGGCGTTGGTGGTACATCAGGCTTTCTTTTTCAGGGCCCACATGCAAAGCTTCAACTGCGCAGCACAGAATGAAATGGGTCCCGACCTTATGATGCTCACTAACGGTACAGTCGAAACTGCCAATACTGTTTTCAAGTACGGGGCTGCCAGTCACAAGGGTGATCCAGCTGGCGTCGCTGAGGCCAAAGCGTTGGGCCATCTCCAGCCCCTGCTGCCCTGCAAAAGCGGCAGACAAGGCTTCACTGCCGGCGGCCAGCATATTCACGGCCAGTTGGCCGTTTTGCAGAATTGCCCGGGTGGTGCGGGAAGCTTCATGCAGACAAACAAGCACCGAAGGCGGACTGTCTGTCAATGAGCACATCGCCGTAGCGGTCATACCGACTTTACCCCCGGGGCCGTCCGATGTAATGATATTGACGGCGGCGGGCAAGCGCGCCATGACCGAACGGAAATCGCCCTGGGAAGGCTGCATCGGCATGCCAGGCACTACAGCAGAGGGGCACGTTTGGGTGGTCATCATTGATACCCCTAAATAAGCAGCATGCCGCGTAATCTAAAAACCACTTCAAACACGCGGCATTGTTAACACTATGCGAGATGATCAAACGTTCGACATCAGGCGTTCAACACGTCGAGCTCGGGGGCCTGGGCAACAGCTGCCGCCGGATGCAAGCGTGCCTGCACGTCTTTGTTATCGATCCAGGTGTCAGCCGTCCAACCCTGAGTGTCATAATCTGACAAACACTGATCCACCATCGCCGTCATGCGAGCCATGTCACCATTACCCTGTGCTGTGGTCAACATTTGCAGCCGTACATCCTCGTGATTACCGGAATAGTTACGTTCATACAATTCGTGACGGCCACCAAATTCGGTGCCGATGGCGTCCCACAGCAACTTCATGATTTTGATTCGCTCGACGTGGTCAATACCGTTGGAACCGCGGACGTATTGCTTCAGGTAGCGATCGATTTCCGGGTTGTTAAGGTCTTGCACTGAAGAGGGCAGGTAAATCAGGGCCGAGGCCACGATTTTTTCGATGATTTCCTTGACACGGCCATAAGCATCGCCAGCAAAGGTGCGATAGCACAGGGCAGGCTCAAGCTTGGGCAAAACCGAGCCGTTTACCCAAGGTACCGGATCATTGACCATGGCATTGCTCAGTGACCAGAACAGATTGCGCCAGCCGATGATCTCGCCCAGCAAGGCCTGGTTGCCACGGAAGGTATCGGCGCCGGTGGTATGCAGGGCCTTGGCCACCAAAGCCGACAAGAAGTCGAGCTTGACGGCGTAGCGCGTGCAACCTTGCAGGCAGTAACCATTCAGGAAGCCCGATGTAGGCTGGAAACGCTTGAGACGGTCAATATCGCGATGGATCAATAGGTTTTCCCAAGGTACAAAGACGTTATCCAGCACGAAAATGGCATCATTTTCGTCAAATCGGCTTGATAACGGATAATCAAACGGGGAGCCGTTCAGTGCAGCGATTTTTTCGTATGAGGTGCGACAGAACAATTTGCAGCCTGGCGTTGCCATGGGCAAAATGAAACTGACGGCCATATCGGTGTCATCACCCGCGCCACCTACGTTCTGACCCAGGAAATTGTAGTGAGTCAACGCGGCCGATGTCGCCACCACTTTGGCACCCGACACATAAATACCTTCGTCCGTTTCTTTGGTAATGGAAATAAACACATCTTTGACCTGACTGCCAGGCAATGACCGGTCAACCGGCGGATTGATGATAGCGTGGTTCATGAACAAGACCGACTCTTGCGCCCGCTTGTACCAGGCACGGGCATTGTCGGCAAACTTGCCATACCACTCGGCATTCACGTCGAGTGTGTTCATCAGCGCAGCTTTGTAGTCGGGCGTGCGTCCCATCCAGCCGTAGCTCAGACGTGACCACTCGGCAATCGCGGCTTGTTGCGCGCGCAAATCTTCACGAGACCGTGCCATTTTGAATGACCGGTGGGTATAACCACCATTACCGGTATCAGTGGGCGTTGTCAGAATGTCTTTGGTTTTAGGGTCGTGCAATGCATCGTACAGACGGGCAATAGAACGTGCAGAGTTTCGGAATGCAGGATGCTCGGTGATGTCATGCACCCGTTCGCCGTCAATGTAAACTTCGCGGCCATGGCGCAGGGTTTCAAGGTACTCGGCACCGGTAAAGGGGCGGCTTTTGTCAGCACGGAAATCTTCGGGTTTCATGGTGTCTCCTGTAGGTGTGTTGTATGGGTTCATTATGAAATCACGTCCGACGAAAGACATGGAATTTACGGTGAAAATGTTGTACTTTTCATCGATTACCATCAAGCCTGAAACCCCATGCGTGCTTCCCGGAAAAATCCATAATCCCTACTCCACAAGGCATCCGGAATTTTTTTATTTATGGCTTTGCGGCGCAGGCCATTGAAGGTCGGTTCTTGCACTTTGAGCGCATCGAAGAGCAACTGGCTTTTCACGACTGGGATGCCAAGCCCCATCTGCACAATGGGCTGCATCAATTGATGTATTTTGAGTCAGGTCACGGTGACGTACTCATAGAAGACACCTGGCATCCGTTCCAGGCACCGTATTTGCTGTTCGTGCCGCAGGGTGTTGTGCACGGGTTTCACTTCAGCCGCGACACTGCCGGTCCTATCCTGACCGTCTCTGCAGAATTTATGCATGAGGCGACCTTGTTCGGTGAATCGGATATTCTGTCGGTTACCGAGCAAACCCATCGTATTCATCTGACACTCGATCAGCCACCCGACCAGGACATCCCGGCGTTGTTTGTCGGTATCGAACACGATTACCGTTGGGGTGGATCAGGTCGGACTACTGCTCTGATGGCGCGTCTGGCTCTGCTGCTGGTCTGCATTGCACGCCACGCGGTACCTGTTGATACCGGCAGCGGGGACTTGCCTCCTGGCTATCTGGAGATCTATGAAAAATTCCGTGTTCATCTGGAAAAAGTGTTTCGCCAGCAACCGTCGGTTGCTGAGCTGGCCGCCAACCTGAACCTGACTGAAGGACGACTGACGGCCATTTGCCGTGCGGTTTCCAGCGAAACGCCCCAGGGGCTATTGCATCAACGTACGCTGCTCGAAGCCAAACGCCAGCTTTTGTACTCTTCACGATCGTCGCTCAGCATTGCCTATATGCTGGGGTTCAAAGACCCAGCCTACTTCAGCCGTTTTTTCAAACGCTGCACCGGCCAGTCGCCCTCGACGTTTCGTCGCCAGGCAGGACAAGCGCCGGTAGCGACCTGGTCAAAATCAGACACAGGATCATCAGGTCGTAAAGACGCGGAGCAAGAGTGATTTCCAGACGACGCGCGTGTCAAAAAAGCCTGTCATTGCAATGCAATGACAGGCCAAAGTACAAACAAAAACACTCAAGGCGCTTCAAAAATCATTCGTACGCTCAGGACGAACGTACGACAGGGAAACTTATTGTGCCAGGACAAACCGGCCGTTCTTGATCTGCAACGCCACTACGCCTTCCGACTGCTCGCTTTGTGCGGTCGACGAGCCCTGTTTGAACTCCAGATTACCGTTGGCGCCGGTGAATTTCAGTCCTCCATCACGGAAGGCCGCCGCCAGTGATTCACGGTCAACCTTGCCATTGGTTTTATGCACAGCCTGATTGACCAGGTTGATGGCATCAAACACATAGCCGGCAAATGCGCCAATGGGCTCTTTGTAGCGCGCTTCATAATCGTTGATGAACTGCTCGGTGGCCTTGCGCACAGGGCTTTCCGGCGGCATGTTCTTGGCCCCCATGATTGCCGTACCAATAACGAACGAACCGTCACCGTTCTTGCCTGTCTGCTCGATGAAGCTTTGCGATGCGACGCCGTAACTGTTGATGATCGGCTTGTTATAGCCTACCGCCCTGGCATTTTTCATGATGATGGTCGGGCCGGGATTAACACCCCATACAAACATGGCATCGGCATTGCTGGAACGGATACGCATGATTTGCGGGGTCATGTCAGAGTCACGAGGGCCGAATTCCTCGACAACAGCCAGCTTCATGCCCATTTCATCCGTCAACTCTTTCATGACTTTCAGACCGGTCTGGCCAAAACCGTCGGCCGAATGCAGGAAGGCAACGGAATCTTTACCTTGCGACTTGACCATTTCAAGCATTTTGCGAGCCACATGACGATCCGAAGGAATGAATGCGAACATGTAAGGCGTGACCGGGTTGATCACCGCTTCGGTACCGGCAAAGGGAATCATCGGCACTTTCAGCTCATTCGCAATCGGACGTGCTACCAGGGTTTCGCCGGTAACGGTGGGGCCAATCACGATATCGACTTTATCGCTTTCCGCAAGGCGACGGAACTGCTGGGCAACCAGCGTGGTGTTGCTTTCAGTGTCGTAGAAAAACTTTGACCGGCACACCATTCATACCGCCATTGGCATTGATCTGCTCGATCAGCAGATCAAAGGCTTTTTCATGGTGCCACCGACAAAGGCCAGTGGACCCGATACCGGCAGCAATAACCCCATCCGCAACTCGGTGGCCTGCTGCGCCATAGCGGACGGCATGGCGGTTGAAAGCACCAGCGCCGTAGCAGTGGCGGTAAGAAACTTGCGACGATTGAACATAGTTTTGTCTCCAGTGTTGTTATGGTCTTGAACGTACCCTTCGCAGGTACCAAGGTCATGCAAATGCGCGATGCCGTCTGCGCAGGTCAGTCACCAGCGTTATGCCGGAAGAAAACAGTTTCCTCCTCGCCTTGAAGCCGGATCGGAAACATAAGATGTCGGCTATCCGGATCAGGGCGGGCAATCAGGGTATGACGGCGGCCGGCAGCCACCGCCGATAAAATCGGGTCGACGGCTTGGGCCTCGTGGTCGTCAGGAAAATAAAGGCGGGTCACCAAGTGGCGGGTAACACCGCGAGCATGAACAGCCACGTTGAGATGTGGTGCACAGCGCTGACCATTGGGCAGTATCAGCGCGTCAGGTTTGCGTACTACCACTTCGAACTGGCCGGCCATGGTGCGTGCCCGGCACGCCTGACCCTCGCACCAAAACTCGACAAACCCCTGGTAATCGATATGCGCCCCCTGGCCGTCGGTAATGAGACCACGGATAACGATGGCTTGAGGGTCATTGACGGCGATGGTGCGGTTGATGCCTTGAGGCAAAATGGCAAATCCGAACAACGGGCCGCAGGTTTGTGACGGAGTAACAATCACGCTCATGGTTTGCTCTCAAATGGTGTGGCGCGGCTACCGCGCAAGACGATATCAAAGCGAAACGCCTGGGCCGAGGGGTTGTAGTGGCGCAGTGCACCAGGGTCTTGACGTTTGGGCGGTTGAATCAGAGTGCCGCTACCGTCCAGGGTCGGACGCACGCGAGGCGGCCCGAACGATTCCGAAATTGACGTCTCAGCGCAGAACTTCGCAATCAGACGATCCTGACCGCGCGGATCGGGAATCGCCAGAATCATTTTGTCCTGACGCAATAACGGGTCCCCTTCAAAGTACATCTGTGTTACCAGACGGCTTTCAAAAGACGGGCCAAATATTGAAAAATGAATGTGTGCGGCGCGCCAGGCATCGGTACCCGGAACGTAAATGGCGGGGTAGGCTCCGGGGCGAATCGTAATAAAACGATAATTACCATCGTTGTCGGTCAATGTTCGACCCGCACCGATAAAATTTGGATCCAGCGGGAAGCCCGTGATGTCGAGCGAGTCAATATAGCCACCTGCGGCGTTAGCGTGCCAGATTTCAATGAGGTGGTTACGCACAGGCTTGCCATCACTGTCGGTCACCCGACCGAAAACAATGATGCGACTGCCAATCGGTTCGGCCACTCCGTGCACGGTCAGGTCATGGTCACGTGGGCCCACTTTGATCTGATCGAAGACTGGCCCTTTGATCGTGTGAAACCAGCCTTGCGGTAATCGCACGGCAGGTTGCAATGGCGTGCGCCCCACGGTCACAAGATAGTTCGGATCACTGGCCGGTGGATCATGCTCTTCATACGGCATCATGGATAGTACCTTTCAAACAAGAAAGAATCGGACCGGAGTCCGGTGCGTTGCGAATTCAGCGTACCGGGTCCAGCAGGCAGGAACGGAGCAGGCCGCAGGCATCATCCTGCAACACGGCTTCCGACAGAATCAGGGCCTCGTCGGTACTGGCCAGACGGGTCAGGCACCACCAGGCATCCAGGACACCGGTAACCGGCGACAACACGGCTTGCAAATCGCTGACCGTTGATGGCTGACGATGTGTGATCTGCAGCAGGACAGGAGCATGGTCGCGGCCCACGGAATCAAGCAATGGCCATACCGTGTCGTCGGCCTGCATCAACTCGAGCGTGAAGGTCACCGGATGCGGGTTGGGCGTGGCCAAACGAGCGGCATTCAGACCTTCGCGCAACGTGCACAGATCGGCGACCGGATCGTTCAGGGCAAACAGTACAACCAGCGTGTTGACCTCGCCGATTTCAACATTCAAGGTCAGGCGACGGGCCTGCAACCCGGCCGGCAACTGTGCTTGGGCGTCCTGCAGCCACGCTTTGGTGTCAGGAGTACCGCCCGGATGGATGGAAAGTGTCAAAGTAGCAATGAACATGGCAATTCCGTTCAGATAACAAGGGCGGATTAGTTCAAGGGTGAAAACGCAGCCGGCATGGCAATTTCTGTGCGCATGACCTGATTGCGGCTGGCACCCCTTTGGGCGGCCACAGGCCGGTTGCAATGGCTTTGTCACGAATTTCCCGACGTTCTGCCAGGCTTTGGTAAGGGTAGATGTGCACCAGACGTGGCGTCAGCCCGGTTACCGAATGCATGACGGCCGTGATGGGTGCCAATCCCAGACGCGCATGAATGACCGCAGACCAACCTTCGAGCGCAGCGCTCAGGGCTCCATTGGGATACAGCTCGTAAGTACGGATTTCGTAGTAACGCCCGAACTGCCCGGTGGTGATGTCAGGAAGGCACGGCAATGTCGTGTATGTGTCGACTCTGATGGTGCGGATCTGTGCAGCGGCTGCAAAAAGACCTGCGTTATCACGAGCCTGGAGCATCATCGGCGCATGATCGGTTTGCGACTCTGTACGCATCAGAACATAAATACGTGGCATATCGCCCAGAACCGAATACCAGCAGCCGAGCAAATCAGGCGTACTGACCAACGGCTCAATGGCACGTAGCGCAGCGGAAATCTGGCCGGCCTGCACGGCAAGGGTGGTTAGTTGGCAAAACACAAGCTTTCCCCAATATTCTATTCAGCAAAACCAGATTCTAGGATTTGAATATCCGGGTTGTCAATGAAAAAATCAATGGCACAAATATGTTTTTCATGTTGATTTAATTAGACTTTTATCTTTTAAAGACTAAACTTCCAGGATCTTTTCGGGGTTTTCCCTGAAGTAAATTACATTGTCTTTGATTCTGTTTGACGAAACTAAATTCCTTCTGATAGACTTTTTCAAGGTGCCGGTTCGGACGATATGCGGCGCTGCTCACTCATCACTCGGACGTCCTATGGCTTATTTCTTTCAGATATTGATCAGCGGTTTATTGGTCGGGTGCATTTACGCCATGGCCGCGCTAGGTTTCACGATCGTCTTTAACGCAACCCGCGTCATCAACTTCGCAAACGGCGAATTTCTGATGCTGGGCGGCATGGCCACCGCCGCACTGGCCATCTCAGGCAGTGGCACGTTCCCTCCGCTGGTCGCCGTTGTCATTGCCGTAATTGCCACAACCCTGGTCGGGGTTGCCATGCATGCCTTGGCCTTCAACAAGGCCAAAAGCCGTGATCTGCATATGCTGGTCATGCTCACCATTGGCCTGACCCTCATGATTCGCGGAGGCGCCTCTTTGGTGTTCGGACGTGATGTTCACTTTGTGGATGATTTCGGATTCTTCAGTACGGTCGTTCTGGGTGGCGTATTCATTCCATCACAGGGCGTCTGGATTGCACTGTCACTGGCTGCCGTCGGAGCCGCGCTCTGGTTTCTGTTCAACAGAACGACTATCGGCCGTGCCATGCAGGCGGCAAGCATGGAACCGCGCGCTGCAGCGCTATGTGGCATCGAACCTCGCACAATGGCCATGCTCGCTTTTGCAATCGCCGGTTGCATAGGCGGATTTGCAGGCGCTTTGCTGGCTCCCATCACACCTCCCTTCTACGAGAACGGCATCATGCTGGGCCTCAAGGGATTTGCAGGCGCCATTGCTGGCGGACTGGGTAATCCACTGGGAGCGGTGCTCGGCGGCATCCTGATCGGTGTCATTGAAAGTGCCTCGGCCGGCTATGGGGCCTCAGGCTACAAGGATGCCATTTCCTTCCTGCTGCTGGTTGTTGTCTTGATCGTCCGCCCGTCCGGCCTGTTGGGCAAAGCGGCTGTTAACAGGGTTTAATCATGAAAGCATTTTCATCTGCCTATGCGCGCGATGCCGCAGGTCTGGTGGCACTGGTTATTGTGCTGCTGATTTTCGAGGCAACCATCTCGGGGCATTTCTATCGTGGCCTGGCCATGCAAGCGATTATTTTTGCAATCGCTGCAACGGGGCTGACGCTGCTCATTGGTTTCGCCGGTCAAATTTCGATTGGTCACAACGCTTTTGTCGGCATCGGTGCCTATTGTGTGGCCTGGTTTGTACAAAAGCAGGGCTGGCACCCGCTGCCTGCCTTGCTGGTGGCCACCGTTGGGCCGGCTGTTCTGGCCTATGTTCTGGCACGTCCGATATTGCGTCTTTCAGGTCACTACCTGGCGCTGGCCACACTGGCTCTGGGCTCTGCCGCCTATATTTTTGCAAGCCAATGGCATGAGGTTACCGGAGGCTTCGACCCAGGCATTGTTGACCTGCCGCGTCTTGTTCTGGTGGGTGATGGCTCCGGTCCCGACCAGCTGTTCCTGTTCGCCTCGCTGAGCCTGGTGATTGTCGTGGGCTTGTCACTGGTGCTGGTACACAGTTCGGTCGGGCGGGCATTGCGCACCATTCACACATCAGAGCTGGTTGCTGCGGGTTCCGGTATCAATGTCGAAAAAGCCAAGGCTGCCGTGTTCGCGTTGTCTGCAGGTTATGCAGGCCTTGCAGGGGGACTGTTTGCCTATTACCTGCGCTCATTCAATGCCTCCAGCTTTTCCATCATGATGGCTATTGAGCTGCTGATGATGGTCATTGTGGGCTCCTTGTCAACCGTCTGGGGCGCCCTGATCGGTGCTGCCCTGATCGTCGTACTGCCGCATGCCCTCGAACACTTTGAGGTGGCCAAACTGTTTGTTTATGGCACGGTCATGACCCTGGTCGTGATGTATCTGCCCAATGGGTTGGCCTCCAGCCTGTTCAGCGCCAGCGCTCGTCTGTTCCGCTCGGAGAAGTCAAAATGACCCAGGCCCTGTTACGTGTTTCCCATCTTGAAAAATCGTTTGGTGGTTTGAAAGCCGTCAATGGCGTCTCGTTTGATGTGCCTCGAGGTCAGATCACCGCTCTGATCGGGCCAAACGGCGCAGGCAAAACGACCTTGATCAATCTGGTCACGGGGCTGTTGCCGAAATCTTCAGGCGATATTTTTCTTGATGGCGTTGATATTGGTCATCTGGCTGCACCCGACCGCGTCCGCGCTGGTATTTCACGCTCTTACCAGACCCCGCAAATGATTCGCGGTCTGACGGTGCTTGAAAACGTCATCGTCGGGGCTGACCTGTTCTCGACATTTTCCGTAACGGACCTGTTCTGGCGACCCTGGCGGGTACGTCGCGACAACGCCATAGCCCGAGAAAAGGCAAGGGCGGCGCTACAGCGCACTGAACTGCCCGAAGCCATGTGGCATTTACCGGCCGAATCGCTGTCTTACGGCGAGCAACGCCGTGTCGAAATCGCCCGCACACTGGCTCAGGAGCCCTCATTGTTGCTGCTCGACGAACCCGCCGCCGGCCTGAATCCGCGTGAAACCGAGGGGTTGGGCGAGTTCCTGCAAACCCTGGCTGCCGATGGCCTGTCAATCCTGCTGGTAGAACACGATATGCCACTGGTAATGTCCATCGCGCAAAAAATTGTGGTCGTCAATTTTGGGGAACTGCTGGCACACGGAACGCCCGCCGAGATTCAGAAAAACGATCAGGTAATTGCTGCATATCTCGGGGTTGATCCGATTGAAACCACGGTCAGCGAATCCACCACAGACCATGGGAGCCAACATGTCTGAATCCGTTTTGCTTAACGTTCAGGGCTTGCAAGCCGGCTACGGCTCGGTGCAGGTGCTGCACAACCTGTCTCTGTCCATTCGACGCGGTGAAATCGTATCCATTGTTGGTGCCAACGGTGCCGGAAAATCCACCTTTCTGAATACGCTATCCGGAGTAGTCAAACCCTGGGCCGGCACGGTGACGTTTGCCGGCAAGCCGTTGAACAACCTGTCAGCCGCTGCTATTGCCCGTAATGGCTTGCGTCAGGTTCCCGAAAGCCGTCGCATGTTTGCCGATCTGTCCGTACAAGACAACCTGCGTCTTGGCGGTTACGGGCGCAAACAGTCCGATCTCGAACGTGATCTGGCCCTGGTCTACGACCTGTTCCCACGTCTGCGTGAGCGCATGCAACAGGCAGCCGGCACGTTGTCGGGTGGTGAGCAGCAAATGGTTGCCATTGGCCGCGCCATGATGGGACGTCCCGAACTTCTGATGCTCGATGAGCCGTCAATGGGTCTGGCCCCATTGATTACCGCTGAAATCTTTCGCCTGATCGGCGTATTGCAACGTGAAATGAAAATCGCCATCTTGCTGGTCGAGCAGAACGCCCGGGCCGCACTGAAAATGAGCGACCGTGCGTTTGTGCTGTCACTGGGCCAGTTCATTATCGAAGGTGAGGGCCGTACCTTGCTTGAAG
Organism: Neopusillimonas aromaticivorans; assembly: GCF_030344915.1. Classification (GTDB taxonomy): domain Bacteria; phylum Pseudomonadota; class Gammaproteobacteria; order Burkholderiales; family Burkholderiaceae_B; genus Neopusillimonas; species Neopusillimonas aromaticivorans. Next base: position 1,579,056 of record NZ_CP128233.1, on the reverse strand, counting down.
ACCCCCGCATCCAGGAAGCATTTTTGGGCGGTCATGCCGCCTCGAACAAAGGAAACTGAAGGAAAACGCATGACTCACAAACCTCTGGATGGCATCACGGTTGTTGACTTCGGCCATACGGTTATGGGCCCGGCCTGTGGCATGATTCTGGCCGATCTGGGCGCTCAGGTTCTGAAAATCGAACCCTCACCCCAGGGTGACCCGACACGTCGCCTGAAAGGCTTCGGCACCGGCTATTTTGGTTATTTCAACCGCAATAAGGAAAGCATTGCCGTTGACCTGAAGACCCCCGAAGGCCATGCGATTGCCACCGAAATCATCGCCAAGGCCGACGTCCTTATCGAAAACTTCGGGCCAGGCACCATGGCTCGCCTGGGGCTTGACTATGAAACGCTCAAGCCCACGAACCCCCGCCTGATCTACGCCAGCCTCAAAGGTTTTTTTGACGGCCCCTACGGTGAACGCCTGGCCCTGGACGAAATCGTGCAAATGATGACAGGCCTGGCTTTCATGACCGGCCCCTCGGGCCGGCCCTTGCGTGCCGGAACATCGGTGGTGGACATCACCGGCGGCATGTTTGCCGTCATCGGTATTCTTGCGGCGCTGCGCGAACGCGACCAGACAGGCCAAGGCCAGTTGATCGGTTCGGCACTGTTCGAGTCGGCCGTGTTCCTGATGGGTCAACATCTGTGCTACGCCTCGCAAACCGAAGGCCCCATCCCCCCATGCCAGAGCGAGTGTCAGCCTGGGCAGTGTACGAAACGTTTACAGTCAATGACGGGCGTCAGTTGTTCGTGGGCGTTACCAGCGACCAACACTGGCAGCGCTTTTGCACCGAAGCCGGCTTGCAGCATCTGGGGACAGACCCCGAGCTGGCGACAAACAACGGGCGCATAGACCAGCGTGCTCGCCTGATTCCGGCCCTGGCCGAATTCTTCCGCAGCCAGACCCTTGAGCATGCTGTCGCCATCTGCGAGCGCTCGCGCATCCCGTTTGCCGAAGTGCGCCGTCCGGAAGACCTGTTTTCCGATGCCCACCTTCAGGCTACCGGCGGTTTGCTGCCTGTGACACTCCCCAACGGGATTGACGTCAGTTTGCCGCGCCTGCCGATCCAGATGCAGTCACTTGACGACCGCACCAACGATCCACCGCTGATTGGTCAACAGACCCGTGAAGTGTTGGCTGGCTTGAATTACGATGATGCTGCGATTGACGCTCTGATCCAACGGGGCATTGTGGCTGAAGCGGCTCTGCCTGTCCGTTAAATCCGCTACTCAGGGCGTCGCTGAACCAAGGGGATACACATGGTGCAAACCGAAAAAGGAACAGAAAAAGGTGTCGAGGCCGTCGAACGGGCTTTGACCCTGCTGGGTGCCTTTACCTCAACCCGACGCACACTATCGTTGCACGAACTGTCACAGACAACCGGGTTCTACAAAAGCACGATCTTGCGCCTGAGCGTGTCGCTGGAAAAGTTTGGTTATTTGCGCCGCCGTGCTGATGGCCGTTTCCAGCTTGGCCCGGCCTGCGCCCGCCTGGCGGCAGCTCACGAGGCAGCATTCGACTACAGTGAATTGCTGCAGCAAGCGATCAAACGGCTGTCTGCCCTCAGCAACGAGACCGTGTCGTATTACATCCGTGATGGCCAGGAACGCGTTTGCTTGCTGCGCGAAAACTCCACACGGGCGATCCGTCACCATGTCAACGAGGGCGATCGCCTGCCACTGGACCGGGGTGCTGCCGGCCTGGTCTTGCTGGCCTTCGGCGGAGCTGAGGGTAGTCGTTTTGAACGCATTCGCAACGATGGCTATGTCGTTTCGCTGGGTGATCGTGACCCTGACGCCGCTGCGGTTTCCGTGCCATTGTTTGATGCGACCGACCACCTGATGGGTGCACTAACGGTCAGTGGTTTGCGCTCACGCTTCAGCTCAGACGTCATCGACACAATGCGTGAGGCCCTGATTGAAACCCGTACCGAACTTGAACGCGAATTTGGTCGACACACCCTGGCGGCTAGACGTCAGGGGTGTGCTGAAACGCTCCACCCCTTCATTTTTACATCGCAAGGACTCCCATGAATTCCGAGGTCAATCGCCCCCTTGATGCCCTGAGCGGGCTCACCGTTGTTGAACTGGGCCAGAATCTGGCCGCCCCATATGCCGCGTGTGTTTTCGGCGATTTGGGCGCTAACGTTATCAAGGTCGAAAAAGCAGGTGGCGACGACGCTCGTGGCTGGGGGCCTCCATTCGTAAACGATCTGTCCACGACATTTCACCTTATGAATCGCAACAAGAAATCGGTGGTGCTGGAGCTGGATCAACCCACGGATAAGGCGGCATTTCTGGACCTGATAGCCAAGGCTGACGTGTTCATTCACAACCTGCGTCCCGGAGTTCCCGAAAAACTGGGCGTTGACGGCCCGACCTTGATGGCTCACAACCCGCGGCTGGTGTACTGTGACATGAACGCCTTTGGTCATGCCGGACCGTTACAACAAAAGCCGGGCTACGAACCTCTGTTGCAAGCCTTTTCGGGTCTGGTCAGCGTCAATGGGGACCCAGCGGGCCCTGCCTCGCGAGTTGGCCCGTCAATTGTCGATATGGGAACGGGTATGTGGGCTGTCATTGGTGCTCTGACTGCCTTGTTAAACCGGCAGGTTACTGGCAAAGGTGCCATCGTACAAACGTCTTTGTTTGAAACCGCATTAGGCTGGGTAGCCCGCCATGTGGCGGATTATGGTGCTACCGGCAAGATTCCCCACGCGTAGGCACGGGTCACAACTCTCTGACGCCCTACCAGGCTTTTGATACTGTCAACGGCCCAATGGTCATTGCAGCGGGTAATGATCGGCTGTTCGTGAAACTGGCCAACGCAATCGGCCACCCGGAATGGACACACGATCCTCGCTTTATGACCAATGCCGAGCGTACCCGCAATCGCGAGATCCTGGTACCGATGGTCGCCGACATCATCCGGCAAAAAGGGTTTGATCACTGGATCCCGTTGCTGGAAGCAGCTGGCGTCCCGTGTGCCCCCGTGCATTCGATTCCACAAGTCCTGGAACACCCGCAAACCCAGGCCTTGGGCATGCTGGCCGAAACCGGTGATGAACACCTGAAAATCCTGGGCCTGCCCTTGTCGATCAATGGCCAGCGCCCTGGCATGGGTACCGTCGCTCCGGCGCTGGGTGCGCACCAGCTTGAACTGTTTCCCCAAACCCAGGCCTGAGTGCAAGGACACATACCCATGGCTGTTACCCACATTGCCACTTCCGACGCCCATTCGATCACTGTTCGCGGCAAAGACCTCGTCAACGACCTGATGGGCCAACGCACCTTCACCGAAATGCTTTACTTCCTTGTGTGCGGCAGACTGCCCACGCAAGCACAGACCGCCGTGCTGGACGTCTGCCTGGTGACCCTGATGGAACATGGCTGGACCCCGACATCCCTGATCACCCGTCTGGCCATTGACAGTGTCCCGGACCAGTCGCAAGTCGCCATTGCCGCCGGCCTGCTGAGTGTAGGACCGGTATTCGCCGGCACCATGGAGGGCTGTGCCGAGCTGCTTCTCGCTGGTACGCAGTCCAGCGAAGACCCTGCCACGTACTGTGCAAATGTCGCGGCGCACTATCACCGCACCCGTCAAACCTTGCCAGGTTTCGGTCACCGCTTGCACAAACCAGACGACCCCCGCTCGCCAGTCATTCTGAAGGTACTGGACGACAATCATCTGGCTGGCCCCTATGTGCACATGCTGCACGTGTTGTCAAAGGCCGTTGATCTGGAATACGGCAAGCACCTGACCATTAACGCCACAGGTGCCATTGCGGCAGCGCTGCTGGAAATCGGTGTGCCGATAAGTGCAATGCGTGGTGTGGCCGTCGTGTCGCGTGCTGGCGGGCTGCTGGGCCATATCGTTGAAGAACAAAACCAGCCCGCAGCGCGTGAAATCTGGCGCCTGACGCGCGAAAACATACCTTATCAGGAGCCAGAGCAATGACGCTGTCGCCAAACGAACACGCCACTCACACGGCTCGGGCGATATCACTGGAGACACCTGTCGCGACCCCGGACATTGCATCGCTGCCCGGCGACCATCTGCCTGACACCGCCCTGACCCCGTTGCAGGTATTACAACGCTTCCGACCGCACGACGGTACGTTGACAGATTTCTTTGCCAGCCGGTGCGAACGTCAGGCTAATCAGGTATTCATGCAGTTTGAGGACAGCACCTGGACCTGGGGGCAGACCGTTACCAATGCCGCACTGGTCGCACAAACACTGGCCAGCCACGGTGCTGGCGCGGGCGACCGGGTTCTGGTCAGCGGTGTCAACAGTGCATGGCATGTGTTGTGCCTGTTGGCCTGTGCACAGCTGGGGGCCATTTTTGTACCTGTAAACCCCGCCTTCAAGACGGAAGAGCTGGCCTACGTGGTAAACCATGCCGAACCCGCAGTCATTGTGTGTGACGCACAGGCGCGAACGACAGTCAATGCAGTACTCGCCAAAAGCAGCAGGGGTGTACCGTGCTTGGGCTGGATGCCGGACTGCTTGCCACCAGGCCGGATATTTCCGCTGTACTGTCATCAGTATCCGAACATGCCACAGGCACGAGCCCCGACACGCCCTGCGTCATGATCTACACCTCGGGCACAACAGGCTTTCCGAAAGGCGTGCTGCACAGCCACCATAACCTGGTGCTGGCCGGCGAAGCCTTCGTCGAGCGTCTGCATCTGCAGCCCGATGAGCGTATGTTGCTGATTCTGCCGATGTTCCATATCAATGCGTTGTTTTATTCCGTAGCCGGCGCCATGGCTGCAGGCGCAACCCTGCTGATCGAACCCCGGTTCTCGGCGTCGGCTTTCTGGCAGCGCGTTGCAACCTTGCAGGCGACCCAGGTAAACGTCATCGAAGCCATTGTCTCCATATTGCTGAGTCGTGCCGACAAAGAATACATTCCAGAGCATACACTGCGAAAAATCTATGGTGTACGGCAAGGATCAGTACAGCGCTTCACTGACCGTTTTCAGGTATCCATCCTGATCGGCGGTTACGCGATGACCGAAATCCCGGGTGTGCTCAGTACCCCGTTCGACCGACCCATGCGGCCCAACAGCATGGGGGTCTTGTGCAAGCATCCGGACCCTGATTACCCCTGGGCGCAATGCCGAATTGTCGATGACGCCGGTCAGCCCGTCGCTCAAGGCGAAACCGGTGAGCTGCAGGTCAAAACACCAATCCTGATGCTTGGTTATTTTCGCGACGACGAACAAACCCGTGCCAGTTTTCAGGACGGTTGGTTCATGACGGGCGATCTGGTCAAAGCCGATGCCGACGGGTTTTACTACTTTGTTTCACGCAAGAAAGACATTATTCGGCGTCGCGGGGAAAACATTGCAGGGCAAGAACTCGACCGGATCGTGGCCGAACACCCCGATGTTCTGCTGGCAGCGGCCATTGGTGTACCGTCCAGTTTTGGCGATGAAGACATTCTTGTCGCTGTCACCCCAAAACCGGGCGTGACCCTCCTGCCTGCCGACATCATCACCTGGTGCCGTGATCGACTCACACCCATCAAAGTGCCGCGCTACGTTAGCCTGGTTGACAACATGCCCCTGACACCCACCCATAAAGTGGCAAAGGCGCAACTAAAAAAGACAGCCGTGTCATTGATAACGCTGTCGATTTCGAAAAATAATCACCTGTACGTCACAGATCCCGATTAAAAACCAATCTGGTTTGACCCTCCCCGGCGAATAAGCGAACATAAAGCATGGATTTTGGCGTCTGGTGCTGGCAACAGGCACCACACTGTCCCGGTGCCGGCAGGCACCGGGTACGCCTCCTCCTGTCATTCAACTGCAAGGAAACCCCATGAAAATCAAAGCGCTCGTCGTCGAACACAAAGACGCCCCTTTCGTACTTCAGGAAATTGACCTCGAGGAACCCGGACGCGGCGAGGCGCTGGTGCGCATCGTGGCCAGCGGCGTCTGTCATACCGACGCTGTCACCCGCGCAGGCGACATGCCCATGCCCTTCCCCTCGGTACTCGGTCACGAAGGTGCCGGCGTTGTGGAGCGGGTCGGCCCCGGCGTCACTGAAGTGAGCCCAGTGCGACAAGGTCATTATCGGCTGGCCGTCTTGCGGTACCTGCCGCAATTGTCTCGACGGTCAACCCCGCTACTGCCTCAACACCGGCGAAGCACTGGTATCGGGCCGACGCTTCAAAGGCGAGGCCAGAGGCACATCGGCCTACTCACGCAATGGCGAACCCCTGAACGGCCATTTTTTCGGACAGTCATCGTTTGCCACCCATTCCATCGTCTCGGCCGATGCCCTCGTCAAAATGCCGGACAACACACCCATCGAACTGCTTGGCCCACTGGCGTGCGGCCTGGCCACTGGCGCCGGCGCCATCCTGAATGAAGCCCGTCCGCGCCTCGGAGACTCCGTCTTGATTGCCGGTGTCGGTGCCGTTGGCCTTGCCGCCGTCATGGCGGCCAAAAATTCGGGCGTCACAAAAATCATCGTCGCTGACGTGCATCCCAACCGGCTTGAACTGGCCAAAGAGTTCGGTGCAACCCATGTCATCAATTCGCGTGATCAAAACATTGTTGAAGAAATCCGGAAGATCACCGGCAGCACTGTCGACTACGCGTTTGATTGCACCGGTGTTGTTGCCGTCATTGAACAGCTGGCCGAAACCATTGGCATGCGAGGCCACCTGGTACTGATCGGCGCGGCACCGGCAGGTGCGCGTTTTTCGCTCGACCACCTGACCACGTTGTGGGGTAAAAATGTCATGGGGTGCTTGGCGGCGGTGGCCGCTCGGGGCAGTTGATTCCTGCACTGGTGGAACTGTTCCAGCAAGGGCGCTTCCCGTTTGACCGCTTGGTCAAGTTTTACGATATGGACCAAATCGAGCAGGCACTGGAAGACTCCAAATCAGGCAAAGTCATCAAACCCATCCTTCGCATGCCATCCGCAGGTTAAGGTGATTGTCCCGGACGCACAGGGTCATTCTGTTGCGTCCGCATACCTGTATGGTACTGGTGGTCTGACCTAGGTAAATCGATAACGGCAATTTAACGGGTTGTGTCATAAACTTGATCGATACAATCCGTTACCCTGCGGTCATCTTCCCTACTCTCCGGTACCTTACGCGTCATGAAACTCAGAACCCGCACGTTGATTTGCGTTGCCCTTGTTTTGGCTGGCTGTAGCATCGCCCTTGGCCTGGCCCTAGCCGGGATGCAAAGCGCCAAGAACCGCTTCATCGCCTTTGTCGATACAGATCAGCAAGTCCTGCAAAACAGCACCATGCTCTATGCCCAGGGTTTGCAAACCGGGCAGGCCCTGCGCAACATCGTTCTTGACCCCAACGACAAGCAAGCCGTCTCCAATCTCGACGCCTCCGTGGTCGCCTTCAATGAGGTTCTGAACAAAAACCAGGCGCTTACAGACATCGTTCCCGGGCTGGCCGATAGCCTGAAACATATCGCCGGGCTGCAAGAAAAGCGCGCGCTCATTCTTACACAAACGGTTACGTTGGCCCAAAAAGATCCCGGCGCCGCCGCCAACTACCTGAAGGAAAACGACACGCCGACCTGGCGGGAAATCCGCACCGCCTTGCAAAAACTGATCCAGGAAAAAACAGCTCAGGTTGAAGCTACCAAAGCACAAGTCATCGAATTTACCGACAAAATGCTGTTCTGGAGCATCGTGGTTGCCCTGCTGGCCATCGCCCTGGGTGTCGTGATCGCGTTCTACCTGACCCGCAGCATCATGCGGCAACTGGGGGCCGAACCTGCCGCAGCCGTTGAAGTGACACGTCGTATCGCCAGTGGTGACCTCGCCATGGTCATCGATAACGAAGCCCGTTATCCGGGCAGCCTCATTCAGGCCATCAGCGCCATGCAAAAAGACCTGGCTTCCATCGTCACACAGGTCAGGGCCAGTGCCGAATCCATCTCTACCGCCACTCGAGAAATCGCCGCCGGCAACGAAGACCTGTCATCCCGCACCGATGAACAAGCCAGTTCTTTGCAGGAAACTGCCGCGTCAATGGAACAGCTGACCTCTACGGTCAAACAAAACAGTGATAATGCGGCCCATGCCAACCAACTGGCCAGCACGGCATCGACTGTAGCAACACGGGGCGGTGACCTGGTCCAGGAGGTTGTCGACATGATGAACGCCATGAACCAGACCGCAACAAAAGTGGGGAAATCATTGGCGTTATCGACAGCATTGCTTTCCAGACCAACATCCTGGCGCTGAATGCCGCCGTGGAAGCCGCCCGAGCCGGTGAACAAGGCCGGGGGTTTGCTGTCGTGGCCAGCGAAGTGCGGGCGCTTGCCCAGCGCTCTGCAACCGCTGCCAAGGAAATCAAGACCCTGATTGGCGAGTCCATTCAGCAAGCCGGTGCCGGGGCCAGTCTGGCCGGAGACGCTGGCCACACCATGCAGGAAATTGTTGAAAGCATCAAACGCGTTGCTGCCATCGTCAGCGAAATTTCGATGGCCAGCCATGAGCAAACGACAGGTATCGAGCAAGTTAATCTGGCCATCTCGCAAATGGACGAGGTCACCCAGCAAAACGCCGCTCTGGTCGAAGAAGCCGCTGCAGCCTCTGTTGCCCTGAAAGAGCAAGCCAACGAACTGGCCCGTATCATGGCCGTGTTCCGCCTGGACAGCAACGAGCAGCATCACCAGGGGCGCCAAGGGATGGTTTTACAACTGGCGACAAGCCAGCACGCCAGACATTAAACCTGGTTTGTCTTGCCAAACTAGAGGGAAATGGGGGCTGTGCCCCCATTTCCCTCATGCCCCCGTCGTTGCAACGCCAACCCGCCCAGCATCAATCCCAGACTGATGACTATGGCAACGGTTGCCATTGCCATACCCTGCCCGATCGATCCTTGCTCGAACTGACGCCAGATAAAAATGGAAACCGTTTGCACGCCGGCGGGGGCCAGCAGCAATGACGTCACCAGTTCGCGTGACGCCACGGCAAACACCATCAGCATTGCGGCAATCAGGCTGGGCAATGACAAGGGCAGCGACACATGCCATAACGTTCGCAACAACGATGCCCCATGCACACGCGCTGCAGCCTCAAGACTGTCACTGATCTGCCGGAAAGCGGCGCCCACATAACGCACCGGATACGGCAACAACAGACAGGTGTACGACAGCAGCAAAATCAGCCACGTGCCATAGGGCGTGACCGGCCAGAAGGGTTGGTTCCAGGCCAGAATCAGGCCAACGCCAACCACCACACCCGGCAACGCGGCAGGCAACAATGAACAGGCATCAATCAGACCCGCGCCAGGGACTCGGCCTTTAGTCACCGACCACGCCGCCAGAAAACCAACGCCCCCTGCCAGCACCGCCGTTGCAGCCGCCAGGGAAACACTGGTACCCAATGCCTGAAGCGCCTCATTACTCACATCAAAAAGCGCCGCAAAATTACCCAGCGACAGGTTGCTGACTGACAAGCCCCCTGACACCGTGCCTGACAACGAGGCAGCCAGCATCGAGGCAATCGGCCAGCCAACGGCAACCAAAGCCGTCAAACCAAAAAACAGCATCACCGGTACATACCAGAGCCCCAATGCCGCCTGATGACTGGCCGCGGCCTTGCCTGTCGTGGTTTCATAATCACGCCCGGCCACCAAGGCGCGTTGGGTCAGGTACGCCGTCATGGCCAGACACACCAGCACCAGCGACAACAAGGCCGCCCCAGGCGGGTCAATCGGCCAGTCGGCCAGACGGCGCTCAATGGCGGTTGTCAGCATGCTGACCCCGGCTTGCGACCCTAACGCGGCCGGTACACCGTACTCCTCAATGGCCAGCGTAAACGCCAGCAGCAAACTGGCGGCCACTGCCGGTAGCGCCAGCGGCAGCGTAACCTGCACAAATGCCCGCCAGGGTGATGCACCAAAAACCCGTGCAGCCTCGGCCAGACGCGTACCCGCCGCCATCATGCTGCGCGATACCGCAAAGTAGACAATGGGAAACGCACTCAAGCCCATGACCAGAATCATGCCGGTTCGGGAAAACAACAGCGCACCCAGATTGAAGCCAAACAACTGCTGGGTGTACCCCCGGGTTGCAAAGCCAATATCCACGACAGTGCAGCAATGTAGGGGGAGCAAGAACGGAATAAGGAACAATAAATCCCACAAACCTGCCAGCGGCAACCGGAACTGGGCACGCAATGCCCCCAGTGGTATGCCAAGGCACGCCGCCACCAGGGCAACCCCGATGCCAGTCACCACAGTGCTGCCGATCAACGTCAGCGTGGCGGGGTCGGAAAAGGTTGAGATAACGGCCCCGAACGGTTGCCGGAAAGAACCAGCCCCCAACTCAGGGAAGATCGCCTGCAGCACAACGAAGCCCATCGGTAAAACGACGAGCACACCCAGCGCCGCCAGCGTAATGAAGGCGATGACAGAAGCAGATTTCATGGGAAACCGCAGCCGGGGCAACCCCGGCTGCTATGGGTTAATGCCGACCGAAAAGAGTATTGAAACGCTGCAAGGCTTCGCCTCGTGCTGTTGTACCAGAACCCTCCTGGTCTTGCGGCAGTACATTCAGTTCTTTGAACAACGGACGACGCGCACCGACATCGCTGCGTGCCGGCATCAACCAGGCGTTGGCAACCGCTGCCTGGCCAGCCTCTGAAAGCACATAGTCAATGAATCGACGGGCTTCATCCTGATGTTTGGAGGATTTGAAAATCATCATCGGACGCGGTGCAATGACCGTACCACTGGCCGGGAAAATCACCTTGACGCTTTCACCCTTGGCAATACTGGTGTAAGTGACATAATCAACGCCACCAAACACGGCCGCCTTGGCCCCTTGCAGCACCGGTGTCAAGGCTTGGGCGTTAGGGCCCGATACCACCATGCCGTTATCGCGCAGCTGGCCCAGCAATGCCCAGGCCTCTTTCGGGTTGCTATGCTGCAACCCCAGCAGCAAATCCAGCGCGGCGCCCGAAAGTGCAGGGTCAGGCATGGTCACCTTGTCGCGAAATGCCGGGTCGATCAGGTCAGCCCAGTCTTTGGGTTCTGGCGTACCACTGTTGGTATTCCAGACAATACCCAGGGCGGCAATACCTTGGGCAATATAGTTGTCGGCTTTGAACTGATCAGGCACCTGGGCCGCATTCTTGCTTTGATGCGGCACCAGCAAACCGCGCTGGTCCAGATCAAGCGCGGTGTCCCACGAGGCCGAGACCAGCAGGTCCACGCGGGGATTGGCCGCTTCGGCCTCCAGACGGGCCATCACCTTGCCTGTGGTGGCCTGGAAAACGTCCACCTTGATACCGGTTTCAGCTTCAAAACCCGATGCCAGGTTCTTGATCAGCCCGCCTGGGCCTGCGGTGTAAACAGTCAATGTCTGGGAATAGGTTGCCGATGCGAAGAGCGAGCTGGCCATCAAGATGAGCGCTGAAAAAAGATGTTTGGTTTTTCCTGGGGCTTGCATTTTAGTGGGTATCCTTGAGTTATGCAGTAGTGATCCGGGTAATGCGACCCTGATCCATATGGGCAATCTGGTGTGCCAGTGCACGTGCCTCATCATGATCATGGGTGACATAAATGGCCGTAATGCCCAGTTTCCCGAGCAAATCGCCGATTTCCCGACAGAGGGTTTCGCGAAGGTTGCGATCCAGATTTGAAAGCGGCTCATCGAACAGCAAAACGCGAGGCTGCGCCACAATGGCGCGCGCCAATGCAACACGCTGCTGCTGTCCGCCTGAAAGTTGTGCGGGCCTGCGCTGGCCATGGCTTGCAAGGCCAACCATCCGCAAGGCGTCAGCCACCCGACGTTCACGTTCGGTACGGGTTACCCGTCGCATCCGCAACGGAAATCCCACATTGCCTTCCACCGTCATGTGTGGCCACAGGGCATAGTCCTGAAACACCATACCCAGACCCCGCGACTCCGGCGGTTCAAACACAGTGCCGTTACACATGAACTGGTCATCAAACTGAATGGTGCCGGACTGCAATCGCAACAGCCCGGCAACCGCCTTCAGCAGGGTACTTTTGCCGCAACCCGATGGACCGAGCAGGGCAGTGATCGTGCCCGCCGGAACCGTCAGGTCCACGTCATTCAATACGACCTGGCCGCCGAAGGCGTGACGCAAACCACGCAACGTCAGGGTTGTCCCCTGCTGAGGTGATCCGCTCATCAGAAACGGTGGCGCATGCCAATCTGCAAACCGAACTGATTTTTGCCCGGCTCAACATTGGCGCCATAGTTGCCACCCGCCACACTCAACGAAGAACCTTCTTTGTTGATTGCATACGCACTCAAGGCATACAGCGTTGTCCGCTTGGACAGATCGTACTCACCACCCAGCAACAGCAAAGTCGGCTTTTGATCCTTGCCTGCGCCCTGAACAGCCGGACATGCAGCATTGTTCAGGTTGTCGCATACTGTCCCATTCACGCGGAATACCGCCAGCGAAAGCCGGGTCGGTTTGCTGGGCCGGTACTGTACGCCCGCCCAGTACATGTCACTGCGAAAATCTTCCCGTGTCAGACGTTGCTTGAGCCAGCGATACCCGCCATAAACCGTGAAGGCATCCAGCTTGTACGACACACCCGCAAGAATGCGATCTTCGCGATTGCTGCTGTCGGCTCCGGCCCTGGGGGCGTTGGCATGTTTGCTGTGATACAGCACTGCCGCATCCAGCGCCCCGGCGGCATAACGCACCCCTGCACCTATCATGCGACCGCGCTTCTTGTCTTCCCAGTCCTGTGCATTGTTCCACGCCGTACTGTAGTAGGCACCTACGCTGAAACCACCAAATTTGCCGACATACTTGATCGAATTATCCATGCGATCCGAAAATGCAGGATCAGCACGCTTGCCTGAAAAATTGGCGTTGGCGAATGGGCTGTATTTGCTCATCCAGTCGATCATCAGGGTATTGTGACGACCTAGCGTCAGTTCACCCAAATGTTTACTGGACAACCCCACATAGGCCTGACGACCAAACAGGCGGCCGCCCTGCAAGGTAGTGCCATCTGTCATTGAAATGCCCGATTCCAGGGTAAAAACGGCCTTGAGCCCGTCACCGAGATCTTCACTGCCTTTGAAGCCCCAGCGTGAACCATTCAGATTGCCCGAACTCAGGCCCGTCATGTCGTTGCCTCCGGGCCCGTTGCTCAGGTATTGCATACCTGCATCAAGAATGCCGTACAGCTGCACGTTGGACGTATTTTTTGCGTGGGAAACAGCGGGAAGAATCAGAAGCGCGCACGAAAGCGCCTTGCCCGCCTTGGGGAAGGAAATACACATCATTAAATTTATCCTCTTTGGGATTTGATCGGAACCGGCAGTGTAGTCAGTGCGCGTGACAAAACCGTGACGAACCAGAACGCAAAACAGGGGCATTAAAGCGTTTGCGAACGATCAGACGTCTGACACGTCTGTTCCAAAGAGAATGAAGAATGGTACTTAACGCCCGGCCAAGCCGGTGGTACTCAACATCAGATGGATTGACTTCAGGTTATCCGGTTCGACATGAACAATGCCTTTACCCGGAACATCAATCTCGGCAATCATGAACATCGCCAAAGCAGAAATGGCAGGAATGATGAGCAACAAAGACTGGCTGCCCCGCCGGTTTCGGATGGTTCGACCAATCAGGTAATTACTGAAAATACCAAACACGACCAGGACAACCCATGCCGCCTGGGGTATTTTGTGACGCCAGCTTGACATTGTTTTCTGTTGCGCAATGTACAGGTCATTGCAGGCATTCAAGGCCGACGTCAGCACCGGATTGGGGTTCTGGATGGCAATCTTGCTGATCAGCGCCCACATGTGGACCTGCATGGTGATGGACTCAAAGCGGATTTTTTCACGCTTGTCTTCGTCGAGCGTTTCGTAAAACTGAATACGCAGATTCAGGTAATCGGTAAGAATGACTTTGGCCTGATTTTGATGGCGCTCGTCGAGCAATGTGGTACGTTGAAACGCATTGCCGATGGCAATGGCTTCGTTTTCCTCGGCGACCATGCGGGCATCGTAACCGCTCATGGAAAACGACAACATAAAGCCCACAAGCAAACCAAACAACGACAGCGAAGCACCCAGAACGATTTTCAGTTCATCTTCGACATCGGCATTATCTTTTTTAGTGCGTACCCCGGCGAACTTGCCCAATAACGCCGAACCACTGAGCACGACAAAAATGCCAAAGAGCAACGCCCAGGAATAGCTATCAACAAAATCAACAAGTCCAGGCATCGCAACAAAAACCAGTAAACAGCGCCCGATTGCGCAATGCCGTGGATTCTAGCTTTCTTTGGCCGCCTGCATAAGGCACTTGGACAACTTGTCGAAATGCAGCAACGCCGCCTGGGTCAGTGTCACCTGCTTGCGACGTGAATCTTCGGTATCGGTCAGCATAATCCAGCCTTTGGCACGCATGGATTTAAGCCGGTTGTGTATAGTTGCCGGTGAACCTAATTCAGAATGGGCCATCATGTCGCGAACCGACAGACGTGCCGCTTCTTTGGTCGCGAATGCCACCATTTGCAAAATGCGCTCTTCGAGTGGGTCAAGGGCTGGCAGCGAGGGCAAACCACGTAAGGACTCGGCCAACTGCAAGAAACGCATGTAAATGTCGGCGGGACGAGTTTTTCTTTCATGGTGTTAACCGTGGTGGGGTTTGAAAAGGTAATAAAACCTGAAATTACGTGTTCTGATCTTAGCAGTGGATTTTTTGTAGGACAACCGGGTAAATGTCACAAATAGTATTACAAGTCAGCATGGTTACCATGTCCGTCGGGTTATATCTGGGCACCATGGCGCTGAATGAAATGGCATTTACCGAACTGCAGGAATTTCCCGGCGTTAATTGGATATTTTTGCCCGCAGGCATCCGTCTGTTATGTACATTGCTGTTTGGTGTGTGGGGTGTCACCGGCATAGGTCTGGCCACGTTGTTCATCACAACCCAGTATTTTTTCCAGATCAATGGGTTTACTCCGCCGGCTTGAGTTTCGTATCTGCCATGGCACCGTATCTGGTCTATCTTTCAGCACGACACCATTTTGGTCTGGCTGAATCACTAATCAACCTGTCGCCGCAACGTTTGCTGGTGTGCTGTGTTGCTTTCGGCATCACCAGCAGCGGCCTTCACCATTTCTGGTTCTGGCTGAACGGTACGGCACCGGTCTCGCTTAAAAGTCTGGTCGCCATGATCACGGGCGATATTGTGGGCGCGATCATTGTGCTGTACATCGTAAAAATGCTGCTAGCCCTGATTCCACGGCGCCCGATGGACAACCCCAACCCGTGATGACAAGCGGGTATCATCAAACATAAAGTTACAAAAAAGCATGTAACGGTCAACTACTCTGATAGCGCTGCCACTGATTCTTGCCTTTCGCTTTGGCGACGTACATCGCACGATCTGATTTATTCAACAGTTCGTCCGCATTGAAGCCATCACCCGGGCACGTAACAACACCAATACTGGCTGACACCGACGCTGTAAACCCGTCAAGTTGAATCGGGCTTTGAACCGCTGAAAGTATTTTCTGGACAATGATTTCAAGGTCGGCATCAGAACTCACCTGATTCATGATGATGGTGAACTCGTCGCCGCCCAGCCGCGCGACCAGATCGGTACTGCGCACCAGCCCCAACAACCGGTCAGTAATGCACTTGAGCACTTCATCCCCAATATTGTGACCGCGCTGGTCATTGATTTCCTTGAACTCGTCAAGGTCAATGAACAACAACGCAAAGGCCCCCCGTAGCGCTGAACCCGCTGGATTTCCATCTGCAAACGCTCAAAAAACATGCGCCGGTTCGGAATACCTGTGAGGGCATCAAAATTGGCCTGTCGCCAGATCAATTCTTCGGACGCCTTCATCCGTGAGATATCGGTAGTGGTACCCACCATACGCACGGCAACACCCGATGTACTGCGCTCAACCACCATACCCCTGGCCAAAACCCATTTCCAGGAATCATCTTTGCAGTGCATGCGATATTCCACGGCATAGTCGGCCAAATCGCCCCTGATATAACCCGCCAGCGTTTTTTCAATGACCGGGTAGTCTTCCGGATGAATCATATCTGCCCAGCTGTCGCGACTATCGGGCAAATCTGTGGGCTCGTACCCCAACATCTGCTTCCAGCGTGCCGAAACATGGATCTTGCCTTGCCGCAAATCGTAATCCCAGACCCCGTCACCAGCCCCCTCAAGTGCATATTTCCAGCGCTGTTCGCTGTTGCGCAACTGGTGATTCATGCGACGAATCAGGCGCAAACCCCGGGTACGATCAAGAAACAACCAGGACAGCAACGCCAGAAACGCACTCACAATAAGGCCAAGCATCACAATCCAGCCACCCGTAGGCGGCTCGAAGGCCCGTTGAAATTGCCAGGTTGAAAAACCCTGACATGCCAGTTTCGACCCAGCATGCTCAGCGTTCGTTCAGCTACCAAAGGTGAAAAGCCAGGTGGACGTGCATCAGGCGCAATGCTGGACTGAAAAACAGGGCGAACATCGGCAGGATTGGTCGTGTCAAAGATTTCGTAATCAAGAACGACGGTTTCTCCGTCGAACATGGCCGCCAATGCCTCATCAAGCCGGAACGCAATGTAAACCCAACCGGCCGCAGTGGACGATTGGCCGGAACCTGCCATATTTACCGGCAAATACAACAAGTATCCCAACGGTTCATTTGGCGCTACCCCGCGAATGATGTCGGGATCATTCTGAAACAATAAAACCGGGTTGCTGAGTACAGGTCTATTGGTTTGCATGGCCTCGGACATGGCACTCTTGCGCACAGGATCCTTGAATGAATCCAGCCCGAGAATCGACAGATTACGCGTATTTTCCGGATAGATATAAACGATCGGGGCGTGCTGACCGCCCTCAAACAATTCGATATACCCTAAGGCGACCGTACCTGGCGAACGGGTATCGAAGCTCAATGTGCCGACAAAATCAATGAACTCTTTGTGGTCAACATGGTCGGACGCCACAAATAACGCCCGGATGGCATCCAGCGTATCTTGATAGCTTGAAAAACGACGTTGAAAACGATCAATGGTTTGATCGGCACGCAGCGAAAACGCGTGCTGGACTTCAGATTGCGCCAGACGATCAAAGGCCGCCCAAGAGGCATACGTCAGCAACCCACCGCTTACGAACACCACAACAGGCAAAACCAGCAAACGATGACGCAAAAACCGGGCCAACCGGAACAGCAAGCGGCGCATTCCTTGCCTTGAAGCCCAAGAGCTTAATTAGACCGCTCTATTGAATTGCACGGACAAGAAAAAAGCAAGTGGGTCAAATAAGGGTTCACCCTATATTATTTATAAAAGATAAATATTATGATTTATAAGTAATTAGAATTTATACCCCGTTTCTTGTGAGCTTTCTGAACATGTCCACCCAAACTACCGAAACCCGTTCGTACCAACTGATTGCCGTCAAATACATTGATGCCATCGCGTTGGTCACCCTCACCCGCGCCAAAAAACGCAATGCCATCAACCTTGATCTGGTCGCCGAACTGAACCATTGCTTTGGCACCATGCCAGAGTCAGTCAAAGCCATCATTCTGAATGGTGACGGCGAAGCTTTTGCGCCGGCCTCGACTTGTCCGAAGCCCGTGAACAGAGCGTTCCCCAGGCCGTCATGCACTCCCGGGCCTGGCACGAAGCCTTTGAAAAAATCCAGTTTGGTCGGGCACCGGTCATTGCGGTCTTGCATGGCGCCGTTGTCGGGGGCGGTCTGGAACTGGCCTCATCAGCGCATATCCGGGTCGCCGAAACAAGCGCCTTTTATGCCCTGCCCGAAGGCAAACGCGGGCTGTATGTCGGCGGCGGCGGTTCAGTGCGCATTTCGCGCCTGATTGGTGTGAACCGCATGTCCGACCTGATGCTGACCGGCAGGGTACTTAATGCCGAAGAAGGCCAGCAAGTGGGCATTTCAACCTACCTGACAGAACCCGGTGAAGGCCTGAAAAAAGCCATGGAACTGGCTCAAGGCATTGCCACCAATGCCGAAATGACCAACTACGGGGTCATGCACATGCTGCCGCGCATTGCCGACCAAAGCATCCAGGATGGCCTGGCCACCGAATCACTTATGGCGGCAGTTGCCCAGACTGACCCGGCCACCCAGCGTCTTCTGGCCGAATTCCTCGACCAGAAGAAAAACAAAGTCCAACGGAGCTGATCACCATGTTTGCCTACCGTCCCCCGCTTAAAGATATCCAGTTCGTACTGGCCGACATGTTCCAGGCCGCCAGCGTGCTGCAGCAATACCCTGAGTTTGCGGAAATTGACCAGGACCTGATGCAACAGGTCATTGAAGAGGCTGGCCGTTACGCCAGCGAAATCCTGTTCCCCCTGAACGCTGTTGGCGATGCCGAAGGTTGTCGTCTTGAAAACGGTCAGGTCAAGACACCCGCAGGTTTTGCCAGCGCGTATCACCAGTTCTGTGAAGCCGGCTGGCCCGCACTGGCCTGCGACCCGGAATATGGCGGACAAGGTCTGCCGCATACGCTGAACAGTGTGTTGTACGAAATGCTGAACGCCACCAACCTGGCCTGGACCATGTTCCCCGGCTTGCTGCATGGCGCCTATTCGTGCATTCACCGTTATGCCACGGAAGACATCAAAAAAACTTACCTGCCGAAAATTGTCAGCGGTGAATGGCTGGCCACCATGTGCCTGACGGAACCTCATGCCGGCAGTGACCTTGGGCTGCTGCGCACCAAAGCCATCTCGAATGATGATGGCAGCTATCGCATCACGGGCACCAAAATTTTTATTTCCGGGGGTGACCAGGACATCACCGAAAACATTGTCCACCTGGTGTTGGCACGTTTGCCCGACGCACCGGCCGGAAGTAAAGGCATTTCGCTATTTGTCGTGCCCAAAATTTTCCCGGAGGGTGAACGCGCCGGACAACGTAACAGCCTGATCTGCACCGGCCTGGAACACAAAATGGGTATCCATGGCAGCCCGACCTGCACCATGCAATTTGACGACGCCACAGGCTGGCTTGTGGGTGAACCCCACCGCGGTCTTGCCGCCATGTTCGTTATGATGAATTCGGCGCGCTTGCAAGTTGGCATTGGTGGTGTTGGCATTGCCGAAACTGCTTACCAGAACTCCTTGGCCTACGCCAACGAACGCATCCAGTCACGGGCCGTCAATCGCCCGGAAAGCCGCAAAAACGAACCGGCCGACCCGATTGTGATGCACCCGGCCATGCAACGCCTGCTGATGAGCCAACGCGCCTGGGTGGAAGGCGGCCGCATGTTGACCTACTACAGCGCCCTGCTGCTCGATGGCGCCGAACACCATCCCGATCCAGCCCAACGCAAAGAAATGGATGAGCAACTGGCCTTGCTGACCCCCATCATCAAAGCCGTCATGACCGATCAGGGGTTTGCTGGGGCCAGCAACGCCGTACAAATTTACGGTGGACATGGCTATGTCTGTGAAACCGGTATCGAGCAATATATGCGCGATGTCCGTATCACCATGATTTACGAAGGCACCAACGAAATTCAGGCCATCGACCTGTTAATGCGCAAAATCCTGGCCGATAAAGGCCACCGTCTGGGCCAACTGCTTGACACCATTGACGCCACCTTGGCCGCCAATGCCGATAAGGACCTTTCGGTGGCCGTAACAGCGGTGCAAAAGCTGACTGCAACGTTGCGCGATCTGACAGAGCGTGTCGGCCAGGCTTCGCTGGAACATCCGGTCTTGCCCTACCATGTTGCTTCGGAAATGATGCGACTGACGGGACATTGCATTTTGTCCTGGCTGTGGCTGAAAGCCTCGCAAACAGCCACCACGTTGCATGACAATGACCCGGCATTCTATGATGCCAAACGTCACACAGCCGATTACTATTTCACCTACATTTTGCCGGAAACCTTGCAGTTGGCTGGTGTGGTTGAAACGTGTCTTGCCCGCGCAAAAACCCAGGGTCTTCAAGACTTCCGGGGCGATCTGAACGTGCAATGACCGGTCACTCAACCTCTTTGGCATCACCCCCGATAGACCAGACATTCTTGCTGAGTCTGTTGGGGTACAACTGCTTGCAGGCTTACCTGAAAGTTACCCCCTATCAAGCGGTTGCTGGCCAAATACAAGCTTAAACCGGTTGAGTTCACGGTACTTGCCCTGGTCGCTGAAAATCTGCAAATCAACCAGAAACGTATCGGGGAAACGATCAACGTTTCCCCGCCGAACCTGGCGACGCTGCTCGACCGGATGCAGGAAAACGGCCTGCTGGAACGTCAACGCAACCCTCGCGACAAACGCTCGCACATCGTAGCGTTGACGCCGCAAGGCCAGGCGCTGTACGAAAAAACCAAAAGCAGCGTAGCCAACCTTGAACGGCCCGCATCACTTAGTGCAGATGAACACGATCAGCTGATTCATCTGTTGCAGAAAGTATTCCTTTAGCCTTCAGGCGCGATAATGTCTGCCAGCATATTTTCTGGCAGACATTATCTGTTCCCATTACGCGTCGTGCTCACGGCCCCGGACACCTGGATCTGTGGTGTCCGGTACTTTCTTTCAAGATTCACCGGATTATCCAACATGAAACTGGTTAAAGAACTCCCGGACCGTCCGTTAGACATCATTGGTGACATTCATGGCGAAATAAACGCCCTTGAATTGTTGCTTGAGCGACTGGGTTACCACCCAAATGGCCATCATCCTCAACATCGCATACCCGTTTTTGTCGGTGATCTGGTTGATCGTGGACCTGACAGCCATGGCGTATTGCGGCGCGTACAAGATCTGGTCGAGAACCATGGTGCCCAGATCATTCTGGGAAATCATGAACTCAATTTGCTTACCGATGACATCAAAGATGGGTCAGGCTGGTTTTTTGATGAGCGTTATGAACAAGATCTCAAAAACTACGCACCGTTTTCGCGAACGCCGGTCGATGAGCGAAACAGCGTGCGCGAATTCCTGAATGATCTGCCCATTGCCCTTATCGGTAAAGGATTACGCATTGTGCATGCGGCCTGGGTTGATGAAGCCATCAACAAGATCAAGGACATCCCGTTGGGCCATATTACCGAAGCGTTCAAGGAATGGGATCAACAAGCGCAACGCACTGCGCAATCCTCCGGGCTTTATGACGCCTGGCTTGAGGAAAAACAGCGCTGGCGGGTCGAACTTGAGGACGACCGCCAGCCTCCCCTTTTCTGGAAAACATCGCACGCTACGAAGCCACCCAACAAATGATCAATCCGTTCAAGGTACTGACATCGGGTGTCGAACAACGTGCACCAGCGCCCTTCTACGCGGGTGGCCGGTGGCGCTTTTCAGATCGCATCAAGTGGTGGGATCACTACGAAGGCCCTGATCACATTGTCATTGGGCATTACTGGCGACTGTATCGGCAACAAATCACCCAGGCAAGCCCTCGTTATACCCAGCTATTCAAATCCATCCCGTCCACGGCCTGGTTTGGGGCGTCTGACAAAGTGTTCTGTGTCGATTACTCGGTTGGCGCACGATGGCGTGATCGCAAGGCAAACCGGCCCATCAGTGCATCACGCTTCAAACTGGGTGCCTTGCGCTGGCCTGAACGAATTCTTGTCTTTGACGACGGATCACAAGCGCTGACAACCCCTGAAATCGCTAAAAAGAAGCCAGGACCTGCTCAAAACAGTCCTGGCTTCTTTTTATTCTGAATAAATTACATAAAGTTACAATAAAACGGCCTGTGGATAACCTCTGGGAAGAAGCAATGTGAATAGGGTGTGGAACAAACAGGTACAACTCTCGTTTTTCAGACACCTGAAAATCTTGTCCAGAATCCGTCCTTCAATTACACCCAAATTCATCCAGTGTTTTAGGTGCGGCAACCACTTGAATTCTAAAGGAAGAAATCAGTTATGCCACTTATCCACAGACACCCATAATCAGTAATCATTTGATATATAAAAGAAGGGATAACTAAAACATTTTCTGCTCTAACCACAACCAGGCCGCGCCGTTGGCTTGGCCAACAAAACTTCGTACACTTCAGTCCTCAACAAATGAAAGCAGATGGCTCTACAAACCTGCCAAACGTGTCAGTGCCTCATCAAGGGTGTTGTCGTGCTTGGCGAAACAAAGCCTGATCATGTGATTGTTGGATGCTTTTGCTTGTGGATCGCGATAAAAAGCGGCCATGGGTATGGCAGTAACCCCTTTTTCAATCGTCAACCAACGAACAAATGTGTTTTCATCATCTTCTGAAATTGATCGGTAATTAGCCAACATGAAAAATGTGCTGTCAGAGCGCCATGCCTGCAAAGGGTATGGCTCAGCCCATTTGACAGATAGTCCCTTTTTGTTCGTAAAAATTGGCCAGCCCGGTGTATGTTGCTGGATCAGCCATGAACTGTGCCAAAGCAATTTGTATCGGAGTATTGACAGTAAAAACGGTGAACTGATGAATTTTTCTGATTTCAGTCATCAAGTATTCAGGTGCTGCACAGTAGCCAATTTTCCATCCTGTAACGTGATACGTTTTTCCAAATGAAGAAATGACAACCGTACGTTCAGCAATACGCTCGCGTGATGACAAACTCAAATGGGGTTTTGATCCAAAAACAATGTGCTCATACACTTCATCTGAAATGACAAAAAATGCATGCTTGTCCAGCAAAACTTCCAAGATATCCAGATCATGTTCTGAAAGCCTCATTCCTGTCGGGTTATGTGGGGTATTCAGTATCAACAAGCGTGTTTTTGGAGTAATGGCCGACTCGATTTTGTTCCAGTCAATACGATAGGTTTCGTCAGGTGTTGCAGGAACGGTCATCGAAACAGAAATGGGCGTTCCACCGGCCAGTTCAATGGCAGGTCCGTACAAGTCATACATAGGTTCAATCACAATGGCTTCATCACCCGCACGTATCAACGCCTGGATCGATACCATCAGTGCTTCAGTAGCACCCGATGTAATGGTGATTTCTGTAGTTGTGTTGTACTGATGGCCATACAGGGTTGATATTTTTTGGGCCACCGCCTTTCGAAGGATTTCAACACCGGCCATGGGGGTATTGGTTATGACCACTCATCATTGCGTCGTAGGTCAGTTTTACCAAACGCTCATCCGGGTTGAAGTCAGGGAAACCCTGGCCCAGGTTGATGGATTTATGCTCGGTTGCAAGCTGACTCATCACCGTAAAAATTGTTGTTCCAACAGCAGGTAATTTGGATTCCAGTTTCATTGCTTATCGTCCATTTACAGTCATAAAGTCGGGGTGTTTCAGAGGTTGCTTTGTTCGGGTAATCATGTATTTGAAATATCGTGGCGCTATGGTTATGCTTCGTCTGCATTTGAATTCAAGCTGTGCACAAATCCCGTCTAATAGTGAAGTGATACCGATCTAATTCGTCTCGGCACCCTTGATTCTGTGTTTTTTTTGTTTCTATTTAGGACGCTAGTACTATGGCTCAAACGGGCAAAGTTAAATGGTTTAACGCCGACAAAGGTTTCGGTTTCATCACTCCAGATGCTGGTGGTGCAGATGTATTTGCACATTTTTCAGCGATCGAAGGTCGCGGTTATCGCAGCCTTAACGAAGGTCAGGCAGTTGAGTTTGAAGTCAATGATGGTCCCAAGGGTCCTCAGGCCGCCCAGATTCGTGCGTTGTAAAAAGCCCTTGCTTTTTATGCAAACCCCGGCATAGCCGGGGTTTTTTATGCACATTTTATCCTTGCGCTGACCACAGGGTTGTGCACAGAGTTGTCCACAACCGGTTTTATTTGCTAAGCTGAACGTCTTCTTTTGGAGGACGACCTCCCCACTCCGGGTTTCATTTCAGGACGGCCTGTCACTTATCCAAAGGTGTTACATGGCTTGGCTGTACTTAATCACAGCAGGTGTCCTGGAAGTTGTCTGGGCGTATTCAATGAAACAGTCTGTCGGTTTCAGCCGACTTATCCCCAGCATCATTACCGTGCTGACAATGATTGCAAGTTTTGGTTTGCTTGCAGCCGCAATGCGGGTTTTGCCCTTAGGGACGGCCTACACTATCTGGACAGGGATAGGTGCTGTGGGTGCTTTTTTGGTAGGCGTATTTTTTCTGGGTGAGTCATTAAATGCTCTGCGCACCATTGCAGCATTGCTGATAATTTCTGGCCTTGTTCTAATGAAATTCTCTGGTGAATGAGTTCGCTATGTTTCACGTGAAACACAATTCGAATCTGTACCAGGTTTGATGGCGCTTGGGCGTGGTCATTCTTCAGCCAGTAATGACTCACAGATATTGATAATACAGTTGTCATGGCCTTGGATATTGCCCGACGAATGATGACGTTTAAGGCATCAAAATTAAAGTCAACAGTGTTGCTGTCTGGCAGAGGCAATTCATTTTGGTACTTGGTATCTATGACCCCTAAGCATAGGCTCTTGGCTAAGAATGGCTTTTTTACTTGCGCGCGCCGTAAAATATTCGGGCTAAATATGTCCTGCTTCTCTTTGTGATTTTTTTGCTTGATACGATCTGTCAATGTGGTTCACCTATCATTTGTCAAATATCGTTGTTTATGGCGTTCTGACTGCTGAAGGTGTTATTAATGCGATCGAACAGTTGGTTTTCACGTCTGTTATATGCAGGTTCTTAAAATAATCAGTTCTTGCGTATCTGGTCTCTATTTCTTCCAGCCTTGATTCTTTAGAACATATTTGTAAATGTTCTGACAACAACAGCTTTGTAGCCGTTTCTTGCTCTGTTTATTGACTATGTAGTTTTATTGGTGGTTAGTTATACGTTGGCATGGACGTTTGCGTTTCACGTGAAACATCAAGCCTTTATTCAAATCACGTTACGAAATTATGCTTTGATGGGTTTGACCATAGTGAGCATTTATTGACACAAATGTTTATCGTGTTTTTACGTCAGTTCAAAGTGAACATTTTCCGATAATTGGCAACCTAGAATGTTTCACGTGAAACAGTCCGGTAAAACTGCGTTGTTTCATTGCCGCTTTTATCAATCATCAGATGGATATGTTGATGTGTTTCACGTGAAACGTAGGTGGCAGTCTATAATTTGACTTTTGACGATTTTGGCAATGCCGTTCATGAATTATCTGCAAGAATTTGACGTTATCGTCATCGGTGGTGGTCACGCTGGAACTGAGGCTGCGTTGGCGTCGGCTCGAACTGGGGCTTCAACGTTGCTGTTGACGCATAACATCGATACTCTCGGCCAGATGTCATGCAACCCTTCAATTGGCGGCATTGGCAAAGGGCATTTGGTTAAAGAGGTTGATGCCCTTGGTGGTGCAATGGCGTTAGCCACGGATAAGGCGGGTATTCAATTTCGTATATTGAATCAATCAAAAGGCCCTGCCGTTCGGGCAACGCGTGCTCAGGCCGATCGATCACTTTACCGACGCGCGATTCGGACGACACTGGAAAACCAGGAAAATCTGACGATTTTCCAGCAATCAGTTGATGATTTGATCCTGGAAGGTGATAAGGTTGTTGGTGCTGTAACCAAGATTGGCTTGTCCTTCCGTGGTCGTGCTGTTGTGCTGACGACCGGGACGTTCTTGAATGGTTTGATCCACGTAGGGCTCGACAATTATTCGGGTGGCCGCGCTGGAGATCCTCCTGCTATTTCACTGGCGCAACGCCTTAAAGAACTTAAATTACCTCAGGGGCGCCTGAAAACCGGAACGCCACCACGGATAGATGCCCGGTCTATCGATTTTTCGCGAACACAAGTACAGCCCGGTGATACCGATCCAGTGCCTGTATTTTCGTTCATGGGTAATGCGCAGATGCATCCTGAACAGATGCCGTGCTGGATCACCCATACCAATGAGAGAACGCACGACATTATTCGATCAGGATTAGATCGTTCGCCGATGTACAGTGATCGTGGCCAAATTGAAGGTATTGGCCCACGGTATTGCCCTTCAATTGAAGACAAGATTCATCGTTTTGCCGATAAGTCCAGCCATCAAATTTTTCTCGAACCCGAGGGTTTCTCAACGACCGAGATTTACCCAAATGGTGTATCAACCAGTTTGCCATTTGACATACAGTTGGCATTGGTTCGCACTCTGCCAGGGCTTGAAAATGCTGTCATCATGCGCCCCGGGTATGCCATTGAGTATGACTACTATGATCCACGTGAATTAAAGTTTTCGTTGGAGACAAAAGTGATATCGGGGCTTTTCTTTGCAGGTCAGATCAATGGCACAACAGGGTATGAAGAAGCCGCTGCGCAAGGTCTTCTGGCTGGTGTCAATGCAGCCCGCCATGCGCGTAACGAAGAAGCCTGGTATCCAAAGCGAAACGAAGCTTACCTTGGTGTACTTGTCGATGATTTGATTACACGCGGTGTTACTGAACCATATCGTATGTTCACATCACGTGCGGAGTTCCGTTTAAGCCTTCGTGAAGACAATGCAGATATCCGTTTGACAGAAATCGGGCGTACGCTAGGTCTGGTTGATGATGAACGCTGGGATGCATTTAATCGGAAACGCGATGCGGTTTCGCGTGAAATTGAACGTTTGAAAAAACCTGGATTAACCCTCGTATTGTTGCAGAGCAGTCTGCAATGGAAGTGGTCGGCAAAAAAATTGAAAAAGACTATGCCTTGATTGATTTGCTCAAGCGCCCCGAGGTGAGCTATGAAAAATTGTGCACACTGACTTCAAATGATGGAAGCATGATTGGGGGCCCAGCGGTTGATGATCCGATTGTGGCTGAACAAGTTGAAATTCAGGTCAAGTACGAAGGGTACGTTAACCGTCAGCAGGAAGAAGTTCGGCGACAGGCTGCACATGAAGATCAAATTATTCCCGCAGATATTGATTACGATGCAATCGCCAGTTTGTCGATTGAAGTACGTCAGAAGTTGAAGCAAAGTCGGCCACAAACCCTCGGTCAGGCCAGGCGCGTGTCCGGGGTGACACCTGCTGCCGTTGCTCTTTTGCTTATCCACATCAAACGAACGTCTTACGGAAAATCTGTGTCATGACTACGGCAACGTCTGTTTTAATGCCGCGTCTTCTTGAGGCTGCCCGTAAGCTTGAGATTTCCGTAACCGAAGCTCAATGTGCGACATTATTGCGCTACCTTGAGCAATTGCAAAAGTGGAATCGCACCTATAATCTGACCGCGCTGCGAGATGTCGAAAAAATGCTGATTCAGCATCTTTTTGACAGCATGGCATTGATACTGCCGCTAATGAAATATTTAGATACAAGTCAGCCTGTCGACACAAGCCGGCCGCTGGTTGATGTGGGCTCAGGCGGGGGTCTGCCTGGGGTGGTCATGGCGATTCTGCTGCCGCAGTGGCAGGTTCATTGTGTCGACGCCGTTGAAAAGAAAATGGCATTTGTCAGACAAATGGCCGGCAGTCTGAAACTTGGCAACTTGCATGCACATCATGCTCGCATCGAGACCCTGCCTCCCTTCAACGCACAGGTCGTCGTGTCCAGAGCCTTCGCATCGCTGGAAGATTTCGCCCAGTGGTCTGGGGTTCACGTTGCTGACACAGGTTGTTTGCTGGCAATGAAAGGTCGCCGGCCCGATGACGAAATTGAAGCACTTGAGCGCAATACGGCCTGGTCTGTGGACAAGGTTGAACCGCTGAATGTTCCCGAGCTTGACGCACAACGTTGTCTGGTATGGATGAGTCGCAAGGAAAGTAAATGAATCAAAGCCCAAAATCCGATCTTGCCAAGATCTTCTGTATTGCCAATCAGAAAGGCGGGGTCGGCAAGACAACGACAGCAATCAACCTGGCGGCAGCGCTGGCATTATTGAAAAAGCGGGTGCTTCTGGTTGATCTGGATCCGCAAGGCAATGCCACAATGGGCAGCGGTATTGATAAAAATGCAGCGCAATACAGCATTTATCATGTGCTTATTGGCGAAACCGGTATTGATCAGGCCCGAATCCAGTCCCCAACCGGCAAGTACGATGTATTGCCCGCCAATCGTGAGCTGGCCGGTGCAGAAATTGATCTGGTGCAAATGGATGAACGCGAGCAACAGCTGAAAAGTGCCATCAGCCGCGTCATTGATGATTACGATTTTGTTCTTATCGATTGCCCACCCACGCTGTCGTTATTGACATTGAATGGTCTGGCCGGTGCCCAGGGTGTCGTTATTCCCATGCAGTGCGAATACTTTGCGCTGGAAGGTCTGTCTGATCTGGTGAATACCGTTAAACGTGTGCATCGCAACATTAATCCGGATTTGCAATTGATCGGCTTGTTGCGTGTCATGTTTGACACCCGCGTTACCCTGCAACAACAGGTTTCGGCCCAAATTGAGCAGCATTTTGGTGACAGGGTCTTCAAAACGATTGTGCCGCGCAATGTCCGCCTGGCAGAGGCGCCCAGCCATGGCATGCCGGGCATCATTTATGACAAATCATCGCGTGGTGCAAAAGCCTACATTGACTTTGCCAACGAACTCGTCAAACGGGTCAAGGCGGATGCAAAGAAAAAACAAGCCCAGGCAGAATCAACCGCGACATAAAGGAACAAGAAAATGGCTACCAGAAAACCAAAGGGTTTGGGTCGTGGGCTTGACGCCCTGTTGGGTGCAGATACCGATGCGGTAAATCGATTGGGTGACAGTACCCAAACTGCACCTGCACTGCCAAACGCGTTGCCCGTCAGCAAAATGGTTGCCGGTAAATATCAGCCGCGCACCCGCATGGACGAAGGCGCTCTCAATGAACTGGCTGAGTCCATTCGCACACAGGGCATCATGCAGCCAATTCTGGTGCGCGCCTTGTCTGGCAATCAAAAAGGAAAATTTGAAATTATTGCCGGTGAACGCCGGTTTCGCGCGGCACAAATTGCCGGTTTAACTGAAGTTCCCGTGCTGGTACGTGATGTGGCCGATGAAAACGCGGCCGTCATGGCACTGATCGAAAACATTCAACGCGAAGACCTCAATCCGCTTGAAGAGGCCCAGGGGTGCGTCGATTGCTTGATGAATTCGGCTTGACACACGAACAGGCGGCACAGGCCATTGGGCGTTCACGTTCGGCTACCAGCAATCTGCTGCGTTTGCTGAATCTCAGCGATCCGGTTCAAACCATGTTGCTGGCGGGTGACATTGACATGGGTCATGCCCGTGCCCTGCTGGCAATCGACGCGGCTCAGCAGATCATGTTGGCCAACGAAATCATTACCAAGCGCCTGTCGGTACGTGATGCTGAAAAGCTGGTCGGCAAGGCCATTCGTGAACGTGATGAGCCGGCGATAAAGAAATCGGCAAATGAACAGAATAATGGCGATACCAAACGCCTGGAAGAAGCGTTGTCAGACCATCTGGGCACAAAGGTTTCACTGAAAGTGAACCGTCGCAACAATGGCCAATTGATTATCGATTTCCATGATTGGGATCATTTGAATGCCCTGCTTGAACGTCAGGGTTTGTCGGCCGCGCTGGATACTTGACATTGATGACCGGCTTTTCGTTACCTCGCGTCATGGTGCTGGCCACCGGTGGAACCATTGCCGGTGTTCAGCACCAAGGAAGCAGTTATAGCGCCGGTCAACTGACGGCAGAAGCCCTTTTGTCGGTACTCCCTGACATGTCCGGGGTTGCAGACCTATCGGCGGAGCAATTGGCCAATGTCGGCAGCCAGTCGATGACCTATGCCATCTGGTGCGACATTGTGCACCGTGTTGCTGAAATTGTGCGAAACGATCAGGCCGATGCCGTGGTCATCACCCATGGTACTGACACTATGGAGGAAACGGCCTATTTTCTGCAGTTGGCGTTACCGGCGAATTTGCCGGTAATTTTGACAGGCGCCATGCGTCCGGCTAACGCCTGGGGTGCAGATGGCCCCCGCAACCTGTTCGATGCCATACGGGTTGCTGCAGCGTCTGTGTCCGTGCGCAATGGCGTAAGCATTGTCATGAACGGTCATATCCACGATGCGCGGTATGTCCAAAAAATCATGTGAAGGGTTGGATGCCTTCGAATCTCGTGAAGCCGGGCCGATCGGGCGCGTTGATGCTCAAAAAATTGTGTGGTTTGCGGCGCCCGCAGAAAAAATATGTTGCCGGCTCCGCATTGGCATTGTCTGAACCCGTTAACGATCAGCCACCCCACGTCCCCGTCTGGTATGCCAGTGCAATACCCGACGAAATTACGCTGGATGCGATACTGCATACGAATCCACAGGGTATAATTATCGCTGGTGTTGGTAATGGCAATATGCCGCAAAGCGTGGTTAGCCGTTTGCAGCAAGTGGTCAGCCAGGGTGTGGTGGTCGTTCGTACCTCGCGGTGTTCTGCCGGTTTTGTAACCCGCAATCTCGAAATTAACGACGACGCCTGCGGGTTTATCGTGGCTCACGATCTTAACCCCCAAAAAGCCCGGGTTCTGCTCATGCTTGCGCTGCAAAAAACCAACAAACCAGCCCGGATACAAGAATTTTTCAATAAATATTAAAAATTTCAGCTCCGGATTTGACAGCCTCGATAAAAATCTGCATAATTCGAGGTTCTCTTACGGTGGGATGCCCGAGTGGTTAAAGGGGGCAGACTGTAAATCTGTTGGCCTTGCGCCTACGTTGGTTCGAATCCAACTCCCACCACCAAAATTCTGAAGATCGGTGCTTGTTTGCAAGTGCAGCCACATAACCAGGGCAAGCATAAGCAAGGAGCAAAGAAGAGAATCCCTTCGCGGGTGTAGCTCAATGGTAGAGCAGAAGCCTTCCAAGCTTACGACGAGGGTTCGATTCCCTTCACCCGCTCCAGGTTTTATGAATCCGCCCAGGCGGGTTTTTGGTTTTACATCAGTGCCCATGTGGCTCAGTGGTAGAGCACTCCCTTGGTAAGGGAGAGGTCGGCAGTTCGATCCTGCCCATGGGCACCACCCTATATTTTTCCGCAGTATTCTCGTACACTCAGGAGTCAGCCATGGCAAAAGGTAAGTTTGAGCGGACCAAACCGCACGTAAACGTCGGCACAATCGGCCACGTTGACCACGGCAAAACCACGCTGACCGCAGCGATTTGTACCGTATTGGCTAAAGAGTTCGGTGGCGAAGCCAAAGACTACTCGCAAATTGACGCCGCTCCTGAAGAGAAAGCACGCGGTATTACGATCAATACTTCGCACGTCGAGTACGAAACCGCAGATCGTCACTATGCCCACGTTGACTGCCCCGGCCACGCCGACTACGTCAAGAACATGATTACCGGTGCGGCCCAGATGGACGGCGCGATTCTGGTGTGTTCGGCTGCTGACGGCCCCATGCCCCAGACTCGCGAGCACATCCTGCTGAGCCGCCAGGTTGGCGTGCCTTACATCATCGTGTTCCTGAACAAGGCTGACATGGTTGATGACGAAGAGCTGCTGGAACTGGTCGAAATGGAAGTGCGCGAGCTGCTGTCCAAATACGACTTCCCCGGTGACGACACCCCGATCATCAAGGGTTCGGCCAAACTGGCTCTGGAAGGCGACGAAGGCCCTCTGGGCAAACAAGCCATCCTGAAACTGGCTGAAGCCCTGGATTCCTACATCCCCACGCCCGAGCGTGCGGTTGACGGTACCTTCCTGATGCCGGTTGAAGACGTGTTCTCGATCTCCGGTCGTGGTACGGTGGTGACTGGCCGTATCGAGCGCGGTATCGTCAAGGTCGGCGAAGAGATTGAAATCGTCGGTATCAAAGACACTGTCAAGACAACATGTACTGGCGTTGAAATGTTCCGCAAGCTGCTTGACCAAGGTCAGGCTGGCGATAACGTCGGTATTCTGCTGCGCGGCACCAAGCGTGAAGACGTTGAGCGTGGTCAGGTTCTGGCCAAGCCCGGTTCGATCATGCCGCACACCGACTTCACCGCCGAGGTGTACATTCTGTCCAAAGACGAAGGTGGCCGTCACACGCCGTTCTTCAATGGCTACCGTCCCCAGTTCTACTTCCGTACGACTGACGTGACCGGTACCATCGATCTGGGCGCAGACAAAGAAATGGTTCTGCCCGGTGACAACGTGTCGATGACCGTCAAGCTGATCGCTCCGATCGCGATGGAAGAAGGTCTGCGTTTCGCGATTCGCGAAGGTGGCCGTACCGTCGGCGCCGGTGTTGTTGCTAAAATCATTGCCTAAGGTTTTAGTCTGGTTTATGGCGGCGGGCCCTGCCCGTTGCCAATATCGTTAAAGCGCTACGGGCTTGGCCCGTTCGTTTGACAGGTTTAGGGGTATAGCTCAATTGGCAGAGCGTCGGTCTCCAAAACCGAAGGTTGTAGGTTCGATTCCTACTGCCCCTGCCAAACGTCATAGCTGAATATGTCAAATACCAATGTAGAAACTGTCAACGGCACGCTCGACAAAGTCAAGCTTGTGCTGTCCGTACTCGTGATTGTTGCGGGCATCGTTGCATTTTCTGTATTCGACGATCAGCCTTCTGTTGTTCGTGTCGCAATTTTCATAGCCAGCCTGGTCATCGCGGCGCTTATTGCGTGGTCCAGCGAACCTGGTCGTCGCACCATCAGTTTCGGTCGTGACTCATATGGCGAACTCAAGCGTGTCGTCTGGCCCACTCGCAAAGAAGCGATGCAAATGACTGGCATCGTTTTTGCGTTTGTCACTGTCATGGCCATCATGTTGTGGCTCACTGACAAGGTCCTTGGCTGGGCCATTTACGGTCTGTTGCTGGGCTGGAGGTAAAACATGAGTAAACGTTGGTATGTTGTCCATGTCTATTCGGGCATGGAAAAGAGTGTCCACCGTGCGCTTGTGGAACGCATCGAGCGCGCTGGCCTCGAAGACAAGTTTGGTCATATCCTTGTACCTTCTGAAGAAGTTGTTGAAGTCAAGGGCGGTAAAAAATCAATTACCGAACGTCGCATTTACCCTGGTTATGTTCTGGTAGAAATGGAACTGACCGATGACACCTGGCATTTGGTGAAAAATACAAACCGGGTTACCGGCTTTTTGGGCGGTTCTGGCAATCGTCCTGCACCCATCTCCGAACGCGAAGTTGAGAAAATCCTGTCGCAAATGGAAGAAGGTGTCGAGAAGCCGCGTCCCAAAATCCTCTTTGAAGTGGGCGAAACCGTTCGTGTCAAGGAAGGTCCGTTTGCCGACTTTAACGGCAACGTCGAAGAAGTTAACTACGAGAAAAGCAAGGTTCGGGTATCAGTTACCATTTTTGGTCGTGCCACGCCTGTTGAACTCGATTTTGGTCAGGTCGAAAAGGTCTGAATTTTTAACCCCGGGGAGCCGTCACTGTTTTATTAAAGTGGTGGCGAATGCACCCGCAAGGAGCTAAGCATGGCGAAAAAATCGTCGGCTTTATCAAGCTGCAAGTCCCAGCTGGTAAGGCAAATCCATCACCACCCATTGGTCCTGCACTGGGTCAGCGCGGCCTTAACATCATGGAATTCTGCAAAGCGTTCAACGCACAAACGCAGAGCCTTGAGCCCGGTCTGCCGATTCCCGTAGTCATTACTGCCTACGCCGACAAGAGCTTCACCTTCATCATGAAGACGCCGCCTGCGGCGATCCTCATCAAGAAGGCCAGCGGCATTCAGAAAGGTTCGGCACGTCCGAACGCTGACAAGGTTGGTACGCTGACACGTGAACAAGCTGAAGAAATTGCCAAGACCAAAATGCCTGATCTGACCGCAGCTGATCTCGACGCCGCTGTGCGTACGATTGCTGGCAGCGCCCGCAGCATGGGTATTACGGTTGAAGGGGTATAAACATGGCCAAACTCGGTAAACGTGCCGCCGCGATCAAGGCAAAAATTGATCGCACCAAACTGTATCCGGTCAACGAAGCACTGGTTCTGGTTAAAGAAACCGCCACCGCCAAGTTCAACGAATCTATCGACGTTGCCGTTCAACTGGGCATCGACCCCAAGAAATCTGACCAACTGGTTCGCGGTTCGGTTGTTCTGCCCGCAGGAACTGGCAAGACGATGCGTGTTGCTGTTTTCGCCCAAGGCGAAAAAGCAGAAGCTGCCAAAGAAGCCGGTGCTGACGTTGTCGGTATGGAAGACCTGGCTGAGTCGATCAAAGCCGGTAATCTTGATTTTGACGTCGTGATTGCTTCGCCTGACACCATGCGTATCGTTGGTGCCCTGGGCCAGGTGCTCGGTCCCCGCGGCCTGATGCCTAACCCTAAAGTCGGTACCGTTACTCCCGACGTAGCCCAGGCGGTCAAGAATGCCAAGGCAGGTCAGGTTCAGTACCGTACAGACAAGGCCGGTATCATTCACGCGACCATTGGTCGTGCTTCATTCGAAGTCGAGCAATTGCAAACTAACCTGGCAGCCCTCATCGACGCCCTCAACAAGGCTCGTCCGGCTGCTGCAAAAGGCATTTACCTTCGCAAAGTTGCCGTGTCATCCACAATGGGTGGCGGTGCTCGCGTTGAAATCGCTTCGCTGGCAGTTTAATTTCTGCCGCAGTAAAGAACTTTGGGCTGCACCCGGAATTTCGGGTGTTGCTGTCAAAGACCGCTGGAGCCAACACTGGTTGTATCAGGTCAAGGCTTAATTCCGGGTTTGATTTCAAATCCGGTTCCAGCGCAGACGGCGCCCATGGAAGAATTCTTGTTGTCTAAGAACTCGACCAGGAGCGCCGCATTCGGTAGACGCCCGAGACCGTCTCAGGCGTCATTAGATGGAGTGTTCAAACCGTGAGTCTCAATCGTAAAGAGAAAGCGGTAGTAATCGAAGAAGTCGCAGCACAAGTTGCAGGCGCCCAATCGATTGTTACAGCAGAGTACCGTGGTCTGGACGTCGCTGCCGTCACCGTATTGCGCAAACAAGCGCGTGAGTCGGGTGTGTATCTGCGTGTTCTCAAAAACACGCTGGTTCGCCGCGCCATCGCCGGTACGCCTTTTGAAGGCATTTCGGCAAATCTTACTGGTCCGCTTATTTACGGCGTCAGTAAAGATCCGGTCGCTGCTGCCAAAGTGCTCGCCAGTTTCGCTAAAACCAACGACAAGCTCGTCATCACAGGTGGGGCCTTGCCCGGCAATGTGCTTGACGTCAATGGTGTCATGGCTCTTGCCACGCTGCCATCTCGCGAAGAGTTGCTTTCGAAACTTATGGGTACGATGCAAGCCCCCGTCACGCAATTTGTGCGTACGCTCAACGAAGTTCCAACCAAGTTCGTACGCGGCCTCGCGGCTGTACGCGATCAAAAAGAAGCTGCGTAAGCTTTCTGGAATTTTGGCGATCGACACAGCGATACCCAAACCTGGCATTTATTTAAATTTGGAGTTCTAAAAATGGCATTGAACAAAGCAGAAATCCTTGACGCGGTTGCTAACCTGACCGTGCTCGAACTGTCCGAGCTGATCAAGGAAATGGAAGAAAAATTCGGCGTATCGGCAGCTGCTGCCGCTGTAGCCGTTGCTGCACCTGCAGCGGGCGGCGGTGCCGCTGCTGCTGAAGAAAAACAGAATTTGACGTTGTTCTGGCTGAAGTTGGCGCGAACAAAGTTAACGTCATTAAAGCTGTTCGCGAAATCACCGGTCTGGGCCTGAAAGAAGCCAAAGACCTGGTTGACGGCGCACCCAAGACAGTTAAAGAAGGCGCTGCGAAAGCTGACGCCGACGCTGCCAAAGCCAAGCTTGAAGAAGCTGGTGCCAAGGTCGAGCTCAAGTAATACTTGCAGCTGCTGCCCGGGTAGGTTTTTGCCTTCCCGGGCTTTTGCGTTTCCAGAAAACCTTTATTTGATCAGGTGTTGCATTAAGTAAGGTTTCCTAGAGTCGTAAACCAGGCCGTGGTTGACGGCCCATGTAACCCCTCGAGTCGGAGTGCTCATGCCTTATTCGTACACCGAAAAAAGCGCATACGTAAGAGCTTCGCCAAACGTGAGGACGTTCAAGACGTTCCCTACTTGCTGGCGACTCAACTGCAATCATTCTTAACATTTTTGCAAGCGGATGTCCCCTCTTCCCAACGCAAAGATGAAGGCCTTCAGGCTGCCTTTACATCCATTTTCCCCATCGTCAGTCACAACCAGATGGCACGTCTGGAGTTTGTCAGCTATGTGCTGGGCGAACCCGTGTTTGACGTCAAAGAATGTCAGTTGCGTGGTCTTACCTATGCTTCGCCCTTGCGTGCCAAGGTACGTCTGGTCCTGATGGACCGTGAGGTCAGCAAGCCGACCATCAAGGAAGTCAAAGAACAGGAAGTGTACATGGGCGAAATTCCGCTCATGACCGATACGGGTTCGTTTGTCATCAACGGTACCGAGCGCGTCATTGTGTCGCAGCTGCACCGTTCACCCGGCGTGTTTTTCGAGCACGACCGCGGCAAGACACACAGCTCGGGCAAACTGCTGTTCTCGGCACGTGTGATTCCCTACCGTGGCTCCTGGCTCGATTTCGAATTCGACCCGAAAGACGTCCTGTTCTTCCGTGTCGACCGTCGTCGCAAGATGCCGGTTTCGATTCTGCTTAAAGCCATTGGCATGTCTTCCGAAGACATTCTGTCGTACTTCTTCGACTTTGACACGTTCACTATCAAGAGTGAAGGCGGGTTGCTCAATTTCGTGCCCGAGCGCTGGAAAGGCGAAATGGCGCGTTTTGACATCACCGATCGTTCGGGCAAAGTCATTGTCGAGAAAGACAAGCGTATCAACGTCAAGCACTTGCGCGACTTGCAAGCCGCCAACGTCGAACAGGTTTCAGTCCCTGAAGATTTCCTGTTTGGTCGTGTACTGGCCAAGAACATCGTTGATCCCGATACGGGCGAAGTGGTGGCTAACGCCAACGACGAGATCACGGAAGGCCTGATGGCCGACCTGCGCGCGGCCGGCATCACCGAAATCCAGACGCTGTACATCAACGATCTGGACCGCGGTCCGTACATTTCGCAAACCTTGCGTACCGACGATACGGCCGACCAGATGGCGGCACGTGTGGCGATCTATCGCATGATGCGTCCCGGCGAGCCACCCACCGAAGAAGCGGTCGAGGCCCTGTTCCAGCGCTTGTTCTACAGCGAAGAGTCCTACGATTTGTCGCGTGTTGGTCGCATGAAGGTCAACAGCCGTCTGGGTCGTGGTGAAGACAATACCGGTCCGCTCACCCTTACCGACGACGACATCCTTGAAACCATCAAGGTGCTGGTCGAGTTGCGTAACGGCCGTGGCCAGATTGACGACATCGATCACCTGGGTAACCGTCGTGTACGTTGCGTCGGCGAGCTGGCAGAAAACCAGTTCCGTGCCGGTCTGGTTCGCGTCGAGCGTGCCGTCAAAGAGCGTCTGGGTCAGGCTGAGACTGAAAACCTGATGCCGCATGACCTGATCAACTCCAAGCCCATTTCTGCGGCTATCAAAGAGTTCTTCGGTTCCAGCCAGCTGTCGCAGTTCATGGACCAGACCAATCCGTTGTCTGAAATCACGCACAAGCGTCGTGTTTCGGCACTGGGCCCTGGCGGTCTGACACGCGAGCGAGCTGGCTTTGAGGTTCGCGACGTTCACCCGACACACTATGGTCGTGTCTGCCCCATCGAAACGCCTGAAGGTCCGAACATCGGTCTGATCAACTCGATGGCGCTGTATGCGCGCCTGAATGAATACGGTTTCCTCGAAACCCCGTATCGCAAGATTATCGACGGCAAGGTATCCGACCAGATCGACTACCTGTCAGCCATCGAGGAAAGTAACTACGTCATTGCGCAGGCGAACGCCGAGCTTGATGAAGAAGGCCGTTTCATCAGCGATCTGGTGGCTTGCCGTCAGGCTGGCGAAACAATGCTGACGTCGCCCGATAACGTTCACTACATGGACGTTGCGCCGTCGCAGATCGTATCGGTGGCCGCATCGTTGATTCCGTTCCTTGAGCACGATGACGCGAACCGGGCACTGATGGGCGCCAACATGCAGCGTCAGGCCGTTCCGTGTCTGCGTCCCGAGAAACCTCTGGTCGGTACCGGTATCGAACGTACGGTTGCCGTTGACTCGGGTACGACGGTACAGGCCTTGCGTGGCGGTATCGTTGATCACGTCGATGCCGAGCGTGTGGTGATTCGTGTCAACGATGATGAAAACGTGGCCGGTGAGGTGGGTGTTGATATCTACAACCTCATCAAGTACACCCGTTCCAACCAGAACACCAACATCAACCAGCGCCCTATCGTCAAGAAAGGTGACCTGGTTGCGCGTGGCGATGTGCTGGCCGACGGTGCATCGACCGACCTGGGCGAGCTGGCTCTGGGTCAGAACATGCTTATCGCGTTCATGCCCTGGAACGGTTACAACTTCGAAGACTCGATTCTTATTTCGGAAAAAGTGGTTGCTGACGACCGCTATACCTCGATTCACATCGAAGAACTGACGGTTGTTGCCCGCGATACCAAGCTCGGACCTGAAGAAATCACACGCGACATCAGCAATCTTCCCGAGATCCAGCTGAACCGCCTTGACGACTCCGGCATTGTGCACATTGGTGCTGAAGTGCGTGCCGACGACGTTCTGGTGGGCAAGGTGACGCCCAAAGGCGAAACCCAGCTGACGCCTGAAGAGAAGCTGCTGCGTGCCATTTTTGGTGAGAAAGCGTCCGACGTCAAAGACACCTCGCTGCGCGTGCCGTCAGGCATGGTCGGTACGGTCATTGATGTTCAGGTCTTTACCCGTGAAGGCATTGAACGCGACAAGCGCGCCCAGTCGATCATCGACGACGAGTTGCGCCGCTACCGTCAAGACCTCAACGATCAGCTGCGTATCGTTGAAAAAGATACGTTCGACCGTATCGAAAAATTCCTGGTGGGCAAGGTCGTGAACGGTGGTCCGCGCAAGCTGGCCAAGGGCACTGCTCTTACTGCCGAATACCTGCACGAGGTTGATCACTGGCAGTGGTTCGATATCCGTCTGGCAGATGAAGCCGATGCGCTCGTACTTGAGCAGGGTAAAGAATCGCTCGAACAGAAGCGTCACCAGTTTGACCTGGCTTTCGAAGAGAAGCGCAAGAAACTGACGCAAGGTGACGAGTTGCCCCCGGGCGTTCTCAAGATGATCAAGGTTTACCTGGCCGTCAAACGTCGTTTGCAGCCGGGTGACAAGATGGCCGGTCGTCACGGTAACAAGGGTGTTGTCTCGCGCATTACCCCTGTTGAAGACATGCCGCACATGGCCGATGGTACCCCGGCTGACATCGTACTGAACCCCTGGGCGTTCCGTCACGGATGAACGTGGGTCAGGTGCTGGAAGTTCACCTCGGCTGGGCTGCCAAAGGTCTGGGTCATCGCATCGCCGATATGCTTGATGCTGAAACTGCGGCGCAAGCCAAGGACATTCGTGCATTCCTCGAAAAAGTCTATAACTCGACAGGTGCTTCGGCACGTCTGAATGAATTGACAGACACCGAGATTGTCGAAATGGCGCGCAACCTCAAGAATGGCGTGCCGCTGGCTACGCCCGTCTTTGACGGTGCCACCGAAGAAGAAATCGGCAAAATGCTCGAGCTGGCGTATCCCGACCCGATCGCTGAAAAGCTCAGGCTCACCCCCGACCGTTCCCAGGCGGTTTTGTTTGACGGTCGTACCGGCGAACAATTTGAACGTCCGGTCACGGTGGGCTACATGCACTACCTCAAGCTGCATCACCTGGTTGACGACAAGATGCACGCGCGTTCTACGGGTCCCTACTCGCTGGTTACCCAGCAGCCCTGGGCGGTAAGGCGCAGTTCGGTGGTCAGCGTTTTGGTGAGATGGAGGTCTGGGCCCTCGAAGCGTATGGTGCTTCGTACACCCTGCAAGAGATGCTTACGGTCAAGTCTGACGACATCACAGGCCGTACCAAGGTCTATGAAAACATCGTCAAGGGTGACCACGTCATCGACGCAGGTATGCCAGAGTCGTTCAACGTTCTGGTCAAAGAAATTCGATCTTTGTCGCTGGACATGGATTTGGAGCGTAACTAATGAAAGCGCTACTCGACCTATTCAAACAAGTCTCGCAAGACGAGCAATTCGACGCCATCAAAATTGGCATTGCATCGCCCGAAAAGGTACGGTCGTGGTCATACGGCGAAGTTCGCAAGCCGGAAACCATCAACTACCGTACGTTCAAACCCGAGCGTGACGGCCTGTTTTGCGCGAAGATTTTTGGTCCCATCAAAGACTATGAATGTCTTTGCGGCAAGTACAAGCGCCTGAAGCACCGCGGTGTCATTTGCGAAAAGTGCGGCGTTGAAGTCACGGTGGCCAAAGTGCGTCGTGAACGCATGGGCCACATCGAACTGGCCAGCCCGGTTGCGCATATCTGGTTCCTCAAGAGCCTGCCGTCGCGCCTGGGCATGGTGCTCGACATGACACTGCGCGATATCGAACGCGTGTTGTACTTTGAAGCATGGTGCGTCATTGAACCCGGCATGACCCCGCTCAAGCGCGGCCAGATCATGTCCGATGACGATTACCTGGCTAAAACCGAAGAATATGGTGACGACTTCCACGCCCTGATGGGCGCGGAAGCCGTGCGTGAACTGCTGCGCACCATCGATATCGACCGCGAGGTCGACACCTTGCGTGCCGAGCTCAAGGCCACCAGTTCCGATGCCAAGATCAAGAAAATCTCCAAGCGTCTCAAAGTGCTTGAAGGTTTCCAGAAATCGGGCATCAAGCCCGACTGGATGGTCATGGAAGTGCTGCCGGTACTGCCACCCGACCTGCGTCCGCTGGTGCCGCTGGATGGCGGCCGCTTCGCCACGTCCGACCTGAATGATCTGTACCGTCGCGTCATCAACCGTAACAACCGTCTGAAGCGTCTGCTTGAACTGAAAGCACCTGACATCATCTTGCGCAACGAAAAGCGCATGCTGCAAGAGTCGGTTGATTCGCTGCTCGATAACGGTCGTCGCGGCAAGGCCATGACAGGCGCCAACAAGCGCCAGCTCAAGTCGCTGGCCGACATGATCAAAGGTAAAAGCGGTCGTTTCCGTCAGAACCTGCTGGGCAAGCGCGTCGATTATTCGGGTCGTTCAGTTATTGTGGTGGGCCCGCAGCTCAAGTTGCACCAGTGCGGTTTGCCCAAGCTCATGGCTCTGGAACTGTTCAAGCCTTTCATTTTCAATCGTCTTGAAATGATGGGTCTGGCCACGACTATCAAGGCTGCCAAGAAACTGGTTGAAAGCCAGGAACCTGTGGTCTGGGATATTCTCGAAGAAGTCATTCGTGAACACCCGGTCATGCTGAACCGTGCACCTACGTTGCACCGCCTGGGCATCCAGGCCTTCGAGCCGGTCCTGATTGAAGGTAAAGCGATTCAGCTGCACCCGCTGGTATGTGCTGCGTTCAACGCCGACTTCGACGGTGACCAGATGGCCGTTCACGTGCCCCTGTCACTCGAAGCCCAGCTTGAAGCCCGTACCTTGATGCTGGCATCAAACAACGTGCTGTTCCCCGCCAACGGCGAACCGTCCATCGTGCCGTCACAGGATATCGTTCTGGGTCTGTACTACACCACTCGTGAGCGTATCAACGGCAAGGGCGAAGGCATGTTCTTTGCCGACGTCGGTGAAGTTCAGCGTGCCTACGACCTGGGTGAGGTCGAACTGCAAACCCGTATTACTGTTCGTCTGAACGAATACGAAAAAGACGCGACAGGTGAATTCCAGCCGGTATTGCGTCGTCACGAGACCACGGTGGGTCGCGCGCTGTTGTCCGAAATTCTGCCGCATGGTTTGCCGTTCTCGACACTGAATCGTGCGCTGAAAAAGAAAGAAATTTCGCGTCTCATCAACCAGTCGTTCCGTCGTTGCGGTTTGCGCGCTACGGTTATTTTTGCCGACAAGCTCATGCAGTCCGGGTTCCGTCTGGCAACACGTGGCGGTATTTCCATCGCCATGAACGACATGGTCATTCCGACCGTCAAGGAAGAAATCCTGGCTCAGGCCAGTTCCGAGGTCAAAGACATCGACAAGCAGTACTCGTCGGGTCTGGTCACGGCCCAGGAACGCTACAACAACGTGGTTGACATCTGGGGCAAGGCCGGCGACAAGGTCGGCAAGGCCATGATGGAACAACTGGCGACCGAGCCGGTCATCGACCGTCACGGTAACGAAGTTCGCCAGGAGTCCTTCAACTCCATCTACATGATGGCTGACTCGGGTGCGCGGGGTTCTGCAGCCCAGATCCGCCAGCTGGCAGGTATGCGTGGCCTGATGGCCAAGCCAGACGGCTCCATTATTGAAACCCCCATTACGGCGAACTTCCGCGAGGGTCTGAATGTACTCCAGTACTTCATTTCGACCCACGGTGCACGTAAAGGTCTGGCCGACACGGCGCTGAAAACAGCGAACTCGGGTTACCTGACGCGTCGTCTGGTTGACGTGACACAAGATCTGGTCATCACGGAAACCGATTGCGGCACATCACATGGTTACACCATGAAGGCGCTGGTCGAGGGTGGTGAGGTTATCGAGCCGTTGCGCGAGCGCATTCTGGGTCGTGTTACTGCGGCTGACATCGTCAACCCTGACACCCAGGAAACCGTCATTGTCGCCAATACGCTGCTTGATGAAGACCTGGTCGACGTGATCGATAGCCTTGGTGTTGACGAAGTCAAAATCCGTACACCGCTCACCTGCGAAACACGTCGTGGTTTGTGTGCCCATTGCTATGGTCGTGACCTGGGGCGTGGTAGTCTGGTTAATCGTGGCGAGGCCGTCGGTGTCATTGCGGCGCAGTCGATCGGTGAGCCCGGTACTCAGCTGACCATGCGTACGTTCCACATCGGTGGTGCGGCATCGCGTGCGGCCATGGCAAGCTCGGTTGAAACGAAGTCTGCCGGTACGGTCTCGTTTGCCGCCACCATGCGCTATGTAACCAACGCCAAAGGCGAGCGTGTGGCTATTTCCCGTTCGGGTGAAATCGTCATTTTTGACGATAACCGTCGCGAACGTGAACGTCACAAGATTCCGTACGGTGCCACCGTGGTGGTGGGTGACGGCGCGTCGGTCAAGGCCGGCGAGCGTCTTGCGACCTGGGATCCGCTCACCCGTCCGATCATCTCCGAGTACGCGGGTATTGTCCGCTTCGAAAACATCGAGGAAGGCGCAACCGTTGCCAAGCAGGTTGACGAAGTCACCGGCTTGTCCACATTGGTGGTGATCACACCCAAGACGCGTACGGGCAAGACCATGATGCGTCCGCAGATCAAGTTGCTGAATGAAGCCGGCGATGAGATCAAGATTGCGGGTACCGATCACTCCGTGAACATTTCATTCCCGGTTGGTGCACTGATCACGGTTCGTGATGGCCAGCAGGTTAATGTTGGTGAGGTTCTGGCGCGTATTCCCCAAGAATCGCAAAAAACCCGCGACATTACCGGTGGTCTGCCACGTGTGGCCGAACTGTTCGAAGCCCGTTCACCTAAAGATGCCGGTATGTTGGCCGATGTCACGGGTACGGTTTCGTTTGGTAAAGACACCAAGGGCAAGCAGCGTCTGGTTATTACCGACATGGACGGCATCAGCCACGAGTTCCTGATTCCGAAAGAGAAACAGGTTCTGGTGCACGACGGCCAGGTGGTGAACAAAGGCGAAATGATTGTTGACGGCCCGTCCGACCCGCACGATATTCTGCGTCTGCAGGGGATCGAGCGTCTGGCCACCTACATCGTCAATGAAGTGCAAGACGTTTACCGTCTGCAGGGTGTGAAGATCAACGACAAGCACATCGAAGTGATCGTGCGTCAGATGCTGCGTCGTGTGAACATCGTTGATTCGGGCGATACCAGCTTCATCAACGGTGAACAGGTCGAACGTTCTGAACTGCTCAACGAAAACGATCGTATGGAAGCTGACGGCAAGATCCCTGCAACGTACGATAACGTTTTGCTGGGTATTACCAAGGCTTCGTTGTCGACCGACTCGTTCATTTCGGCGGCGTCGTTCCAGGAAACCACACGCGTGCTTACCGAAGCCGCCATTATGGGCAAGCGCGACGATTTGCGTGGTCTCAAGGAAAACGTCATTGTGGGTCGGCTTATCCCGGCGGGTACCGGTATGTCGTACCACATGGCGCGCAAGGCCAAAGAAAAACACGAGGAAGCCGAACGTCTGGCGGCCCGTGCACAGGCCAACCCCTTCGAGGACGCCCCTGTCACGGTCGATGTTGCACCGGAAGCTGACAGTGCCGATACCGGCACTACAGAAAACGGCGGCACCGAAGAATAAACCCTTCACCCCGGCGTGCCGGGGTGCTGCCCGAACAAGCCCCGCTTGCCTCATTGGCAGGCGGGGCTTTTTCATGGTTGAACCGGTTCCGGTGCCAGCCGATGGCGGGTTCGTACTATTATCGTTTTTTTATTCATGACGTTTATGCCTGTGTTCGTTGTGCAGGCGATATACAGCGAGGTTGTATGACATACCAGGCACCTGTGGAAGAGTTTCGTTTTGTCTTGAGCGCGCTGGCTGATCTGGACGGGGTGCTCGCCCTGCCCCCGCATGCGGATCTTGGTCACGACACGATTGATGCGGTGCT
Organism: Neopusillimonas aromaticivorans; assembly: GCF_030344915.1. Taxonomy (GTDB): domain Bacteria; phylum Pseudomonadota; class Gammaproteobacteria; order Burkholderiales; family Burkholderiaceae_B; genus Neopusillimonas; species Neopusillimonas aromaticivorans. Next base: position 1,534,560 of record NZ_CP128233.1, on the reverse strand, counting down.
GCATGAAAATGCACGCTTTGTACAAGACGTGGTGGCACCCCTGAATCGGTCTGGCGATCTTCAGCCGGCGCGTTGTGATAACGGTCAGGTGATGGTCACCGCTGGTTTTTGTGAGGCCTTCAAGGCCTTTGCCCAGGGTGGGTGGCAGGGTCTGCACCATGATCCGCAATGGGGCGGTCAAGGCTTGCCCCGTGTTCTGGGTGCTGCGGCAGCCGAAGCGTTGCACGCGGCAAACATGGCGTTTGCTCTGTGCCCCATGCTGACCGACGGGGTTATCGAAGCCTTGTCGACGGCGGGTTCGGCGGTGCAATGCGAGCGTTATATCCCTGCGTTGCTGCAAGGGCGCTGGACGGGCACCATGAATCTGACCGAGCCACAGGCCGGGTCAGATTTGGCCCGGTGGCGACGCGCGCCGTACCGCAGGCGGATGGCACCTACCGTTTGTTTGGCCAGAAGATCTTCATCACCTATGGTGACCATGACATGGCTGAAAACATCGTCCATCTGGTCTTGGCGCGAACACCCGATGCCCCGAAGGGGGTAAAGGGCATTTCACTGTTCATCGTGCCCAAGTTTCTGGTAAACGATGATGGCACGCCGGGGCCGCGTAACGATGTCTGGTGTGCTTCGCTGGAGCACAAACTGGGTATACACGCCAGTCCGACGGCGGTGATGCTTTACGGCGACTCAAAAGGCGCGGTGGGGGCCGGTGCCATCGGTTATCGGGTTGGTGAGGAAAACCGTGGGCTGGAATACATGTTCATCATGATGAATGCGGCCCGTTATGCGGTTGGCCTGCAGGGCATTGCCATCAGCGATCGTGCTTTGCAGTGTGCGCAGGCGTATGCTGCCCAGCGGATTCAGGGTCGGGCGGTCGACGGTTCGTCGGGACCGGTATCGATAGATCATCATCCCGATGTGCAGCGCCTGTTGATGACGATGCGTGCCCTGACCGAAGCCAATCGTGCCATGGCGCTGTATGCGGCCGGGCTTGCCGACAAGGCCCATTCTCACCCGGATACGGCTGAACGGGCACGTTGTCAGGCGTTGTATGACTACTTCGTACCGATTGTCAAAGGTTTTGCAACCGAGTCAGCAGTTGAGGTCACGTCGCTGGGCATTCAGGTGCATGGCGGTATGGGTTATATCGAAGAAACCGGTGCGGCCCAGTTCTTTCGCGACGCACGCATTTTGCCCATTTACGAGGGGACGACCGCCATTCAGGCCAATGATTTCGTAGGCCGGAAAATTTTGCGCGATGGCGGCACGCTGGCACGAGAGGTTGGCACACAAATAACCGGCACCATTCAGGCCTTGCGTCATACGGCGTCCGGTGCGGCTGCAGATGACGCCGAAACCTTGTCATTTATTGCCGACCGGCTTGAGTTGGCGGTGGCCGCGTATCTGCGTGGGCTGGAACAGACGTTGGCGGCGGCACGTACCGATATGTATCAGGCGTATCTGGGCAGCGTGCCCCTGTTGATGCTGACAGGCATCGTACAGGGTGGCTGGCAGATGGCACGGGCCGTGTTGGCATGCCATGAGGCCATGCAGGCGGGTCAGGCCACGGAATTCCATCACCAGAAACGCGCGACAGCGGTATTCCATGCCGTACATCTGTTGCCTCGAGCAGCGGCTTATGCCGATGCTATTGCCGCAGGTCATCTGGTGGCCCGATTGCCGCGCCCGCGTTCCCACTGACGCGCAAGGCGTCTCGTGCAGACGCAGACGTAAAAAACCCCGTTGACCTGACCAGGAAACGGGGTTTTTTCACATGTGTACTTCCCAAGTAAATACGCTTCGCGACTTTTGAATCAGGCTCCCGGATATTGGTAGTTTTACCGACAGTACAACTACCAAGAGTGAAAACACCAATATTTTATGTGTAATTGCAGCTGTTATAACAGCTGCAATTACATGTGTTTTTACATATTAAGACGACGCTTCCACCGTCAGATGGTCCAGCGTTACTCACACTACCCGGAGGCTTGAACGGTATGGCTGTATCTGCAGGAAACAAATATGTGATTGCGACCGACGTTGGCGGTACGTGTACCGACACCGTGGTATTCGCAGCAGGCGAACCCATTCGCATCGGCAAGGCCCTTTCCACCCCGCCCGACTTCGCGACCGGCATTTTCGACTCGATTCGTTCGGCGGCCGATGCGATGGGCGAAACCGTTGACAGTTTGCTGGCGCAAACCTATCTGTTCGTTCACGGCTCCACCGTGGTCGATAACTGCATCCTGACCCGTGATGGTGCGCGGGTTGGATTGCTGACGACAAAAGGGTTTGAAGATACGTTGCTGGTAACACGGGGTGCCTACGGACGCTGGGGCGGCCTGACCGAAGACAAGATCAAGCACATTGTGAAAACCGAGCGTGCCGACCCGTTGGTACCGCCCGAGCGCATTGTGGGGGTGGCCGAGCGTGTTGATGCCAGTGGCACCATTCTCAAGACCCTTGACCCCGCCGAGGTTGAGGCCGCTGTCAATTACCTGGTCAAGGAACAGGGTGTTGATGCCATCGCTGTGTCGTTCTTGTGGTCATTCATCAATGAGACCAATGAGCGGATGGTCAAGGACATCGTCGCACGTGTGGCACCGGAGGTGTACTGCACCTTGTCCAGTGATATTGCGCCCATGCCCGGTGAGTACGAACGTACTTCAACAGCAGTCATCAACGGATATTCCGGACGCATCACGAAAAGTTATCTGGCGGATCTGGCCGGTCGTCTGGCAGCAACGGCTTACCGTGGACCATTGATGGTGATGCAAGGTTACGGCGGTTTGCTGCCTGCCGATGAAGCGGCCGAGCGCTCGGTGGGCATGCTGGAGTGCGGGCCTGCGGCCGGGGTGATTGGCAGCAAGGCGCTGGGCGAAATTCTTGATCAGCCGGATGTCATTGCGGTTGACATGGGCGGCACGACCTTCAAGGTCAGCGTTATCCAGAACAGCGAAATTGAATTCGCCCGCGAACCGATGGTTGATCGTTATCACTACACCGCGCCCAAGATTGAGGTGGTGTCCATTGGTGCCGGTGGTGGGTCGATTGTGAGCATTGATAAGGTGACCGGTGAGCCCCGCGTCGGTCCCCGCTCGGCAGGTTCGCGTCCCGGCCCGATTTGTTACGGTCTGGGGGGACAGAACCCACACTGACCGATGTGTTCATGCTGATCGGTTACATGGACCCGGGTACTTTCCTCGGAGGATCGATCCAGCTGAACCCCCAAGCGGCACGCGAGGCGTTTGAAAAACAGGTGGCTCGCCCGCTGGGCATGAGTGTTGAAGAGGCGGCTATCGGGGTGTATCGCCTGGCGTCAGCCCAGATCACTGACCTGATCCGCGAAATCACGGTTGAGCGCGGGTTGGACCCACGTGATTTCGTGATGCATTCCTTTGGGGGTCCTGTGGCATGTTGTCTGCCATGTTCGGTGCGGAACTGGGCGTCAAGAAAATCGTGGTGCCGTATACCGCCTCGGTGAATTGCGCCTTTGGTCTGGTATCGGCCGATATCGTGCACCAGTACTCCACCACCCGGACCTTGCCGGGCCATGTCGACCCTGCGGAAATCAACGCGTTGTATCAACCGATGGTCGAACGCGCTATCGCACAGTTGAAGAGTGAAGGCTTTGACGAAGACGCGATTCGCCTGGAGTGGTCGGTTGACTTGCGTTACGCCCGTCAGGTGCACGAATTGACCACATCGGTGCATGGCCAAACGCCGTTGACACAAGCCGGATTGGATCAGTTGATTGCCGACTTTGAGGCGTTGTACGAGCGCAAATTCGGCAAGGGCTCGGCCTATCGCGAGGCCGGTATCGAGATGAAGCTGTTCCGCTTGACCGCCCGCGGTTTGCTCAAGAAACCCGAAGTGCAAAAACTGGCGCTTCAAGGCGAAGATTCCAGTGCGGCCCTGATGGGTGAGCGCAACATTTTTGTCGAAGCCGAGGGCAAGCTGGCGCCCGCAAAAATCTACAACTTTGAAAAGCTGAGTCCTGGCAACCGGCTGGCAGGCCTGGCCGTCATCCATACGCCCATCACCACGATTGTCCTGCAGCAAGGGCAGACCGCTCAAATGGACGAATACCGAAATATTGCGATTGAACTCGAAGGGAGTGTCTGATCATGGACCCGATTACCTATTCCATCATTCGTCACCGACTGTTCCGTGTCGTTGAGGAGGCCGTCATTACGCTCAAGCATGTTTCGGGCACGGCGATTACCAACGAAGGCCATGACCTGATGGTCAGTCTTTACCGCGCCGACGGATCGTTGCTGATGGGCGGCGTGGGCTTTCTGCATCACCTGACCAGTGCGGCGGAAGCGTGCAAGGCGATTATCCGGCGGTTTGAAGGCCAGATCGAGCCGGGTGATATTTTCATGCTCAATGATCCGTATACGGCAGCACTGCATACGTCGGATGTTTACATGCTGGCCCCGATTCACCATCAGGGCACACTGGTGGCCTGGAGCGCCTGTTTTGTACACGTCTCCGATATCGGCGCCATGAACCCGGGCGGTTTTGCCCCCGATGCCAGGGACATTTTCAGCGAAGGGTTCAGCAGCCCTGGCCTGAAGCTGGTCAGTCGTGGCGAAATGCGCCAGGACATCTGGGACACGTTCCTGAACATGGTTCGCAGTCCGGAAATGGTGGCCCTGGATCTGCGATCATTGATTGCCTGCAACAACGTGGCGGGTGAACGGATGCTTGCCCTGATCGACAAGTACGGTGCCGATGCGGTTGATCATGTCGGCAAGACCCTGATCGAGCAGTCCGAGCAACTGCTGCGTCAGCGTTTGCGCGAACTGCCCGATGGCAGTTGGCAATCGCGTCAATACATTGATGTCCTGGGCAATACGGCCAAGGTCGTCCTGACCATGACGAAAAAGGACGATACGCTGACGTTTGACTTCACCGGTTCGAGTCCACAGTCCGAGTACAGCGTGAACTGTACGAAGTGGGCGGCATTGGGCGGCTTGTTTGCGCCCTTGTTCCCGCTGCTGTGCTACGACATTACCTGGAACCAGGGTGCCGTTGAGCCGATCAAGATGATTGCACCGGAAGGTTCGATTGTGAACTGCACCCGGCCAGCGCCCGTCTCGGTGGCCACGGTGGGTGCCATTCAGTCGGTCAACAATGCGGCGTGTTCGGCCATTGGAAAAATGCTCGCAGCCAGCGAAAAGTACAAAGATGAGGCTACGGCCGTCTGGCACGCCAATCACTTTGCGGTGTTCATGTTCGGCAAGACGCGGGAAGGCCGTCTGGCCATCGACACGCTGACTGAAACATTTGCCGGATCCGGGGGCTAAAACCTGGGGCGATGGTGTGGACATCGGCGGTGAAATGCCCAACCCGATTTCGCGCATGGCGAATGTGGAGACGGTTGAAGGGGCCTTCCCTATCCGCTACCTGTTCCGTCGTCGCATGCTGGACTCGGGTGGCGCCGGACGTTATCGGGGTGGTCTTGGCGGCGAGATCGCGATTGTGCCGCATGGCAGCCCGGATGGCGGCATCAATTTCGTGTTATCCGGCAAGGGTTCGCGTTTCCCCATGAGCGACGGTCTGGCGGGCGGGGTGTCAGGGACTGCCAACGATTATGTACTGTTCACTGGCGAGGCCGACACTACGGAAACCACCCGCGTCGATCAGACCCGCGCCCAGGCACTGACTGGGCAGAAAAAGCCGGTTAGCTGGGGTGTCTTTCCGCTGCGGCAAGGGGATGCGTTTTATCTGCGCTGGAATGGCGGTGGCGGTGTCGGCGACCCCTTGCAGCGTCCGGTAGAGGATGTGGTCCATGACATTGAGCGCCGCTCGATTTCTGCCCGGGCGGCTCGGGAGACCTATGGCGTGGTGCTGAACAATGGCGTTGCCGATCTTGCGGCGACCGAGCGCTTGCGTCAGGACATGCGTCACGAGCGAATTGAACAAGGAGTACAGGCATGAATACACGAATTTCCCCACATTGAACGTCCGCGAGGAACACGGTATCCAAGTCGTCTGCTGCAGCCAGTGCGACTCGGTGGTGGCCAAGGCCGGTGAGCACTGGAAAGACAAGGCCATGGTCAAACGTACCCTTGTGGCCAGTTTGCCCGGGTGGTCAGACTCGGTGCACCCCGAGCTGGAACTGCGCGAGTTCGGTTGCCCGTCGTGTGGCCAGCTGCTTGACAGCGAATCGTCGCTGCCTGAAGACCCGTACCTTTATGACGTTGTCCACGTCTAGCCCCGTCCCTAATCATCCTTATTTTTTTACAGGAAGTCGTAATGCACAACATTGACATCAGACCGGAAATCATCGACCGTGTAATGAAGCGTCGGGGCCGGCTGCATCTGTACGAACATCTCGACCCCCGCAAGACGGCCCTGGTTGTTATTGATATGCAAAACACGTTTTGCGAGGTCGGGGCCCCGGCAGAGGTCGCCCAGTCGCGCGGCATCGTGCCCTATATCAATGCGCTGACACCCAAGTTGCGCGAACTGGGTGTACCCGTAATCTGGATGCTGCACGCCAATACCCATTTCAAGGGTCGCAGTGACTGGGACCTGTTCTACAACTACATCGTGGCCGGCGACATCCGTGATCGCACGATTCAAAGCAACGCACCTGAAAACCAGTCGGTGTATTCAGAGCTGCAGACGGCTGCCGAAGACATGGTGATGGTCAAAAATCGCTACAGCGCCCTGATTCCCGGGTCCTCGCCGCTGGAGCGTGTGCTGCGCAGCCTGGGTGTGGACAGTCTCCTGATTGCGGGTACCAAGACGAACATCTGCTGCGAATCGACGGCACGCGACGCCATGATGATGGACTTCAAGGTCACGATGCTGTCGGATTGTTGCGCGGCGCTGTCAGATGAAGAGCATCGCGCGGCACTCGAAAACATTGTGCAGCAATTTGGCAATGTCATGAGCAGTACGGAGGTGGTTGAACGTTTGCAAAAAGCGAAGTCGTAAGCAGTTTCCCTAACGGGGTATTTCCCCTTGTTTCAGCTCAACGGAGGTTCACATGTTAAGACGCATCATCGTTGCTGTAAGTCTGGTCATCATGCCGCTGGTTTCATATGCCCAGGCCAAAGATAACATCAAGGTAGCTTTGGTATTACCTGGCCCCGTCACCGACGGCACGTTCAACAGTGCCGCGGCACAAGGTATCAAGCAGGCGCAAGAGAAATACCCCAACATCCAGGTGTCGATTCGCGAAAACACGTCAGTGGCCGAATCACAAGAGGCGCTGGCCTCGTATGCCCGGGATGGTTATGACGTTGTGATTGGTCATGGTTTCCAGTTTGCAGACCCGGCCAAGCGTATTCACAAGCGCTATCCCAAAACCTGGTTCATCATCAATACCGCCAAGGTTTCAGAAGCCCCCAACCTGGCCTCGTTTGACAACCGCTGGGGCGATGCGGGTTATATCGCCGGTGCGGTGGCGGGTTTGCTGACCAAGTCAGGCACGATCGGTAATATTCCCGCCATTCCGGTACCGACCATCCAGGAGTACGACGAGGGGTTTGCCATGGGTGCCAAGCGCGTCAAGCCCGACGTCAAGGTCGTATCGGCTTATGTGGGTTCGTTTACCGACATTGCCAAGGCAAAAGAAATCACCTCCAGCATGATTGATGGTGGTGCTGACGTGGTTTCAGGGATTGGCAATGAAAACGTGCTGGGTACCCTTCAGGCGGCCAAGGAAAAGGGTGCACTGATGATCGGTACGGCTTTCGATGCCGCCGAAATGGCTCCGGACACCATCGTTACCACCGCGCTTATCAACTTCTACGTCAATATTGACATGGCGATTGGCAAGGTCATTGATGGCTCGATTGAACCCAAAAACTATCTGTTGGGCCTGAATGACAACGGCATTGGTCTGGCACCGTATCGCAAGTTTGATGCAGTGCTTACCGATGCTCAAAAGACTGAGGTGCAAAAGATTATCGACGGTATCCGTGATGGCTCGATTACCGATTTGCCCAAAATCCGTTAACCCCTGATCTGTCCACTGTTGCCAGAAGGAGTCATGTGAAATGGCTGAGCTGATTTCCCCGCTGCTTGAGCTTGACGGGTTAACCAAGCGGTTTGGTGCGCTGATGGCCAACGACCACATCAGTTTTGAGGTCGCCGCCGGTGAAATTATTGGTATTCTGGGCGAAAACGGTGCCGGCAAGTCGACGCTGATGAACATGATTTCGGGGTTGATCAGCCCGGATGCCGGGGAAATCAGAATCAGTGGAAAGCCGGTGCTCCTGCGTTCACCGCGTGATGCGGCCGACGCGGGCATTGGCATGGTCCATCAGCATTTCAAGCTGGTGGGGGCATTGACGGTTGCCGAGAACCTGGCGCTGGGTGATCGGCGCTGGGGGACGTCACGGCTCGACCTCGTCGCTCTGCAGGCTCACTACCGGCCGATTGCCGGGCGGCTGGGCATGGATATCCCGTTCGAGCAGCGTGTTGACCGCTTGACCGTAGGTGAGCAGCAGCGGGTCGAGATCCTGAAGGTTTTGTCGCGCAACCCCAAGTTGCTCATTCTTGACGAACCGACGGCGGTTTTGTCACAGGAAGAGCGCCCTGCCCTGTTCCGGATGGTGAAAGAGCTGGCCGCCAATGGCACGGCAGTCATCCTGATCAGTCACAAACTCGAGGATATTCTGGAAACGTGCCGCCGCGTTGTCGTCATGCGGCTGGGCAAAGTGGTCAGCGTATCGGCGGTTGGCGACAAAACCCGCGATGATCTGATCCGTCTGCTGGTGGGCGACAAAATGCCGTCCATCAACAAACGCGCTGCACCCGAGGCTCCAGGCGAACGCTTGCTGGGTGTATCGGCCTTGTCGGTCAAACGCCCTAATGGAACGACGGCTTTGCTGGATGTCAGCTTTGAGTTGCGTGCCGGCGAAATTCTGGTGCTGTGCGGAGTCGATGGTAACGGTCAGACTGAACTGATCAATGCGCTTGCCGGTCTGGCTTTGCCTGAGCGGGGTCAGATTGAGTACTGGTTCGCGCCCGCAGGGGCACGGTTATTGGTGACGGATATTCGCCGTGGCGGGGTCTGTCACATTCCGGAAGACCGGTTGCGTGATGCGGTGGTGCAGAATGCCAGCCTGGCGGATAACTGGTTGCTGACGCAGCTGGGTCAGGCCCGGTTCAATCGCCGGGGGTGGTTGCGACCGGCGGCGGTGCATCAGGCCCTGGAACAGGCTGTCGAGGGTTATGCCGTCCGCACCCCGGTCTGCAAGCCAGCCTCGGTCAGCTGTCGGGGGTAATCAGCAAAAATTGGTGCTGGCGCGAGAACTGGCCAATGCGCCGCGCGTCATTATTGCCGCCCATCCGACGCGGGGTCTGGATGTCCAGACCATTGCCTTTGTCAACAATCAGTTGATTGCGTGCCGTGATCGCGGTGCGGGCGTGCTGATTTCTTCGGCCGACATCGCCGAAGCCTGGCAGGTCGCTGACCGCATCATGGTGCTGGCGGCAGGTCGGCTCTATGGTCCGGTCAGCGTTTCAGAAACGACATTACACGAGGTTGGTCAATGGATGACCGGGCGATGAAGCACCCTTCCCTGGGGGTATTGCCCCTGCTGCTTGCTGTCGTATTCATGACAGCGCTGGTTCCGGCACTGTTCATCTTGATTGCCGGCAAGAATCCGCTTGGCGCGTATGGTGCGTTGCTGGCGTATACGTTGGGTACCCAGGCGGGGTTTTATGAAGTGCTGACGCAATGCATCCCGCTGACATTGGTCGGCTTGGGGGTTGCCATAGCGTTTCGGGCCGGTGTGTTCAACATTGGCGGCGATGGGCAGCTGGTGATGGGGGCGATCGTTGGTTTTGTGCTGGCGCCGTTGGCGGCACCCTTGCCCATGCCGTTGGGTATCATCGTCTACCTAGCGTTCGGCTTTGTCGGTGGTGGTCTGCTGGGCGTGTTGGTGGGCTGGTTGCGGGTGCGGTTCAAGGCCAGTGAAATCATTGTCACCATTGTCCTGAATTTTATCGTTCTGCAAATTCTCAGCTGGTTGATCCGGGGGCCGTTGCAAGAGCCATCGCGTCTGATGCCATGGTCTGATTATTTGCCCGATACCTTGCTGCTCATGCCGCTGATTGATGGTTCGCGCGTGCATTATGGCTTGTTTGTCGCCTTGGCAGCGGTGGTCTTTACGGCCATTCTGGTTGGCAAGTCTGCTTTCGGCTTCAAGCTTTCTGTGGTCGGGAAAAATCCGTTTGCAGCCCGTTACGCCGGGTTGAAAGAAGGGCGTGTCGTGATGTGGGCCATGCTGCTCAGCGGCGGCCTAGCCGGGTTGGCCGGTACGGTTCAGGTCGCAGCCATCCACGAACGGTTGCAGGATGACTTTTCAGCTGGATATGGTCAGGCCGCCATTGCCATTGCCCTGATGGCTCGCTTGTCTCCGGCGTTTGTTCCCCTGGCTGCACTGCTGTTTGCTGTTTTTTATGTCGGGGCCGGCGTGTTGCAGCGTGAGGCAGGCATCCCTTTTCCAATCGTCAAAATCATCGAGGGTGTCGTGATTTTTGGTTTTCTGTGTTTCGATGCCCTGAGCAAGCGGCACCGGGGAGAATAAGATGGAATTGGTCATTGTCGGTTTGATCGCGGCCGGAATCCGTCTCAGCGTGTCAATTGCATTTGCCGCACTGGGCGAGGTCGTCAGCCAGCGTGCCGGGGTCATGAACGTGGGCCTGGAAGGCATTATGCTCTTTTCGGCGTTTTTGTCGGCGCTGTTTGCGGTGTATACCGGTAACCCGTGGTTCGGGGTTTTGGCGGCCATCATTGGCGGGATGGCGCTCGGGGCCTTGCATGCGGTGTTTTCGATTGCGCTGGGGGCCAACCAGATTGTGTCGGGTCTGGCGCTGGTCGTGCTGGGCGCCGGGTTGTCGGGGTTCGGTTATCGTCTGACTATCGGCAAGTCGCCCGTGTCCATTCCGTCGTTCTCGTCGATTGATTTCGGGCCCTTGTCCGACCTCCCCTATATCGGGCCGATCCTGTTTGGTCAGAATGCATTGGTGTACCTGATGGTCGTCATAGCATTCTTCCTGTTTTATTTTCTCAAGCGAACGTCCTTCGGGCTTGAGTTGCGGGCCTGTGGTGAAGCGCCTGCGGCTGCCGATGCCGCCGGTATTCGTGTCAATGCCTATCGTTTTGTGGCGGTAGTGTTTGGTGGCGCGATGGCGGGTTTGGGTGGCGCTTTCCTTGTTTTGGGTCAGGTCAATGCGTTTGTCGAGGGCATGGTGGCGGGGCGGGGGTTTATTGCGATTGCCTGCGTGGTCTTCGGGGCCTGGCATCCATTGGGCGTGTTGGCGGCGTGTCTGGGTTTCGGGTTCGCCGATGCCCTGCAAATTCGTCTTCAGACCTGGTATCCGGCGGTGCCCTATCAATTCTTTGTCATGCTGCCGTACGTGCTCGCTTTGTTGACGCTGGTCTTTTTTGCCAGTCGTTCGGTGGGGCCTGCAGGTCTGGGCGAACCGTTCCGCTCGCTACGCCGGCACCTGAAGGTTTGACGCCCGCCGTGCTGTGTCTGGTGTACGTTGAGAATAATTCGATTCAGTTTTTATATAATTCAGCGCATGTCGAATACAGACTTCACTCCGCCAAACCTGGGCCTTGATCGCAATGTTGCGTTTCAAATGGCGTCGATCATTTATCGTCTCGAGCAAGACTTGCGCGACAGTTCGTTGCGCAAACTGGACATTACCTACGTTCACTTCCGGGTGCTGCAGTATTTGCTTGAAGAAGACGGCAAGCCCATCGGCGACATTGCACGTGCCATTGTGGCCAAGCCCGCTGTCTTCAGCCGTGTCATCGACCAGATGGAGCAGCGTTCTTTGGTGCGTCGTGCGCCTGATCCCGATGACAATCGTCTGACACGGGTTTACCTGACGGACAGCGGTCGTGAAAAATATGCCCAGGCCTGGCCGGCTGCGCATCGTATCATCAACTTTGCCCTCGAAGTCCTTACTCCCCAAGAGCGGGAAAGCCTCGAGATATGCCTCAAGAAGATTGGTGAGCATGTCTGTTTTTAAGCGGGTTGTTGCCGGGTTGACGAATAACTTGTTCTTGGTGTATTGACCGTTATCCGGCCTTCATGCTAAAGTGGCAAGCTATCCGAAAAATTTGTTTGGCCATGGTATAAGCTTTGCCAGTTTGCAGCCTTGGCCGGCAAGCAGCAGCTAATCGGATTTTGCTGCAAGACCCGCTCTTTTACGTTTGTTGTATGCGTTTGGGCGGTTTTGCGTAAACCGCCCTTTGTTGTTTCTGGGCGCTGCTAGCTCTCGAAGCAAGCCGGGGTGCCCGGTTTGCGCTTCACAACGTAAAAATCGTACGCAAGTACATTGAAAGGACGCGTTAAGGTCATGCCAACCATTAGCCAACTCGTGCGTAAACCGCGCGAAGCCACTCGCGCCAAGAGCAAGAGCCCTGCTCTTGAAAACTGCCCACAGCGCCGTGGCGTGTGTACCCGTGTGTACACCACAACTCCCAAGAAGCCTAACTCAGCGCTTCGTAAAGTCGCCAAAGTTCGTCTTACCAACGGTTTCGAAGTCATTTCGTACATCGGCGGTGAAGGCCACAACCTGCAAGAGCACTCGGTGGTTCTCGTGCGCGGTGGTCGTGTAAAAGACTTGCCTGGTGTTCGTTACCACATTGTCCGTGGCTCGCTCGATTTGCAAGGTGTCAAAGACCGCAAGCAAGCTCGTTCGAAGTACGGTGCAAAGCGCCCTAAAGCTGGTAAGTAAAAATCAGGCCAGATTGTCTGGCCCGCTCAGTGCAGCTATGGCATAAGGCCATGGCATGTAAGTGGCCATTTATGTATGAATGGTCGTGGCCGTGCAAGGCACGGTACAACTGAACTGTCACAAGGAAATATTAAAATGCCTCGTCGTCGCGAAGTACCCAAACGTGAGATTCTGCCCGATCCTAAATTCGGTAGCGTTGAACTCGCCAAATTCATGAACGTTGTTATGTTGTCCGGTAAAAAAGCTGTCGCAGAACGTATTATTTACGGCGCGCTTGAGCAGATCCAGGCTAAAACTGGCAAAGAGCCCATCGAGGTCTTCAATACCGCCATCAACAACATCAAGCCTATCGTCGAGGTGAAAAGCCGCCGCGTGGGTGGTGCGAACTATCAAGTGCCTGTTGAAGTGCGCCCTGTGCGCCGCCTGGCACTGGCCATGCGCTGGTTGCGTGAAGCAGCCAAGAAGCGTGGTGAGAAATCGATGGATCTGCGCCTCGCCGGTGAATTGCTTGACGCTTCCGAAGGTCGTGGCGCCGCAATGAAGAAACGCGAAGACACGCACAAAATGGCAGAGGCCAACAAGGCCTTCAGCCATTTCCGTTGGTAATCTAAGGACACACAAATGGCCCGTAAAACCCCAATCCAGCGTTATCGCAACATTGGTATTTCTGCGCACATTGACGCAGGTAAAACCACAACCAGCGAGCGCATCCTTTTCTATACAGGCGTCAGCCACAAAATCGGTGAGGTGCACGATGGCGCCGCCACGATGGACTGGATGGAGCAAGAGCAGGAACGCGGTATCACTATTACTTCGGCAGCTACAACGGCTTTCTGGAGTGGTATGGGCAACAACTACCCCGAGCACCGTATCAACGTTATCGACACCCCGGGCCACGTTGACTTCACCATTGAAGTCGAACGCTCCATGCGTGTGCTCGACGGCGCCTGCATGGTGTATTGCGCGGTGGGTGGCGTTCAGCCCCAGTCCGAAACGGTATGGCGCCAGGCCAACAAGTACGGGGTTCCCCGTCTGGCCTTCGTCAACAAAATGGACCGTACCGGTGCCAACTTCTTCAAGGTCTACGATCAGCTGAAGCTGCGTCTGAAAGCCAACCCTGTACCTGTCGTTGTGCCCATCGGTGCTGAAGACAACTTCAAGGGTGTGGTTGACCTGATCAAGATGCGGGGCATCATCTGGGATGAAGCCAGCCAGGGCATGAAGTTCGAGTACATCGACATTCCGGCTGAACTGGTTGACGTGGCCAATGAATGGCGCGAAAAGCTGGTTGAATCGGCGGCTGAAGCCAACGAAGATCTGATGAACAAGTATCTCGAAACCGGCGAGCTGACCGAAGAAGAGATCCAGAAAGGTCTGCGTTTGCGTACCATCGCTTGCGAAATCCAGCCCATGCTGTGCGGTACGGCATTCAAGAACAAAGGCGTTCAGCGTATGCTCGACGCGGTGATTGACTACCTGCCCTCGCCAATCGATATTCCTCCGGTCGATGGTCAAGACGACGACGGCAACCCCGTTACTCGTCCGGCCGACGACAAGGCACCGATGTCGGCGCTGGCATTCAAGCTCATGACTGATCCGTTTGTCGGTCAGCTGACGTTCATCCGCGTTTACTCGGGCATTCTGAATTCCGGCGACACCGTGTTCAACTCGGTCAAAGGCAAGAAAGAACGCATTGGCCGTATTCTGCAAATGCACTCGAACAACCGTTCCGAAATCAAGGAAGTGGTTGCCGGTGACATCGCGGCTGTGGTTGGCCTGAAAGACGTTACCACGGGTGAAACCCTGTGCGATATTGACAATCACGTCATCCTCGAGCGCATGGAGTTCCCCGAGCCCGTCATTTCGCAGGCTGTCGAACCCAAGACCAAAGCTGACCAGGAAAAAATGGGCCTCGCGTTGTCGCGTCTGGCACAAGAAGACCCTTCGTTCCGTGTCCGCACCGACGAAGAATCGGGTCAAACCATTATTTCCGGCATGGGTGAATTGCACCTCGACATCATCGTTGACCGCCTCAAGCGTGAATTCGGTGTCGAAGCCAACGTGGGCAAGCCTCAAGTGGCCTACCGCGAAACCATTCGCAAAACCTGCGAAGAGATCGAAGGCAAGTTCGTCAAGCAGTCGGGCGGTCGTGGTCAGTACGGTCACGTTGTCCTCAAGCTCGAGCCCTGCCTCCTGGCGGCGGTTACGAATTCGTCGACGCCATCAAGGGCGGTGTGGTTCCTCGCGAATACATCCCTGCGGTTGATCGCGGTATTCAGGAAACACTGCCGGCCGGCGTTATTGCAGGCTACCCCGTTGTTGACGTCAAGGTTACGCTGTTCTTCGGTTCGTACCACGATGTTGACTCGAACGAAAACGCTTTCCGTATGGCGGCTTCCATGGCCTTCAAAGACGGTATGCGCAAGGCCAGCCCCGTGCTGCTCGAGCCCATGATGGCCGTTGAAGTCGAAACGCCTGAAGATTACGCTGGTACGGTCATGGGCGACCTGTCCTCACGCCGCGGTATGGTTCAGGGCATGGACGACATGGTCGGCGGTGGCAAGATTATCAAGGCTGAAGTTCCCCTGGCCGAGATGTTTGGTTATGCAACCAGTTTGCGTTCGCAAACCCAGGGTCGCGCAACCTACACGATGGAGTTCAAGCACTACGCTGAAGCTCCAAAGAACGTTGCTGACGAAGTCGTTAGCGCCCGCAGCAAGTAATGATGCAGTCCCTGCCCACACGGTGTGGGCAGGATAAATTTTTTGTTTCCTTGAAAACTCATAGGATAAGACATGGCAAAAGGTAAGTTTGAGCGGACCAAACCGCACGTAAACGTCGGCACAATCGGCCACGTTGACCACGGCAAAACCACGCTGACCGCAGCGATTTGTACCGTATTGGCTAAAGAGTTCGGTGGCGAAGCCAAAGACTACTCGCAAATTGACGCCGCTCCTGAAGAGAAAGCACGCGGTATTACGATCAATACTTCGCACGTCGAGTACGAAACCGCAGATCGTCACTACGCTCACGTTGACTGCCCCGGCCACGCCGACTACGTCAAGAACATGATTACCGGTGCGGCCCAGATGGACGGCGCGATTCTGGTGTGTTCGGCTGCTGACGGCCCCATGCCCCAGACCCGCGAGCACATCCTGCTGAGCCGCCAGGTTGGCGTGCCTTACATCATCGTGTTCCTGAACAAGGCTGACATGGTTGATGACGAAGAGCTGCTGGAGCTGGTCGAAATGGAAGTGCGCGAGCTGCTGTCCAAATACGACTTCCCCGGTGACGACACCCCGATCATCAAGGGTTCGGCCAAACTGGCTCTGGAAGGCGACGAAGGCCCTCTGGGCAAACAAGCCATCCTGAAACTGGCTGAAGCCCTGGACTCCTACATTCCTACGCCTGAACGTGCGGTTGACGGTACCTTCCTGATGCCGGTTGAAGACGTGTTCTCGATCTCCGGTCGTGGTACGGTGGTGACTGGCCGTATCGAGCGCGGTATCGTCAAGGTCGGCGAAGAGATCGAAATCGTCGGTATCAAAGACACTGTCAAGACAACATGTACTGGCGTTGAAATGTTCCGCAAGCTGCTTGACCAAGGTCAGGCTGGCGATAACGTCGGTATTCTGCTGCGCGGCACCAAGCGTGAAGACGTTGAGCGTGGTCAGGTTCTGGCCAAGCCCGGTTCGATCAAGCCGCACACCGACTTCACCGCCGAGGTGTACATTCTGTCCAAAGACGAAGGTGGCCGTCACACGCCGTTCTTCAATGGCTACCGTCCCCAGTTCTACTTCCGTACGACTGACGTGACCGGTACCATCGATCTGGGCGCAGACAAAGAAATGGTTCTGCCCGGTGACAACGTGTCGATGACCGTCAAGCTGATCGCTCCGATCGCGATGGAAGAAGGTCTGCGTTTCGCGATTCGCGAAGGTGGCCGTACCGTCGGCGCCGGTGTTGTTGCCAAGATTATTGCTTGATTCAGCAATAGCCTAACCACCCAGGGTAAAGGGCATGCGCCCTTTACCTTTATCGTTCTTTAGGACTCTCCATGAAAAACCAGAAAATCCGCATCCGCCTGAAAGCCTTTGATTACAAACTGATCGACCAGTCTGCTGCTGAAATCGTCGATACAGCCAAGCGCACGGGTGCGGTTGTGCGTGGTCCCGTACCACTGCCAACACGTATTCGCCGCTACGATTTGTTGAGCTCGCCTCACGTCAACAAGACAGCGCGTGATCAAATGGAAATCCGCACACACCAGCGCCTCATGGATATTGTCGATCCTACCGACAAAACTGTTGATGCCCTGATGCGTCTTGACTTGCCTGCCGGCGTTGACGTCGAAATCGCGCTGCAATAAGTTCACCTGCCTGGCAAGCTTGTTTTGCCCGTCAGTTCAAACGCCATGCATCAGCATGGCGTTTGTCATTTTCCGCCAGGTGCAATTGGCGCGCCCTGCCTGTTTGGCTTAAACGGGACAGTTGCATGGTGCCTCTTGCGTTCCGGGCACATCGCCAAAAGGTTTCAGCGTCCTCCTATGTCTTTGATTCTTGATCCGTGGTTTTATCTTGTTGCCATTCCCGGTGTTCTTATTGTCGGTATTGGTAAAGGGGCTTCGCCGGAGGCCTGGGCATGCTGGCCGTACCCCTGATGGCCTTGACGGTATCGCCGGTACAGGCTGCCAGCATCATGCTGCCGATCTTGTGTGTCATGGACATCACGGGTTTGCGTGCCTGGATCAGCACCTGGAATACCTCGCTCATGATGAAGCTCATCCCGGGTGCAATGCTGGGTACACTGATTGGTTATCTGACGTTTGAGTACGTCAGTGACGCCGCTCTGAAGTTGCTGCTGGGTGTCATGGCGATTGTGTTTACGCTGAACCATTGGTCCAAGCGCTGGCGTACTGTAAAACCCAGGGTCGAGGCATCGGCGCTGGCCGACCATTTGCAGGGCGGCTTCTGGTCAGGCCTGTCGGGCTTTACCAGCTTTCTGGCGCACGCGGGTGCGCCGCCCCTGATGATGTACCTTTTGCCCAAACAGCTCGACAAACGGCTGATGGTGGGTACGGTTACCATCTTTTTTGCCATCGTCAATTACGTCAAATTGGTGCCTTATGCGGCACTGGGGTTGTTGGATGCAACCAACCTGGGTACGTCGCTGGTGCTTTCGCCGCTGGCCGTCATCGGGGTGAAACTGGGCATCTACCTGCATGACAAGATCAGCCCGGTCCTGTTCTTCCGACTGATGTATCTTTTCCTGTTTGGTACAGGCGTGAAGCTGATGTGGGACGGTGTTGCCGCAAGCCTGTGATGCAGAGCAGGCACGGGGGCAGACTGTGCAAAAGCCATGGGCCCCCAAGCGTGCAAAACAAGGGTAATTTCAGGTCGGTGATTCTGGCCTGACTTCATGCAAGCGAAGCGGGTGCACCATTGATATACACTGTTTTCACGGCCCGATCATCGGCCAGCGTCATCAGTACGAACATGACCTCTTCGATCGAGTTGCAATAACTGTCGCGAAACTTCAGCAGTGGTGTCGAGTGGCGGTCAAGCACCACAATGTCGGCATCATGACCGGCAGCGATCGACCCGATGCGGTGCTCAAGGTGCAGGGCGTTTGCCGCGCCGCGCGTGGCCAGGTAGAACGCCTTGATTGCCGACAATGAATACCCCCAAGCTGCCCGACTTTATAGGCCTCGCCCATGCTGCGCAGCATGGACAGCGAGGTGCCTGCCCCCACATCAGTGGCCAATCCGGTGCGAACGGGCAACAGGCCGGCCTCGGGTTCACAGGTGCGTGCAAAATCAAACAGGCCGCTGCCCAGAAACAGATTCGATGTCGGGCAATGCGTCACGCTGGCATCGGCTTCGGCCAATCGTTGCCATTCTGAGGCATCGACATGAATGGCGTGCCCGTACAGCGCCCGCGGTCCAACCAGGCCATAGTGGTCATAGACATCCAGGTAACCCTTGCGCCCTGGAAACAACGACTTGACCCATGCAATTTCATCGTGGTTTTCGCTTAAATGGGTTTGCATATAGGTTGTGGGGTTGCCCTTCCATAGCGCCCCGACGGCTTCAAGTTGTGCCGGCGAGCTGGTGGGTGCGAAACGCGGGGTAATGGCGTAGTGCAATCGGCCTCTTCCGTGCCATGCATTGATCAGTGCAAGTGAATCGTCGTAGCCAGACTGAGCCGTATCCAGCAAGGCGTCTGGTGCATTGCGATCCATCAGCACCTTGCCGGCAATCATGCGCAGGTCGCGTTTTTCTGCGGCTTCGAAAAACGCCTGTACCGAGGCCGGGTGAACCGTGCAATACACGGCAGCCGTTGTTGTGCCGGACCGCAGCAGTTCGCAAATGAAGGTGTCAGCGACTGTACGGGCGTATGTCAAGTCGGAATACTGTTGCTCGGCGACGAACGTATAGGTATTGAGCCAGTCAATCAGCTGGGCGCCATACGCCCCGATCATTTGCATCTGGGGATAGTGCACATGCGTGTCAATGAAACCCGGCACCATCAGGGCATCGGGGTAATGGCGTAGCGTGGCGCCAGCCAGAAGGGGTGACGTGCATCCCAGGGGCCAGCGAACTCGATCAACCCGTCCCGGCAAATGATCAGGCCGTCAGACTCATACTGCAGGGCGTCTTGCCCGTCTGTGAACGGGTTGCCCCGAAAGGTAATGAAAGCGCCGCGCAATGCCGTGCGTAAAAATGAACTGGCCATACCATGACTCCGTAACTGGGGCGTGACCGGGCCCCTGTGACGGGAACCGGACGTCGCACGGCCTGCGTGTTGGCTGTTGTGCAACGCTAAACTATTGTGATACTTGCAAAAAACGCGCTTGACATGCTAAAGTAGCAAGCTTAGCCAAAAAAGCATTGCTTTGGCAATTGTGGTTGTATTTTTGGTTTAAACAAGAATTGTGGCTTCGGGCCAGGGCAGCTGCCGTTAAAAGTAGCTGTTGTGGCGCGTTTTCACGTAATTTAGCCCCGACCAATCGTAGTCGGGAATGGAGAAAATGATGTCGAACTCGACACCTACGCCTGCCGCGCATCGGCTTGGCCTTGTAGGTCGCAAAGTTGGCATGACCCGTATCTTTACCGAGGAAGGCGAGTCCATCCCCGTAACAGTACTGGACGTGTCCAACAACCGCGTCACGCAAGTCAAGACCCCTGAAGTTGATGGCTATGCGGCTGTGCAAGTTGCATACGGTACACGTCGCGCTTCCCGCGTGACCAAGCCGGTTGCCGGGCATTACGCCAAAGCTGGCGCTGAAGCCGGCAGCATCCTTAAAGAATTCCGCCTTGACCCTGCAAAAGCCGCCGAATTTACGGCTGGTTCCGTTGTGGCTGTTGAAAGCGTTTTCGAAGCAGGTCAAAAAGTTGACGTTACAGGCACAACCATCGGTAAGGGTTTCGCCGGTACCATCAAGCGTCACCACTTTGGTTCGCAACGTGCGTCACACGGTAACTCCCGTTCGCACCGCGTGCCTGGTTCTATCGGTCAGGCTCAAGATCCGGGCCGTATTTTCCCCGGCAAGAAAATGGCTGGTCACCTGGGTGACGTAACCCGCACTGTTCAAAATCTTGACATCGTTCGCGTCGACGCAGAACGCGGTTTGTTGCTGGTCAAGGGCGCTGTCCCTGGCCACAAGAATTCCGACGTTATCGTTCGTCCGGCCATCAAGATGTCGGCCAAGAAAGGGGCGTAATCAATGGAACTCAAGCTCCTGAACGAACAAGGTCAATCGGCCGCTACTTATGCAGCGCCCGACACCGTCTTCGGTCGTGATTTCAACGAAGCGCTGGTTCACCAGATCGTCGTTGCTTTCCAGGCCAATGCACGCAGCGGTAACCGCGCGCAAAAAGACCGTGCCGAAGTCAAGCACAGCACCAAGAAGCCCTGGCGCCAGAAAGGTACCGGTCGCGCTCGTGCTGGTATGACATCCTCGCCGATCTGGCGCGGAGGTGGTCGTGCATTCCCGAACTCGCCCGACGAAAACTTCTCGCAGAAAGTCAACAAGAAAATGTATCGCGCAGGCATCCGTGCGATCCTTTCCCAGTTGGCTCGTGAAGACCGTATCGCCGTTGTTGAAAGCTTCGATCTCGAGTCTCCCAAAACCAAGCTGGCAGCTGCCAAGCTCAAGGGCATGGGCCTCGATTCGGTACTCATCATCACTGATACCGTCGACGAAAACGTTTACCTCGCAACCCGCAACCTGCCTCACGTTGCTGTTGTCGAACCGCGTTATGCCGATCCGCTGTCCCTGATCCACTACAAAAAAGTGTTGATCACCAAGCCGGCTATCGCTCAACTCGAGGAGATGTTGGGATGAACGCCGAACGCTTAATGCAAGTTATCCTGGCTCCTGTCGTGACTGAAAAGTCCACGTTCGTTGCCGAAAAAATCAGCAAATCGCTTTCCGCGTTGTAGCCGATGCTACCAAGCCTGAAATCAAGGCCGCGGTCGAGCTGCTCTTCAAAGTCGAAGTCGATTCCGTTCAGGTCCTGAACCAGAAAGGCAAACAAAAGCGCTTCGGTCGTTTCGTCGGTCGCCGTCGTAACGAACGTAAAGCCTATGTTTCGCTGAAAGAAGGTCAGGAACTCGACTTTACGGAGGTGAACTAAATGGCACTCGTTAAAGTCAAACCGACCTCGGCTGGTCGTCGTGGCATGATCAAGGTTGTGTCGCCCAATCTGCACAAGGGCGCTCCCTACGCACCATTGCTCGAAAAGCAATCGCGTGGTTCCGGTCGTAACAACAATGGTCACATCACGGTACGTCACCGTGGGGGTGGTCACAAGCAGCACTACCGTCTGGTCGACTTCCGTCGCAACAAAGATGGTATCGCCGCCAAAGTTGAGCGTCTGGAATACGACCCCAACCGTACTGCTCACATTGCGCTGCTTTGCTACGTCGATGGCGAGCGCCGTTACATCATCGCTCCTCGTGGCCTTGAAGTCGGTGCAACGCTCATGTCGGGTAAAGATGCCCCTATCCGTGCCGGTAACACATTGCCTATTCGCAATATCCCGGTCGGTACCACCATCCACTGCATCGAAATGTTGCCTGGCAAAGGTGCTCAGCTGGCGCGTTCAGCCGGTGCATCCGCTGTCCTGATGGCTCGTGAAGGTGTCTACGCTCAGGTGCGTCTGCGCTCTGGCGAAGTCCGTCGCGTTCATATCGACTGCCGCGCCACCATTGGTGAAGTGGGTAACGAAGAACACAGCTTGCGTCAAATCGGTAAAGCCGGTGCCATGCGCTGGCGCGGTATTCGTCCGACAGTTCGTGGTGTTGCCATGAACCCGGTCGATCACCCGCACGGTGGTGGTGAAGGACGCACAGGTGAAGGTCGTGAACCGGTCAGCCCATGGGGTACACCGGCCAAGGGCTATCGCACTCGTAGCAACAAGCGCACAGACAACATGATTGTCTCGCGTCGCAAGCGCAAGTAAGGGGCGTACATAATGGCACGTTCGATTAAAAAAGGCCCATTCGTCGACGATCACCTGATCAAAAAGGTTGATGCGGCCGTCGAAGGCAAAGACAAAAAGCCGATCAAAACCTGGTCGCGCCGTTCCACCATCCTGCCCGAGTTCATTGGGCTGACGATTGCTGTGCACAATGGCCGCCAGCACGTTCCCGTTTACATCAACGAGAACATGGTCGGTCACAAGCTCGGCGAGTTCGCGCTGACCCGTACATTCAAGGGCCACGCAGCGGACAAAAAGTCCAAGAGGTAAGTGATGGAAACTACTGCAATTATCCGTGGCGTCCACATTTCTGCGCAAAAAACCCGTCTGGTTGCCGACATGATCCGTGGCAAATCAGTCGCACAAGCGCTGAACATCCTGACGTTCACACCCAAAAAGCCGCGGGCATCCTCAAGAAAGCGCTTGAGTCCGCTATCGCCAACGCCGAGCACAACGACGGCGCTGACATCGACGAACTGAAAGTCACTACGATTTATGTAGACAAAGGTGAGTCCATGAAGCGTTTCTCCGCCCGTGCAAAAGGTCGTGGTAACCGTATCGAGAAGCAGACTTGCCACATTGTGGTCAAAGTCGGCGCTTAAGGAGTCGCAATGGGACAAAAAGTACACCCGATTGGGTTCCGCCTCGCGGTTAACCGCAACTGGACTTCGCGTTGGTATGCTGACGACAAGGCCTTCGGCGGTATGCTCGCCGACGACATCCGCGTTCGTGAATACCTGAAGAAAAAGCTCAAATCCGCCTCGGTGGGTCGCGTCGTTATCGAGCGTCCTGCCAAGAATGCCCGCATCACCATTTACTCGGCTCGTCCGGGTGTGGTTATCGGCAAGCGCGGTGAAGACATTGAAAGCCTCAAGGCCGATCTTCAGCGTCTCATGGGCGTGCCTGTTCACGTCAATATCGAAGAAATCCGCAAGCCTGAAACCGATGCCCAGCTGGTCGCTGATTCCATCGCTCAGCAGCTCGAAAAGCGTATCCAGTTCCGCCGCGCTATGAAACGCGCCATGCAGAACGCAATGCGCCTGGGTGCCCAGGGCATCAAGATCATGAGCTCGGGTCGTCTGAACGGTATCGAGATTGCCCGTACCGAGTGGTACCGTGAAGGCCGTGTGCCTCTGCACACCCTGCGCGCCCACATCGACTACGCAACGTCCGAAGCCGCGACAACCTACGGGATCATCGGTATCAAGGTATGGGTCTACAAGGGCGACATGCTGCCGAACGGTGATTTCCCGGTCGAAACAGCAGCGCCTCGCGACGACGAGCGTCGTCCTCGCCGTGCCCCGCGTGGTGACCGCCCTGAAGGCCGTCGTCCCGCCGGTGGTCGTGGCCGGGCGCCTCGTAAGCCTGATGCTGCGGCGGCAGCACCAGCTGAAGGAGAATAATTATGTTGCAACCGTCACGCAGGAAATACCGCAAAGAGCAGAAAGGCCGTAACACTGGCCTGGCAACTCGCGGTGCTCAAGTATCGTTCGGTGAATTCGGTCTTAAAGCCACAGGTCGTGGCCGTCTGACCGCTCGCCAGATCGAATCTGCTCGTCGTGCGATCAACCGTCACATCAAACGTGGCGGCCGTATCTGGATCCGTGTCTTCCCCGACAAGCCAATTTCGCAGAAACCTGCTGAAGTTCGTATGGGTAACGGTAAAGGTAATCCGGAATACTGGGTCGCTGAAATTCAACCTGGCAAGGTAATCTACGAAATGGAAGGCGTCAGCGAAGAAATCGCGCGTGAAGCGTTCCGTCTGGCCGCTGCCAAGTTGCCGATTTCCACGACGTTCGTTTCACGTCGTATCGGCGCCTAAGGAGATCTTATGAAAGCCAGCGAACTCCGTTCCAAAGATTCCAAAGAGCTCCAGACCGAGCTCGAGAGCCTTCTGAAAGCACAATTCGGTTTGCGTATGCAACGTGCTACTCAGCAACTCTCCAATACCAGTCAGTTGGGTAAAGTACGTCGCGACATCGCTCGTGTGCGCACTCTCCTGACTGAGAAGGCAGGAAAGTAAAATGAGCGAAACTCAAAACACCACCAAGCGTCAGCGTACGCTGATTGGTAAAGTTGTCAGCAACAAGATGGATAAAAGCGTTGTCGTTCGCGTCGAGCGCCGCGTCAAGCATCCTGTGTATGGCAAAATCGTCGTCCGCTCTGCCAAGTACATGGCGCACGATGAAGCCAACCAGTACAACGAAGGCGACACCGTTGAGATCGCAGAAGGCCGTCCTATCAGCCGTAACAAGGCCTGGACAGTCACTCGTCTGATCGAAGCAGTGCGTATCGTTTAAGTTGCATCCGGACAGTACGTGTTGTTTGCGTACTGCCGGTTTCAGCCGGTACAGCAAAAAGCCCGGGGCTAACGCCTTCGGGCTTTTTGTCGTCTGAAGGTATGTTTGGCCCGATGCCAGACGAACAGGTCGTCCAGGGCGAAAGTCGTCAGGCCCTGAGCTGGAAGTTATCGACCATTTGGTCCACCAGGCTGCGCGCCGATACCGACAGGCTGTCATAGCTTCGGATGCAGATGTGCATTTGCCGGTCAGCCCAGGGCTCGTCCAGTTCAATGATATGCAGTCGAAGGGCTTTGGCGTGCGCTTCGGCAATGCGACGGGGCAGCAGCCCGATACCCAGACCGGCCTCAACCATCAACGTTTGGGCACCATAATTTTGTACGAGGAAGCGGATTTGCCAACGCTGGTCGGTGGCCATTGCTGCTCTGGTCAGCTGCAGGTTGAGCTGACTGCCCTGCGGCAGGCCGATATACATGTAAGGCAAGGTGTCGGCGAAGGTGATTCGGGCCTGTCCGGACAGGGGTGATCGATTGGCGTGATAATAACCAATTGATCGCTTTGATAAGGAAGGTACTCGACACCATCAAGGGGTTCATCGACGACAAGCAGACCGATGTCGGCGGCATTGTCTGCAATGGCTTGCGACACCTCGCTGCTGAGCGCTTGCGTCAGGTCAATGCGTATGGCCGGGTTCGAGGCCAACCACACTTTCAGTTCCGACGGCAGAAATTCGTTGATTGCCGACATGTTGGCATGGATGCGCACATAGCCCCGTGCTCCCGAGCGATAATCATGCATCTGCATCTGCAGGCTTTCCAGCTCATTCAGTACCCTGTGCGACCGGCTGATCAGCATCTGCCCGGCGTCGGTGGGTTGCAGGCCGCGGTTGCTGCGCTTCACCAGGGCAACACCCAGCGCCGCTTCCAGATCGGCAATGCGCCGGCTGACGGCCGCCGCAGCAATATGTTCGCGTTCGGCCACGGCGCTTATGGTGCCTTCGTGCATGACCTGGACGAACAGCTTCAATGATTTGGGGTCAATGGTCATGGATCGCCTGTTGTGGTGATTTATCATCGTATTTTGCGATGATGCTTTCGAAAATTACAGCTTTACGTCCTGAGTTTTTCCAAGCATCATGCTGGAAAACGATAACACAGCGCTTCTGGCATAACAGAAATTCCTTGTCTTGCCAGTGGTCGCGAACCCGATGTACGGAGATCCTTGCATGGCTCATGCTCCCGCAGCACAACAACACGCGCTCAGCGGTGTAAAAGTCCTCGAGCTCGGTGCCCTGATTGCCGGCCCTTACGCCAGTACGGTGCTGGCGCAGTTTGGTGCCGATGTCATCAAAATCGAGCCGCCTGGCAAAGGCGATCCATTACGGACCTGGCGCAAGCTTCATGACGGTACATCGCTGTGGTGGTATACCCAAAGTCGCAACAAGAAATCGGTCACGCTTGATCTTAAACAGCCGGAAGCACAAGATATTGTGCGCAAGCTGGTGGCAGAGGCTGATATCCTCATCGAAAATTTCCGTCCCGGCACGCTCGAGAAATGGGGTCTTGGCCCCGAGGCCTTGCACGCCATCAACCCGTCGCTGGTATTCGTGCGTATTTCCGGTTATGGCCAGACAGGGCCGGCCAGTCAGAAGCCCGGCTTTGCCGCAATCGCTGAATGCATGGGCGGGCTGCGCTATGTTACGGGTTACCCCGATCACGCCCCGGTGCGTACCGGCGTCAGTCTGGGCGATACCCTGGCATCGTTGTACGCGGTCATTGGTGCCCTGATTGCCATGCATCATGTCAAAGTCAATAAGGGCAAAGGACAGGTCATTGACGTGGCCCTGTATGAAGCGGTCTTTGCTGTGATGGAAAGTCTGATCCCAGAATATTCGGTTGGCGGTCATATTCGTGAGCGTACCGGTTCGGCGTTGCCCGGCATCGTACCCTCCAACACGTATCAGTGCCAGGATGGCAGCTATGTGGCTATCGCCGGTAATGGTGATGGCATCTTCAAACGCCTGATGGACGCCATTGGCCGTTCAGACCTGGGTGCAGACCCTGCGCTGGCTCAAAATGACGGGCGGGCAAAACAGACAGAAATGCTGGATGGTGTGATTGCAAGCTGGGCTGCAGAGCATACCCTTGAGCATATTCTGGAAACGCTGGATGCGGCGTCAGTGCCTTGCGGTCGTATCTATACCGCCAAAGATATTTACGAAGATGCCCACTATCGGGCACGCGATATGATCCAGTCGTTTGTGTTGCCCGATGGCCAGCCGGTAGACCTGCCGGGTATTGTGCCCAAGCTGAGCGAAACACCTGGACAAACGCGCTGGCTGGGCCCGAAACTGGGTGAGCACACGCGCGAGGTGCTCGAACAGATCGGCGTCACACCCGAGCAATATGAAAAGATGAAACAGGCGGGGTTGGCATGATGAATTCACCAATAACCGGCAAGAAACTGTATATACAAGAGGTTTCGGTACGCGACGGTTTCCAGATTGAACCGCGCTTTATTCCAACAGAACAGAAAGTCGAACTGATCAACGCCTTGTCCCGTACGGGGCTGGCCAAGATTGAAGTGACCTCGTTCACTTCACCCAAGGCCATACCGAACCTGGCTGATGCTGAAGCGGTCATGCAGCAGATTGACCGTATCGACGGTGTGTTGTACGCCGTACTGGTACCGAATGTACGCGGCTGCGAACGTGCCCTGGCGTGCGGAGTCGATGAAATCAATCTATTCATGTCAGCCAGCGCCACGCATAACCTCGCCAATCTGCGCATGACCCAGGAACAGTCGTTGAGCCAGTTCGAGCAGGTAGTGCGTCACATCGATGGCCGCGTGGCCATCAACGCTTCGCTGTCAACCGCGTTTGGGTGCCCGTTCGATGGTGCGGTGCCGGATCGCGTTGTGTTTGATTTGGTGCAGCGCTATCTCGACATGGGCATTAACGCCGTCAGTCTGTGCGACACCACCGGTGTGGCCAATCCTGCGCAGGTTGAGCGCGTGTGTGCCCAGGTGCGCGAGCGTTGGCCCGAGCTGGTCCTGACGGCCCACTTCCACGATACCCGTGCTATGGGGCTGGCTAATGTGCTGGCGGCCTTGCGTGCCGGCATTGACCGCTTTGACGCCTCGTTGGGCGGCTTGGGCGGTTGTCCGTTTGCACCTGGCGCCAGCGGCAATGTGTGTACCGAAGATATGGTCCACATGCTTCAGGCCATGGGCTACGACACGGGTGTCAACCTTGATCAACTCATCGAAATTTCCCGCCTGCTTCCCGAAATCGTCGGTCATGACGTTCCGAGTCAGGTTGCCAAGGCGGGCCCTTACACACGCCGCTATCCCGTGCCTGAGTCGGTGCGGGCTCTTTCAGGAGCAAACCAATGAAAATCTGCCGTTTCAACGATAACCGTCTGGGCGTTGCCCGCGATGACCGCATTTACGATGTGACCGATGCCCTCGATGTCTTGCCTGCCCTGCGTTATCCGGCACCGACGTACGACGTGCTCATTGCCAACCTTGACACGGTGCGCACCCGCATTG
Organism: Neopusillimonas aromaticivorans; assembly: GCF_030344915.1. Classification (GTDB taxonomy): domain Bacteria; phylum Pseudomonadota; class Gammaproteobacteria; order Burkholderiales; family Burkholderiaceae_B; genus Neopusillimonas; species Neopusillimonas aromaticivorans. The sequence goes on along the minus strand of NZ_CP128233.1, from coordinate 1,506,501 downwards.
AGGCATTGCTGCCTGCGGCTACCTCGGTTCCGGTTGACAGCGTTACCTTCCTTAGCCCGGTTGCCAATCCGGGCAAAATCGTCGCGGCACCGGTCAATTACACGAAGCACCTTGAAGAGGCCCGTGCCGACGCAGAGATCCATCATCAGAACGCCATTCAGGAAATCCAGAGAATCGGCTTGTTTCTGAAGGCGACCAGTTCATTGGTGGGCGTCAGTGCCGGTGTTGATCTCGAGCATCCCAACCGGCGCAACGACCATGAAGCCGAGGTCGTTGCCGTCATTGGCAAGCAGGGGCGCAATATTTCTGCTGCCGATGCGCTGTCGTATGTGGCCGGCTACAGCATTGGCCTGGACATGACAACACGCGGTCCAGAAGAACGCAGCATGCGTAAATCGATTGACACTTACAGCGTGGTGGGCCCGTGGCTGGTCACGTCGGATGAGCTGTCCGACCCGTCGGCGCTTGACTTTGAATTGACCGTAAACGGAGAGCCGCGCCAGAAGGCCAATACCCGTGATCTGATTCTGGGTATTCCGGAAATTATCGAGTACGCCTCATCGTTCTATACCTTGCATCCGGGCGATATTATTTTCACAGGCACGCCCGAAGGCGTGGGCCCGGTTGTGGGCGGTGACACGATTCACGTCACCATGCAGGGCATTGGCAGCATCAGCGTCGCCGTGCGATCGCCCAAGGCCTGATCGATGGGCTGGCCAGGTATTCTATTTTGCTATGGTTAATAAAAAAATTCATCTATAAAGATATACCAAAGCGTTATCAGACGCGCATAATACGACTTACCTGGTCACTGAATGGTCAGACAGGGTCGCACCCTGCACCGGTGGCTTGTCCTACAACATCAAATCAAAGAGATCGCCATGTCTTACGTCGTTAAAGCTCCTGAAATCGTTGCCGTTCCCGTCAACGGTTCTTCCGATACATTCCCGGTGCGCCGGGTGTATTGTGTCGGTCGCAACTACGCTGCACATGCCCGCGAAATGGGTTTTGACCCTGACCGCGAACCGCCATTCTTCTTTTGCAAGCCTGCTGACTCCGTGCGTCCGGTCGCTTACGGCGATACGCTTGACATCCCCTACCCCAGCGAAACCAGCAACTATCATTACGAAATTGAACTCGTTGCGGCAATCGGCAAGGGCGGCTCCAACATCAGTGTTGAGCAGGCGCTTGAGCACGTCTGGGGCTACGCCGTAGGCCTCGACATGACCCGTCGCGATCTGCAAATGAAAATGCGCGAAATGGGCCGTCCCTGGGAACTGGGCAAAGCGTTTGACGACAGCGGCCCGATTGGCCCTCTGCATCCGGTAGCCCAAGTCGGTCACCTGGAAAAAGCGGAAATCTCCCTGCTGGTCAATGGCGAAGTCAAACAGAAAAGCAGCATCGACAAACTCATCTGGTCGGTGGCTGAAACCATTGCCGATCTGTCCAAATACTTCCATCTGGAAGAAGGCGACCTGATCTACACCGGCACCCCTGAAGGCGTGGGTGCGGTGGTGCGAGGTGACCTGATGGTCGGCAAGGTCGAGGGTCTGGGCGAAATCAAGGTCAAGGTGGTGTAAACCATGGATCTGCACACCTTCTTCAACAGTTCGGCCTCGTACCGGGTCCGCATCGTTCTTGGTCTCAAGAATGTGCAGGCCAACCAGGTGCCGGTCAACATCCGCGTCATGGAGCATAAAAATGACGCGTATGTGCGCAACAACCCCAGTGCCAGTGTCCCCATGCTCGATGACAACGGGTTTCACCTGGGCCAATCGCTGGCGATTGCCGACTACCTTGATGCGAAGTTCCCCGAGCCGCGTCTGTTGCCGGCTGATCCGGCAAAGCGGGCTCGTGTCCTTGAGGTCGCCAATCTTGTTGCGTGTGATATCCATCCGCTGAACAACTTGCGGGTACTCAAGTACCTAACCAAGGAACTGGGTGTTTCCGACGAGCAGAAAACGGCTTGGTACAACCACTGGATTGCCGAGGGTTTTGTTGCACTTGAGGCCCTGCTTGAACGTGCCGGTTCGCAGAATTTCTGCTTTGACGAACAGGTATCGCTGGCAGATTGCTGTCTGGTACCGCAAGTGGCTAACGCGTTGCGCATGAAATGCGATCTGACACCGTACAAGCGGGTTATGGCGGTGTACAACCATTGCAACACGCTGCCGGCCTTCCAGCAGGCAGCGCCCGCAAAACAACCTGATTATCAACCCTGATTTTTCATCCCTGATCACATCAGGCATGTGACGGCCCGCTAATGTCTGGCTGTGGTTCGTCACGTCTTTACAAAGGTGGACAACATGACAAACACAGCTAAACAAAAGGTCATTATCGTCGGTGGCGGTATTGGCGGTCTGGCCGCCGCCCTGTCGCTTTCCCGTCAGGGCGTCGAAATCCTGTTGCTCGAGCAGGCTGACCAGATCGGTGAAATTGGTGCCGGCATCCAGTTGGGGCCGAACGCCTTTGCAGCGCTTGATGCCCTGGGCGTGGGTGAGGCCTCGCGCAACCGGGCTGTGTTCACCGACCACGTCACCATGATGGATGCCGTTGATGCCGCCCAGGTCGTGCGCATTGAAACCGATGAAAAATTCCGTCAACGTTTCGGCAACCCGTACGCGGTGATTCACCGGGCCGACATTCATTTGTCAATTCTGGAAGCCGTACAAGACAATCCGCTGATCCAGTTCAAGACCTCCACGCACGTCGAAGACGTCAAGGTCACCAGCACCGGTGTCGAAATCACCGACAGCAAGGGCGAAGTCTACAAGGCCGACGCGGTGATTGGCTGTGATGGGGTGAAGTCCGTCATTCGCGCCAAGACGATCGGCATGAAGCACCGCGTTACCGGTCATGTGGTCTACCGTGCCGTGGTCGATAGCGAAAACATGCCCGAAGAGTTGCGCATCAATGCACCTGTGCTCTGGGCAGGCCCGCACTGTCACCTGGTGCACTACCCCTTGCGTGCCGGAAAGCAATATAACCTGGTGGTTACCTTCCACAGCCGTGAGCAGGAAGAATGGGGTGTACGTGACGGCAGCAAGGAAGAAGTGCTCTCGTACTTCCAGGGTATTCATCCAACCCCGCGTCAAATGCTCGATCGTCCGACCTCGTGGCGTCGCTGGGCCACGGCGGATGCCGACCCGGTTGAGTCCTGGGGCCAAGGTCGTACAACCGTATTAGGTGATGCGGCTCACCCCATGACACAATATATGGCCCAAGGCGCATGCATGGCGCTTGAAGACGCCGTCACGCTGGGTGAAGCCTATGCCAAGACCGGCGGTGACCTGGACGCCACCTTCCGTCTGTATGAGTCGGTACGTATTCCACGTACCGCCCGCGTGGTCTGGTCGGCCCGTGAAATGGGTCGCCTGTATCATGCCAAAGGCGTGGAGCGTCAGGTACGCAATCTGCTCTGGAAAGGCAAAACCCAAGACCAGTTTTATACGCAACTCGAGTGGCTTTACGGCTGGCGTAAAGACAACTGTCTCGAGCCGCGCTAACATCGCGCTTTGTTTCACCATTCCAACTCGAAAGGAGACTCTATGAAACTGTTTAAGAAAATGGGTTTGGGCATGACCCTGGGCCTGACCGCCGTCATGGCCCAGTGCCGCTGACAAACCGCTTGATATCGGTCTGATCACCACCCTGTCCACCCCGGCCGGCTACATCGGCGAAGACGAGCGTGACGGCTTTTTGCTGGCCGTCAAGCAAGAAGGTGGAAAACTGGGTGGCGTGCCTGTCAATGTCATCGTCGAAGACGATGGCCTCAAGCCAGGCTCCGGCAAGCAGATCGCTGAAAAGATGGTGCAAGACGGCGTTCGCCTGTTCACCGGCATCAACTTCTCCAACGTCCTGGTGGCTGTCGTGCCGACCGTCATGAAATCAGGCGGTTTCTATGTCAGCCTGAACGCGGGTCCGTCAACCTTTGCGGGCAAGGGCTGCGAAAAGAACTACTTCTCGGTCGCCTTCCAGAACGACTCGTACAGCGACAGTGCCGCAATTGCTGCCAACAACATGGGCATCAAGAAAATGGTCATCATGGCCCCTGCCTACCAAGCGGGGCGTGATGCTCTGAGCGGCTTCAAGCGGGTCTACAAGGGTGAAATCCTGGCGGAAATCTACACCAAGCTCGACCAGTCAGATTTCTCGGTTGAACTGGCCCGTATCCGTTCGCTCGAACCCGAAGCGGTATTCGAGTTCTTGCCCGGTGGTGCCGGCATCAACTTTGCCAAGCAGTGGGCCAACTCGGGCCTGGGCGATAAAGTCAAAATGGTGACCACGCTGTACTCCATGGATGACCGCATGCTCAAAGCCACCGGCGATGCCAGCAAAGGGTACTACCTGACCACGCAGTGGACCGCCGATGTTGACAATGCAGCCAACAAACAGTTTGTTGAAGCGTTCCAGAAAGAGTACGGTCGCCGCCCGACCGTTTATGCGGCAACCTCATACGATACGGGCCGTTTGATGGCATCGGCACTGAAGGCTGTTGGTGGTGACATCAAAGGCAAGGAAGACCAGTTCCGCGAAGCCCTGCGCAAGGCTGAATTCGAAAGCGTGCGCGGCAACTTCAAGTTTGCAGCCAACCATCATCCGGTCCAGGACTGGTTCATGGTGCGTGTCGAGCCTAATGCCAAGGGCGAACTCGATTACAAATTCGTCGAGACCATCGTGAAAGATCACGTTGATCCTTACGTTGCTGAATGCAAAATGAACTAAGCCGTAACTGAACTGTAAGAAATTGTCGGTATCCCCGCTAAAATCTTGAAGGTTAAAGTGTTTATGTTTACAGTAACGCAAAACTGAACACGTCTACTGTTGTCTCAATGGTTTCAAGGCAGCGGGGATACCGGCAACGCAGGTTGTCTGTATCCCTTTTTTGGTCTTGGTGCGTTTGCACTGTGTTGCGTCAGCAGATTCAGTATGAAGACCAGCGGGTGGCTGTCATGTAGTTGCTGCACAGCCTTCGGCGTAAATGGAAAGTTCCCATGTATATGTTCATAGAGCAGGCCATGAATGGCTTGCAGTACAGTGCCCTGTTGTTCCTGCTGTCGGCGGGCCTGACCCTGATTTTCGGCATTATGAATGTCGTGAATCTGGCGCACGGTTCGTTCTATATGGTAGGTGCATTTTGCGCGGCTTCGGCCGTTGCCATTACCGGTTCGTTCTCGGTGGCCATTCTGGCGGCGCTGTTCAGTGCTGCGATTTATGGTCTTATCGTTGAAAAACTCATCATCAGTCGCCTTTACCACCGGGATCACCTTGACCAGGTATTGGCGACCTTGGGCGTTATTTTCTTTACCAATGCACTGGTTACCCTGGTGTTTGGTCGCTCCCCGCCCTTTGTCGATATTCCGCCTCTGCTTTCGGGTTCGGTGCAGATCTTGCCTGGCCTGAACTACCCCATCATGCGTCTGGCGTTCATTGGCGCGGGTGTGCTGGTTGCGATTGGGTTGTGGATTCTCATTTCGCGTACGCGTATCGGCATGCTCGTGCGGGCCGGTGCCGATGACGCCGAAACCGTCGACGCGCTGGGCATCAACATCCGTCGCCTGTTTACGCTGGTGTTTGCGCTGGGTGCCTTGCTGGGCGGTTTTGCCGGTGTCATGGGTGCCCCGCTGCTGGCCGTTGAGATCGGCATGGGTGAAAAGATCCTTATCACGACACTGGTGGTGATTGTGGTCGGCGGTGTCGGTTCGGTGCGTGGTGCGCTGGTGGGTTCATTGCTGGTGGGCCTGGTCGACTCGTTTGGTCGTGCGTACATTCCGCTGGGCATGTCGCAGCTTTTGCCCCCGAATACAGTGATTCGGTCAGCTCCAGCCTGGTTTCGGCCAGTATTTACATTCTTATGGCGATCGTCCTGCTGGTGAAACCCCGTGGGCTGGTTCCTGCTCAAAGGTAAACAGACAATGACTCGCAAATATATTGTTGTCGGCATAATTTTTGCCCTGCTGATTCTGGTGCCGCCCATTGCCAACGTCACCGACGACACCTTTCTGGTCAGCATGGTTACCCGTTTTGTCATTTATGCCTTGGCCGCTGTCAGTCTTGACCTGATTCTAGGGTACGGGGCGATGGTCAGCTTTGGCCATGCGGCGTTCTTTGGTATTGGCGGGTACGTGGTGGCCATTGTGGGCTTTCACATGGACATGGGTGACACGTTATTCGGTTGGGCCGGCAGTAATTCGGCCCTGGTGATCTGGCCGCTGGCCATGATCCTGGCTGCGGCGGTCGGTGCCATCATGGGGGCTTTGTCGCTGCGCACCAGTGGCATCCAGTTCATCATGATCACGCTGGCGTTTGCCCAGATGCTGTATTTCGTGCTGGTGGGGCTGGTGCAGTACGGTGGTGACGATGGCCTATCGATCACCAACCGTAACGTCATTCCGGGCCTTGATGTCGATGACAACGCCACGTTCTATTACATCTGCCTGGTTCTGCTGACCGTCTGGGTTTTCATTTGCCGTCGTATCGTCAATTCGCCATTCGGCATGGTGCTGCGCGGCTTCAAGCAAAACGAGCGTCGTAACGTGAACCTTGGTTATGCGCCGATGCCCTACAAGCTCTCTGCCTTTGTCATTTCGGCGGCCGGTACAGGTCTGGCCGGTGTGTTGTGGGCCAACTATGCGCTGTATGCCAGCCCCGACATGGCGTCGTGGCTCAAGTCCGGTGAACTGATGAGCATGATCATCCTGGGCGGTATGGGCACTATTTTTGGTCCGATCATCGGTGCAGCAGTCTTCCTGGGCCTTGAGCAAATCCTTACGGCCTGGACCGAGCACTGGATGCTGTTCCTGGGCCCCATCATGATTCTGGTGGTTCTCTTTAGCCGCCGCGGTATTTTTGGCTGGTTGGTCGGAGGACGCAACAATGACTGATAAAAAACCCAAACTCGAGATTCGCAACCTGCGTAAAAGCTTTGGTGCTCTCGCCGCGACCGATGACGTCAACCTCACGGTGTACGCGGATGAAATCCACGCCCTGATCGGCCCGAACGGTGCGGGTAAAACCACACTGATCTCGCAGATCAGCGGCGAGATCATGCCCGATTCCGGCCAGATCCTGCTCGATGGCAAAGACATCACGCGGGTTCCGCCGCACCAGCGTGCGGCAGTCGGTCTGGCCCGTTCATTCCAGATCAGCCAGTTGTATCTCGACTTTACGGTCGAAGACAACGTGGCCATGGCCGTGCAGGCAGGTACCAGCAAACGGTTCAGCCTGTGGCGCAATGCCCGTAACGATGAGTCGTTGCGCAAGCCAGCGCGCGATGCGTTGGTCAAGGTGGGTCTTGATCATCGCGCCAACGACCTGGTGTCATCGCTGGCGCACGGTGAGAAGCGGCAGCTTGAACTGGCCATTGCCCTGTCATTGAACGCGCCCGTACTGTTGCTGGACGAGCCGATGGCCGGTCTGGGGGCGGAAGAATCCATGCTCATGAAGGACATTCTTCAAAGCCTCAAGGGCCAGTATGCCATGCTGCTGGTCGAGCACGATATGGACATCGTGTTTGCCCTGGCCGATCGTTGTACTGTGCTGGTGTATGGTCACCCTATTTTCACCGGTACGCCCGATGAAGTCCGTGACCACCCTGCCGTGCGTGACGCCTATCTGGGAAATGAATAATGCTGAAAGCTGAAAAAATTGAATCGGGTTACGGCCAAAGCAAGGTGTTGTTTGGCCTTGATCTTGAAATCCCGTCGCAAACTGTGGTTTCGTTGATTGGCCGTAACGGCATGGGTAAAACCACGACAGTGCGTACCATCATGGGCATGCTGCCTCTGCAGGCGGGTACCCTTCGCCTGGGCGGTGAGGTCATCAACGGCTATCGGCCACATCAGATTGCACGTCTGGGGTGTGGCCTGGTGCCTGAAGGCCGTCATGTGTTCCCGTCGCTAAGTGTTTACGAAAATCTTTACGCAACCGCCCGTAACGATTCGAATGGTCCATGGACGATTGATGCTGTTTATGAACTGTTCCCCCGTCTGCATGAGCGTCGTGCGCAGTCGGCTCGCACGTTGTCTGGCGGTGAGCAGCAAATGCTGGCCATTGGCCGGGCCTTGCTGACCAATCCCCGGCTGTTGATTCTCGACGAAGCGACTGAAGGTCTGGCCCCGGTCATTCGTCAGGAAATCTGGGCTTGCCTGAATCGTCTCAAACGTGAAGGTCAGACCATCTTGCTGATTGATAAAAACCTGAAAGAAATGCAGCACCTGGTTGATCGTCACCACATCATCGAGAAGGGCCGCATCGTCTGGAACGGTACGTCAGATGAATTGCTGGCACAGCCGGATCTGGTGAACCAGTATCTGGGGGTTTAACCGGAAGACCTGAGGGTATCGGTGCTTGGCTTGGTCAGGCCTTCCGTTATTGTCCGCAGGGTGGTGACAGCGATTTTGGGCCGTTAAAGCTGGGAGTTTTCCGGTTTTAACGGCTTTTGTGTTTTTGCAACCTGTGCGTTTTCATTTGTGCGGGGCTGGCGCAGGGCATGGCTGACAGGCCTGACCTGATGGCGTGGACGGACCACGCGGAACATGAGCCATTGTTGGCTTCAGGCTTCAGGGCTGCAACGAGGCGGCGATCAGATCGGCGGTTTTTTGGTAGTGTTGTGCCAGCAGTTGGGTGGCGACAGGAATATCGCGGCTGAGAGTGGCTTCGACCAGGTTGCGATGTTCGCTGGAAACGTCGCGCGGCGCATCTGTTTTGTAACGGTTGACCAGCATCGGGCGGCGGTAACGCTCGGTCTGGATGTACAGTTTCATTGAAAACTCAAGCAACCATTCCGAATCACAGGCGCTGATCAGGGCCTGGTGCAGAGCCAGGTGGCGGTGTTCGATCTGGTCGTAATTCAGTTCGGAAGCGTTATCCGGGTTCTGGATACTGCCGGCGTTGTTGCTGCCATGTCGGCGCGTGACCAACGACAGCGTATGCAGGCTGCCCACCACACGGGTTTCCCAGTCGTCGTTACCACGCTCAATGGATCGTTTCAGGGCTTCGCAGTCAATGAAGATGCGTGTGCTCATGGCATCGCGCATTTCCTTCAGCGACAGGGGCGACACCCGGAAACCCTTCAGGGCGACGGCATCAACCAAGTGTTCGCTGTGCAGCCGGTTCAGTGCTTCACGCAAAGGTGAAAAACTGAGCTGGTAACGATTTTCAGGAACTCAAGGCGCAAGGCAGACCCCGGGGCAAGGCCCCCGAGATAATGTCATGCTTGATGGCCCGATAGGCCTGCTCGGCCAACGTGACCGATTTGGCGGCCTCGACGGGTTCGAGCAGGTTCGGGTCAGTCAGGACATTCATGATGCAGCTTAACGGCCTTCGTTCAGCTCGTCTTCACCCTCTTCGTCGTCAAAGCTGACGGCGCTTTCGGGGCCGATGAACTGGGCAGCCTGTTGGGGCTTGCGGTTCACCTGCAGATTGAAGACGTCAAAGCGGTTGTAGTGGCCGGTGATGTCGTGCATCTGGCGAGGCTGGATGCATTTCGACAGATCGCAATCGGCATAGACGATGCCTTCCTTGTCGATCAGCGGTGTGCCTACAACGCGGCCATCGGGCCCGATGACACCCGAGAATGCACTGTTTTCACGACGCAGCAGCGTGTCGGCTTGCGGGTGCGTGTCGGTGAACAGGTTGATGATGTCGTCGGTGACCGTCGAGCACGATACGATGGTGAACACTTTGCCTTCGAACGAGTGCGCCATGGCACGAACCTTGATGGCTTCGGACATGTCGTAGTCGGGCGGAGCAACCGGCAGCGAAATGTAGCTGGCGATGTGCAGCATTTCGCCTTGGGCCAACAGGCTGAAACGGGCCAGTGTATTGGTGTTCTCGCCGCAGGCCAGTGCCACCGATCTTGCCGATCGGGGTATCGTAGACGCGCAGGGAGCTGCCGTCGCCGTTGGACCACGTGAGTTTTTCGGCCCAGGTGGGTACCAGTTTGCGGTGGCGACCTACGATTTTGCCTTCCGGGCTGATGAACACCAGCGTGTTGTAGATGGTGGAAACACCATGCTTGCTGCGTTCGTTCACACCGATGACGACAAAGGCGTTGTTTGCTTTTGCCGCCTGTGCCACACGGCGGATTTCCGGCCCGGGGATTTCGATGGCGCTACGTGCCAGCTTTTCGAACCAGGGGCTGCCCTCGACCGGAGACATGAACCAGCTCCAGTAGGGGTAGCACGAAATGAACACTTCGGGGAATGCGATCAGCTGCGCGCCGTTACCGGCGGCTTCTTTAATAAGCGCGCAGACTTTGTCGACCGTTGCATCCGTGTCCATGAAAACGGGAGACGCCTGTACGGCGGCCACCCGTGTAGTGGGCAGATTCAGCATGGTTATTACACCTTGACAACCGGGTTGCGCAGCGAGCCGATGCCTTCGATGTGGCATTCGACCACGTCGCCGGGCCAGAGCCATTCCTGGGGTGTGCGGCCGGCACCAACGCCTGCGGGAGTACCGGTGGCGATGATATCGCCGGGTTCCAGTGTGATGCCTTTGCTGATGTCGGCGACCAGCTCATCAACCTTGAACAGCATGTAGGCGGTGTTCGAGTTCTGCTTTTCAACGCCATTGACGGTGAGCCACAGTTTCAGGTTTTGGGGATCAGGGATTTCGTCAGCAGTCACGATGCACGGACCGAACGGTGCATAAGTGTCCTGGCCTTTCGAGTAGATCCACTGGCCCGAGCGGCGGTTGTCGCGGGCGCTGATGTCGTTCATGATGCTGTAGCCGAAAACGTATTGCAGCGCGTCTTTGCGCTCAACGCGCTTGGCACGTGTACCGATGATGGCGGCCAGTTCGCATTCCCAGTCCATTTGCTGGGTGATTTCTGCGTTGTGCTCGATGGCGTCACCGTCAGCGATAACCGTGGTGGGCGGCTTCGAGAAAATGACGGGCTGCTTGGGCAGATCGGGCGATGTGTCGAGTGATTTGGCAGATTCAGCCACGTGCTCGGTGTAGTTCAGACCGATACCGAAAATGTTTTTGCGTGGGCGTGGAATGGGGGCCAGCAGCTTGACGTTCTGCACAGGGATAGCCACGCCAAGGGGCCATTCGCCGCGGTACGTGTTAAGCAGCTCGGTGGTGCTTTTCACCGCTTCGGGGCCGAGGTCGATGAAGTCGAGCATGTTGTCAGGCAGGTCCATGCCGGCGGCATCGCCCAACCATTGCAGGTCGATCACCAGATTGCCGTCAAGTGCGCCCAGACGGGACTCTTCGTTGACGGTGCGGCGGTAGGTAACTAAACGCATGAAATTTCCTTTAAAGACTGAATAGAAAGGTGAGTCGGGGGTGCCCCCGGGCCGGCACATAAAAGGGGCGCCGGGCAATCGGCCCGGGCACCCCGTGTTCTGGCCGGATTAAGCCAGGATCGGCTGATGGCCGTCGTTTTCTTTGAGCGCTTCTTCGCGATACAGGCCCAGCGAGTTCATGACCGGCAGGTCATTGAAGCAGAACAGGCACGCATCTTCGGTGGCGCTGGCGTTGACGTGTTCGTGGAACATCCAGGACGGTACGCAGAAAATGTCGCGTTCTTCCCAGTCGAAACGTTTGCCGTTGATAATGGAGTAACCCTTGCCTTTGGCCACCTGGTAAATGAAGCTGCCGGTGTGGCGGTGGGCTTTGGTGTGCTCGCCGGGACGCAGCATTTGCATGCTGGCGCCGATGGTTTGCATGACGGGGCCGCCGGTTTTTGGGTTGATATAGTTCATCAACACGCCGTCAAACGGTGAGCCGTCAGTGACTTTGGCGTAGCGGCTCAGGGCCTCATAGGTGGGTGCCCATTCGTACTTGAACAAGGGCGAGTACGCGTGCGACCATTTGTCGTTGGCCGGCACCAGGCCCGAATTGCCCCAGGCATGGGTGCTGTCGTTGACCTCATAGGTAACCGCTTGCTGCAGGTCGGGGTGAACGGCGTAGAAGTTGGCGTCCAGCGCGTTCATCAGGGGGATATCCAGGCCGTCTTGCCAGATGCAGGGCAGCCCGTCTTCCTCAACACCATGTTCGTGCCAGGTACCGTTGGGCGTCAAGACGAAGTCGTTCGCACCCAATGTCATTTTGTGGCCATCGACAATGGTGTAGGCACCACGGCCTTCCATGATGAAACGCAAGGCGCTGGCCGAGTGGGCGTGTGCCGACGCGCGTTCACCGGGGTGCATGACCTGCAGGCCCGAATACAGCCAGCCCACGGCAGCAGCCACGTCGCGGCGACCGGGGTTGTCCAGGTAAATTACGCGGCGGCCGGCTTTTTCGGGGATACCAGTGAAACCGACTTCAGGACGTGTTCGCGCAGTTGCTTGAACTTCCAGAGCACCGGTACCGAAGGGGATTGCGGGAACCAGGGTTCGATCTTGTTGGCAACCGTCCAGAGGGCGGCGGTGTTCATTTTTTCCAGATCGTCGTAGTACGCAATGAGTTCTGGCGTATCTTCAACGTTGGCACGACCTAAAACGTCTTCGCGAAAGTTATTATTTTCGCGGGCGGTTGATTTCATGGTATGACCCCTGAAGGTTAGGATTTTATAAAATAACCCGTATTTTCGAAGACTATATTCTTTTTGCCCGACGCTGACAAGCCGGTGCAGCTTGAATCAACAGGAATAGGCATGGCAACTGACTGGACCGACCGGCTGAGGCTGCGTAATTTGCGGTATTTGCTCAGCCTTGAGCAAACCCGCAACCTTAGCCATTCGGCGTCCTTGCTCAATACCACTCAACCCGGCCTGTCCAAATGGCTCAAAGAGCTGGAAGAAGATGTCGGCCTGCCCCTGTTCGAGCGCCATGCGCGCGGGCTGATTCCCACGCCCAATGGCAAGGTACTGATCGAGCATGCCCGGCGCGTATTGTCCCAGCTTGACCGCGCCGCGACCGACATGAGTACGCTGCGTGAAGGCGTGAGCGGTCGTTTGGCCATCGGTGCGTCGGGCGCGGCAGCCTCGGTATCGGCACCCATGGCGATCCTGCGCATGGCTGAACGCCTGCCCGCACTGCGTGTTGACCTGGTTGAAGCCACGATGGATCGTTTGCTGGTTATGCTGGCCCAGGGTGAACTGGATGTGGTCATCGGGCGTACCAGCAAACAGATGCTGGATGGTGCGCTGATCAGCAGCGAGTTGCTGTACGTTGAGCCGGTCGACCTCATTGCCCGGCCCGGTCATCCGTTATTTTTGAAAACCACGGTGAACTGGGATGATGTCGAGCGTTACCGCTGGATCGTCTGGCCCCGCGAAACGCCGGTACGCAACGCGCTTGAAGCGGCATTGGCCAGTGCGGGCCGTCAACTGCCCAAAAACTACGTGGAATCCAATTCCGTCATTGCCAACGTCACCCTGCTGACGCACAGTGACATGATCGGTACGGCGTCGCACCGGTCAACGCAGATGCTGACCCGGCTCAAGCTGGTGCGAAGCCTGTCGTTGAAAATGCAAGGCTTCGGGTCCGTATCAATGTATTGGCGTAACGACGAAATTTTCCCTCAGACCATCGAGCAGGCGCTCGACTGCATCCGCGACGTCACCCGCTATCAGGAAACCGACGCCGAGATCTGAAGCTGACGAACGACAGTATTTACGGCGGGTTTGCGTGAGCGCTTGCGCATGACGGCATGCACCTGGGTATGGATACCGATGTCTTCAAGCGGACGAAACACCAGTGTGCTGGCCTGATAGCGCCGGGTTGAGCCCGGCACAATGGCGATGCCCAGCCCTGCTGCGACCAGACTCAGTTGCGCCGGCACTTCGGAGACGGCGTGTACAACATCGGGCGTAAACCCCTTCTGGATGCAGGCGTTGTAGATGTGTTGGGCGAAGCGTGAGGTATCGCGGCGCAGCATGATGAAATGTTCTTCGGCCAGTGCAGCCAGGCCCAGCGTGCCGGTCGGGTTCGCCAACCTGTGCCGGTGTGGCAGTGCTACCCATAACGGATCAGGCCAAAGGGCTTCGCTGCACAGCAAGTCGTCTTCGACCACCTGGCGTGAAATGCTGATGTCGATGCGCTGTTCACGCAGCGCCTCGATCTGGTCGTTTGGCGCCATTTCATTGAGGACCACATCAATGTCGGGGTAGGCCTTGGCCAGGTCAGAAATGCACTGGGGCAAGGGCCCCAGGAAATGCGACCCGGATACCCCGATTTCGATGCGGCCGGCCAGACCCGAATGAATATCCTGAACGCGCTGGGTGGCTTCTTTCAGGCGGGCCTGAATGACTCGAACATCGCGCAAAAAGGCGGTACCCGCATCGGTCAGGCTGACCTTGCGGCTGTTGCGCTCGAATAGCTTCACGCCCAGTTCGGTTTCCAGTTGTGCGATTTGTGCGCTGAGCGGGGGTTGTGAAATGTGCAGGCGCTCGGCGGCCCGTGTGAAGTTGAGTTCTTCAGCCAGCGCGGTAAAGTAGCGAAGTTGTCGAAGTTCCATGCGCGGGGGCAGTCGTCTTGTCGGGGGCCGGTATGGGGCTATAGCCCAAACCTTGCACGCAAGACGAAATTTGTATTGGTTTTAGTTGAAGAAATCAGCGACTATCTTAGCGCTAACTCATTTAAAAGGTGTGTTTTATGTCTCGTATTTATCGTATTGGCCAGATCGTTCCCAGCTCCAACACCACCATGGAAACTGAAATCCCGCTCATGCTGCAAAGCCGCGCGGCCCAGTTCCCCGAAGAGCGTTTCACGTTCCACTCCAGCCGCATGCGCATGAAGAAAGTAACGAAAGACGAACTCGCCGCCATGGACCGCGATTCTGACCGTTGCGCTCTTGAACTGTCGGACGCCCAGGTCGACGTTCTGGGTTACGCCTGCCTGGTCGCCATCATGAGCATGGGCAAAGGCTACCACCGTGAATCCGAAAAACGCCTGCATCAGGTCACGGTAGACAATGGCAACCCTGCGCCCGTCATTTCCAGTGCCGGTGCACTGGTTGAAGGCCTGCACACCATGGGTGCCAAGAAAGTGTCCATCCTGACACCCTACATGAAGCCCCTGACCCAGTTGGTGGTTGACTACATCGAAAGCGAAGGCATTGAAGTGCTCGACGCCGTCTCGCTTGAAATCCCCGACAACCTTGAAGTCGGCCGTCAAAACCCTTGGCACCCGCCGAGCATATCAAGCGCGTCAACACGGCTAACGCTGACGCCGTCGTGTTGTCGGCCTGCGTGCAGATGCCTTCGTTCCAATCGGTTCAGCAGGTTGAAAACAGCCTGGGCCTGCCGGTTACAACGGCAGCCATCAGCACGGTATACCAAATGCTGAAATCGTTGGGTCTTGAGCGCAAGGTTGAAAACGCCGGCGCCCTGCTGTCGGGCCGTTTCTAAGCAGAAGTATCCAGAGCGGCGTGCCGTCCTCCGGGCGATCCGGCCGGTTGACGGCAACGTGTTACGTTCGACAGTGTTCAGGCCGGGGAATCCCCGGCTTTTTTGTTCTGGCACCCGGATAAGCGGGTTTTAGTGGTCTTCAAAGTCGACAGTCCGAAAACACTTCCGGATACTGGCGAAATCGCCGCACTCAGCGAAGCTACGAATTTCGTCCATGCGGGTGGCCAGGTCCGGGTTACGGGCAGTCAGTTCATCGCACCATTCGATGATATCTGTGACCGCACCCAGCTCAAGCCAGAGCGCCAGCTTTTTCAGCGCTTCGTCATCCAGTTGGCCCATGCCGGGTGGCCGGACGGTGTCTGACCCCGGCACCCGGCCGGCCGGCAACAGCTGCAGGCCACAGGCACGGGCTATTTCGCGCCTTAGCATGACCAGATCAACCGGCTTGCCCAGACGGGCGGCATAGTTTTGCGCACCTTGGGCGGGGCTGCCGCTTTGCAGCGCCCAGTTGGCCGAGAGCAGAATCACGGGGATGGCTGGCGTGCATTGGTGGGCAGCATGCAGGATGGTATCGCCGGTTTTGCCAGGCAATTGATGGTCGGTCAGGATCAGTGCCGGGTGCGGTTCACTGGTTTTTAGCGCGTCCAATGCCCTTTCGGCGTTTTCAAACGCAATGGCGTTAAAGCCCTGGCTGGACAGTTCCATGACCAGCAGGTCGCGAATCTCGGCGGCATCTTCGACTACCCAGGCATGCTGCCCTGCGGCGTCATACCAGGGCAGCATATGATTGGGCAGGCTGAGCAAGGCGCGGTCGGCATCTTCCTGTCCGCGCTGGATCGGCAGCTGGATGGTTACCCGTGTGCCGTGCCCCGGATGGCTGGCCAGCGTAATGTCACCGTTCATTTTCAGTGTCAATTCCCGGACAATGGCCAGCCCCAGGCCAACGCCTTCCGTTGCTTCGGAGACACGAAAAAACGGTTCGAACAGGCGCGCCTGTCGTTCAGCGGGGATACCGCTGCCGTTATCAATGACGTCAAATACCAGGATCAGGGTGGCGCCATCGCTGCCGGGCCGGGCCTTGACGTGTATCGATACTTCGCCGTGTTGCGTATGCTTGCAGGCATTGTCGACAAGGTTCAGCAAAATTTCCCGCAAAAATGTCTCGTCACAATAAATCACGGGCGGCAGATCCTGGGCAAGGTCGAGCAAAAACCCATTGTGGTTTTTTTCGGCCAGAATCAGAGCCTCATTTTTTATGCTGTTGAGAAATGCATACAGGTACAGATGCGTGGGTGCTGCAGTGGCAGAGGTGGCATCGCGTGCGTAATCGATCAGGCGGCTGATCAGGCTGAGCATGTGGCTGGCACTGTTGTGAATGATGCCACTGAGTTTGCCTACCTTGCCCTCTTCCACCCGCAACAGCTGAGCGTAGCCCATGATGGCCGTCAGGGGCGATTTCAGATCATGACTCACCTGCTGCAGGAACCGGGTTCGCCCCTCGTTGGCTTTTTGGGCGGCATCCAGGGCGGCATGCAGCTCTTTGACGCGCTCGTTGACCGCTTGTTCAAGGCGCTTGCGTTCCGAGCGCTCGTAGTTGCGTAGCGCGTGTTCCAGCGCAGATTTTTCGTCGCGGCGTTGTCGGGCAAAGGTCAGTAATACGCCTAAAACTACCGCTGTTTCCAGAATGATGCGGGTGGCATCGAAGCGGCCGCTGTAATTGAGGTTGAAGGTATAGCTGACCAGGAACAGTGCCGAGGTGATCCAGCCGGTGCCGAGCAGCAGAACGAGGGTACGCTGCCACGGTCGCCGCTGCCGTAGCGCAGGAATGACCATGAGCAGCCACACGCCTTGCCAGAGGATCAGCAAACTTGCCCCGATCTGGCGCAACACAACGCCATCCAGCAGGAATGTCAGACAGACATATATTGCGGTGATCAGGCTTGCGGCAGGGGTCAGCCAGCGCCAGTGGCCCTGTTTTTCAAGGCCCAGCAGGTATACCGAGACAATCATGAATAATGATTTGGCCATGATGGCACTTGAAAATCGCAGCTGATCGGCAAAGGCCCAGGCGTCGTCAAACAGCAGAAAGCTGATGTAGCCTTCTTTCTCAGACTCGAAAATGAACATGACCAGCATCCAGAGCGCCAGCAGCGTATAGCGACGGTCGGTCTGAAGCAATAAAACGGCAATCAGGGTCAGGGCAATCGTCAGCAATACCGTGTGGAACTGGTAACGTGAGGCGGCTTCGGCAACGAATGCGGTGGGCTCCCAGCTGTGCACCGTTAAAAACGGTCGGCTGTCGCTCTCTATATATAGCAGCAGTTGCACAGACTGGCCCGCGCTCAGCGTGACCGGGATCAACGCACGGCTATTGTGAATGCGTCGTTGTGCAGCCGGCGTGTTCTGTCCCACCGCGAGCGTATCAATAATTTCCCGGCTCGCAGGGTCAATGAACCAGGCATCAACCTGGTTCAGTCGCCAGGGCAAGACCTCCAGCCAGCGGGTCAGCGGCGTCGTACCGGTATTGGTCAAGCGGGCTTTCAGCCACAGGGCACTGTGCTGACGCGGGGCAATCAGTCGTTGCGGGTCGGCCTGTACGTCAATCCAGTCGCTGCTCGTCAGTCTTCCGGAAGGTGTATCTGGCTGGTCGGGCGCTACGACCTGCATTTGCATTTCGGGGACAAGGTCGAGATCGTGTGGTGCGGTCGCCAGATCAATAGCGACGTCAGCCAGCGCGGTCTGTGGCAGCCCGAAGAGCGTCAGCGCGGCCAGCAGGGCGACACGCTGCAGAAACGAACGTAAACGGGCGCTTAGCACCGACGTACATGGCTTGGGCTGACGCCAAACCGGTCTTTGAAGGCTGTTGCAAAGTTGGCACTGCTTTTATAACCCACCATGGCCGCGATCTCGTTGATCGGCATGGTTGTATTTTGCAGCAAGCGGCGGGCTTCTTTCATGCGTTCTTCACGCAAATACTCGAATACTGTTGTGCCTGCGCAATGCCGGAACGCCTCGTTGAGACGTTTGGTGTTGGTGCCCACCTGCGTGGCCAGCTCTTTTAGTTCGGGCGTCAGGGCCAGCTCTTTAATCAGATGTACCCGAGCGCTCTGGAACAGGATCTGGTGTAGGTAGCTTGGCCCTTCCCCTGGGTCGGTTGGGGCGTCATTGGGTTCGTGGCCCGAAATGGTTTCAGGCGCCGGGTGCGCAGTGGTGGTATTACCCGGATTGCGCAAATGTACGGCCAGCCGAAGTCGTATTTCATCAAAGTTGAAGGGTTTGCCGATGAAGTCGACGGCTCCGGCCATCAAGCCTTGAACGCGATGTTCGACATCGGCAAACGCCGACAGGAAAATAACCGGGATATGTCGTGTTGCAGGGTCTTCCGACAAAACCCGGCACGCCGCATAGCCATGGCATCGCGGCATATCGACGTCCAGCAGGATCAGGTCGGGAACAACCAGCTTGGCTTTGTTGATGCCATCGATACCATCATGGGCATGATAAAGGCGACAGCCTTGCTGCTGCAGGTAAAGCGAAATCAGCATACGCTCGGCTTCCTCGTCTTCGACGACAAGAATCCGCTTTCCTTTAAGCAAGTACATAATAATCTGCAATATCAAGAGCAAAAACCCGCAGACCATAGCGCATAACGCGCAAAAAGAAAATGAATCAGCGGTACGTGAAAGCAGATAGTGCGCTTAAGCAAAGGTTATGCTCGTCTGGCATAAACGGGGTGCGAGTGCCGACAAAGCGTGGCGTAGGCACCAGTTTTGATGCGTACCACGGGCAATAGGCTGCGTCGGTGCGCCAGCCTGCCGGACTTGACGCAAGCTGTTGTTTTGTGATGCATAAACATCTTGCCTTTATATAGAAGGCGTTTTATACTAGAAAACTTGCTGGCAAATTGCCTGCAATACTTCCCAAAGTTTAAGCAAGATTTCAACCCAGGGCTTGGAAACAAGTCTGACGGGACCAAAACTGGCCGGGCATTTACTAATGGTTAGTAAACAGCGCGACTAAGTTGGCACAGGAAAAATCATGATACAAATGCAGACCACGCTGGACGTGGCCGATAACACAGGTGCACGCTCTGTCATGTGCATTAAAGTGTTGGGCGGCTCCAAGCGCCGTTATGCCGCTATCGGCGACGTTATCAAAGTTAGCGTCAAAGAAGCCGCACCGCGCGGACGCGTCAAAAAAGGCGAAATTTACAACGCTGTGGTAGTTCGCACTGCCAAGGGCGTACGCCGTAAAGACGGCTCGTTGATCAAGTTCGGCGGTAACGCCGCAGTTTTGCTCAATGCCAAGCTGGAACCCATCGGTACCCGTATCTTCGGACCTGTAACGCGTGAACTGCGTACAGAGAAATTCATGAAGATCGTGTCGCTGGCCCCAGAAGTGCTGTAAGGAGCGACCATGGAAAAGATCCGCAAAGGCGACGAAGTCATCGTATTGACAGGTCGCGACAAAAAACGCCGTGGCACCGTGCTGCAGCGTGTTGACGCCGACCACGTTCTGGTCGAAGGCATCAATGTTGTCAAAAAACACGTCAAACCCAACCCCATGTCGGGTTCGCAGGGTGGCATCATCGACAAAACCATGCCTATTCACATTTCGAATGTGGCAATTTACAACCCCGAGTCCGGCAAAGCCGACCGCGTGGGTGTAAAAGAAGTCGATGGTCGCAAAGTTCGTATTTTTCGTTCCAGCGGCGCAGTCGTTGGCGCTAAAGCGTAAGGGGCGACACAATGGCTCGTTTACAAGAGTTTTACCGCAGCAAGGTCGTTGCCGACCTTCAGGCCAAATTTGGCTACAAAAGCGTCATGGAAGTGCCCCGCATCACCAAGATCACGCTCAACATGGGTGTGTCTGAAGCGGTTGCCGACAAAAAAGTCATTGAACACGCAGTTGGCGATCTCGCCAAAATCGCGGGTCAAAAACCTGTTGTCACCAAAACGCGCAAGGCTATCGCGGGCTTCAAAATCCGTGAAGACTACCCCATTGGTTGCATGGTCACCCTGCGTGGTCAGCGCATGTACGAATTCCTCGATCGTCTCGTAACTGTCGCCCTGCCGCGCGTACGTGACTTCCGTGGTATTTCGGGTCGCGCCTTCGACGGCCGGGGTAACTACAACGTCGGGGTTAAAGAGCAAATCATTTTCCCTGAAATCGAATACGACAAAATCGACGCAGTCCGTGGTCTGAATATCAGCATCACAACCACTGCCAAGACCGACGACGAAGCCAAAGCGCTGCTTACAGCGTTCAGCTTCCCGTTCCGCAATTAAGGGGCGATGACGTGGCTAAACTTTCACTGATTAATCGCGACATTAAACGCGCCAAGCTGGCTGAAAAATACGCTGCCAAGCGTGCTTCCCTGAAATCGATCATCGACGACCAGTCCAAGTCCGACGAAGAGCGTTATCAGGCACGTTTGGAATTGCAAAAGCTTCCCCGTAACTCCAGTCCCACCCGCCAGCGTAACCGCTGCGTGGTCACTGGCCGTCCTCGTGGTGTTTTTGCCAAGTTCGGGCTTACCCGTCACAAGCTGCGCGAAATGGCGCTGCGTGGCGAAGTGCCTGGCATGACTAAAGCTAGCTGGTAGGAGAAAACACCATGAGCATGAGCGATCCCATCGCCGACATGTTGACTCGCGTACGTAACGCACAAATGGTCAGCAAAACGTCGGTTAGCATGCCCTCCTCGAAGCTGAAAGTAGCAATTGCTGCTGTGCTGAAAGACGAAGGCTACATCGACAACTTCCAGGTCACCGGTGATCAGGCCAAGCCTGTTCTCGAAATTGGCCTCAAATACTACGCCGGTCGCCCGGTTATTGAACGCATCGAGCGCGTGTCGCGCCCTGGCCTGCGTATTTACAAAGGCCACAGTGCAATTCCTCAAGTCATGAACGGCTTGGGCGTTGCCATCATCTCGACACCCCGTGGCGTCATGACCGATCGCAAAGCCCGCGCCAATGGCGTTGGTGGCGAAGTGCTTTGCTACGTAGCATAAGGGGAATCATATGTCACGTATTGCAAAATATCCGGTCAGTTTGCCCAAGGGCGTTGAAACAACCATTAACCCCGACCTCATCACCGTCAAAGGTCCTCTGGGCACACTGTCCCAGTCCCTGACCGGTGACGTCAAGGTCGAACTCGAAGACGGCCAAATCACGTTTGCCGTGGCTAACGACTCACGCCACGCCAAAGCGATGTCCGGAACGGTTCGTGCATTGGTAGCCAATATGGTTACCGGTGTCAGCACCGGCTTCGAGCGCAAGCTGAATCTGGTTGGCGTGGGTTTCCGCGCTCAGGTTCAGGGCAACGTGCTTAAACTGCAACTGGGCTTCTCGCACGACATCAACTTCGAAGCACCCGAAGGCATCAAAATTGAATGCCCGACCCCGACTGAAATCGTGATCAAGGGTGCCAACAAACAGGTTGTCGGCCAGGCGGCTGCAAAAATCCGTGCATATCGCGAACCCGAGCCCTACAAAGGCAAAGGCGTGCGCTATTCGGACGAAACAGTCATCCTCAAAGAAGCCAAGAAGAAATAAGCGCGTAGGCAAGGAAGAATCATGGATAAGAAAATCTCCCGTTTGCGTCGTGCAGTTGCCACTCGCCGGAAAATCGCCGAACTGCGCGTTAATCGCCTGGCGGTTTACCGTTCGAACTCGCACATTTACGCCAACATTATTTCGCCGGAAGGTGACCGCGTTCTGGTCAGCGCCTCGACGCTTGAACCTGAAGTCCGCAAAGAACTGGCCAACGGCGGCAACGTCGCTGCAGCCAGCCTGGTGGGCAAGCGTGTTGCCGAGAAAGCCAAAGCAGCGGGCATTGAACTCGTCGCTTTCGATCGCTCGGGCTTCCGTTACCACGGCCGCGTCAAGGCGTTGGCTGAAGCCGCGCGTGAAGCCGGCCTGAAATTCTAAGCAAGGAATTGTCAAATGGCTAAAGCACAAGGCAAGAATACCGCCGAGAAAGAAAACGACGACGGCTTGCGTGAAAAAATGATCGCGGTCAACCGCGTCAGCAAAGTGGTCAAGGGTGGTCGCACCATGAGCTTTGCTGCGCTGACCGTCGTCGGTGACGGCGATGGCCGCATCGGCATGGGCAAAGGTAAAGCCCGTGAAGTACCGGTTGCCGTTCAGAAAGCAATGGAACAGGCCCGTCGCGGCCTGAGCAAAGTGCCGCTTAAAAACGGTACATTGCACCACACGGTTGTGGGCAAGCACGGTGCGTCTACCGTCCTCATCTCGCCAGCCGCCGAAGGTACCGGTGTTATTGCCGGTGGCCCGATGCGCGCTATTTTCGAAGTGATGGGTGTCCGTAACGTTGTGGCCAAGAGCCTCGGTTCCAGCAACCCTTACAACCTGGTTCGCGCCACGTTGAATGGTCTGGCCGCTTGCTCGACACCTTCCGATATTGCTGCCAAGCGCGGCAAGACGGTTGAAGAAATTCTGGGGTAAGTCATGACGACACAGAAACAAATCAAAGTAACGCTCGTGCGCTCGGTCATCGGCACCAAGCAGTCCCACCGCGACACCATTCGTGGTCTGGGCCTGCGTCGTGTCAACAGCACCAGCGTGTTGGTCGACACCCCCGAGGTCCGTGGGATGATCCGTAAAGTGGATTACCTCGTGACTGTCTCGGAAGCCTGAAAGGAATCGAGATGTCAGAAACTCAATTGAATACGTTGCAACCTGCTCCTGGTAGCAAGCATGCCAAACGTCGCGTTGGTCGTGGCATTGGCTCGGGCACTGGGCAAAACAGGTGGCCGCGGTCACAAAGGTCAAAAATCGCGTTCGGGCGGCTTCCATAAAGTCGGCTTCGAGGGCGGTCAAATGCCTCTGTATCGCCGTCTGCCCAAGCGTGGGTTTACGCCCTTGGGCCGTCATCTGCGTGCCGAAGTCCGCTTGTCCGAAATTCAGCTCTTGCCCGTCGACGAAATCGACGTCCAGGTTCTGAAGCAAGCCGGTGTGATTGGCCAAGGCGTTCGTTACGTCAAGGTCATCAAGTCGGGTGAATTGTCCCGCAAGGTCACACTGAAAGGCGTTTCGGCAACGGCTGGTGCTCGCGCTGCAATCGAAGCAGCTGGCGGTTCGCTGGCTGAATAAGGGGTAACGGGTGGCTAAAGCTCAGGCACAGAGTAAAGCAGGTCCACGCTACGGCGACCTAAAACGTCGTCTCGTTTTCCTGCTGCTCGCCCTGGTGGTTTACCGGTTGGGTACGCACGTACCCGTACCCGGTATCAACCCCGACGCGTTGGCCGACATGTTCCAGTCCAACTCGGGCGGCATATTAGGCTTGTTCAATATGTTCTCGGGTGGCGCCCTCGAACGTTTCTCGGTGCTTGCACTGGGCATCATGCCGTACATTTCTGCATCGATCATCATGCAGCTGATGTCTTCGGTAGTGCCCGCGCTGGAAGCCATCAAGAAAGAGGGTGAGGCGGGTCGTCGCAAAATTACGCAATACACGCGCTATGGCACCGTGGTTCTTGCCTTGGTGCAGGCTGTAGGTATTGCGGTTGCGCTCGAATCGCAACCGGGTCTGGTCATCGATCCTGGCATGCTGTTCCGCTTTACGGCGGTCGTCACGCTGGTTACCGGTACCATGTTCGTCATGTGGCTGGGTGAACAGATCACCGAACGGGGTCTGGGCAATGGTATTTCCATCTTGATCTTCGCGGGTATCGTGGCGGGCCTGCCCAGCGCGTTGTCCGGTCTTCTTGATCTGGTTCGTACCGATGCCATGTCGATCTTGTCTGCCCTGTTCATTCTGGTGCTTACCGTGGCTGTTACGTACTTTGTCGTGTTCGTTGAACGCGGTCAGCGTCGTATCACAGTCAACTACGCGAAGCGCCAGGTGGGCAACAAGGTGTATGGCGGTCAAAGCTCGCATCTGCCGCTGAAGCTGAATATGGCTGGTGTCATTCCACCCATTTTCGCATCGTCGCTGATCTTGCTGCCGGCCACCGTTACCAGCTGGTTTTCCAGCAGCCCCAGCATGAGCTGGCTGGGCGACCTTGCCGCCGCCCTGTCACCTCAGCAGCCGCTTTACATCACGCTGTTTTCGGCATTGATCATCTTCTTCTGCTTTTTCTATACGGCATTGGTGTTCAACAGCCGCGAGACCGCAGACAACCTGAAGAAAAGTGGTGCATTCATCCCGGGTATTCGTCCGGGTGACCAGACCGCGCGCTATATCGACAAGATCCTTATGCGCCTGACCCTGGTGGGTGCCATCTACATCACGCTCGTGTGCCTGTTGCCCGAGTTCATGCAGATGCGCTGGAATGTGCCGTTCTACTTCGGTGGTACTTCACTCTTGATTATTGTGGTGGTCACTATGGATTTCATGGCGCAGGTTCAGGCCTACATGATGTCCCACCAGTACGATTCGTTGCTCAAGAAGGCAAACTTCAAGGGTGCGGGTCTGCCAATGCGGTAAATAGAAATGGCAAAAGATGACGTCATTCAAATGCAGGGTGAAGTAGTAGAAAACCTGCCCAACGCAACTTTTCGCGTCAAGCTCGAAAACGGACACATCGTTTTGGGTCACATTTCAGGCAAGATGCGCATGCATTACATCCGGATTCTGCCGGGTGACAAGGTCACCGTAGAGCTCACGCCCTATGACCTCTCACGTGCCAGAATTGTTTTCCGCTCCAAATAAGCGGCCCGGCTAAAGGAAACTAGGAGTCAACCATGAAAGTAATGGCATCGGTAAAACGAATTTGCCGTAATTGCAAAGTTATCAAACGTCACGGCGTGGTACGTGTTATTTGCACCGATCCCCGTCACAAGCAGCGTCAAGGCTAAAGCCGAAACGTAACAGATTTAACAAGGAACAGTCATGGCCCGTATTGCTGGCATCAACATTCCGCCGCACAAACACGCCGTAATCGGTCTTACCTCTATTTTTGGTATTGGCCCGACCCGTGCCCGTCAAATTTGTGACGCGTCCGGCATTGAGCGCACCAAAAAGGTCAAAGACCTTACCGACGAAGAGCTCGAGCGTATCCGCGAGCACGTTGGTTCGTTCATCGTAGAAGGCGATCTGCGTCGCGAAGTACAACTTTCTATCAAACGTCTGATCGACCTGGGAACCTATCGTGGTCTGCGCCACAAGCGTGGTCTGCCAGTGCGTGGTCAGCGTACCCGCACTAATGCGCGTACCCGTAAAGGGCCGCGTCGTGCAGCTGCTTCCCTGAAGAAATAATCGAGGACTAGAAGATGGCGAAAGCAAATAGCGGCGCTGCTCGCGTACGCAAAAAATCAAGAAGGTCGTATCTGACGGCATCGCGCACGTTCACGCGTCTTTCAACAACACAATCATCACGATCACTGATCGCCAGGGTAACGCCTTGTCGTGGGCGACGTCGGGTGGCGCTGGCTTCAAGGGCTCGCGTAAATCCACACCGTTCGCGGCTCAGGTGGCTGCCGAGTCGGCGGGTCGTACTGCGCTCGAATACGGCATCAAGAACCTCGAAGTTCGCATCAAGGGCCCCGGCCCAGGTCGCGAATCATCGGTTCGTGCATTGAACGCGTTGGGTATCAAGATCACCAGCATCTCCGATATCACGCCCGTTCCGCACAACGGTTGCCGTCCGCCCAAGCGCCGTCGTATTTAATAGGAAGCATCATGGCACGTTACATTGGACCTAAATGCAAACTCTCGCGTCGCGAGGGTACCGACCTTTTCCTGAAAAGCGCACGCCGTTCGCTCGATTCCAAATGCAAATTTGAATCGAAGCCTGGCCAGCACGGTCGTACATCGGGTGCTCGTACATCCGACTACGGTCTGCAGCTCCGTGAAAAGCAGAAACTCAAGCGCATGTATGGCGTTCTGGAAAAGCAATTCCGCAAATATTTCGCTGAAGCTGAGCGTCGTCGTGGCAACACTGGCGAGACCCTGATTCAGTTGCTGGAATCGCGTCTGGACAACGTGGTTTACCGCATGGGTTTTGGCTCAACACGCGCTGAAGCACGTCAGTTGGTCAATCACCGCGCGATTGAAATCAACGGCCGCACTGCCGACATCGCTTCGATGCTGGTCAAGGCCGGCGACGTCGTCAGCGTTCGTGAAAAGTCAAAATCGCAGGCACGTATCCGTGAAGCGATTGATCTGGCAGCAGGTATCGGTTTCCCCAGTGGGTTGAAGTCGACACCAACAAGCTGTCGGGTACATTCAAATCGGCCCCCGATCGTGCTGACGTCGCTCGTGACGTTAACGAATCGATGGTTGTTGAATTGTATTCGCGTTAATTTCTGTCGCATGTACCAGGCTTTCTGGCCTGGTATGGCAACAGATCCAGGCCCACTTTCCGGTATATTCCGGGAAGTGGGCTTTGCAGTGACAGCCCTTATCTCGCAGACCCTGTCGCGGCCCACAAGGGTCCGGCCTGCATGTCAACACTCCGTCAGCCTTATCGGTGTAACGAGCCGAGGGTATTGAAAAGGAATCCAAATGTCGTCTCAAGTGTTTCTCAAGCCCCGTTCAATCGAGGTCGAAGCCGTTGCCAAAAATCACGCCAAGGTCATCATGGAGCCTTTCGAGCGCGGTTATGGTCACACGTTGGGCAATGCCCTGCGTCGCATCCTGCTGTCGTCCATGGTTGGTTACGCCCCCACCGAAGTCCAGATCACTGGTGTCGTGCACGAATATTCCACACTGCCTGGCGTACGTGAAGATGTCGTTGATATCCTGCTGAACCTTAAAGGCGTGGTTTTCAAGCTGCATAACCGTGAAGAAGTCACCCTGACCCTGCGCAAGCAAGGCCCTGGCTCGGTGCTGGCCAGCGACATTGAATTGCCGCACGACGTAGAAATCATCAATCCTGATCACGTCATTGCCACATTGACCGACGATGGCCTGCTTGAAATGCAGATCAAGGTTGAGCAAGGTCGCGGTTATGTTCCCGGCAACGTTCGTGCGCTGGTCGAAGACCGTCAGCACACGATTGGTCGCATCATTCTGGACGCGTCCTTCAGCCCGATTCGTCGCGTCAGCTATGCCGTTGAAAGCGCTCGTGTCGAGCAGCGTACTGACCTCGATAAACTCATCCTCGACATTCAGACCAATGGTGTCATTACGCCGGAAGAAGCTGTTCGTCAGTCGGCGCGTCTGTTGATGGATCAGATTTCGGTGTTTGCGTCTCTGGCCAGCGATGGTGAAGACGCCGATGTTCCGGCCGGCCCGCGCGGCAGCAAAGAACAGATCGACCCCGTTCTGTTGCGTCCGGTCGACGATCTCGAGCTCACCGTGCGTTCGGCTAATTGCCTCAAGGCCGAAAACATTTACTACATCGGCGACCTTATTCAGCGTACCGAGAATGAATTGCTCAAGACCCCAATCTGGGTCGCAAGTCGCTCAACGAAATCAAGGAAGTTCTGGCTGCACGCGGCCTGACCTTGGGCATGAAGCTGGAAAGCTGGCCGCCCCTGGGTCTTGAGCGTCCCTGATCACCCGTTTTTCCGGGCCACACGGTGTGGTCCGGGTATTTAGCCAACAGCCCGCGGCAACCCCGATAGAAGAGCTGTTCACCTCCGTCAGGCCCGATTTTTCGGGTCAGGCGTCCAAGATTCAAAGGAAATATCATGCGTCACCGTAGTGGATTACGTAAACTCAACCGCACCAGCAGTCACCGTTTGGCAATGTTCCGCAACATGGCCGTTTCGCTGATCACTCACGAAGCCATCAAAACCACGTTGCCCAAAGCCAAAGAACTGCGCCGCGTTATCGAACCCCTGATCACTCTGGGTAAAGAGCCCACACTGGCCAACAAGCGCCTCGCGTTTGCCCGCCTGCGTGACCGCGATGCTGTTGTCAAACTCTTTGCAGAACTCGGCCCCCGCTATCAGGCTCGTAACGGTGGTTACACCCGTGTCCTGAAAATGGGTTTCCGCCAGGGCGACAACGCGCCCATGGCTTACATGGAACTGGTCGACCGTCCTGAAGCTGAAGAAGTTGACGGTGCTGAAGACGCTGAATAAGCGTTGAAGTGTCGGTGGCGGCATTCGTGTCGCCGCAGTATTTGAAAACCCCGGGCCTGTCCGGGTTTTTTTGGTGCGATCGCTCACTATTGTTGAACAATCCTGCACCAGTTTGCTTCAAGCTTAAACTTTTTTGCTAATTCCCGGGAAAACCCTGCCTTGTTCAGGTTGTCGTACGAAATAAAAACCAATACTCTTTAGCGGTGTTTCAGATAAATGCTCCGGCAATTTCCGGTATTCAATCTGCCATTGTCCGGGGCACTGAACCCCTCATTCAAAGGAGTAGTACATGTTAAGAAAAATAGCACTAGGTTGTGTGGCTTCGGCATTGATGGCCCTCGGGGCAACCGCACAGGCGCAAGATCCCGTCCGGATCGGTTTCATTACGACGTTAAGCACGCCTGCGGGGTATCTGGGTGAAGATGCGCGTGATGGTTTTAACCTTGCCGTCAAGCAAGGCGGTGGCAAGCTGGGTGGTGTGGCCGTCAATGTCATCACAGAAGACGATGGCCTGAAGCCGGCCAACGGCAAGCAGATTGTCGACCGTATGGTTGCCGATGGAGTGCGCCTGTTTTCCGGGGTGATTTTCTCAAACGTATCAACAGCCATTATCCCCTCCATCGTGAATGCCGGTGGGTTCTACGTCAGCCCTAACGCAGGTCCGTCGCCGTTTGCGGGCAGCCGTTGCGACAAGAACTATTTTGTGGCGTCCTATGAAAATTCCGCCTTGCACGCCTCGGGTGGTGCGGCCGCCAACGAACTGGGCTACAAGAAAGTGGTTTTGCTGGCGCCCAATTACCAGGCCGGTCGTGACGCATTGGCGGGTTTCAAACGCGAATACAAGGGCGAAGTTGTCGCTGAAATCTACACAAAACTTGACCAGTCGGACTTCTCGATCGAGATGGCACGCATTCGTGATCTGAAACCCGATGCCATCTATCAGTTCCATCCGGGTGGTTTGGGCATCAATTTTGCCAAGCAATACGCTGCGGCGGGTTTGAGCAAGACCATTCCAATGGTACTGCCGGTGTTTTCAATGGACGGCCGGATGCTGGGTGCAACCGGTGACGCGGCCGAAGGCCTGTATACGGTGGCCTTGTGGGCCCCGACCCTTGACGTACCCGGTAATGCCGAGTTCGTGAAGGCCTTCCAGGCCGAATATGGCCGTACGCCAACGCACTATGCAGCCACAGCCTACGATACGGCCAACCTGATCGGCTCTGCACTCAAGGCTAACGGTGGCGACATGGCCAAAGCGGATGAATTCCGTGCGGCAATGCGCAAGGCCGAGTTCCAGCCGGTGCGAGGCAACTTCGCGTTCGACACCAACCATCATCCCGTCCAGGATTACTACCTGATCCGCATCGAGCGTAACGACAAGGGTGAACTGGTTCAAAATGTCCAGCGCAAAGTTCTTCAGAATCACAAGGATCACTTCGCGCCTGAGTGCAAAATGAACTGATGATCCTGTGATCTGGTGAGCGTGGTGCCTGCGTTTGCCGGCCCCGGTTTACCCGTCGGGCCGGATGTGCAGCGCCAACGGGTATACCCCGTCCTTTTGCCCCGCAGTGTCAGTCGCTTGCGGGGCATTTCAATGGCTGCGTTACACTGGGGGCACGTTCCGGAAACGCACGCCATGCCATGCCACGTTCCGTCGCCCCACCCCGCCAGCCCGTATTTTCAGAAGGTGCTTCATGAATCCTGAACTGGTCCTCGTGTTAAGCAACGCCCCCGACGAACTGCTTGCCAAACGCATTGCCCATTACCTGGTTGAAGAACATCTGGCCGCGTGTGTGAACCTTGGCGCGCCGGGGTTGTCCATGTACATGTGGCAGGGGCAAATGGAAGGCACGTCGGAAATTCCCCTGACCATCAAAACCACGCGCGCCCGTGTGCCCGATGTCATTCACAAGATCAAGTCATTGCATCCCTACGAGGTGCCCGAGATCCTGGTGTTGCCGGTCATTGGCGGGTTTGAGCCATATGCGGTCTGGGTTCACGAACAAACACAGGCTCCGGCGACTTGATGCAGGACACTTATTCAATGTTGTACAGGTTTTATGCCCGAAGCCGGGCCTTTTTTATGGGATTGCTGGCTGTTCTGGCTGTCGTATCGGCTCTGCCGGTGGCAGCCCAGGACGATTTCCTCGACCCCGATGTGGCGTTTGTCATGTCGGCTGCGCAGGTGGGCCCCGACGAACTGCACATTCATTACACCATCGCACCTGCGTACTACATGTACCGCACGCGGTTCGACGTGGCTACCCAGCCTGCTGCCGATACCGTGCGCGATGTGCTCTACCCGCCCGGCCTGGTCAAGTTTGATGAAACCTTTAACGAAGATCTTGAAGTTTATTACCGGCAGGTCACGCTGCGTGTGATGTTGAAGCCGGGTAATGGTCCCCAGACACTGGCGGTGACCAGTCAGGGGTGTGCCGATGCCGGCCTGTGTTACCCCCATCACCAAAACCCTGCAGCTGACGCAGGTTGACGGTGGGTATCAGGTCAGTGGCACAGGGGTGGTCAAGAGCGTGCCTGAGCCGCTGGCTAACGTCATTGACCCGGGCAAGTCCAGCACGTCGGCCGTATCAACCCCGGCAGACTCTGCGGCGTCAATGGGGGCCGTCGAAGCAGGTCCGGAAACCCGTTCGGGTTTGACCAGTGCGCTGGCGGGCAACGACGCGGGGCTGGCAAGTTATCTGGTGAATGCCGATCCGTTCACAGTGATTGGCCTGAGTCTGTTGCTGGGCGTGCTATTGACCTTTACGCCGTGTGTTCTGCCCATGGTGCCGATTGTCCTGACGGTCATTGCGGGCAGTCAGCACGCCGGGATTAAACCCGGGCGCTGGCGCGGGCTATCGCTGGCTGCGACCTATTTGCTCGGTGTCTCCATTTTGTACACCGCGATGGGTATTGCCGCGGGCCTGGCCGGTGCCAGTTTGGCCGCATGGCTGCAAACGCCCTGGGTGCTGGCCTTGTTTGCTGTTTTGCTGGCCTTGCTGGCCCTGGCCATGTTTAACGTCTATACCTTTCAGGCACCGTCAGGCATGCAGTCCGCCCTTAGCCAGCGCCTGGCCGCAATTCCCGGCGGGCATTATGGCGGGGCATTTGTCATGGGGCTGTTGTCGGCACTGATCATCGGGCCCTGTGTCGCCGCGCCACTGGCGGGTGTGCTGTTGTTCATCTCACAGACCGGGGACTGGGTCCTGGGTGGTGCGGCCTTGTTTGCCCTGGCCTGGGGGCAGGGTGTGTTGTTGCTGGTGCTGGGTGCCGGGTCCGGGGCGATGTTACCCAAGGCGGGGCCCTGGATGGAAGGCATCCGTCAGGGCTTTGGCCTGCTGTTGCTGGCAACGGCGTGGTGGATGCTTAATCCGGTGCTTCCCGCCGCCATCATGGTTGTGGGCTGGTCTGTTCTGGCCTTGTGGTCGGCGTTGTTGCTGGGGTTGTTGAAAGCCGGTCCCGCCGGCGTGTGGCCGGCGTTGCGCAAGGCCGTTGGCCTGATGCTGGCCGTGTGGGCGGTACTGATGCTGGCAGGGATGGCGTCGGGCACCTACAGTGTTTTGCAACCGCTGCGTGGTTTCATTGCGTCGTCTACCACCATGAATGCTACAGGTGCCGCAGCCTCCGCGTCTGCCGTAATGTCTGACGATATCAAGTCCCGGTTTGTCAGGGTGGCGTCGGTGCAGGAACTGGATCAACTGCTGGCCAACACCAATCGTCCGGTCTTGCTGGATTTTTACGCCGACTGGTGCGTGTCGTGCATTGAAATGGAAAAATTCACCTTTACCGACCCTGCTGTGGCGCGCCTGATGCAGCAATTCGTTCTGGTGCAGGCCGACGTCACCAAAAACACCGATGACGACCGTGCCCTGTTACGTCGTTTCAACCTGTTCGGCCCGCCCGGCATCCTGTTTTTTACGGCGGGCGGCGATTACATCAACAGTGAACGGGTCGTGGGCTTCATGAATGCCGCCGATTTTGCGACCGTGCTTGAGCGTGTACAGGCAGCAGGCAAGGCGGAATAAACCCGGCCCTACCCTGACAGGTCCTGGGCTGGCCAGTGAATACTGGCGTTGTCCATCCAGGCCGCGCCTAAACCTGCGCCCCGCCCATCTGGAACAGTTCCCGGTGCTCCTTGATGGCGAAGCGGTCGGTCATGCCGGCAATATAGTCTGCAATGGCGCGTGCCTGCTCGACCGCCGTATCGCGTCGCCAGGTGGCAGACAGCAGGCGGGGTTCATTCAGATAGGCCATGAACAGGTCACGCACAATGCGTCGGGCCTTGACCGTCATGCGCATGACGGCATGATGGCGGTACAGATTGTCGAGCAGGAAGCGTTTCAGCGCGTCAGCCTGGGCCCGGATGGGGGTGAAAATGCCGCCAGTGGCGGGCTGCGTCGCACCGCATCCGGGCTGTCGGGCCGGTGGGTTTCAATATGCTCAAGCGTGGTACGGGTCAGGTCGATGATCAGGGTGTTGATCATGGCCCGAATGGTTTCTGAAATGGCACGTTGGCGATCCAGGTTGCGATAACGGTTCACCACCTGGGCGTAGTGGGTGGCAAAAATCTCGAGCATTTGCAATTGCTCGATGGTAATCAGGCCCGAGCGCAGGCCGTCGTCGATGTCGTGGTTGTTGTAGGCAATTTCGTCGGCCAGATTGGCGATCTGGGCTTCCAGCGAGGGCTGCTGACGCATCAGGAACCGTTCGCCGACGTTGCCCAATTGACGGGCATGCTTCAGCGAGCAGTGTTTCAGAATGCCCTCACGGGTTTCAAAGCACAGGTTCAGGCCATTGAACGCCGCGTAGCGTTCTTCAAGCGTGTCGACAACCCGCAGGCTTTGCAGGTTATGTTCGAAGCCGCCGGCGTCGGGGGCAAACTCGCGCATGCAGGCGTTCAGTTCATCTTGCCCGGCGTGGCCAAACGGGGTGTGCCCCAGGTCGTGCGCCAGGGAAATGGCTTCGGTCAGGTCTTCGTGCAGCCCAAGGTTGCGTGCCAGGCTGCGGGCGATCTGGGCCACTTCAATACTGTGGGTCAGGCGGGTGCGGAACAGGTCCCCTTCATGGTTGATGAAGACCTGGGTTTTGTATTCCAGCAGGCGAAAGGCGTTGCAATGAATGATGCGGTCGCGGTCACGCTGGAATTCGGAACGGCCCACCGGCGGCGGTTCGTGATGGAGGCGCCCACGCGAAAGCGAAGGGTCGCAGGCATACGGGGCCAGGGCCGTCATTCAAGCTCCTTACATTACCGGCACCGAGGTTTTATGCAGTACGTCGCGCAGTACGTTCAGCGGTGCCCCCTGAACGATGGCCTGTCCTATTTTAGGCAGAAGAACGAAGCGCAGATGGCCGCCCTCGGTCTTTTTGTCAACCTGCATCAGTTCGATCCAGCGTTCGGTACCGAGGTTTGGAGGAACAACGGGGCAGCCGATGGCATGGACGACGTGCTTGACGCGTGTGACGCTGTCGCTGTCCAGCCCGACCGTGTGGGCCGAGAGTTCAGCGGCCTGAAACATGCCGCAGCCGACAGCCTCGCCGTGCAGCCAATCACCATACCCCATACCGGCTTCAATGGCATGACCAAAGGTGTGCCCGAAGTTCAGGATGGCCCGCAGCCCCGATTCGCGCTCGTCTTTGCCGACCACGTGTGCCTTGAGTTCGCAGGACCGCTTGATGGCGTGACGAATGGCCTGGGGCTCAAGGGCCCGCAGGTCGTCAACGTGTTGTTCGCACCAGTCGAAAAACCCGGCGTCGATGATGAGACCGTATTTCACGACCTCGGCCAGCCCGGCCGAGACTTCGCGCGCGGGCAGTGTCTTGAGAACGTCGGTATCGATTTCAACGGCGATGGGTTGGTAGAACGCCCCCACCATGTTCTTGCCCAGCGGGTGATTGATGCCGGTTTTCCCGCCCACCGAGGAGTCAACCTGGGACAGCAATGTAGTGGGCACCTGCAGGAATCGCACGCCGCGCATGTAACTGGCTGCGGCAAAACCGGTCATGTCGCCGATAACACCGCCGCCCAGGGCCACGAGCAACCCTTTGCGGTCGAAGCGATTTTGTAACAAGCCATCAAAGATGAGATTAAGTGTTTGCCAGTCTTTGTAGCTTTCGCCGTCGGGCAATTCGATGCAAATGACGGTTTTCCCGGTTTTGCGCAGGGCCGCCATGGCTCGTTCGGCGTACAGGGCACCGACGGTGGGGTTGGTGACAACGGCAATGGCGGTGACATCGGCCGGGACGCTGTCGTGCAGGTGGTCGAGACGGCCGGGACCAATGTGGATGGGGTAGTGCCCGCCAGGGTAGCAACGTTAACAGTGGTGGTCATAAGAGACGGTGCAGTGATGATTATGGAGATACAGGTGTTGAGTGCAGCAATTGCGCCAGTGCTGTGGCGGCCTGCGCGACAGGGAGATGGCCGGTGTCGAAGGTGATATCGGCAACTTCCTCGTACAGTGGCGCACGTTGTGCCAGCAATTGCGCCACCCGTTCGCGGGGGTTGGCCGTTTGCAGCAATGGCCGATTGCGGTCTTTGGCGACCCGCCGGTAAAGCTCGTCGGCCGCAGCGCGTAAGTAAATAACAACACCTCGCTCTGTCAGGATGCGACGGTTTTCTGATGCCAGTACCGCTCCACCCCCGGTGGCCAGTACAATGCCGGGTTGCTGCGAATATTCATCCAGTAAAAGGGTTTCGCGTTTACGGAACCCTTCTTCGCCTTCGACCTCAAAGATATGAGGAATAGGTACGCCGCATCGTGATTCAATGGCGTGGTCAAGGTCGATGAAGTCACGTCCGGTGGCTTTGGCCAGACCTCGCCCGATGGTTGTTTTACCCGCGCCCATCATGCCAACCAGTATGACCGGGCGGCTGTAAGGCAAAAGCGTCGTTTCGGCGCAAGCGGGGTACAGGTTTTTTCGTTCATTTGTGTATTATCCCACCAGCCATAGGGCTCGTGGCCGGTGCTGCTGACTTAAACTGTTACATAATCTTGAAGCAGCCATCATAGTCTGATTCTTCCCCGACTTAAAATCGCCGTTAAATGAGTTCATCTGCAAAATCTTCCAAGAACGCCGCACCGGAATCCAATCACTGGTTCGGGCGTCTCCTGATCAAGACCGCTGTATTTTTCGCGGGTCTGGGCGTGTGTGGTGCGTTGTTGGGGGCGCTGGCCTTGGCCCTGGCGTGGCCCAATCTGCCCGACCTTTCCGCCATGATTGATTACCGGCCCCGTGTGCCACTGCGCATTTACACGGCCGACAAGGTGCTTATTGGCGAATTCGGCGAAGAGCGCCGCAATGTGCTGCGCTTCAATGAAATTCCCGATGTCATGAAGTCGGCCATTCTGGCTGCAGAAGATGATCGCTTCTATCAGCACAGTGGCATTGACTGGCAGGGTGTGGCGCGTGCGGCGGTGGCCAACATTACCAGTATGGCCAAATCGCAGGGGGCCAGTACCATCACCATGCAGGTGGCGCGAAACTTTTATCTGTCGTCAGAAAAAACCTATACCCGTAAATTCTACGAGTTGCTGCTGACATTCAAGATTGAAGCAACGCTGTCCAAGAACGAAATTCTTGACCTGTACATGAACCAGATCTATCTGGGCCATCGTTCGTACGGTTTTGCGGCAGCCTCGCGGACCTATTTCGGCAAGCCGCTGGGCGACATCACCATTGCTGAAGCGGCCATGCTGGCGGGCATACCCAAGGCACCGTCGCGCTTTAACCCCATTGCCAATATGCCGCGTGCCAAGTCGCGCCAGATGTACGTGCTGGGTCGCATGCGCGACCTGGGCTACATCACCCCTGAAGAATACCAGCAGGCGTCGCAGCAACCGATTGTGCTCAAGTCGGCGCCTGGTACGCCGGCGGGCGGTTATGCGATTCATGCCGAATATGCGGCCGAACTGGCGCGCCAGCTGCTGTTCACCGTCTATCAAGACAACATTTATTCGCGTGGTTTCAATATCTATACGACCATTGATTCCAAAGAGCAGCAGCAAGCCTACGAGGCTGTTCGTAACGGTATTCTCGACTACACACGGCGTGCACCCTACCCCGGCCCCGAGGAAACCATCAATTTGCCGGCCGGTGTCGAGCAAAATGCAGAGCAGTTCGACGAGATTCTCGAGAAAGTACAAGACAAGTACCGCGACAGCGATGATCTGATGGTCGGTGTCGTGTTGTCCGCCGCGCCTGACAAGGTTGTTGTCGCGCGTAGCCCCGAGCAAATCGTTGAAATTACCGACAAGTCGGCGCTCAAGGTGATTGCACGTGGTCTGGCAAAGAATGCCAAGTCTGATGTACGTATTTCGCGGGGTGCCGTGGTCTATATCCGTAAAAACGGTGACTACTGGGAACTGCTGAACAAGCCCTCGGTGCAGGCGGCGTTCGTGGCCTTGCAGCCGCAAGACGGCGCAATTCGTGCCATGGTGGGGGGTTCGACTTCGAAGAACAGTTCAACCGGGTAACGCAGGCGTGGCGTCAGCCCGGGTCGGCGTTCAAACCATTTATCTATGCCAGTTCGCTCGAGCGTGGCCTGACGCCCTCCACCCAGGTGTCCGACGAGCCCTTCCGCCTGACGGCCGCACAAACGGGCTCCAAAGCCTGGGAACCCAAGAACTATGGCAACAGCTACGAGCCCATGCTGACGCTGCGCGAAGGCTTGTACAAATCCAAGAATATGGTTTCGATCCGCATCATGCAGGCCGTCGGCCCTCAGTATGTGCAAGATTACATCACCCGGTTTGGTTTTGACCGGGCCCGCAACCCGGCGGTGCTGCCGCTGGCGTTGGGTGCGGGCGGGGTTACGCCCATGCAGCTGGCTGCAGGCTATGTGGTGTTTGCCAACGGGGTTACCGTGTGCCGCCCTACCTTATCGACCGGGTGACCGATGCCGATGGCAAGGTCGTCATGCAGGCCAAACCGGTGGTGGCCGGCGATGCGGCGGCCCGCGTCATTGATCCGCGTACGGCGTACGTCATGAACGACATCATGCGCGGTATCGCTCGCCAGGGTACGGCGGCTCGCCTGGCCCGAGACCTCAAGCGTCCTGATGTGGGCGGAAAAACCGGCACGACCAATGATTCGCACGATGCGTGGTTTGCCGGTTTTACGCCCAAGCTGGTGGGGGTGGCCTGGATGGGCTTTGATAAACCCCGTTCGCTCGGTTCGCGCGAGACTGGTGGTGGCGCTTCGCTGCCGATCTGGCTCGATTACATGCGGTTTGCACTTAAAAATGAACCCGTTGCCCAGCCAGGCCCTCTGCCTGATGGCCTGTTGCGTGAAGGGGTGACTTTTACTTCGCTGAATTCCCGCCGGGCAAGGCCGTAGCGCGTGTGGGATTGCCGTCACCCGAAGAATTGATGCTGAATGGCCAGTTGCCCGATGGGGCGACGCCATCGGATGGCATTGGCGATTTGCTGAACCAGCTGGATGGCAGCGCGGTGTCTGTCGAACCGTCGTTCGGGCCGGCACCCCAGCCAGCCCAGACACAGCGCGTACAGTTCTGATCTAGATCGTGACTTTAAGCGGCTGGCCGCCGTTGGCGTCGGTGCAGATTTGTGACAGTGCCTCAGCCATATCGGGGCCGCCGCGGGTGTCCACCCAGCGCTCGCCGTCGAAGCGGTAGTGGAAACCACCGGTGCGCGCGGCCACCCACATTTCTTGCAAAGGTGCCTGGCTATTGATCACCACATGGATGCTGTTGTTGAAGATCAGGGTCAGCACGTTGCCGTTGCGGCTTGCATCGACATCAAAATCGTACAGGGCCAGCCAATCGTCAGACTGGCTTTCAAGGTGATCCAGAATGGCGTCGGCACGTGCCAGGAATTCAGTTTCGGTCATAATGACTACCCGTTAAGCTTCAGGAGTTTAAAGATATGCGAGCGCCCCGTTCGACCCCCGCAGTGTCTGTTACCCGCATTGTAGCCAGCATGGCGGTATTTGTACTGCTGGCGGGCTGTGGTTACAAGGGGGCTTGTATATGCCGCCACCGGCCGAACCCGCACTGGTCCAGCCCCCTGCTGCGCCGGCTGGCATGGCTGAAGGCACTGCAACATCGCGTTAACCCCAGTGTGTTAAAACAGCAGGCGACAGGTAATCATTGCTATCATTGTCGCCTTTCATAAATTGCAATAATTCTCTTCTCAATGACTGTTTCGCCCCATTTTGCGTTTCAAAAAGGTGTTCTGCACGCCGAAAATGTGCCTTTGCCCGAATTGGCTGAACGCTTCGGCACACCGTTGTATGTCTACTCGAAAAAAGCGTTGCACGACGCCTGGGGGCTTACCGGCAGGCGGCCGAAAACCGCAATGTGCTGGTGTGTTTTGGCATGAAAGCCAATTCGAACCTGGCTGTATTGAACGAGTTTCGCAAGCTCGGGGCGGGGTTTGACATTGTTTCCGGTGGTGAATTGGCACGTGCCCTGGCGGTGGGGGCTGACCCGTCAAAAATCGTGTTTTCCGGTGTGGGCAAGCAGGTCTGGGAAATGCAGGCCGCCCTCAAAGCTGGTGTCAAGTGCTTCAATGTCGAGTCCGAACCCGAGCTGGAACGCCTGGCGCAGGTCGCTCACGATATGGGCGTGGTCGCGCCGGTGTCGCTCAGGGTCAACCCCGACGTCGATGCCAAAACGCATCCGTATATCTCCACCGGGCTCAAAGAAAACAAGTTTGGTATCGATATCGAGCAGGCGCCGGCCGTGTACCAGCGCGCCGCCACCTGGCCCAGCCTGGAAATTGTCGGTGTTGACTGCCATATTGGTTCCCAGATTACCGAGGTCAGCCCTTACCTTGATGCGCTCGATAAATTGCTGGTCCTGATTGCGCGGCTGGCTGACGCCGGGATTCACATCCGCCATCTTGATCTGGGTGGCGGTATTGGCATCCGTTATACCGACGAAACCCCGTTGACCCCGAAAATGCTGCTCGATGAAGTGTTTCCGCGGTTGCAGGCGCAAGGGTTGGGTCATCTGCAAATCGTGCTAGAACCGGGGCGCTCGCTAGTGGGCAACGCCGGCATCTTGCTGACCCGTGTCGAATACCTCAAGCACACCGAGGCTCGCAACTTTGCCATTGTTGATGCAGCCATGAATGATCTGATCCGCCCTACACTGTACGATGCGTGGCACAGCGTCGAGCCGGTGGTTCAGGCCTCGTCGGCCCAGGTACAGTCGTACGACATTGTCGGCCCCATTTGTGAATCGGGTGACTGGCTGGCCAAAAACCGCCAGCTTTCCCTCGCGCCGGGTGACCTGTTGGCAATTATGTCCGCGGGTGCCTATGCGTTCACCATGGCCAGCCAATACAATACACGTCCAAGGGCCGCCGAGATCATGGTTGACGATCAGGCTTTCAAAGTGGTTCGCCCGCGTGAGACTCTTCAAAGCCTCTTTGCCGATGAATGTACGCTTGATTAGGCCTTGAGCGGTTACCCATGACAGCACAGAACCGGAAGTCAGGATGGTTTTATTTTGGTTGACATGAACGCGTCAGATATCGAAGTGAAAGACCGCGTCCGACGCTCCCGCGTTGACCGCGTGTTCAGTGACTTCGCTGCGTATCTGGCACCTGTCATTGTTGTGTTGCTGGCCATGGGTACCCTGGTTTATTGGGGGCGAGCCAGTTACTTCGCGTCCGGGGCGGTGCAGGTCATGCCCATGCTCGAGGGCATTGTGCTGGCCTTGTCCATGGGCTTGTTGCTGGTTTCTGTGGCCAGCCGAAAGTGGCTTTATGTGCTTTTTGCCGGCTGGCTGGTGGGCAACCTGAGGCTTACGGCGTTGTCCATGGGGTGGGATACCCAGTGGCTGGGGCAGGCTGTTCCCGAGTCCCTGGTGCCGCTGATGCGGTCTCTCAGTATTGCCCTGTACTACATCCTGACCTATGCCCTGTTCTCTCAGCTGTTCAAGACAGAATTGGCTCGCGTGGGTTACGAACGCCTGCAAACGGCCGGCCGTCTGTCGGGTGTCGTGATGCTGGCGGCCGCATTGGGCCTGTCGTACGAGCAGTTCCTGCCCTTCATGTGGATGCTGGTGGCCGTGGCGGTGTGCCTGGTAGCCTGGTTGCTTGCGCTGATTATTCGCCAAACCCGTTCAACCCAGGCGGTGTGGTACAGCATTGCGTTGGCGGTGGTGGTCGCCATCGGCTCGGGTGGCGTGGGCGTGCTTGCGCAAGCGCTTGATTTGCACCTGTTTGATGATACGGCACTGCACATTGGTGCGGCCTTCGTTTCAAGCTTGCTGATCGCCCTTGTTATTGCCAACAGCGAGCGTCACGAACGTCAGCATCGTATCCGTGCACAAGACGAACTGAAGCGTGTCTATCAGGTTGCGCCGGTGGGGCTGTTCAGCCTGTCGTTGCAGGGTCGTCTGGTGCGTGCCAATCCAGCCATGAAAGAATTGCTCGGTATTGCCAGTCTGGAAGGCGAACGGGGTTGCTGGGAAAACCATTTTGGCCGTGATGGCTGGATACGTTTGCTTGATCAACTGGAACGCGATGGCGAGGTCGAGATTGAAATACAAAGCCAGCGTCTGTATCCCGAACAGCAACCGCGTTCTTATTTGCTGAAAGCTGTGCTTGAAAACGGCCAGGTTGAAGGGTCGTTGCAGGACATCACCGGCCATGGCGATGCCTTGTCGCGCATTCGCCTGCAGTCCAACCAGGACCCGTTGACCGGGGCCATGAACCCCAGGGCATCGACATCGAGCTGCGCACCTGCATCGAGCGCATGGCAGCGGGGGAAACGTTCTTGCTGGGTTATCTCGAGCTGAGCTCGCTGAAAACCGTCAATAATCTGTACGGCAAGGCGGCTGGCGACGACATCTTGCGCCAGATTTGCGAGCGCATCAAAGAAATTCTGGGCATTGACGGGCAGCTGGGCCGCGTGACGGGGTCCGAGTTCCTGATATTCTTTGCCAATATCACGCTTGAAAAGGCCCGTGAGCTGGCCCAGCGCATTATTGATGATCTGCTGATCCGGCCCCTGATGATCGGCAGTGCGCCGTTCCGGTTCCAGTGCGCGGTGGGGCTGGTGGAATTGAAGCATGCTCACATTGAACCGGGTGATGCCCTGGTTGTGGCCAAGCGGGCTGCCCGTACTGCCCGCAAGCAGCAAGGGGCACAGGTTGTGGTGCAGCAGTACAACGCCCGCGAACTGGCCGATCAAAGCCTTGAGTTGCGGTTGTTGCGTGAATTTACCAGCGCATTTTCCACCGATGGTTTTTCGGTGGTCATGCAGCCCATCATGTCGTTGTCCGATCCGTTCGGTTCGTTGAATTTCGAGGTTCTGTTGCGCAAGCACGACCGCAAGGGCGTGGCGGTTCATACGGGTAAACTGATTTCTGCGGCAGAAGAAAGCGGCGTCATGACGCGCATTGATGAGTGGGTGGTCAGCACCACGCTCGAATGGCTCGATGCCAACCAGTCCCGGCTTGAAAATACGGCCTTTGTGTGCGTCAACCTGAACGGCATGTCATTGAATGACCCTCACTTTGTCGAGTCATTTTTTGCCACGTTTCAGCGTTACCAGCATGTGGCCCGCAAGTTGCTGATTGAAATTACAGAAACGGTTGCCCTGCAAGATCTGGACACAACACGCACGTTTATTGCGCGCTTGCAGGCGATGGGTGCGCGGGTGGCCCTGGATGACTTCGGGGCGGGCTATACCTCGTTTGCCTACCTTAAAATGTTGCCCGCCAATGCCCTGAAAATTGACGGCGCCTTCGTGCGCAGCATGACCGAGCATCCTACCGATATCGCCATCGTCCGCGCCATTGTGACCCTGGCCCGCAGCCTGAACATGTTCACCATTGCCGAATGGGCTGAAGACATTCCTACGCTGCGGATGCTGAAGGATCTGGGTGTCGATTACGTGCAGGGGTATGTGGTGTCGCGCCCTCAGCAGCCCGAACTGATTTCGAAAGCACGTCACAGTGCCAGCTTTATCGACGACCACAAGACTCGTCAGTTCGTGAGCTATTACGTGCGTCCTAATGGCGACGACAGCAGCCGGTTGCTGTAGGCAAGGCTGCTGTGCTCGCTGCTTGGCTGCTTAATATGTATTGACAGCAGATTGGCGACTATTGAGCACGTTACAGTTTGCCGTACTGCGGCATCACAGCTCACCGTATGAATGAAGCCCTGACAGGAACATGTTCACACCCAGGAAGGCAAAGCTGGTGATGACCAGGCCGACCAGTGCCCAGTAGGCGGCCATCGTGCCACGCAGACCCTTCATCAACCGCATGTGCAGCCAGGCGGCGTAATTCAGCCAGACGATCAGGGCCCAGGTTTCTTTGGGATCCCATTGCCAGTAGGTGCCCCAGGCGTCGGCCGCCCATAGCGCCCCCAGAATCGTGGCGACGGTAAAGAAGGCAAAGCCAATGGCAATGGCACGGTACATGATGTCATCGAGAATTTCGAGCGACGGCAGCTTGTTGGCAATGGGCCGACGGAACGCCAGAATGATGCCCACCAGCACGGCACCGATACCAAAGTACAACATCCAGGTCGCGGACAATTCACGTGACCCGAACATGAGGGGTTCCGAACACAGAATGGCACCCAGGATAAAGAGCGGGATCAGCTTTTTGCGCGATTGGGTTGCGCCGTGCTCTTTCACCAGATAGGCAAACCCGACCATGGCTGCCAGCGAGAAGGTGCCGTAGCCAATGAAGTTGGCGGGTACGTGAATTTTCATCCACCAGCTTTTAAGGGCCGGTACCAGGGCTGAATTTCAAAGGCATCACGGGTGAAGGTGTACCACAGCAAGAAAATGACAGACGACGTCACCACCAGCAGGACAAACCCCCAGGGCGCGTGTGGCATAGCGGCGTTCGTAATACAGGTAGAACAGCGCCGTGATCAATGCAAACAGCACGAACACCTCGTACAGATTGCTGACCGGAATGTGCCCGATATCAGGCCCCAGCAAATGCCCTTCGCGCCAGCGCACCAGCATGCCGGTGGTGCCCGCATAGACGGCACCCCAGGTCAGGGCGGTTCCCATCCAGCTGGCCGTGTGGCTGAAAAAACCGGCCCAGTAGGCCACGGTAGCCAGCACAAACAGCGCACACATCCAGAGAATGGCAGACTGCGATGAAAACAGGTATTTCAGGAAAAATACGGTTTCGGCGCGGGTGATATCGCCTTGGTCAATGGGGCCGCCGGCGGCATACAGCCAGATGGCGAACAGCGCACTGACGCCTGAGGCAATGAACAAGGTGCGCAGGGGCCGCCAGAGCCAGGCCATCCAGGCCACGCCCGGTACGGTCAGGGCCAGAATGGCCTTTTCATAGATGTCCATGCTGTCCGGGAAGCGGAACATCGCCCAGGCTGCGCCGGCGGCAAGCAGCAGAAAGAAGGCAATATCCGACAGGTCGGGTTTGCCGCGCAGGCCGCGACGATCGCCACTGGCGCTCATGGCGGCGTTCCAGCTGGAAGTGGAAACGGTGGTTTCAGACATGATGGGCCTCGTTACGAAGACAACTTGTTAAGCGCCGTCTGGAATTCGCCGAATTCACGGTCGAAATCAAGAGTGCGTCGTTGCGATGTCATGGCGGCCAGCCAGTGACTGCCGGCTCCGTTGGGCTGAACCCAGACCCAGATCCGGCGATCGCGAACATAGAACATGGAAAATACACCGATGACCAGGAACAGGCAGCCCAGATACACC
Source organism: Neopusillimonas aromaticivorans (assembly GCF_030344915.1). Taxonomy (GTDB): domain Bacteria; phylum Pseudomonadota; class Gammaproteobacteria; order Burkholderiales; family Burkholderiaceae_B; genus Neopusillimonas; species Neopusillimonas aromaticivorans. Next base: position 1,462,531 of record NZ_CP128233.1, on the reverse strand, counting down.
GTATTTTGACCGGGACTGCGCGCGACCTGGAACACGCTGGCCTCGACGTGTTCGAAGTGGGTCATGGATAGCAGGATGGGAGCAGGATACTCGGGCAGGGTGCTGAGCGCCAGCAAGGCCTGTTGCAGCCACTGCGTTTCACGCGGGCCGCTTTCGCCGTCGTAATTGATGGGCTCAAGCCCGCGTTGTACCCGATCAAGGTCACGCAAGCGGCTGAGCGAGAGCTGGATCATGGGTACGGCAAAACCCAGAAAGCGGTCACGCTCTTCGGCGGGAACGCGCTCGACCACCGCATTGAAGCCGCCGGATGCAAACGCTTCAAGGGCTGCCGCAGCGGCCGTTTCAAGCAGGGCGGCCTGTTCGGTGTTGCCGGCATTTTCAGTGGCAAAGGCCCGTGCTGCCTGGCTGCGCAGGACGGGATCGTTGAGCGCAGCGCGCAACTGCATGAACCCGTTCAGACTGCTGGTTTCGTCGGCAGGGATGCGGATGTAGCGGTAGCTTTCCGAGGCATTCTGGCGCACGCCGACCAGATAGACCGGGCCGGCATCCAGCACCATGGGCATCATGTAGTTGTTGTATTCGTAAGACTGCCCGTCGGCACCCACGAGCCGGTATTGAACGCTGGGGCCGACATTGCGCAGACCCTCCTGGCGGCCGGCGGTAGCGCTGCCGGTGACCGAGGCGACATGTTCGAGCAAGGCTTTGGGCTGGGGGTTGAGGTCGGTGTCGAGGTTCTCGACGTTGATGACGCGCAGGCCTGTGACGTCGAGCCGCAGGGGCAGGGGCTGCGAACTGGCGTTGAGTGTGATTTCGGTGGGTTCGCCGACAACCGTGTCGACCTCGAAGGTGGAACGGGCTGTGCCGTCAAGAGGCCAGGCCTGCAGTTTGACCTTGCTGCCGCCGTCGTCGAAACTGGACTGGTACACCGTAACGCCCTTGTAGCGCAGGGGTTCATTGACCGCGATGACCCGTTCGAAACGTTCATTGGTTTCAGGGTCGTGCACTTCAACGTAGCTTTTAAAACTGCTGGGCATGCCGGTTGAATAGTATTCGACGTCAAATTTCGACAGCTTCAGGGAAAACGGCAAGGGTTGCACCAGCACCCTTCGCCCTGTGCCACAATGGCATGGCTGCTTTGGCCGCCTTCGGGCACCAGCATATTGGCCCGGTAACTGGGGTTGGTTACCGACAGCCGCCCCGATTCAGGCACATTGGCGATCAGCATGTTCTGGGTAATGGGTTCTTTTCCGCCCAGCCACACCTGAAGCCGGACGGGCAGTTCGCTGTCAAGAATACCGCCGATACAGATCACCACGATTGCCGCATGGGCAAAGATGTAGCCCAGCTTGTTGGAGCTGCCTTTTTGGCCGCCAGCAGGCGGCTGTCGGCGTCAATGCGCTCTTTGACCTTGTAACCCTGGCGTTCAAGCAGCTGCCGGATGTTCTGTGTGCTGGTGTCAACGCTGGCCTGGCTGCTGGTCTCGACCTTGTGGTGAAACGCGCGCAGGCTGCTGCCCCGAACGTGCTCGCGAAACGACCGCATGTCTTTGACCATTTTGGGCGTGTTACGTAGCAGACAGAGCGTGGTCGACACTACCAGAAACGCCATGATCAGCAGGAACCACCAGCTGTTGTACACATGCCAGATGGCAAAGACGTCGAAAACGGCGTACCAGAACGGGCCAAACTGGTCGAGGTAGGTATTGGCGACCTGGTTTTGTGCCAGCACGGTGCCGATGATGCTGGCCACACAAATGAAAACCAGCAGGCTCACGGCAAAGCGCATCGAGCCCAGCAGTTCGGACAGGTCGGCACCGCGTTGGCGCCAGGAGGAAGCGTGATTCACAGGATGCAATTCATAAAAAAGGGGGCGCCGGTAGAAGCTCCCCTGTGTGACCGGCTGATGCAGATTTAGTTCTGCATGAAACGGGTCAGTTAGCGCAGACCGGCCGCGTAATCGGCCACCGCCGCGATATCGGAATCGGACATGCGATCAGCGATGTCGTGCATCATGGGGCTGTTGGAACGGTCGTTGCTGCGGAACAGCTTGAGCTGTTCAGCAATATACGTCGGGAACTGACCTGCCAGACGCGGGAACTGGCCGGGAATGCCGGCGCCAGCCGGGCCGTGACAGGCCGCACAGGCCGGTACGCCACGCTCGACCAGACCGCCGCGCCAGATGTGCTGGCCGCGTTCCATGGAGGCCTCTTTACTGGCAGTGGCCGCTTTTTCGTAGTCGAGCTTTTGCAGCGACAGGTAGTACGACACATTCTTGATGTCGGTGTCGGTAAGCGGTGTGGCGATGGCGGTCATGACTGAATTGGCACCATCGAGGCTGCGGCGTACGGGGGTTGCGCCGTCTTTGCTCTGGAATTCGTACAGTTGCTTGGCGATGTACTCGTGAGGCATGCCGGCGAGGTTGGGGTTAACCGGCAATGTGCTGTTGCCGGCTGCGCCGTGGCATGAAGCACAGGCCAGAATTCCGCGCGCGGCATCGCCGTTGGCGTAAAGCTGTTCGCCCTTGGCGGCGTCGGGTTTGGAGACGATAACGTCAGCGGCATAGCTGACGCCAAGAAGGGAAGAGCCCAGCAATAAACCACTGGCCACAAGCATTTTGGAAAGCGTACGCTTCATGAAGACCTCGATGGATCGCGATTTAGAAATTAGCCGCAACAGTTTCAAACCTTGAATTATACAATAGCGTATCAATCAAACCGTAGCAGGTATATTACATTGTCTATATTGCACCGTGCGGCGTTCACCACGTCAGCAGCCCGTCTCGACCAGCTTCCCCGCCCGGGGCCCCGAAGTTTGCTTTGTCGGGCGCTCCAACTGCGGTAAGTCATCAGCCATCAATGTGCTGACCAACCAGCGGCGGCTGGCCTTTTCCAGTAAAACGCCGGGACGTACGCGGCTCATCAATATGTTTGGTATTCCCGACCCCTTACCCCCGGCGAATCGCTGGGGTACCTGGTTGACTTGCCCGGCTACGGCTATGCCGCCATTGGTCGTGAAGCACGTGAAGAATGGGCCGACGTGCTGGGCGCCTACCTTCACGAGCGTGATTCACTGGCCGGGGTGGTGCTCCTGCTCGACATCCGCCGCGGTCTTACCGAGCTTGACCGTCGCCTGGCGCGCTGGATCGCACCGACCGGTCGTCCGGTACTGGTCTTGCTGACCAAGGCCGACAAATTCCCGTATGGCCAGCGCATCAAGGCTGTCCATGCCATCAAGAAAGAGCTGGCCGATATCGGCACGCTTCAGGCCATTCCGTTTTCTGCCACCCATCGTATCGGGCTTGAAGACGCGGCCGTTGCCATTGAAAACTGGATTTCTCCTCAGGTGGTGCCATGACTTCATTTATCGTCAATGCCGATTTTCCGTCGGCTCGCCCGCGTCGTAATCGTCGCGATGATTTCTCCCGTCGTCTGGTGCGCGAAAACGTGCTCACCACTAACGACCTGATCTACCCGGTGTTTGTCATGGAAGGCCAAGGGTGCGCCAGCCCGTGCCATCCATGCCCGGTGTAGTGCGCTATTCGCCCGATACCCTGATGGACGTGGCGGCCGAATGCGTCGAACTGGGGATCCCGGTGCTGGCGATCTTCCCCGTCATTGACAGCGCGTTGAAGACACCTGACGGTGTTGAAGCCACCAACCCGGACGGGTTGGTACCGCGCGTTGTGGCGGCTCTGAAGCAACGCTTCCCTGAGCTGGGGGTGTTGACTGACGTTGCGCTTGATCCGTACACCAGCCATGGGCAAGACGGGATCATTGATGATGCCGGCTATGTGCTGAACGAACCCACTGTTGACATGCTGGTGCGCCAGGCGCTGGTACAGGCCCAGGCCGGTGTCGATATTGTGGCGCCCAGCGACATGATGGACGGCCGCATCGGTGCGGTACGCCAGGCGCTCGAGGCCAACCAGTTCATTTATACCCGCATCATGGCCTATTCGGCCAAGTATGCCAGCGCCTTTACGGGCCTTTCCGCGATGCCGTGGGCTCGGCGGGTAACCTGGGTAAATCAGACAAAGCCACCTACCAGATGGACCCGGCCAACCGCGACGAAGCCTTGCGCGAAGTGGCGGCCGACATTCGTGAAGGCGCCGACATGGTCATGGTCAAGCCCGGCATGCCCTACCTTGATGTCTTGCGCGATGTTAAACAGGCGTTCGGCATGCCCACCTATGCTTATCAGGTCAGCGGAGAATACGCCATGCTCAAGGCGGCGGCCGCCAACGGCTGGCTCGATCACGACAAGGTCATGATGGAGTCCTTGCTGGCGTTCAAGCGTGCCGGCGGCGACGGCATCCTGACGTATTTTGCAATTGAAGCCGCGCGTTTGCTGCGCGGGCAGCGTTAAGGGCCACAAGCATCCGGGTGCATGCCGTGCAAAGCCAGCGCGCCCGCGTTGTTCACTGAAGTGGCGGGCATTTCGTCGCCCCGGTGCCGTTCATCGGGGCGACAGGCATTTTGTCTGAAAGCGCCCGTCAATCAGAACGGTGGGTCATCATCGTCGGTAGGGGTTGCCGCGACGTTGGTGGCCTTTTTAGCTGTTGCTTTCTTGGCTGCCGTCTTGGTGGCCGTTTTTTAGTCGCCGTTTTTGCTGCGGTGGTTTTTTTGGCAGCTGTCTTTTTGGCGGCTGTTTTAGCGGCCGTTTTCTTTACGGCTGTTGCTGTGCCAGTGGTTTCGTCATCTTCCGCTGTGCGAGCCACGGTTTTAGCGGCTGACTTTTTGGCTGCCGTTTTCTTGGCGCCCGGTTTTTCAGGTCGGGCCTCGAATTCGAAACCGATCTTGCCATTGGCCTGCTTGACCAGAAACGCCTTGAACTTGCGATTGGTGCGGCTGGAGACGAAGCCGTCGAGCAGATCCGTTTTGCCATCGGACAGCAGTTTGGTAATCTGTGCCGGTGAAATTTCTTGCTGCAAAATGACTTTGCCCGAGCGGAAATCACATGACTTTTCCGGGCCAACCGATTTTTCGCACACGTAATTCATGCCGTGTTCATAGACAGGGCTGCCGCATTTTGGGCAGGCCCCCAGCGCGGGCTGGCCTGAAAAATCAACCGGCTCCTCGTTTTCGGCATCATTCTGCCCGAAATCGAATTCCAGCTTGTAGTCATCGGTAATACGCAGCAAGGCCGCAAATGGCCGGCCCATCTTGCTGATGAACCCGGACAAGGGCCCGAGGGTACGCTCTTGCAGCAAGGCCTCGACTTCCGGCACTTCAAACGTGCGCCCGCCCGGGTGTTTTCCGATGGAAAAATCACATGCGGTGCAGGCGTAACGGCGGTAATTTTCTTTGACCACCCCGCCACATTTCGGGCAGGGTGTGGTCAGGGTGGCATAGTCACCCGGCACGGTATCGCGTTCGTATTCCTTGGCGCGCTTGACGATGATCTGGGTCATTTGTGCGATTTCACGCATGAATTCTTCGCGGCCCAGCTGGCGCTGTTCGATCTGTTTCAGGCGCTGTTCCCACTCGCCCGTCAGTTCGGGTGAGGTCAGTTCGCTGACCCCCAGACCGGACAGCAACGTGATCAGTTGCTTCGCCTTGGCGCTGGGCACCAGATCGCGCCCTTCGCGGCGCAGGTAGCCTTCATTCAGCAGCCCTTCAATAATGGCCGCGCGGGTTGCCGGTGTGCCCAGGCCGCGTTCGGACATGGCTTCGCGCAGGCCTTCGTCGTCAACCAGCTTGCCGGCCCCTTCCATGGCCGATAGCAGCGTGGCTTCATTGAAACGGGCGGGTGGCTTGGTGACCAGGTCACGGGCTTCGATCTCGTCGGTCTTGACGGTTTCGTTTTGGGCGACAGCGACCAGATTGGTATCGGCGCCCTGCACTTCACGCCCGTAAATCGCCATCCAGCCGGGGGCGACCAGCACTTTGCCTTCGGTCTTGAAATGGTGGCCCGACACTTCGGTAATGCGGGTGGTGACGCGGAACTCGGCAGCGGGGAAGAACACGGCCAGGAAACGACGTGTGACCAGCTCGTAGATTTTGCTTTCGGCTTCGCTGAGGTCTTTGGGCACTTGCAGCGTCGGGATGATCGCAAAGTGATCCGAGACCTTTTTGTTGTCGAAAATGCGCTTGTTGGGTTTGATCCAGCCTGAGTCGCGCAGTTGTCTGGCGTAGGGCTGCACACTGGCGGCAGCATTGGTGCCGGCCTCGGCCAGAGCCGCTACCGTGTCTTTGACGGTAGGCAGGTAGTCTTCGGGCAGGTAGCGCGAGTCGGTACGCGGGTAGGTCAGTGCCTTATGCCGTTCGTACAGGGTTTGCGCAAGGGCCAGCGTCGCCTTGGCCGAGAATCCGAAGCGCGAGTTGGCTTCCCGTTGCAGCGAGGTCAGGTCGAACAGCGCCGGCGACATCTGGGTCGTGGGCTTGGACTCTTCGGTGACGGTGCCGGGCTGGTCGCGGCAGGCAGCCACAATGGTTTGCGCGGCGGCTTTCGACCACAGGCGCGAATCACGCTGCTCAGGGTCAAGTTCATTCTTGACGAACTTCGGGTCAAACCAGCGGCCGGCATAGAACCCGGCCGCCGCCACAAAGGTGGCATGCACTTCCCAGTAATCGCGCGGCTGGAACTTGCGGATGCGATCTTCACGTTCCATCACGATGGCCAGGGTGGGTGTTTGTACCCGCCCCACCGGGGTTTTGAAGAAGCCACCGTCTTTGCTGTTGAACGCCGTCATGGCGCGTGTGCCATTGATGCCGACCAGCCAGTCGGCTTCGGCCCGTGAACGGGCCGCCGCTTCAAGCGGTTTCAGATCATCGTCATCGCGCAGCTTTTCGAAAGCCTCACGAATGGCCGTTTGCGTCATGGATTGCAGCCAGAGCCGCTGTACAGGCTTTTTGACCCCCGCATATTGCACGATGTAGCGGAAGATCAGCTCGCCCTCACGCCCCGCGTCGCAGGCGTTGATAACGCTGTCGACATCTTTGCGTTTGAGCAGCTTGACCAGCAGCTTGAGTCGCTCGCTGGAGCGCTTGTCGGTTGGGCCCAGTTCGAATTGCGGGGGATCACCGGCAAGTGGGCGAAACTCCATTTCCCGCGGACCGGATCGTTGGGTGCCACCAGACTGAGCAGGTGCCCGATGCTGGACGCCAGCACGTAGCGGTCGCTTTCGAAGTAATCCCCTTCACGCGTAAAGCCCCCAGGGCGCGCGAAATATCCAGGGCAACCGAGGGCTTCTCGGCAATAATCAATGTTTTTGTCATCGTGTTCCAGTAACTGCGGGTTGGCAGCAATAGCGCGGATCATACGAGGGCGACCCCACCCCGTGCAAGTTGCGGGCGCTACTGAACGACCTTTTTGCCACGGTATGGCCGGTCGTGAATGGGCTCAATATATCAAATGTGGATAGCGTTGCCGCCAATGTTGTGTGGCCCTGCCCCAGAAATCATCGACATCGTGCAAATTAGACAGGGTATCGAAGCCCAAACGCTGCCAGGCCCGGTTCAGCGTGACCAGGGGTTGCGCCGTATCAAACGGCCGGGCATGGTTCTGTTTGGATAGTTTCAGCCCGTTGTCGTCAAGCACCAGCGGGACATGCATGACACGCGGGTAGGTGACAACCAGGGCCTGGGCCAGCGTGATCTGGCGCGCGGTTGAGTCCAGCAGGTCGGCACCCCTGACAATATCGGTAATGCCCTGGAAGGCGTCGTCAACCACCACAACAAACTGGTAGGCCCACAGACCGTCGGCACGCCGGATGATGAAATCACCCACCTCTCGGGCAACATCGTGTTGTTGTGGACCCAGCCAGCGGTCATCGAACGAGATGCTCCCGTCGGGTACCCGAAAGCGCCAGGCGCGGACGGTGGCACCCTCGGGCAGCCCGTTACGGCAGGTACCGGGGTAAGGCCCTTTGCCGACCTGAGCCCGGGTGCAGGTGCACCCGAAGACATGGCCTTGCGCCTGCAATTGTCCGAAGGCCTGCTGATAGGCGGCAAGCCGTTGGGACTGCCACAGGGGCTCGCCATCCCAGTGCATGCCCAGTGCCTGCAGTTGTTGCAGGATGACGCGATCAGCGCCGGGCACTACCCGTGGGGTATCAATGTCTTCAATGCGCAGCAGCCAGCGCCCGCGGCAGGCCCGGGCATCAAGGTAACTGGCCATGGCGGCCACCAGTGAACCGTCGTGCAGCGGCCCGCTGGGGCTGGGCGCAAACCGCCCCACATAGCCGTTTGCCGGCACAGACATGGAGGTGAAACGGCGTTAGTGCGACAACCGGCTGCGGTCGTCGGTGAGCAGCTCTTCGAGCACCAGGTGGTCGATTTCGGCTTCCTGGCTCCAGAGCACCATTAACGCCAGGATTTTGAGCTTTTCAAGCGGTATGGGGGATTCGGCGGTGGCTTCGGCGCGGTCGATGAGAATTTCGCGCAGCGCTGCCGGCAATACCCCGAGCTTTCAAGGAAGCTGATGAAGCCAATGGCTTCGCTGCCCAGGCTTTGGTATTCGTGGTGGGTGTAAACGCGCGTACTGTTGCTTTGCGGCGCCTGTGCCAATTGCACGCACTGTTCGGTGGTTTGTGCCAGACCGTACAGCCAGCCGAGTGCTTCGTCGATGTCTTCGTGCTCGAAACCGGCGGCCGCCAGCTTGTGTGCCAGGACATCGGCTTCGGGGCAGGCTTGAGGCGTGTAATAGTTTTCGAAAAGGTAGACGAGAATGTCGTACATAAGATGCAGCTTGCAGGAAAAGTCAGAAACGCCAGAATTCACTGTACGCGGTTTTGACCTGACCTGCAAGCCGGGTGTTTACCGGGTTCAGGCAAACACGGTTACCGGGTCAGGGGAACCCTTAGACCATTTCAATGGCCATGGCGACCGCTTCGCCACCACCGATACACAGCGTGGCGATACCGCGTTTGCCGCCGGTTTTGCGCAGGGCGCCAACCAGTGTGGTGATGATGCGGGCACCCGACGCCCCGATGGGGTGACCCAGGGCAGTTGCGCCGCCGTGGATGTTGACCTTGGCGTGGTCAATGTCCAGTTCGCGCATGGCGGCCATGGTTACGACGGCAAAGGCTTCGTTGATTTCGAACAGGTCAACGTCGCCGACCGTCCAGCCGGTTTTGGCCAGCAGGTTCTTGACGGCGCCCACGGGGGCGGTGGTGAACCATTCGGGTTCTTGCGAGTGCTGGGCGTGGGCCACAACACGCGCCAGAGGGTGGCACCGAGTTGCTTGGCCGTCGATTCACGCATCATGACAATGGCTGCGGCGCCGTCGGAAATGGACGACGAGTTGGCGGCCGTGACTGAACCGTCTTTTTTGAACGCGGGCTTCAGGGTGGGGATTTTTCGGGCATGGCTTTGCCGGGGGCTTCGTCAGTGTCAATGACGGTGTCGCCCTTGCGGCCGGCGATGGAGACCGGGGCGATTTCCCAGGCGAAGCTGCCGTCTTCAATCGCGGCACGGGCGCGGCGCAGCGACTCGAGTGCGTAGGCGTCTTGTTCGTCGCGGGTGAAGCTGTATTTGTCGACACAGGCTTCAGCAAAAATGCCCATGGCGGTACCGCGCTGGTAGGCGTCTTCCAGGCCGTCAAGGGCCATATGGTCGTACACGGTGGAATGGCCGTAGCGGTAGCCCTGGCGACCGCGCAGCAACAGGTAAGGTGCATTGCTCATGCTTTCCTGGCCACCGGCAACCACCACATCGGCACTGCCGGCAACCAGCAGGTCGTGGCCGAACATGGCAGCTTTCATGCCTGAACCGCAAACTTTATGGACGGTGGTGCAACCCACTTGTTTGGGCAGGCCGGCACCCAGTGCGGCCTGGCGCGCAGGGGCCTGGCCCTGGCCGGCTTGCAGCACGTTGCCCATGATGACTTCAGTAACGGCGTCGCCGGAAATGCCGGCACGTTCAACGGCGGCCTTGATGGCGACAGAACCCAGTTCATGAGCAGCCAACCCGGACAGGCTGCCCATCATGCCACCCATGGGTGTGCGGGCTACCGATACGAGGACGATTGGGTCGGACATAGGTTTGCTCCTTGTTTGCAAAATTGAAAAGAGAGGGACCTGAAAACGGTATCGGACCCGCCGCAAAGCCAGTGTTTACGCTGCAATGCACAAATCAGGGCCAAAATACTTGAGGTTCTAAATGTTCTGACAACGGTTTATTCTAGCGAAAACCAGAAAATTTAGTGTTAACGCTGGGTTAAGATGGCCCGAAAAGCCCTTTAACCGTCGGGTTCGCCGAAGCGGCTACCCGTATTTCGGCGAATCATAATAAGCCTGTTTGCAGTACCGGAGACACCTGCATGAACCCGAATGAATTGAAGCTCAGTTATCCCCTTGGCACGACTCAACCCGAACCTGGCCACGCCATTGCCGTGGCCGATGGCGTGCGCTGGGTCCGCATGCCCCTGCCCTTTGCGCTGGACCACATCAATTTGTGGTTATTGCGCGATGAAATTGATGGCCGGCAGGGCTGGACGCTGGTAGATACGGGGGTTTCGCGCGAGCCGGTCAAGGCGTTGTGGGAGCAGATTTTTAGTAACCAGCTCGATGGCTTGCCGATTTTGCGGGTGGTGGTAACGCACATGCACCCCGATCACGTGGGCCTGGCGCACTGGCTGTGTGAACGCTGGAATGCACCGCTCTGGATGTCGATGACCGACTTTGCGATTGCGCGGCTATGGTCGCGTCCGGCGGTGCCCGGAGACGCTGGTGCGGGTGGTGGAACGGGCGGAAATATTGCGTTGCAGCACTTTGTGCGTCATGGTCTGGTTGACCCGCAAGCCCAGGAAAAAATTCGCGAGCGCGGGAAGTATTACCCCAGTCATGTGCCTGACATGCCTGCGGCTTTCATACGCATCATGAATCATGACCGCATCCGGATCGGTGGCCGTGAGTGGCGGGTTATCGTGGGCTATGGCCATGCGCCAGAGCATGTGTCCCTGTACTGCGATACGCTGCAGGTGCTGATTTCCGGTGATATGGTGCTGCCGCGCATTTCCACCAACGTTAGCGTGTTTGACTTCGAGCCCGAGTCCAACCCGCTGCCCTTGTACCTGAAGTCCCTGCGCGACTATGACGAACTGCCGCACGATACACTGGTGCTGCCCTCACATGGTCGCCCGTTCACCGGTCTGCACGAACGCATTGCCCAGCAGTGTGCCCATCATGCCGAGCGCCTTGACGAGGTGTATGCGGCGTGTTCGCGGCCGGTGACGGCCGGAGAAATCGTGCCCCTGATGTTCAAGCGTGAACTGGATCCGCATCAGCTGACGTTTGCCATCGGCGAGGCCCTGGCCCACCTGCATGCGCTGTGGTTCGAGGGTAAGCTGAAGCGGGTGTTCGAAGACGGGGTATATCGCTTTAGCCGGGTCTGATCGTCGTTATTGCCGGCCGGCGGTGATCAGCCGGATGGCCAGTGCCCACAAACACCAGTGCTGAACCCCGGTTGATCAGTTTCTGGGTGGTGGCTGATTTTTGCAGATGCTGGCTGAACCAGCCTGAAAAAACGCAATGCAGGCAAACACCACGAAGGCCGCCAGCATGAACAGGGCACCCAGACTGAAGGTTTGCAACGCCACCGACCCGCGTGCGGGTGAGGTGAATTGCGGCAAGAAGGCCAGAAAGAACAATGACACCTTGGGGTTGGTCAGGTTCATGACAATGCCACGCCGGTACAGGGTGGCGTAAGACAACCGGGGTGGGCGGGCGCCCGCATCGGTGCTGACTGGGGCGCGCCAGGCGCCCAGGCCAGATACAGCAAATACGCGGCCCCGGCCAGTTTCAGGGCAGTAAAAGCAGCCTCTGAAGCGGCAAACACGGCGGCCAGGCCAACGGCGACGGCAACGGTATGGCCGATCAACCCGGTGCACAGGCCCAGCACCACCATCATGCCCGACGCCCGCCCCCACAGGGCCGATTGCATCAGCACAAACAAGTTGTCTGGCCCCGGGCTCAGGGCCAGCAGAACGGCGATTCCGAAGAAGGACAAGGCAAGATCGAAGGTCAACATGGTGTGTTGGTGGTTTAACGTCTGAAAGTCGGTCAGTGTAAAGTAACGCTGAACTGACGGAAACGGAATTTATGAGCGCTTCAAACAATCACCACCTTGATACCCTTTTGATGCATACCGGTATGGCACCGTTCGATCCCGAAACAGGGGCGGCGCCGGTCGCTCTGCCCTCTGTTCGTACCAGCACGGTTCGCTTCAGGAATCTGGATGCCCTGTCCAGGGCCCGTGCCACCCAGCTGGCGGGTGACCGGGGTGTAACCTATGGTCGCATCGGCATGCAAACTCACGAGGCGCTTGAATCTGTGGTGTGCGCGCTCGAGAGCGCACAGCGTTGCTTTCTGGCACCATCCGGCCTGTCGGCCATGACCCTTTCGGTTATGGCGCTGCTGTCGGCCGGCGAGCATATGCTGGTGTCCGACAGTGTGTATGGCCCCATGCGCTATCTGGATAAAACCGTGCTGCGGCGCATGAACATTGGCGTGTCGTATGCGCGGGCCACGGTGGCTGACTTTGAACCGCTGGTACGTCCGGAAACACGTGTGTTGTACGTCGAGTCCCCCGGTTCCCTGCTGTTTGAAATGCTGGACATCCCGGCCCTGGCTGAGTTTGCCCGTGCCCGTGGGTTGTTGCTGGTGGTCGACAATACCTGGGGTCGGGTTACCTGTACCGTCCGCTGGAACTGGGAGCCCATGTGTCCCTCATTGCCGGCACCAAATACATTGGTGGCCATTCAGACCTGATGCTGGGGGCCGTGGTGGCCAACGAGCCCGACGTGATCGACGCCTTGAATACTACGCATTACGCGATGGGTTATTCGATCAGTGCCGATGACGCATGGCTGGCGCTGCGGGGTGTGCGTACCCTGCCCATTCGCGTGCGTCAGCATGCCCAAAACGCGTTGCGGGTGTGTCAGTACCTGGCCGGGCGCAATGATGTCGTGCAGATTTTTCATCCGGCCTGGCCGGAGGACCGCGGTCATGCGCTGTGGCAGCGTGATTGCCATGGCTCGAATGGCATGCTGGCGGTTGAGCTGAAGCTTGATCCGGAACAGGCGGTGCGGTTTGTTGACGCCCTGACCTTGTTTGGCATCGGGTTTTCGTGGGGGTACGAAAGCCTGGTTCAATTGATTGAGCCGGGCGCGCTGGCGGTGCACAGTTACTGGCAGAAAACCGCCAATGCCATGGTGCGCCTGCATATCGGGCTGGAAAATCCCGCAGACCTTATTGCCGATATCGAGCAGGCCCTGGCGGTGGCGCGGGGTTGAGCGCAGGCGGTCAGGCACCCAGCAAACGGCGAGCCAGTACCGATTGCCTGTCGCGATGACCATAGGCTCACGGTATTGGCGGGCGATTACTTCTTGCCTTTCAACACCTCATCGAGCAGTTTCTGGGCCTGGGTCAGTGTCCCTTCATAGCTGCCGGTCATGCTGGGCGAGGTGGTGAACTGGCCGCCAATGCCCAGGGTCGGTGTGCCCTGGATGTCATAGGCTTTTTCAAGTTCGGTGGCGCGGGCCACTTTCGAGGTAACGCCGAATGAACGCGCCGTGGCTTCGTAGGTGGCCTTGTCAATGCCTTGCGTGGCCAGCCAGTCACCGATGGCGCTGCTGTTGTACATGGGCTTGCGTTCTTTGTGCAGCACGGCGAAGACTTTGGGGTGCAGGTCCAGGCGGTCCAGACTTTCAAGTACATAGTACAGACGCTGCAGGTCGGCCATGCCGGCGTTGAAGGCAACAGGCACACGGCGCAGCACGACATTCTCGGGCAGGGTTTTTGACCATTTCTCGACCATGGGCTCCATGGTGGCGCAGTGCGGGCAGCCGTAGGCGAAGAACTCAAGCACTTCAACCTTGCCGGGGGTGTCGGAGGGTTGAACTGGAGTGACGGTGGTGTAGGCCGCCTTCTGGGCCTGGGCCGACAGGGGTAGCAGTGCAGCCAATGCCAAGGCAGAAGCAGAAATCAGACGGGAAACAAACGAGTTCAAAGCCATGAAAGGTCCTGTGTGAGTAGGTGATGTCAAGAGTGGCTGACCGCTGCCATGGGGCGTTACCCGCCGCACGCGCATGCCGGCGGGCGGGTTGCCCGTGATCAGGGCCGTACCACGGTAGTTTCTATTTTGGCATTCGACAGCGTAGCGCGTGATCGGTTCATTTCGTCGATACCCTTGAAGGGACCAACCCGTACGCGGTGCAAGGTAGAGCCGTTAACCTGAACCGGTTGTACGGTGGACTGCAGACCCAGCATCAGGATACGTGCCTGCATGGCCTGGGCATCACCTTCGGTTCGGAAAGCCCCGGCTTGCAGGTAGTACGTGGTTTGCGTGCCGGGGGCAGGTTTGGCCGGTGCGGTCGGAGTCGCAGGTGCCGTACTGCGCGGTGCGGCCGATGCCCCGGGGTTTGCGGTAGCGGGTGCGGGTGTTGCCGGTGTGGCCGCCGCCACCGGGGTGATGCCGGCTTGGGCGATGACGCCGCCGGCGCATTGCCCGCAGACGTTGCGCCGGTGCCGGGGCCGCTGGAAGGCGGGGCCCCCAGTGTGGTCAGCAACGCACCGATATCGTCTTGCAGGCTCGCCGAGGGTGCCGCTCCCGGTTGCGGCGTTGCGCTTGCCTGTCGAGCCGCTTCAGGCACGGGCGTGACCGGTTCACTGCGTCCGGATAACGCCTGATTCGGGTCGGGGGCTTGACGCAGGTCGGGCAAAGGTTGTGTGGGGTCGGCCCGACTGAATTTATCGGTGAACGGCATCGGCACCTGTGTGACGAACCAGGCTACCCCGGCAGCAATGCCCAGACCCAGTATCAGGCCGAACAGCAGCATGAAGATGCGGCTGCCCCGAAAGGCAGGTTCCCTGGATTTGCGACTTTTTGACATACGATGGTTTACATTTTCTCGGGGGCCGACACGCCCAGCAGGGCCAGGCCGTTGGCCAGTACCTGCCGTGTGCCTTGGGCCAGACGCAGCCGTGCGAGCTTCAGGGCCTCGTCGTCGACCAGCACGCGTTCGGCGTTATACCAGGCGTGGAAGTCGGCGGCGCAGTCGCGCAGCCAGAAGGCAATATGGTGTGGCGCCAGCTCGTTGGCCGCCTGGGTAATGGCGGCCGGAAATTCGGCCAGGCGTTGCAGCAGCGCAAATTCAGTGGGGGCCACCAGACGGCGGATGTCGGCATTGGACAAGGCATCGGCGCTTGGCGCCGACTGCGCCAGCATCGAGCAGATGCGCGCATGGGCGTATTGTATGTAATACACCGGGTTTTCTTCGCTTTTTGAAAGGGCCAGGTCAATGTCGAAAACAAATTCGGAGTCGGCACGACGCTGGGCCAGGAAAAACGTACGGCATCTTGCCCGACCCATTCGATCAGGTCGCGCAGCGTGACGTAGCTGCCGGCCCGCTTCGAGATTTTGACTTCTGCCCCGCCCCGCATCACCTTGACCATCTTGTGCAGAATGTAGTCAGGGAATGATTTTGGAATGCCCATTTCCAGGCCCTGCAGCCCGGCACGGACGCGTGCGATGGTGCCGTGGTGGTCGCTGCCCTGGATATTGATGGCGCGATGATAGCCGCGCTCCCATTTGGCAACGTGATACGCCACATCGGGTACGAAATAGGTGTAGCCCCTTCGGACTTGCGCATGACGCGGTCTTTGTCATCGCCGGTACCCAGTTCGGTGGTACGCAGCCACAGCGCGCCTTCATGCTCGTAGGTATGGCCGTTATCGACCAGTGTCTGTACGGTTTTTTCGACACGACCCGAGGTGTACAGGGAGCTTTCAAGGTAGAAGTTGTCGAATTTCAGCCCGAAGGCCTGCAGGTCGAGGTCTTGCTCGCGCCGCAGGTAAGCCACGGCAAAGTGACGGATGTCGTCAAGGCTGTCAAGGTTGCCGGTAGCGGTGACTTCGTCGCCGTCAGCCGCTTTAACGGTTTTGCGAGCGATGAAGTCATTGGCGATATCAAGGATGTAATCGCCCTTGTAGCCGTCGGCCGGGAATTCGGCGTCGTCGGGGGCGATGCCGCGCGCACGCGCCTGTACGCTGATGGCCAGGTTGTCGATCTGGTTGCCGGCGTCGTTGTAATAGAACTCGCGGGTGACCTCGTAACCCTGTGCAGAGAACAGGCGGCACAATGAATCGCCCAGTGCAGCCTGGCGCGCATGGCCGACGTGCAGGGGCCCGGTGGGGTTGGCTGACACGAATTCGACCAGAATTTTTTCGTGGTTGGCGGGTTGATTGCCGAAGTGCTCGCCTTCGTCGTGCAACACCTTCAGTACCGCCTGACGTGCGGCCGCCGTGAGACGGAAATTGATGAAGCCCGGGCCGGCAATTTCGGCACTTTCAACCAGTTCAGCGGTTTCGGGTTGTGCCATCAGGGCATCGACAATGTTCTGGGCCAGTTCGCGCGGGTTGCGACGGGCAGGCTTGGCCAGTTGCATGGCGATGTTGGTGGCCATGTCGCCATGGGCAGCAACTTTCGGGCGCTCGAGGGTGACCGTTGGCTGGGTGTCGGGGAGTACGTTGGAAACGGCGCGGCCGATAAGCGCAATTAGCTGGTGTTGTTGCCCGGAAAGCATAGATAAGATGTTTATATTGAATGGAAAAATGCAAGGGTCAATGATAGCGTGAATCGCCCGCTACTGTCGTGCCCAAGGTCTGTTCCAGCCAGTGCGAATAGGCCTGCATGTCAACGGTTCCTACCTCGTTGCCGGGCAGGCGTCGCCAGTCATCGTAGCGACGAATGAACGTCTCGGTAGCTTCGCGGGTGGTGCGTCCCAGCCGTGGTGTGTCGTCCTGGTAGTTGTGCCATAACTGGCCATTGGCCCGGTCAACGCCCCGGTCACCGTTTTGCAGGGCGCGCAGGGTGCTGTTTCGGTCATCATGCAGATACGGTGCGCTGACCACGGCATCGTCGGCGCTGCCCTCACCGAAGGCCACCCCGGCGGCGCGGGCTTGCCACAGCATCCAGTTCAGGCTGATGTCCGACAGGTCACCGCGTTGGCTGCCCTGGCCGTCACTGTCAAAAAACACCCCGCCGCCGATATCGGCATGTGCGCCGACAAAGGCGGCTTCAACGACGTTGCCGGCCTGGGTATCGGCAGCACTGGTCAGGGGAAACAGCCAGCGTCGCTCGTGCAGGGCCACAGCGTGTGCTACCCATTGCCAGCCGGCATCGACGGTCAGGTCGTAGGCACTGTTGCCCGAGCCGTTCAGTCCAAACTGGGCGACGGTATCGAACACCCCCATGAAGCGCAGGTCAACGCAGGCGGTGATAAGCCCGCGTTGCTGGTCATGATAGGAAAATTGCCCGTTGCTCAGGTATTGGCTGACCTGGTTGCCAAAGTGCCGCGCCAGCGCGGCCCCTCGTGAATAGCCAATGATATCGATGGGTACGGCCTGCTTCGGGTCGACCGGTGTGGCGGCCAGCGTATCGAGCAGGGCCTGCCATTGGGCATCCAGAATGCGCGGGGCTGAATAGGCGGTAATGGCATCCCAGTCTGTGGTGTAGGGGTTGCCCGGCCCACCTTCGTAAGCAACCGGGCCATCGTGATAGCGCTGGCTCAGCTTCCAGATGTTGGTCCGGGTGCTGGCATCGTTGCGTGTGCCGTCAAAGGCAAACAACAGCAGACCGGTGGGGTCGATGAAGCGGCGGGGTTGCTGGCTGGCATAGCCCAGGTTTTGGTTGCCGGGTATGGGCCCGAGGGGTCGGGCTCAAGGAACTGGCCATGCTCGGGGTCGTAGGTGCGCAGCAGGTTGTCATGCCAGCCGGTGGCCGGGTCATGGTACTGCCCCGGGGCGCGCAGGTTGAAGGTGATGCCGCGGGTTTGGGCGTGCCCCAGGGGGAGTAACGGGCGGTCCAGACGGTGTGGCCTTGGGTGTCGGTGATGGCGTGCGGCGCTCCGGTCAGGTCGGCATGCACGAAATGCAGCGTGCCGTCAGGCGAGGCTTCGTTGGTGTAATCGATGAGGCCGACGGGGACATGGTGGGCATACAGGTAACGGCGTGAAATCGGATCCGGGCGGCTGTCGGGCCGGGGCGGTGCTGATCCGGCGGCTGGCGCTGACTCGGTTAAAGCGCCTG
Organism: Neopusillimonas aromaticivorans; assembly: GCF_030344915.1. Classification (GTDB taxonomy): domain Bacteria; phylum Pseudomonadota; class Gammaproteobacteria; order Burkholderiales; family Burkholderiaceae_B; genus Neopusillimonas; species Neopusillimonas aromaticivorans. The sequence goes on along the minus strand of NZ_CP128233.1, from coordinate 1,444,504 downwards.
ACCCCGCGGATGAGGTTGATTCAGCGACCACTCGCCGGTCCAGATACCAGTAGTGGGTCTGTTCGTCGGCCGTGCGGCGCCAGATCCGGTGTCCGAAGGCATTGTGGGCGTAGCGTACCAGCGGCGTCTGGTTGTCCCAGACCGCTTTTAGACGCCGGTCTTCCCCATAGTGAAGGCGGCGTGTACCGATCCGGGCGGGCAGGCCCGCCGGGGTGCGTACGATGGCGGGCTGTATTTGCAGCGCTGCGCCATCCTAATCGTGGGCAAACCAGCGGGTTCGGGTGGTTTGCCCCGGGCCGCGTGTCGTAGCGCCGATCAGCCGGGATTGCCGGTTGTAAGCGTAGCGATGTTCGTCAAACCCGGCCATGGTGCTGAACCATTGCTCAGCGATGACACGGCCCTGTGCGTCAAACTGGTAACGCTGGGCGTGTGTGCCAAGTGTGCCAAGTGTGCCAAGTGTGCCAAGTGTGCCAAGTGTGCCGGCTGTGGCAGGTGTGCCGTGCGTTGACCCCTTGTCCAGACTATCCGGCGCAGGGGCTGTCCGCGGGCTATCCGCGACAAGTACCTGCCAGAGATCTTGCCCGCGCCGGAGGGTGGTTTGCTGAAGGCCATTGCCATAGCGGTAACCGGCCCGATCGGGTTGGCTCCGGATTACCGTATGGCGCTGCCCGCTGGCCGTTTCCCAGACGAGTCCTGTCAGTTGACGACCGTGGCCCCAGGTGTAATGCAGGGCCCCGCCCTCGGCCAGGGTATGGCGGGTCAGGCGATGCTGGCTGTCGTAGGCGAAGGTTTCGGAAAACCGCAGGGGTTCGCTGGTTGCCGATGGGGTTGGCGCCGGTCGTGTCAGGGTGCGACGCACCATGCGGCCCTGGTCGTCGTAGTCACGGCTTTCGGTTTCTGTCGGGTGCTGCACATGCATCAGAAGATTGCCGCGCCAGCGGAGCTGCGTCTCGACAGCGCCCTGACGAACGTGCAGGGGACGCCCTGCCGTGTCGTAGTCGTAGTGCCAGATTTGTCCGTCGGCAAAGTGACGCTGGGCGACCAGCCCGTGCGGGTTGAACTGGAGGTGTTCGCGCCCGGTCACGTGCGACTGCCAGGCGTAACGTTGCCCTTGGGTGTTGTACGCCAGCCGCAATCCTGCCCAGCCCGTATGGGCCAGGTCCAGATGTTGCAGCCGCCCCTGATCGTCGCGGGTTATCTGCGTGCCGTTGATCGACAGCAGGCGCCCGCTGGGGTCGTAGGTGGCGCGGGTGCCCGGTGCCGGACAGCCTGGGCAGGCTGCGCCTGTGACGGCCGTGACGTGTGCTTGTCCTGCCGGGTACCGGGCCAGATAAACGTCGGTGACGGCACCATCGGCACGCCGCAGGCGGGTTCGCATGGCGGGGAGGCGTTGTGCCGGGGCCGCTGCGGCAGATTGGGCTGCATGGTGGTCATCGCCGGGCAGGCCGTAGGCAAGCTGGTAGGCCTGCGGGCCTTCGCCAAAGGCAACGACCTGGTTGGCGGCGTTATAGGCCCACTGCCCCTGGCGCTGCCGGATGCCGCTGGCGGGCGTGCCGATGTTTTCGATCTGTGTCAGTGCGAACGGATTGCCACCCTGGTGGGCCGGGTCGTAGCGGTAGCGTCGTTGTGAGCCGTCCGGACGGTGCATGCCGGCCAGCCGCAGGCGGTCGCCCACAGCGGTTTCATAATCGTACGAGAATCGCCCTGCCGGGCTGTCGATGTGAGCCAGGTAGGCATGGCCGGACTGAAGTGTATAGGTGAAGGTCAGGACCGATGGCCGGTCTGGCGCCGGGCGGAGAGAATCAGGAGCCGGGCGGCCATAGTCAGGCGTTCTGTGATGCGGAGCGAGGCGGTCGATTTGATGCCCTGCAGGATGCGCGCTGACCGTTTTGATGGCGCCTTGCAAGGGCCTGGCGCAGTGTGCCGGTCAATGACGAGGTAGTGCCCTGCCGGCCCCCTGACCCGGACCAGCCAGCCCTGGGCGTTGAAATCCAGTAGCTGGCCGTGGCCGCGTTGCCAGCGCCAGCCATCGGTGCGCGTGTGCAATTGTCCGTGTTGCGACGACGCGTGCAGCCCCGGCCCGATCCGGCGAAATGCCACGGTGTGGCCATCGGCCTGTTCAATGACCGTTTCCGGCCCGCGTGATCGAAGACGCATGTCAAAATCACTGTGCCAGCCTTGGCCCATGAACGACACACGCCGGTTTTGGGCGCTGTAATGGCGGGTAATGGCCAGCAGGGCCATCCGGCCGAGGGAAGCAAGTCGGTTTCGTACTGGTACTTGTTGCCGGTGGCCAGGTGCACGGGTTGCCCGCGCCCAGGTTGATCTGCGGTTCGGGGCTGTTTTGGTTTAGACTAGCGGGCGTTCGACATGGCGCTGCAGCATTCGGGGCCATGCAGGTTGTGTTCGCCATGCCGTATGGGCTGTTTGCCCACAGCAGTATCAACCCTGCGAACAGACGCGAACAAAGCTTCACGCCCCTGCTACCCTTGCGCACCCAGAACCGTGCCGGCCCTTGCATGGCAACAAACCGGACCGACAGGGCTGGCGAAGCGATGTATGGCAGTTGCATTGGCAGGTTCTCCCGGGTCAGATATAGCCATTCTGAGGCTTGGCAAGCGGGAAAGCCTGGAGTAGTGTACGAATATAGCCACTAGGAGAAATACGATGTTAGTAGTCTTTCGCGCCAAACCGGCTGCCGAAATCCTGATGTTTGCCCAGCACGCGCGCGACGTTCTTGATGCCGCCGGTCGTCATTATCCTGCCCTGCCCGAACGGGGGTGATCACCGCCGACCAGATCGAGGGTCTGATCGCCGGCATTGAACGTGCCATGGCCGCAGATACGGCATCCCCTTCCACGATCTGGACAATCAGGAAGATGAAGAGAACGATATCAAAGACCATCCGGTTTCACGTCCGGTAACCTTTCGTCAGCGCGCATTCCCGTTGCTCGCCATGCTGAAAACCTGCCGCGAGCACAATGCCGACATCATCTGGGAACCCGCCCCGATCTGGTAATACCGGGCATCACAGGCATGTCGCGGTGCCTTGAGCCGTAGTTTTCGTTGCCCCATGAAAAAGCCGTCTGATGTTTTGCATCAGACGGCTTTTTTGCAGGTTGGCCCGTTGTGCGGGCGTTGCCCTGAACCTTGTGTGTCCCTGCCCGGTGCCGGATCTGCGGCGATGGACAGGGACGTTGCCCGATGGTGATCAGGCGGCGACTTTGGCCGCGTGCTTGACGCTGGCCGCGTGACGGTTGACCGCGCTGAGGATGGCCAGGAATGACGACGTAACAATATCGACGTGGACACCGACACCGAAGCCTGGGCCGGAATCGCCGACACGCACTTCAACGTAGGACGCCGCGCGGGTGTCGGTACCGGTACCAATGGCGTGCTCGTGGTAGTCAAGCACGCTGACATCCATGCCCAAGGCATTGATGAAGGCAGAAATGGCACCATCGCCCTGGCCTTTCAAATGACAGATCTTGTCATTGTGCTCAAGCTCGACTTCGATTTCAAAATGCTGGCCCGAGGCGGCTTTGGGATCACCGCTGATGCGGTGGCGAACCAATCGCCAGGGGCGTTCGAGATCGAGGTATTCGGCACGGAACAGATCGTAGACATCGTCGGCCGTGACTTCGCGGCCGGTTTCGTCGGTGACCCGCTGGATGGCGCGGCTGAACTCGATTTGCAGGCGACGCGGCAAGACCAGACCATGTTCCTGTTCAAGCAGGTACGACACGCCGCCCTTGCCCGACTGGCTGTTGACGCGGATGACGGCATCGTAGTTGCGGCCGACATCGGCCGGGTCAATCGGCAAATACGGAACTTCCCACAGGGTGTCGGGTTGTTGCTGCGCAAACCCTTTCTTGATGGCGTCTTGGTGCGAGCCCGAGAATGCGGTGAACACCAGGTCGCCGGCGTAGGGATGGCGCGGGTGTACCGGCAACTGGTTACAGTACTCGACGCAACGGCGCACTTCGTCGATGTCAGAGAAATCGAGCCCTGGGTGGATGCCCTGGGTGTACAAATTGAGTGCCAAGGTGACCAGGCACACGTTACCGGTGCGCTCGCCGTTACCGAACAGGCAGCCTTCAACCCGGTCGGCACCCGCCATCAGCGACAACTCGGCGGCGGCAACGGCTGTACCGCGGTCGTTGTGCGGGTGCACGCTGAGCACAATGCTTTCGCGGTTCTTCAGGCGTTTGCTGATCCATTCGATCTGGTCAGCGTACAGGTTGGGCGTGGTGGCTTCAATGGTAGCCGGGCAGTTCAGGATGATTTTTGATTCGGGCGTCGGGCCCCAGGCCTCGACCACCGCATCGCACACTTCAAGCGCAAACTCGGGTTCGGTGGTGCTGAACACTTCGGGTGAGTATTCGTAGCGCCACGAGGTTTCCGGGTGCTGGCTGGTGTACTGCTTGACGAGGTTGGTGCCTTTGACCGCCAGTTCACGGACTTCGTCTTTGGTCATGTTGAAGACGATCTTGCGGAACGCGGGGGCACAGGCGTTGTACAGGTGAACGATGGCGCGCTTGGCACCGGCGGCAGCTTCAACGGTACGTTCGATAAGGTCTTCGCGCGACTGCGTGAGCACAATGATGGTGACATCGTCGGGGATGCGCTTTTCGTCGACCAGTTTGCGAACAAAATCAAAATCGGTCTGAGAGGCCGAGGGGAAGCCGACTTCGATTTCTTTCAGGCCAATTTTGATCAATTGTTCGAAAAAGCGCAGTTTGCGCTCGACGCTCATGGGTTCGATCAGCGACTGGTTGCCGTCGCGAAGGTCGGTGCTCATCCAGATGGGGGCGCCGTGATGGTTTTGCTGGGCCAGGTTCGTTCAGAAAAGTCGCGTGCGAACGGCACAAACGGACGATATTTGTCGGATGGATTCGAAAGCATAGGGCACCTGTTTAACTGGATTTTTAATGCGGGTTACCTGGAACCGGGAAGGGGTTCGGCATCAGCACCGGGGCTGGAATGGACAGGTAACAGAAAACGGACGAATGGCGTGGCCGAACGGCTGCCGGACTGCCACATGACGCTAGGCCCGGCAACCGATCGGTAGTAGCAGGGATAGCGTGAAGAGGGGGAGCGCACCCAAGGAACCCGCAACCGAGCCGGCAACGGGGTTGCCAGTGGTAAACGAAGGGGTAAAGGGCACGGTATTCATACCCTCTAGTCAACCATATGCAGCACAATTTTGCAAGCCCTGCCATCGCGGCCACAGCGTTGGCCAGACCAAGGGCACTTTGGGGGCTAAGGCGTCAACAGGGCCTGGTGCGCCTGGGCCAGCTGGATTTTGGCGGCACGGCCACTGCGCAGCTCTCGGGCGGTTTGTTGCAAATCACCAACGGTTATCGGGAAACGGGTGTCATCCCATACCCAGCGCAACACGGTTTTGGCCGGATCGGACAGCTGGGCCGTCAGGCCGGAGATGACTTCGGCGCTGACCATGCGGGCATTGACCCGGCGTCGGCTGCCGCGTACGAAGCTGACCAGAAAATAGGCAATAATAAGCGTACACAGCGCAGCCAGTGCCCACCAGAAAAACGGGTTGTAACGCTTGAGCATTCCGGTTGCCGCGCCGCCCAGGGCTTCCAGCCCTGAGTAGTCAATGCCCTGGCCAAAGGCGACCAGGCGTACGACCAGCCAGTACCAGGCCATGGCAACAACCACGGTAACGGCAGTACACACGGCTTTATGGGTGGCGGTTAATTTCAGCAAGGCGTTACGCAACGCCGCGTGGTCCCGGGCGGTGGGCTGGTTGGCAGAATCAGTTTTCATGCGGGCTATTTTACCTATGCAATCGCGACAATCGTTGGCACTGCGGCAACACCAGAACCTGACCCTGACGCCTCAGCTTCAGCAGTCTATCCGGTTTTGCAGTTGTCCGCCCAGGACCTTGAGCAAGAGGTGGCTCAGGCGCTGGCGGACAACCCCATGCTCGAGCGCGAGGGCGAATATGACACCGATGTCCCGGATGCGCAAGCCCTCCCGGCAGACGAGTATGTTCAGGAGTCCGGCCTGACGGCCGGCGTGTCCGGCCCCGGCGGGCGTCATGATGCGGATGAGGACGGCAGCTCCGATATCGGCCAGGTGGTCAGTTTGCACGAATACCTGTTGCAGCAGTTGCATCTGACACGCGCTGCCGAGCGCGACCAGGTGCTGGTTGCCGTGCTGATCGAGGAGCTGGACGAAAACGGGTTTTTGCCAGTGTCCCTGGCAGAGGTGCTGGAGTTTCTGCCCGCTGCCCTGGGCAGTGCTGCCGACGAGTTTGACGAAGACGAGCTGTTGGCGGCTTTGCGGTTGTTGCAGTCCTTTGACCCCCCGGTGTGGGTGCGCGTTCAACCAGTGAGTGTCTGGCGTTGCAGTTGCGCCAGCGGCAGGCCGGTGCCCAGGGGGGTCTCGCACGAGGTTTTCGATTGCGCCATCGGACTGGTCACGCAGCATCTGGAAGTTCTGGCTCACGCCAGCCCCGAGCGTTTGCGTGCGGCTTCGGGGTATCCGGACGATGTCGTGCGCCAGGCCCATCAGCTGATTTTGTCGCTCGATCCCAAGCCGGGTCGGGCCTGGTCCAGCAGTGTGGCTGACTATGTGGTGCCCGAGCTGGTTGTGGTCAAAAGCCGCCAGGGCTGGGAGGCCCGTCTGAATGGCGCGATTGTTCCCCGGGTGCGCGTCAACCCTGTCTATGAGCAATGGTTGCGCGAAGACCGTAGCGGTGCCGACAAGTCGCCCATACAGGCCCAGTTGCAGCAGGCCCATGGTCTGGTCAAAAGCGTAGCGCAGCGGTTTGAAACGGTATTGCGTGTGGGGCAGTGCATCGTGGCACACCAGCAAGGCTTCTTTGACAAGGGTGTACAGGCCATGCGTCCGCTGGTGCTTCGCGACATCGCCCAAGATCTTGAGATGCATGAATCCACCGTGTCACGGGCGACCCGGCAGAAGTACATGCAGACCCCGTGGGGGTCTTTGAACTTAAATACTTCTTAGGCACCGCGCTGGGGGTGAAGGTCTGGCTCCCGCCAGTTCAGCCACCGCCGTGCGAGCCATGATTCGCGCCATGATCCAGGCCGAATCTCCACAAAAACCGTTATCTGACAGCAAGATCGTGGAGGCGCTGGAAAAGAAAGGGGTTGAAATTGCCCGTCGTACCGTAGCCAAATACCGTGAGGCCGAAGGCATTGAGGCCGCGTCGGTGCGCAAGGCGCGTGCCGCATTGCGTTAAGAACGCCACGACCTTGCATCGAGGGGTTGTCAATCGTCTGGATCTGCTTTAGCATACAAGCACGAAACTAGATGATAACTATTCTCATGTTCATTTGTATCTGTAACGCGATCACTGAAAAACAGGTCAAGGCCGCAGTGGCAGCCGGGGCGCATACCCTGCGCCAGCTTCAGGCCGAACTGGGGGTGGCTTCGTGCTGCGGGTGTTGCGCAGAAACAGCCACCGACTATTTGCCTGGCGGGCGCTATGCTGCGCATCAGACCGTGCACGTGCTGGACGATCGGGTCGCCCCTGCAGCCAATGATGGTGTGCTGCCCGCCCGCTTCACCGAGGTCATTGCCCGCCGCGCCTGAGGTTCGAGCGCTTTGTGCGTCGGGGCGGTGTACCCCTTGCGTTTTCGTGTCCTGGGGTTTTGTAGCCTCGGAACCCCATTTTCCCGGATGCAAGCGGGTGTTGCCAGTAATGAAAATCTGACGTTGTCGTGGTAGCCTAACCGGGTGTTGTAACCAGGAGAGCACACCATGAAAGGCGACGCCACCGTCATCCAGTTTCTTAACAAGCAGCTCAAGAACGAGCTGACAGCCATCAATCAATATTTTCTGCACGCCCGCATGCTGAACCACTGGGGGTTCGACAAGCTGGGCAAGCACGAATACGATGAATCCATCGGCGAAATGAAACACGCCGACCGCCTGATCGAGCGTATTTTCATGCTCGACGGCCTGCCCAACCTGCAAGACCTCCACAAGCTGCTGATCGGCGAAGACGTGCCTGAAGTGCTGGCCTGCGATCTCAAGCTTGAAACCGGCGCACAAACCACCGTCAAAGAGGCCATTGCGTACTGCGAGTCAGTGCGCGATTACGTGTCGCGCGACCTGTTCCAGGACATTCTCGACGACACGGAAGAGCATATTGACTGGCTGGAAACCCAGATCGACCTGATCGACAAGGTAGGTTTACAGAATTACCTGCAGTTGCAAGTCGGCGATCACTAAAACGATTTGGCCGGGCATTCGGCGACGTAGCCCCAGGCGCTGTTGGGAGTGCAATATTTGTTGCGCGCCGCCCAGGCGCAGCTGGGGCGGTCAAAGAAGCTTTGCGCGTTACAGGCTTGCAGTTCATCGCGCAGCTGGTTAAGCCAGCCCGTATTGGCAATGGCGGGTGGCGCGGGGGTTGATGCGGGCCCTGGGCCCGGCTCAGCCGAAAAATCAGGAATTTCCACCGGCTGGATGGGCATGTTGCCATCGCGGTTACCCCGCTTTTCCATCGAGGAAATAAGGTCGCCGACATCGGCAATGCCCATCAGTTTGCCGCTTTCAAGGGCAGCGATCTGTTCGGCTTCGGCCATGCTGATGCGTGTGGTCGCAATGGGGATCAGGTTGTTGGCGAACAGTTCGTTCAGGCTCTCGGGGGTGATTTCCCAGGCAACGGGCTCGGGGGCTGCGGAATGGCCAGCCGACCGTTGACCTGGGGTTGCGGTGGCTGCGCGGCAAACGGTTTGCCATCAGCCCCCAATACTTCAACAGGCGTTATTTCGGGCTGCCCGGGGCTGACGAGGCCAGTGGCCCATTGGCGACCAGCCATTCGCCCAGCCGCAGGCCACTCCAGGCTGAAGCGGCCATTAACAGGGCCAGTACGGCAAAAAGAAAACGCCAGGACATCCGTAACCTTAAATGCTGAAAATTACCCGCAGTATAAAACGTTCTGTTGTGACCACACGTGACCACTTCATGGAAAGCGTAAACCCGGTCACTACGTGCTGAAGACCTGACCGCCGTGCTCGCGCATGGCGTGGAATTCGACGTCGGGGTAAAGCTCTTGTACCACCCGCAGTTGCGCCTGTGACGACGCCAGGAACGCCGGTGCCTCGACGACATCGTAGGCAATGTTGGCGGTATTGTTGTCGATGAATTTTTGCAGGGCTTTCGGGTCTTTGGCCGTGATCCAGCGCGCCAGGTTGTAACGGGACGACATCATGCGGGCATCGACGCCGTATTCCGTTTTGAGCCGGTGTGCCACCACTTCAAACTGCAGTTGCCCGACGGCCCCCAGCAGCAGCGTGCCACCGGCCGCAATCGGGCGAAACACCTGAATGGCACCCTCTTCGCCCAGCTGGGTCAGGCCGGTACGCAATTGCTTGGTGCGCAAAGGATCTTTGACCTCGACGGCCTGGAACAGTTCCGGTGCAAAGAACGGCAGCCCGGTAAATTGCAGGTTTTCGCCTTCGGTCAGGACGTCGCCCAGGTGCAGCACGCCGTGGTTGGGGATGCCGATGACGTCGCCGGCATAGGCCTGTTCGACCAATTCGCGTCGCTGTGACAAAAATGACACCACGTTGTTGGGACGGATTTCCTTGCCGGTACGTGACACTTTCAGCCGCATGCCCCGGTTGAACTCGCCCGAGCTGACCCGCACGAACGCCACGCGGTCGCGGTGGGCCGGGTCCATGTTGGCCTGTACCTTGAATACTACCCCGCTGAACTTGGATTCGTCGGGCTGCACCCTGCGTTGCAGAGCCTCGCGCGGACCGGGCGGCGGGGCCAGGTCAACCAGCGCATCCAGCACTTCCTGCACACCAAAGTTGTTGATGGCCGAACCGAAAAATACCGGCGTTTGTTTGCCGGCCAGAAAGGCCGCATGGTCGAACTCGGGGGCGGCCGCTTCGATCAGTTCGATTTCGTCATTGGCTTTGGCAAAGGCATCGCCAAAGCGTTTGGCGATTTCCGGGTTGTTGCGCCCTTCGATCAGCTCGTCTTCGTCCCCGCGTCGTTCTTGCCCGGCGCGAAACACCCGCATGCGATCACGGCGAATATCAAAGACACCACCAAACGAGCGACCCATACCGACCGGCCATGAAAACGGCACGGCATCCATGCCCAGGTGCGACTCGATCTCTGACAACAGATTCAGCGGTTCTTGCACTTCGCGGTCGAGCTTGTTGATGAAGGTGATGATGGGCGTGTTCCGGGCACGGCAGACTTGCAGCAGACGAATCGTTTGCGGCTCGACGCCGTTGGCGGCGTCAATGACCATGAGGGCGGCGTCAACGGCCGTCAGCACCCGGTACGTGTCTTCGGAAAAGTCCTGGTGGCCCGGGGTGTCGAGCAGGTTGATCACGCAGTCGCGGTATTCCATCTGCATGACCGACGAGGCCACCGAGATGCCGCGTTGCTTCTCGATTTCCATCCAGTCGGAAGACGCATGACGACTGGCCTTGCGTGCCTTGACGCTGCCCGCGATCTGGATGGCCCCTGCGAACAGCAGCAGCTTTTCTGTCAGCGTGGTTTTACCCGCGTCGGGGTGAGAAATGATGGCGAAGGTACGCCGGCGGGCGACTTCATGGGCAATAGTGTGATTGGACATCCGGCAGGTTCCGGCCCGGGGCGCGGCGTGTTTCGCCGACCACCCCGTGGCACCAAAAGGCGTGCATTAACAGGAGTAAACCCTAGATTTTCGCAGATATTGCGCTGTCAGGCGAAAAGAGATGATCAAGGTCGCTTTCCAGCAGCTTGATCAAGGCCCCTTCTTTCAGTGGTGGCGCAAAAATGTAGCCTTGACCGACATCGCAGCCCATTTGTTGCAGCCGGTGCAGCTGTTCGGACAGTTCGACCCCTTCAGCGACCGTGCGGAAACCGAAGTGGCGAGCCATGTCGATGACGGTGCCGGTCAGGCGCTGGTCTTGCGTGCTGGTATGCACTTCGCGGATGAAAGCACGGTCAATTTTCAGCACCGAAACCGGCAGGGTTTTCAGGTAGGCCAGCGACGAGTAGCCGGTGCCAAAGTCGTCGATGGCAATCGGGAACCCGGCCTGATGCAGCACATTCAGCTGTTGCATGGCCAGTTGCATGTCCTGCATCAGCCCTGATTCCGTGACTTCCAGCTCGATCAGACCCGCGGGTAACCGATAGTTGGCCAGGATGCCAATAAGCACCTGCGCAAAATCTTTTGGGCCAGTTGTTCGGCGGCGACGTTGATGGCCACCCCAAAGGCCGCGTCGACCAATCCCTGTTCGCGCCAGGTGGCCAGCTGGCGGACGGCCTCTTCGAAGACCCAGAGACCAAGCCGTACGATCAGGCCGCTGGATTCGGCCAGGGGATGAACTCTGCCGGGGAAACCGCCCCGAACTCGGGGCTTTGCCAGCGCATGAGGGCCTCGGCACCGATGATCCGTTGCTGGATCAGATCAACCTTGGGTTGGTAGACCAGGTACAGTTCACGCCGGTCAGCCGCCCTGCGCAAGGCTGCGCGCATGTGGGTGCGTCGCTGCAAGGCGTTTTCCAGATCGTGGTTGTAGCCTTGCCATACCCCAAGCGCTTTGGGCAGCGCCAATGCGGCCATGCGGACCAGCTGTTCGGCATGCCGTTCCGGCAGGCTGGCGCTCACCCCCATGCGAACGGCCAGGTGCAGGGACATGCCGTCAATGTCGAAAGGCGTCGCAAAGCTGTGCAGCAGCCGGTCGGCCAGGGCTCCGATGGTTTTGTCATCGATGGTACTGTCACAGACAACGACCCATTCGGTGCTGTTCCAGACGCCCAGCACCGCATTGCTGTCGGAGACGACAGCGCGCAGGCGGTCAGCCAATGCGCCTGCCAGTAGATCGGCGGTGGTAAACCCGTGCAAGCGGGCGACGTCATCCACCCCGTCAAGCGCCATGAAAAAACCCCGGTATCGATGCCGGCCTGCAGGCGCTGTTCGAGCGCTTCGAGCAGGGCAATGCGGTTGGGCAAACCGGTTTGCGGATCTTGCCGTGAGCGGCGTTCGAGTTCTTGCGTGCGCTCATGGACCAGTGTTTCGAGCAGCGAGGCCCGTTCGGACCGCTCGCGCATGAGCCGTTGCAGCTCAAGCGTATTGCGGATGCGCTGCAGGACTTCGGTCTGGTCAAACGGTTTGGTCAGGAAATCCCGCACCCCAGTGCCAGGGCCTGGTAGCGGGTGTCGTCGTCGGTCTGGGCGGTGAGAATGATGACGGCGGACGCATCATCGCCGTGTGCGTCGTTCAGCGCCTGCAATACCTGAAAGCCGGTCATGTGCGGCATGCGGACATCCAGCAGGATCAGATCCGGGCGCTGTTGCGCAACGCGTGGCAACACAAGGCGAGGGTCTGTCATGATCTGGCGTCGCTCATAGCCGGCATCTTCCAGCAGTGCGTCGAGCAAGTCGCAGTTGGCCGGGTTGTCATCGACGATCAGGATATCGGCGTCGGTGTGCAGCGGAACGATGGCGGTCATGTGGCAGATTCCTGGAGCAACTCACTGATGCGCTGTACCAGTGCGGCCAGATCGAACGGCTTGGTGATGTAGTCTTTGAACCCCGCTTCACGCGCTTTGCGCACATTGAGCGATGAGGCGTCTGCCGAGATGCCAACGACAGGGATGCCGGAGGTCAGGGGTTCTGACGGAGCAGTTTCTGTGCTGAAAATCCGTTCATGCCGGGCAGGTCGATGTCCATGAGGATCAGATCGGGCGGGTCGGAGCACGCCAGTTCGATACCCAGTTCGGCGGTGTGTGCGCAAACCAGCTTCACGTCGTCAATATCGTCAAACAGCTCTTGCATCAGACGCTGGTTGGCCGGGTTGTCTTCGATGTAGAGCACAGTGTGGTGTGCCGGTGAGGCGGCGGGCGTTGCGCCGGCATGAACGGTGGTTGCAGGGTCAGCCATGGGCTCGGGGGCATGGGCCAGGGGCAGTTCAAACCAGAATTCGCTGCCTTGGCCTTGTTCGCTGCTGACGCCGATGCTGCCGTTCATCAGCAGGACCAGTTTGCGTGTCAGGGCCAGGCCGACGCCCGTGCCTTCAATGCCGCCGGATTCGGCGCCGAGCCGGTTGAAGGGCTGGAACAGTTCGCCTTGGCGGTCGGCCGGAATACCGATGCCGGTATCGCGTACGCTGATACGGTAACCGGAAGGACGGATGTCATAGCGCAACGATACCGAACCACCCGGCCGGTTGTACTTGATGGCATTGTTGAGCAGGTTGATCAGGATCTGCTTGACGCGGGTGTAGTCACCCATGACGTGGGCCTGGTGCTGGCCGCTTTCCGGGGCGTCAAGGTAAATGGTGTTCTGGGCGGCCAGGGGCGCACCAGATCAAGCGCGTCATGGATGACTTCCTGGACCTGTATGGGCTCGACAGAAAGCGACATCTTGCCCGACTCGATACGGGCCAGGTCAAGTACTTCGTTGATCAGGCTGAGCAGATGGCGGCCGCTGCGAATGATTTGTTCCACCTGGCGCTGGGGGCGTTCGGGCAAGGGCTGGCGGCTGTTTTGCAGCAGTTGGGCAAACCCCAGGATGGCGTTCAGCGGCGTACGCAGCTCGTGGCTCATGGATGACAGGAAGTCGGTCTTGGCCTGGCTGGCGCGTTCGGCCTGCTCTTTGGAGTGCTGCACCGTCTCGAGCAAGCGCCGTTGTTCGTTCATTTGCCGGTACAGGTTGATCAGCAAGGCACAGGTCGAGGTGAACGGTTTGAGCCATTCAACCACGCTTTCGTCGTAGCCCTGCGGGGCATTGGCCAGGGCATACATGCCGATGACCTTGCCCCGATCGGTGATGGGGACGGCCAGCAGGCTGGTCAGATGCGGGTGCCCGGGGGCAAGTGCCCGCCCCTTGCATCAACCATGACGTTGTCGCTGATAATGGTTTCACCCTGGGCGAAAACGCGCCCTAGCATGCTGTCTGCGTTGCTGAGCATCAGGTCGCCCTCCACCAGTTTGCGCATCAGGTCGCGCGATTCGTCGCTCCAGGACAGATCGGTGATGGCGTGAATTTTCAGGGTGGGCTCATCGGTGTCGTTCTCGATGACTTCGCCGATCAGGGCGTATTCGCTGCCGGTCAGGTTGCGCAGTGCCTGCTTCAGGAACACCCAGAGCGTGTTGCCCGAAACCAGGGCGTGGTAGTCGGTCAGGCCGCGATGTAACAGTTCGAGCAACTGGCGTTCCTGACGCTCACGTTCACGGGCGGCACGGATGTCGCGCAGGTCGGACAGAATGCCGATGAACTGGCGCTCGTCATGGTTATCGGCACCGGCGCCCAGGGCCACTTCACTGATGGCCAGATGTACCGGAATGGTGTCGCCATTCCGGTGCTGGGCATCGACTTCACGCCCGGTACCGATGACTTTGGCATGGCCGGTGCGCTGGTAGGCGGCCAGGTAATTGTCGTGGTCGGTGGCCCACCGTGCCGGCATCAGCATTTTTACGTTTTGCCCGATCAGCTCGTTTTCGCTGTAGCCCAGCATGGTGCAGACAAAGCGGTTGACCTCGATGATGCGGCCTTTGCCATTAATGCGCACAATGCCGGCCGCAGCGCCTTTGATGATGGCCTCGTAGCGTGCGCTGACGACGTTGGTCCGGGCAATTTCATCTTCCAGTGCCCGGGTTTGGTAGTGCATCTGGATGAGTTGTTCAACTTGTCGGGCCAGCAGCTCGAGGTGCTGTTGTTGTGTGGATGAAAGTATCCGAGGTGTGGTGTCGATCAGGCACAACGTGCCCAGAATGAAACCGCTGTTCGAACGCAAGGGTGCGCCAGCGTAAAAGCGGATATGCGGTTCGCCAATGACCAGCGGGTTCTGCGAAAAGCGTGCGTCTTGCGACGCGTCTTCAATCAGCAGCATGTCGCCCGTGTTGATCACGTAGGCACAGAACGACACATCACGTGGTGTCTGGCTGACGCACAAACCATAAGAAGATTTGAACCATTGGCGGTTGCTGTCTACCAGTGACACCAGGGCAATGGGTACGTCGAACAAACCGGCAGCCAGCCGGGTCAGGTTGTCGAAGCTGTCATCATCGGGGGTGTCGAGAATGCCGAGTTCGTGCAGTGCGGCTACGCGAGCGGCATCGTTCGCGGGAATGGGAGGAAGTGTGGTGCTCATGCTAAGGCGTGTGAGGGTACTGTGCAGGCAGTGTACCCTGTCAGCCAATCTCATCAAGGACTTTGCGTACTTTGTTGGCCAGTTCGTTGCGTCGGTAGGGCTTGCTGAGCAGGTTGACCCAGTGCGCGACAAGCCCCGCCGTTCAGGGCGGGGAAGGATAGCGCGGACGGCGTAGCCGTCCTTGGGTTTCAGTGAGGTGTCTTCTGTTGTTCGATGTACTGCCGCACGATGGAAATCGGCGCACCGCCACAACTGGAGGCGAAGTAGGACGGCGACCACAGCACGCCTTTCCAATAGCGCTTCTGGATGTCTGGCCGCTCTTTGCGGAGCAGGCGGCTGGACACGCCTTTGAGACTGTTCACGAGGTTGGAGACGGCTACCTTCGGCGGATACTCCACTAATAGGTGGACGTGATCGTCCTCGCCGTCCATCTCGATCAGTTGCGCCTCGAAATCGGCGCAGACCTTAGCGAAGATGGTACGCAGCCGACTGATGGCGTCGCCATCGAACACTCTGCGGCGATATTTCGCCACAAAGACCAAGTGAACGTGCATCTTGAAAACGCAGTGCCGTCCATGTCTAATTTCGTTGTCATCGCTCATAGACCAAGAGTATGATTAAGCCATGCAACTACTTCAAGCCTACAAGTACGAACTGATGCCAGACGGCCAGCAAGAGCGGCAAATGCGCCGCTTCGCTGGCTCGTGCCGGTTCGTCTACAACAAGGCGCTGGCGTTGCAGAAAGAGCGCTACGAGCAGGGCGAGAAGAAGCTCGGCTATGCGGGTCTGTGCAAGCTACTCACCGAGTGGCGCAATAGCGCGGAAACCGCATGGCTGGCCGATGCGCCCGTGCATCCGTTGCAGCAGACGCTCAAGGATTTGGAGCGGGCCTATACCAACTTCTTCGCTAAGCGGGCGGACTTCCCGCGCTTCAAGAAGAAGGGCCAGTCGGATAGCTTCCGCTATCCCGACCCAAAACAGATCAAGCTCGATCATGGCAACAACCGCCTGTTTCTGCCAAAGCTGGGCTGGCTGCGCTATCGCAACAGTCGCGGGGTGTTGGGCGTGGTGAAGAACGTCACCGTGAGCCAGTCGGGCGGCAAGTGGTTCGTGAGTATTCAGACGGAGCGCGAGGTTGAGCAACCCATTGCGCAAGGTGGGGCGGTCGGTATCGACATGGGCATTACCCGCTTCGTCACCCTCTCGGACGGCGCGTTCTACGCGCCGCTTCACAGCTTCAAGCGGCATGAGGCTGCTTTGCGCAAGGCGCAACAGGCGATGAGCCGCAAGACGAAGTTCAGCAACAACTGGAAGAAGGCGAAAGCCCGCGTCCAGCGTATTCATTCCCGCATCGGCAATGCCCGCCGCGACTTCCTACACAAGACCTCGACCGCGATCAGCCAAAACCACGCGATGGTGTGTATTGAGGACTTGCAGGTACGGAATATGTCCAGGTCGGCGGCAGGCAGCACCGAAACGCCGGGGAAAAACGTTCGGGCTAAGTCCGGCCTGAACAAGTCCATCCTCGATCAAGGCTGGTTTGAGTTCCGCCGCCAATTGGACTACAAGCTGGCCTGGAGAGGCGCATGGCTCGTCGCCGTGCCGCCGCAGAACACGAGCCGCACCTGTCCGTGCTGCGGCCATGTCTCGGCGGACAACCGGAAAACACAGGCGCAATTCTTGTGCGTTGAATGCGGTTTCGAGGAAAACGCCGACGTGGTTGGCGCGATCAATGTTTTAAGGGCGGGGCACGCCCGGTTCGCCTGTGAAGTGAGCGGTGCAGTAATGCCGCCAGCAGCAGGAACCCACCGAAGCGACTCAGGGGCGGCTCAATGCCTCCACTGAGCGCCGTAGGAATCTCCGGCCTTTAGGCCGGGGAGGATGTCAAGTATTGGCCGGCGGTGACCTCGTGATGCTGGCTGGCATAGTTGTCATCGAGATGGGCGTTGGCCGTTTCTATCGTCAGTTTGCCGCCATCCGGCATGGCATCGCGTGCATTGATGCCCAGGTTCAGAATGGCCGATTCCAGTTGCCCGGCATCCACTTCGATGGGCCAGACACCGCCGCCGCGCCATGCGCAGATTAGCTTCGTATTTGGAGAGCCGCTGCTGCTGTTCGGCGTCGGATTCCGTGCACGGCAAGGCCGGATTTTGTCCGTTGACATGCCCCAGCTCTAGCACCGACGCCCAAAGAAAACCCCGTAGTGACACGGGGTTTTCCATAGGGGTGATGCAGAACGGCCGGGTCAGGCCTGGCTGGCCGTGTTGCTGCGAGCGGCGCCGCCGTCGTGGCGCGTGCGTGCCGGGTTTGAGCGGCCCCCGCCATTTCGGCCCGAGGCGCTGCGTCCGTCCGGGCGACGACCGTCATGACCGCTGCGATCGCCTGCAGGACGTGGTGCACCCGAGCGACCTGCGCCCTGCCCGGCCGCGCCGCTGCGCGGCGCATTGCCGGGGCGACCCGAGCGGCCGTGCGTCGGGCGCGGTGGCCGTTCGGGGGTGGTGTCGGGCTTGACCATGCCGGGGTTCCAGCCATCGATGGTGGTGCGTTCGATGGGGCGGCGAATCAGCTTTTCAATGGCCCCGAGCAGTTTGATCTCGGTCTTGTCGACCAGTGACAAGGCGGAGCCTTCGCTGCCGGCACGACCGGTACGGCCGATGCGGTGAACGTAATCTTCAGGCACGTTGGGCAGTTCGAAATTGACCACGTGAGGCAGGTTGTCAATGTCGATGCCACGTGCGGCGATGTCGGTGGCGACCAGTACCGCAACCTTGCCGTCTTTGAAGCCGGCCAGGGCACGGGTGCGTGCGGCCTGACTTTTGTTGCCGTGGATGGCAGCAGCTGATAACCCGTCTTTGACGAGCTTCTCGGCCAGGCGGTTCGCGCCATGCTTGGTGCGTGTAAAGACCAGCACCTGATGCCAGCCGCTTTCACGAATGATGTGGCTGAGCAGGTCGCGCTTGTGCGACTGCTCGGTCAGGACCACGCTTTGGTCAACCAGTTCAGAAGCGGTGTTGCGTCGGGCTACCGAGATTTCTTGCGGGTCGTGCAATACGCCTTTGGCCAGTTCGCGGATTTCGTCTGAAAATGTGGCCGAAAACAGCAGGTTCTGGCGGCTCTTGGGCAGCATGGCCAGGACCTTGCGAATATCGCGGATGAAGCCCATGTCAAGCATGCGGTCGGCTTCGTCCAGAACCAGAATTTCAACCCCGGAAAGGTCGATGGTTTTCTGCTGGGCGTGATCAAGCAGGCGGCCTGGCGTGGCGACCAGGATGTCAATGGGCTTGCGCAGTGCCGAAATTTGCGGGTTGATGTTGACCCCGCCGAACATCACCATCGAGCGCAAACTGGTGTGCTTGCCGTAAACCTGCACCGACTCTTCGACCTGGGCCGTGAGTTCGCGGGTGGGGGTCAGAATCAGGCAGCGCGGGCGACCGGCCTTCATGCCTTGCAGCGGGTTGTTCAGCAGACGGTGCAAAATGGGCAGTGTGAAGCCGGCAGTTTTGCCGGTGCCGGTCTGGGCGGCGGCCAGCAGGTCACCGCCTTTGATGACTTGCGGAATGGCCTGAGCCTGGATGGGGGTGGGTGCGGTGTAACCGGTTTCGGCAACAGCACGCAAAGGGGATCAGCCAACCCGAGGTCGGCGAAAGAAATAGGTGTAGACAAGAAAGATGCTCCGGCGACAGCCTGTCGGTAAACGACACCAGTCTGGGCGGACGAGAAAAGGGCCGCGTGTGGCGGCTGACAATTGAAAACCAGCCGGAAGGGCTGGAATTGCGGGCCTTGTGGCCGCGCAGCCTGCCTACTGACTGGCTCGGTGGGCAGACCGCCATTGTAGCCCACATTCGGGTTAATCTTTGGTTTTATTTGCCCGAATCATTTGTTTAACCTGGCCTGAATTTTGCGAGACTTTTCATGAAACGTTTTCTGCTGCGGTTGTTATTGCCTTTGCTGGCGCTGACCCTGACGGGTTGCGGGTATAACGAAATCCAGCGTCTTGACGAACAGGTCAAGGCCGCGTGGTCGCAAACCCTGAATCAATACGAACGTCGCGCCGAGCTGGTGCCCAAGCTGGTTAATTCGGTGAATGCCTACATGGTGAACGAACGTACGGTGCTGACCGAGGTGACCGAGGCCCGGGCCCAGGTGGGCAAGGTGCAGATCAATGTCAATGACGTGTCCGACCCGGCCCTGATGCGCCAGTTCGAACAGGCCCAGGCGCAGTTGTCGTCGGCGCTGTCACGCCTGATCGCTGTTTCTGAAAACTATCCTCAGCTGAAAAGCGATGGGTTGTTTCGCGACCTGATGACGCAGCTGGAAGGCACCGAGAACCGTATCGCCACCGAGCGTGGCCGGTTTGTGCGCGCCGTGCAGGAATACAACGTCTATATTCGCCAGTTCCCCACCCTGATCACCGCCAAGCTGTTTGGCTATGACGTGAAAGAGAACTACGGGGTTGATCGCCAGCCGGAAATCATGCGTAACCCCGAAGTGAAGTTTGATGTGCCGGGTAGTGCTGCGCCTGCAGGGGTTGAACATGCTGAAGTCGTTAGCCGGTCCTGAAGTGGCGCTCGCAAGGGGTACGGCTGCTGTCACGACAGAGGCTGGATCAACCCCAAGGGTATGGGCTGCATGGGTTACAGAGGCCGGCATGGCGGTAAGGGCAGGTATCGAATCCCTGGGGCTCAGGTGGGGTCTTGCCGCCGTGCTGGCGGTCTGGCTGCTGCTGGTTGCCGGTCCGGTCGCTGCCCAGAACATATCCATCCCGGCCTTGCAGACCCGTGTTACCGACACCACCGGCACCCTGGATGCTGCCACGGTGCAGTCGCTGGAAGCGCGTTTGGCCGACCTTGAAAAACGCAAGGGAGCCCAGGTGGCCGTGTTGATGGTGCCGACCACGGGTGACGAAGCGATCGAGCAGTATGCCGTGCGTGCGTTTGAGCAATGGCAGCTGGGCCGCAACAAGGTGGACGATGGCATTTTGCTGCTGGTGGCCAAAAATGACCGCGCCTTGCGTATTGAAGTCGGGTACGGTCTGGAAGGGGCTGTGCCCGATCTGGTGGCGGGTCGCATCATCAATGAGCAGATCGTGCCGCATTTTCGTGACGGCGATTTTGCGGGTGGCGTGGTGGCCGGTGTGGATAGCCTGATTGCCCGGGTCAATGGGGAAGACCTGCCTGAACCGGAGGAGGCTTCGGGTGCGGAAGACCTTGAGGCTTTTTTACTGGTGGCGCTGTTGGCGTTCATTACCATGCCGCTGGTGTCCGCGCTGGTCGCGGCAGGCCTGGTGTATTTGATCTGGGGCAGCTGGTTGCTGGCGCTGGCGGGCGCGGCAGGCATGTTTCTGATCAGCACCCTGTTCCGCGCCATGCGTAAAGGCGGTGGCGGCGGGGGCCGTGGCGGCCCGGGCGGTCCGGGCGGCTGGGCGGATGGCGGAGGGGGGTTTGGCGGTGGCGGGTTTGGTGGCAGCGGTGGTTTCAGCGGGGGTGGTGGCCGCAGCGGTGGCGGCGGCAGCTCGGGGCGCTGGTAACGCCCGCCTGCCGGTACGCAGGCGGGCCCGGGTGATCAATCAGGCCCGGTGTATGCCGTTTTCACGACCGTGAAAAATTCTTGTGCGTAGCGGCCTTGCTCGCGCGGGCCGTAGCTTGAGCCTTTGCGCCCGCCAAACGGCACGTGGTAGTCGACCCCGGCCGTGGGTACGTTGACCATGACCATACCCGCCTGGATGGCGCGCTTGAAGTGGGTAGCGCGTTGCAACGACGTGGTGCAAATGCCCGAGCTCAGCCCGAATTCCGTATCGTTGGCCAAGGCCAGGGCGTGGTCGTAGTCGTCGGCGCGTATAACGCTGGCCACGGGTCCGAAAATTTCTTCGCGCGAAATGCGCATGCTGTTGGTGGCATCGGCAAAGACCGCCGGGCTGAAATAGTGCCCGGGTGTGCGGCATTCCAGGGTTTGCCCGCCGCACAGCAAGGTGGCGCCTTCGTCGTTGCCAATGGCAATGTAGTCAAGGTTTTGCTGCAGTTGTGAGGCATCGGCGACAGGGCCGATTTGCGTGTCGGCATCCAGCGCATGCCCTACCCGTAACGCCGCCGTGCGTTGTGCCAGTGCGTCGGTAAACCGGTCGTAAATGCCGCGTTCCACAATCAGGCGGCTGCTGGCGGTGCAGCGTTGGCCGGTTGAGTAGAACGCCCCTTGTATGGCGCAGTCGAGTGCGGTTTCAAGGTCGGCGTCATTCAAAATGACCAGCGGATTTTTACCGCCCAGTTCAAGCTGGACTTTTTCTGGTGCTGCGCCGCTTGTTGCAAGATGCCCTGCCCGGTACTCACTGAACCGGTGAATGTAATGGCGTTGACGCGTGGGTCAGTCACCAGCGCGTGGCCCACCACCGAACCGCGCCCCATGACCAGATTGAACACCCCTGCAGGCAAACCGCTGCGGCTGAGGATTTCGGCCAGGGCCCAGGCTGAGCCCGGTACCAGATCGGCGGGCTTGAACACCACGCAATTGCCGTAAGCCAGGGCCGGGGCAATTTTCCAGGCCGGAATGGCGATCGGGAAATTCCAGGGCGTGATGATGCCGACGACGCCGATGGGTTCACGCGTGATCTCGACCTGCACGCCGGGGCGCACCGAGGCCACGGCATCGCCGGTGAGGCGCAAGGCTTCGCCCGCAAAAACTTGAAAATCTGCCCGGCCCGGCCGACCTCTGCAATGGCCTCGGGCCGTGTTTTCCCTTCTTCACGCGCCAGCAGTTCGCCCAGTTCGGCCTTGCGTGCCAGTAGTTCAGTACCGACAAAATCCAGCACGTCGAAGCGTTGTTGCGGGGTGGATAACGACCAGTCAGGCCAGGCGGCATGGGCGGCGCCGATGCCGCTATCAACCTCGTCGGCGGTGGCGCGCACATAGTCGCCCACGATGTCATTCAGGTCAGATGGGTTCCGGTTGTGCTGAATGTTGTCGGTGCCTGCCCATTGGCCGTTGATCCAGTTCTTGTGCATGGTGTCTTTTCCTGTAAAAGAGGCGCTAATGGTAAGCCATAATACTGCGGCAGACAATCTTGAAAATATAATGTGTACACGATAATTATTGATGCAAAAAATCTTTTTCGATATTATTCATCAATGATGTTTAGCCCGAATTGTTTTGGGTAATTACAAGTAATACACTATAAATTGCCGGTGGCACACCAACCATGGCGCCGCGATTGACCAACGGGTTCCGGCCCCTGGCGGCCAACCCCGTTTCGCCCCGCATCCAGGAGACGTCAGCAATGACTGAACACACCAAAATCGACCACAGCATGGATAACCTTGATGGTACGGGCGGTAATGCGCCAGGCCCCGTGGTGCTCGACAAATCCAGGCCCCGCAGCGAAAAAATGGCCACCAACAAGGTTGAATGCAACGCCTGTCCGGTGCTGTGTCAGATTACCGAAGGCCGTTCGGGGGCCTGCGACCGTTGGGCCAATCATGACGGCCGGCTGGTGCGGCTTGACCCGGTGGTCCTGATGCGCCGGCTTGACGATTCGGGGCAGGCGGCACGCCCCGAACCCGTCGCCTGTGATGCGCCGGGTTCCCTGACAGCCCTGCACATGCACGACGTTGCCGATACCGACGTCAGTGATCCCAATGGCTTGTTCGTTACCGGCGTTGGTTCGGGCACAACCTACCCCGATTACAAGCCCGCGCCATTCATTGTGTCGTCACGCCAGCAGGGTGTCGATATGGTTACCGTAGTGACTGAAGGCATCTTCAGCTACTGCAGTTTCAAGGTCAAAATCGACACCGACCGTTATCTGGGGCCCGAGCAGTCCAATGTGCGCTACAAGGGTGAAATCGTGGGGCACGTCACTACCGCCGAATACGGGTCGCAAATGTTGTCGCTGGGGGCGTCCATCACCTCACCGGCGGCAGCAAGAAAGAAGGCAGGCTGACGTGCGACATGATGATGTTGCTGGGTAATAAACAGGCCGTTGAATTGTCGATTGATGGCGGCGCGCAGCTGGTGGTGCAGGCCGGCAAGGCCCCCATTGTCGACGGCGTTGAAGAAAAACGCATGCGTGTCGGTTGCGGGTCGGCAGCCATTGGTATTTTTGCCAAGCAATGGTTCGGTCATGCTGACGAGGTCATCGTCGTTGATGATCACATCACCGGGGTGCTGTCCGAACACCAGGCGGGCAAGTGTCTCGATATCCCGCCGTCGGGCATCAAAATGCGCGGGCGCAAGTCAACACCGGGGCGCTACTTTCAGGTGGCCAATCCGGGTAATGGCTGGGGCGGTACCGATATCAGCGATGCCCTCAGCATTATTGAAGGCTGGGACGCCGACGTGGCGTGGCCGGGGCTGCGCCTGCTGATCACGTCAACCACCGGCGAGCACGCGGAATACTACGAACTGGATGAGCAGTTGCAGCCTCAGGCCAAACCGATGCCCGATGCCCTGCAAAAAACCGTTGACCGTATCGGTGAAAACTGTGAGCCGTCGTTGTGCAGCGTCATGTTCCTGGGCGGTGCCGGCGGCTCATTGCGTGCCGGTGTCACCGAAAACCCCATCTGGCTGACCAATTCCATCAAGAATGCGCTGGTCAACGTCACCTGCGGGGGGCACCGGCCTATGTGTGGTCGGGGGCGGCATTACCGTGATGGTTGATGTTTTACGCATGCCCGACAACTCATTCGGCTATGTGCCTACGCCGGCCATTGTCGCGCCAATTGAATTTTCCATGAAACTGGATGACTACATTCGCTTGGGCGGGCACGCCGATGCCGTGCGCACCATTTACGATGTCCTTCGTAATGACCGGCACCGCATCATTGAATGGTTCGACCCCACCAGCCCGTGGGCGCTGGGTAACAAACCCATGCTGGCCTGAATCGTGGCCGGCATGCGAGGGGTACGGTCATGACCGGGAAGCCTGCAGTGCCCCTGGGTGGGGCGATGCCTGTTGCCGCGCCGCGTCAGGTGCCAGGGGCGTGCCGGTGGCGCCGCCGCGCATCGCTGCCGGGGGGCGCAGTGGGCCGTGCTGGATACCGGTACGCACCACTTTCAGCACGGGCCGATCGACCTGATTGTGCGTGTTGACGGGTCTTGGGCGTCAGTCGGAAACGTGGAAGCCGCCTGGCAGCGTTTTGCCGTCATCTTGCCCGAACTGGTGGCCGAATTGCCGGTGTTGCGTCAGCCGGTGCCCTCCTCATTGACGACGGCGTCTATTGATCAGCGTTTTGCCAGTCCGGTCGCCCGGCGCATGGGCGAGGCGTGTTGGCCATTTCGACACGGCTTCGTAACGCCGATGGCCGCCGTGGCCGGTGCCGTGGCCGATGAGGTGTTGCAGGCGTTGTTGTCTGGTGCGCCGGCCGACGATACTGCGCATCATTTTCCACAGTATCAGGCCCCCGGCGTGGTGGTTGGCATGGCTGAGACGGTCATGGCTACGGGTTCCGGTGACCGTGCCGTCGTGCGTCGGGCCTTTGTCAATAACGGTGGCGATATTGCGCTGTATCTCGCGCCGGGTGAGTCCTGGACGGTGGGGCTGGTGACTAACCCCCAGGCCGTGCGTTTTCATTCATCCAGCGGCAGGCTTGGGGCCGATGGTTGCTTTACCATTCATGCCGGTCAAGGCATAGGAGGCATAGCTACCAGCGGTTGGCGTGGGCGCAGTTTCAGTCTGGGCATTGCCGACAGCGTGACGGTACTTGCGGCCAATGCAGCCTTGGCCGATGTTGCTGCAACCCTCATTGCCAACCAGGTCAATGCGGATCATCCTGCGATACACCGGGCTCCGGCCGACACCCTCAAAGACGATACCGATCTGGGCAGTCGCCGCGTAACGGTGGATGTCGGGCCGTTGCCGCCCGAGGTTGTCCGTGAGGCGCTGCTGCAAGGTGCACAGCTTGCGCGCCAATGGCAGCGCAACGGTTTGATTGCGGGGGCGGTGCTGGTGTTGCAGGGGCAGGTTCAGCTGGTGCTGCCAGACCAACCCGGGGGTGTTGTCTTGAAGAACAGAGCAAAACCAACGACGATACGAAACACGTGTTTTTATGAAAGACCAGCGCCTGGTGCAGCGTGTGGTGTGTTGATCAAAACTGAACACAGGCCTTGTCGCGTATCAGCGCCGGGGCATTGAAGCAGTACAGGAGAAAACCATGTCAGACCTTATTGAAGTGCGGCAGATACTGACCCAGGTAGAGGACATCTACCATGAGGGCGGGCCGGTGGCCGACAAACCCTGGTGCGCGGCGCGGTTGCCGCCGTGCTAAAGAACCCGTATGCGGGCCGTTACGAGCCCGATATTCTGCCCATGATGGAAGCGCTGAACCCGGTCGGGCTTGAAATGGCCGAACGCCTTGTCAAGGCCATGGGCGTCACCCCCGATGACATTGAAAGCTACGGCAAGGGGGCCATCGTGGGGTCTGCCGGCGAACTCGAACATGGCGCCTTGTGGCATGTGCCCGGCGGCTATGCCATGCGCGAGCTGCTGGGCTGGAAAGGTGACCGTTCGGCCTACAAGCAGGGGCAAAGCTCGGGCCCCAAAGGGCTGGAAGGCGGGCGGGCATTGTCGATTGTGCCCTCCAGCAAAAAGTGGGCGCGCCCGGCACCCGGCTTGACGTTCCCCTGACCCATGTCACCGCCAGCTATATTCGCGGCCATTTTGATGCCATGGAAGTCTGGGTGCCCGGGGCACCGGCGGCCGATGAAATCGTTTTCGTACTGGTCATGGCCACCGGCGGCCGTATTCACCAGCGTGTCGGGGGCTTGACCCCGGAACAAATCAGCAAGTTTGACGGCCTTCGTTAAGCCGTTCAGGAGACAACTATGGCAGCAAAAATTCGCAAACTGGTCGTACTGGTCGATGAAACCCGCATTGAAATGGGCAAGACCATCGAGCCCCCAACCCGTCGCGCCGTCGCCATGGCGGTCATTGAAAACCCGTTTGCCGGTCGTTACGAGCAGAACCTGGACGCGTTGATGGCCATTGGCGAAGAACTGGGTGGGCTGTTGGGTGAAAAATGCGTCCAGGCCCTGGGTATCACGCCCTCTCAGGCCGAAAGCTATGGCAAGGCCGCCATTGTTGGCGAGGCCGGCGAACTCGAGCACGCCGCCGCTATTTTGCACCCCAAACTGGGGGCGCCGCTGCGCAAGGCGGTGGAAAAAGGCGCCGCACTTGTGCCATCGTCAAAGAAAATGGGCACCGTGGGTACGGCCATTGATGTGCCGCTGGGCCACAAAGACGCGGCCTATGTCCGCACCCACTTCGATGCCGTCGAGGCGCGTGTGTCAGATGCCCCGCGCGCCAATGAAATTGTGGTGGCGGTGGCGGTCACTGACTCGGGCCGTCCGTTGCCCCGCGTGGGCGGGTTGACCAAAGACGACATCAAGGGCGAAGACGGGCTGCGTTAAATCGGGTGCCGAACAGAAAAAACCAGGAGGAACATCATGGCCGTGGCCACTCTCGAAGCAAAATCCGGCAAAGTCGTTATCAAGAACATAGGTCTGCTGTTGTCGGGCGACCTTGAAAACCCCATTCTTGATGCCGACACCCTTATCGTCAATGATGGCCGCATTGCGGCGGTGGGTCGCTACAAAGACTGTGATGTGGAAGGCGCCGATCGCGTTATTGATTGTCGTGGCACAGCGGTGGCGCCGGGTCTCATCGACTCGCACGTTCACCCGGTCGCCGGCGACTGGACGCCGCGTCAGAATCAGTTGGGCTGGATCGATTCCACCCTGAACGGTGGCGTGACCACCATGATTTCTGCCGGCGAGGTGCATTACCCGGGCCGCCCCAAAGACATTCTGGGCTTGAAGGCCCTGGCCATTACGGCGCAGCGCTCGTTTGAAAACGCGCGTCCGGGCGGGGTCAAGGTGCTGGCGGGGGCGCCGGTCATTGAAAAAGGCATGGTCGAATCCGACTTCAAGGAACTGGCCCAGGCCGGGGTGAAGTTGCTGGGTGAAATCGGTCTGGGCAGTGTCAAGGCCGGTGACGAAGCCGCCCAGATGGTGTCGTGGGCGCGCAAGTACGGTATTCAAAGCACCATTCACACGGGTGGCCCATCCATTCCCGGTTCCGGGCTCATCGATAAAGACGTCGTGCTGGAAGCCGATGCTGACATCATCGGTCACATCAACGGCGGGCACACCGCCCTGCCCTACAAACAGGTGTGCGAACTGTGCGAACGCTCGACGCGTGGCATTGAAATCGTGCACAACGGCAATGAACGCATCGCTATCCTGACAGCGCGGCACGCCCACGAGCTGGGGTGTCTGCACCGCGTTATTCTGGGCACCGACGGCCCGGCCGGGTCGGGTGTGCAGCCGCTGGGTATCCTTCGCATGATCGCGCAGCTGTCCAGTCTGGCCGATATCCCGGCTGAAATCGCCATCTGTTTTGCCACTGGCAACACCGCCCGCATGCGGGATCTGGACTGCGGCCTGATCGAAGTCGGGCGTGCGGCCGATTTCGTATTCATGGACCGCGCCCAGCACACAGCCGGCGCCACCTTGCTGGAAAGCATCCAGTTGGGCGACATTCCCGGCATCGGCATGGTGATGATCGACGGCATCGTACGCTGCCAGCGCAGTCGCAACACGCCACCGGCCACTGAAGTGCCGGTGATTGAAAAATAGGCGATGTACCTCAAACAAGAGTGCACCAGTGGCGCAAGCGCTGGTGGTTGAGAAACGTGAATCCATCGGCGGTGGTTCGCCGGTGGGTGACAGGAAACAGAATGTCTGCAGCATTGGAAGGGGTCGTTGTTCTTGATTTGTCCCGGATTCTGGCGGGGCCCTGGTCTACCCAGAACCTGGCGGATTTGGGCGCGGATGTCATCAAGGTGGAACGCCCCGGTCCGGGGATGACACCCGCTCGTGGGGGCCGCCGTTCGTGACCACCGCCGATGGCGGGCGCGGGGATGCCGCCTATTTTTTTGTGCCAATCGCGGCAAGCGTTCCGTGACGCTGGATTTCACCAAGGCAGAAGGCCAGAAAGTCATTCTGGAGCTGGCCGCCCGGGCCGATGTCCTGGTTGAAAACTACAAAGTCGGTGGCCTGAAAAAATACGGCCTCGACTACGACAGCCTGGCCAAAGTGAATCCTGGCCTGATCTATTGTTCAATTACCGGGTTTGGTCAAACCGGCCCCTACGCCGAGCGTCCGGGTTACGACGCCCTGATCCAGGCCATGGGTGGTCTGATGAGCATCACGGGTGAACCCGACGCCGTGCCAGGGGCGGGCCCCAGAAAGTGGGTGTGGCCGTGGTGGATATTTTCACCGGTCTGTACGCCACATCCGCCATTCTGGCGGCGTTGTATGCGCGTACCAGAACCGGAAAAGGCCAGCATATCGACGTGGCCTTGCTGGATGTGCAGGTGGCGACCCTGGCCAACCAGGCGGGCAACTACCTGCTGGGTGGCCAGGTGCCTGGCCGTCTGGGCAGCGCCCACCCGTCGATTGTGCCGTATCAGCCCTTTGCATGCGCCGACGGCTACGTCATGCTGGCGATTGGTAACGACACCCAGTTTGCCGCCTTGTGTGCTGCGGCGGGTTGCCCCCAGGTCGCTGACGATAGCCGGTTTTCTACCAACGCCCAACGCGTGGCCCACCGCGACCTTCTGGTCGGCCTGTTGCAAGAGCGCCTGAATACAAAAACCATTGATGAATGGTGCGCCCTGGGGATTGAACAAGGCTTTCCGTGCGGCCCCATCAACACCATAGACCGCGTCTTCGATGACCCCCAGGTCAAGGCACGCACCATGCGTGTTGATGTCCCGTCTGGGCGCTATGGTGCACTGCCCCTGGTGGCCAGCCCCATGAAAATGTCGGGTACACCTGTTACCTATACCTCACCGCCACCCACATTGGGTGAGCACACGGAACAGGTTTTGACAGAGTTGGGTTTGAACCCCCAGGCTATTCAGGCCCTTCGTGACGGGGGCGTTGTATAGCGGCCGGGATTTATCGGATGATGGTTCTGGCTTGAGGCGCGACACACGCCGTGGCATAACGGTGTCGCGCTTGCCAGTTAACTGTCCAGGCGTTTGAGATCACGATAGAAATTCTCGTGTGGTCCAACCATCAGCAGCTTGAGCGTATTTTCGTCAAGCACCCGATAGGCCAGCAGGCAGAGCAGACTGCCCATGCGGAATTTGTATACCTGCACACCAACCAAGTCACCGGCTTTGGCTTCACCGGTTTCAGGATGACTGGCAATGGTACGCACCGCTTCATCAAGCGCAGTCTTTTGCTGCTGGTGCAGCTTTTTGACGGTGCGTTCGAAAGTGGGGGTGACGAGGATGCGCATCAGTCGAATGGGTACTCACCCACTGGCTCTTCCTGGTCGGCGACCAGGATGTCGCGGATGACGCTGAAGGGCAAGTCGGGGTTTTCAGAGGCGATCTTGCCTATTTTCGACCAGTATTCGATCTGCTTTGGTACCGAGCGGTGCTCGATGTTGCCGTAGCGCTTGGCGCTTTCGACCAAGGCTTCTGACAGTTTGACGTTGATGGCCATGGTGAACCTCCGATGAATGGTTCTATTTTATTCCTTAAAGGACCAAAACGGAACCCTGCTTGTTTGGCTTGCCTAAGCCAGGCTCTGTTTTAGTGGTTGTATGGTTGCAATTTGCAGTGTTGCTGGTCAGTCTGACGCGTGCCGGCCTTTGCCACAAGGCGTAGTAAAACCATTGGGTATAAACGTCCTGACTCGGGCCTTACTACCCATTCCCAAAAGTTATACCCCAAGCGTCAGATCTGATCTTCTGGCTGACGCCACTCTCCCTTACTCTGATGTCATACAGCGTGAAGGCGCTGTTCCACCATCTAAAACAAGGGGACGAGACATGCGTATCACTAAAATTTTGTGTTCAGTCGGGGCATTGGCGCTGACCGGGGTCATGGCAGCGGCGGTGGCCCAGCCGGTTACGGTCGGTGTGGTGGCCAGCGCCACCGGGTCGGGGGCCGTACTGGGTATTCCTTACAAGAATGTGTTTGAAATTCTGCCGCGCACGATGGGTGGTCAGGACGTCAAATATGTCTTTCTGGATGACACGTCAGACGTGACAACCGGCGTCAAGAATGCCCGCAAGCTGCTGGACGAAGACAAGGTCGATGTACTGGTCGGTTCGAACAGCGTGCCGGTCACGATGGCGATCATGCAGCTGGCCACCGAAACCGGCGTGCCGCACCTGTCGCTCAGCCCCATTGAAGTGGACGCGGCCAAAGCACCCTGGACCTTTGGTGTGCCCCAGCCAATCGGCCTCATGATGGGTGAGGTGGTTGACGACATGAAAAAGCGCGGCATCACTCAGGTGGCCTATATCGGCTTTGCCGATTCGTGGGGCGATGCGGTGTACCGCACCCTGATGGATCAGGGGGCGAAGGCCGGAATGACCATCACCACCAACGAACGGTACCAACGCAACGATACCTCGGTGACGACGCAGGTTCTGAAGATGATGCAAGGCAACCCGCAGGCGGTGGTCGTGGGCGCGTCGGGCGCAGCGGGTGCCCTGCCGCACATGGCCTTGAACGAACGTGGGTACAAGGGGCTGGTCTATAACACGCACGGCTCGGTCAGCCCGGATTTCATCCGTATCGGCGGGGCCGCAGCTGAAGGCGCCCAGTGCCCCGGCGGGCCCTTACCTGTTTGCAGGCCAGTTGCCCGATACCAACCCGATCAAACCGGTGGCGGCAAAAGCCCTGGCGCGTTACGACGAAGCCTATGGCGCCAAAGCCCGCTCGCCCTTTGCCGGCTATGCCTTTGATGCCTACGAACTGTTGAACGCCGCCGTACCCGTCGCTGCAAAAATGCCACGCCGGGCACGCCACAATTCCGTAAAGCCTTGCGTGACGCCCTGGAAAACGATGTCAAGGAAGTTGTCGGCACCATGGGCATCTACACCATGTCGCCGACAGATCACAACGGTCTGGATGAGCGTGCCCGGGTTCGGGTCAAGGTTGAGAACGGCAGCTGGAAGGTGCAACAGTAAGCAGGAATGGCCCTTTGCTGCGGCAGGGCGCGGGGTCGGCCAGCCGCCCGGGCGTAAAGCGGCAAGCGGCTATTGCGCTGCCCTCGCAAAGTCAGCCCGTGCCCTGTCGGCCGCCAGGGTCTTCATGAACTGGGCGGCCGGGCTAAGGGTGCGGTCCCGGCGCGTGGTCAGGTACAGCTCGCGTTGCCAGACCAGCCACGGGATGTCCAGACGTACCAGTGAACCGGCGGCCAGCTCGGCGGCCACCATGTCTTCTGGCAAGAAGCTGATGTACCGGTGGGTGAACAGCAACGCCTTGATCAATGCAGGGGAATTGGTTTCGACCCGGGGAACAGGAGGGGCAGTTCATGGGCCTTGAACACGTCAGCCAGCACATGGCGCAAAATGCCGCGCGGCGATACCAGGACCCAGTCGTAGTCGTTAAGGGCGGCAGGGTTGACCGGTGCCTTTGCCAGTGCGTGCGCGTGGCTGACACAGGCGATGAACCGGTTCACGCCCAGCAACTCGCTGCGCAGGTCGGGGTTGGTGCGTTCGGTGACCGAC
The DNA here is from genome assembly GCF_030344915.1 of Neopusillimonas aromaticivorans. GTDB lineage: Bacteria > Pseudomonadota > Gammaproteobacteria > Burkholderiales > Burkholderiaceae_B > Neopusillimonas > Neopusillimonas aromaticivorans. The sequence continues at coordinate 1,412,884 of NZ_CP128233.1, read as the reverse complement.
GGCGAGCTGAGGATGAAATCAAGCTCGCCTTGCTGCAATTGTTGCAACAAGGGCTGAAACAGGCCCTCGGCGATACGTACGTGCAAGCCCGGACGCTGCGCAAGGGCCTGCTCGATCAGGGCCGGCGCAAAGTGGTGATTGAGCATGGGGGCCAGGCCCAGCGAGGCCGTACCCACCCGCACACCGCTCATTTCCTGAAGACTGTGCTGCGTGGCTTGCAGCTCGGCCAGCAGGTGGTCGGCCTGGGCCACCAGATAGCGGCCCATTTCGGTGGGCACAATGCCCCGGGCGTTGCGGTCGCACAGCCGGGCACCGGCCTGCTGCTCAAGACGCTTCAGGCTTTTGCTGAGCGTGGGCTGGGTAACCCCAGCGCCACAGCCGCCTGGGCGATACTGCCCTGGCGGCAGATTTCTACAAAGTATTCCAGGTCGATGGGCTGCAACAAACGCATGCTTGAACGAAGGCCGGGTGAATTGAACGAACTGCCCATCATAGGCAGTAACGAAGGAGTTGTACATGCTGGTTGAACAAATTGAACACAAATGGCTCGACAGTTTCCGCAAGGTGTTTGCCCTGTGTGCCGTCATGCCGGGTGATCGGGTCGCGATTCTGTCCGAAACCTTGTCACGGGCCGTCAACGTCAAGTTGGCCGAGCTGGCCCTGCTTGACCTTGGGGCCCAGGTGTTTCATGTGGTGTTGCCCACGCCGCGACAGAAAGACCCCGTACCCGTACGTTCGACCGGCAGTTCGCAGGCGATTGCGGGCAATGAGTCCGTCGTGGCCGCCCTGCGCTCATCGGCGCTGGTGGTTGACTGCACCGTCGAAGGGTTGCTGCACGCCGCCGAGCTCAAGGCGATTCTGTCGGGCGGTGCCCGCGTCATGATGATCAGCAACGAGCACCCGGAAATCCTTGAGCGACTGATGCCCGACCCCGCCTTGCAGGCCAAGGTGGCGCAGGGGGTTCGTTTGCTGGATCAGGCGCGTGAAATGCGTGTGACCTCTGCGGCGGGCACGGACCTGGTTATCAACCTTGCCGGTGCGCCCGCGCGCGGGTCGGCCGGGTTTGTCACCGAGCCGGGCAAGGTCTCGTATTGGCCCGGCGGCTTGTGTCTGTGTTTTCCGACCGCCGGCAGCGTGAACGGTACGGTGGTGATGGATGTGGGTGACGTGAACCTGACCTTCAAGAAGTACCTTGATTCACGCATCACGCTGACCATCACGAATGATTTTGTGACGGATATCAGCGGCGAGGGTCTGGATGCCCAATTGATGGCTAGCTATTTTGCGGCCTGGAATGACCCGAATGCCTATGGCGTGTCGCACGTGGGCTGGGGCATGAACCCGGCAGCCCGTTGGGATGCGCTGGCCATGTACGACAAACACGACACGAACGGTACGGAACTGCGCGCATTTGCCGGTAATTTCCTGATTTCAACCGGTGCCAATGAACATGCCAACCGGTTCACCAGCGGCCATTTTGATTTGCCCCTGCGTCATTGCACCGTTAGTATTGACGGGGTTGATGTGGTACGCAATGGCGTGGTGCAGCCGCCCTTGGCCGGTTGAGCGGGGTTGTTGCATGAGTCTGCCAGAAATTCATAATGATCGTGTTCCTGCCGCCCCCGACGGGGCCGGTTGCCTTGCCGCATCCGGTTCCCGACCCTTCCCTGCCATCGCCTACAGCGAGGCCGGCCCCCGGACGGGCCTGTGGTGATTTTCCTGCATGGTATTGGCGGGAACAAGTCCAACTGGCGCGAGCAGCAAGCGTACCTGGCCCGCCACGGTTATCGCGCCATTGCCTGGGATGCACGAGGGTACGGTGCCTCTGACGATTACGATGGTCCCTTCGATTTTGCCGACATCAGTGCCGATCTGTGTCGCCTGATGGCGCATGCCGGGGTTGAAACGGCCCATTTTGTCGGGTTGTCGATGGGGGGCGCATGCTGATGGACTTCGCCGATCGTCACCCGGGCTGCCTGCGTTCGCTGACACTGTGCGGGGCGTTCCCCAGTTTCAACAAAGCACTCAGTCCCCAACAGCGTGATGATTTCCTGCGCTTGCGACAGGCCCCGCTGCTGCAGGGCAAAACCTTTGCGGAACTGGCCCCGGAACTGATCCGTTCATTGACCAGCCCTTATGCGTCTTCGACTGTCCAGGGCCTGCTGTATGACAGCATCTGTGCACTGCGTAAAGAACCGTATCTCAAGGCGCTGGCCGCCGCGTCGGAGTTTGACCGCACCCGCGAAATCCAGCGCATTACCGTACCGACCCTGTTGCTGTATGCCGAAGATGACCGCCTGACACCGCCGGAAATGGGGCGTGAGGTGGCGGCGATGATGCCCCATGCCGAATTTACGCTGTTGCCCCGGTGCGGCCACTTGATGAATCTGGAGTGCCCGGAGGCCTTCAACACACGCCTGTTGGCGTTTCTGCAGACCCAGGGATGAACCGGCGTATACCGGCCTGACGATAACAGCCCCCGAATCACGGCGGCCTGTTCACGAATAACAACCCATACGTTTAGAACTGCTCATGAAAACACTGCATACCCCCGTTTTAATCGCTGGCGGCGCGTCCGTCGGCCTGTCTTTGGCGGCCGAGCTGGGCTGGCGCAACATTCCTTGCCTGTTGGTAGAGCAGCGCGCCGAAGTCAACCCGCACCCGCGCGCCAACGCGGTCGGCAACCGTACCATGGAGTATTTCCGCCGTTGGGGCGTAGATAAAAAACTGATCAATAAAGGGATTCCGGCGCATTTGCCGGCAGACTACCACTGGGTTAGCAGCATGCACGGCAAATCGCTGCACCGCTTGTCCATGTCGTCTTACGAGGCACTGGAAAAGGCCCGCGATGAAGGGGTGGCCGACCCTTACGCCGAAATGTACTGGTCCCCTTACCTGAAAACCATTGTCGGCCAGCAGCATGTGGAAACCGCACTGAAAGACTATGTGCTGACGCGCGACAGCGTAGACGCACGGTTTGGCTGGGAATTAACAGATTTTTCGCAGGAAAAGAGCGGTGTTGATGCACGTATCCGCAACGTGGCAACCGGGGAGATCCAGGCGGTGAGCGCCGATTACCTGGTGGGGTGTGACGGAGGCCGTTCACTGGTGCGCGAAACCCTTGGGGTGCCGATGTCCGGGCGCAGCGGCCTGGCCCGCTTCGTGTCCATTTATTTTCGTGCCCCCGATTTCATGTCGGCACACGCCTTTGGGCACGGCAACATCTATTTCCCGTTGCATAAATCATGTCGCGGTTTCCTGCTGAACTGGGACGGCGGCACGCTGTGGACATACCACCTGATCATGCCCGACGGCGTCGAATGGACCGACATCGATCCCAAGGCGGCCATCACCCGTTTGCTGGGCAAAACCATTGATCTGGACATCATCGAGGTTCAGCCCTGGACCGCGCACGCCTTGGTGGCCGACCAGTACCGGGTCGGGCGCGCCTTCCTGGCCGGAGACGCCGCCCACAAGTTCACTCCTACCGGGGGCTGGGCATGAATACCGGCGTTGGCGATGCGGTGGAACTGGGCTGGAAACTGGCCGCCGTGGTGCAAGGCTGGGCACCTGATGCCCTGCTGGACAGCTATCACACCGAGCGCCACCCGATCGGGGTGCGCAACACGCGCGAAGCCGCCGACAACTTCGACAAGCTGTATTCAGTCATGCAGTACGGTGACGAACTGGATGCGGAAGACGCCGCAGGCCAGGCACTGCGTGAACGTCTGGGGGCCGAACTGCTGAGTCAGGAGAAAATTCTGGCCTCGTCGGGGGTGCTGCTGGGCTACCGCTACAACGACAGCCCCATCTGCATTCCTGATGGCACCCCTGAACCCGCCGATGATCCGCGCCGTTATGTGCCGGTGGCACGCCCGGGGCATCGGGCGCCGCACGTGTGGCTGTCGTCCACCGAGGCCTTGTTTGACCGCTTCGGTGCGGGTTTCAATCTGCTGAATTTCACCGGCCAGCCCGTGGCACGAGCCTGGTCAGATGAGGCCCGCCGGCGGGGGATTCCGTTGACGGTGCTGGACGTCGATCACCCTGTGGCCAACAGCCTGTATGCCGCCGACCTGGTGCTGGTGCGGCCCGACATGATGGTCGCCTGGCGCGGTCAGGCTGATGGCGTGGATGCTGGCGAGATTCTGGCGACGGTGGTTGGGGGATAAACCGGTTTTGGTGTGTACTGCCAAACTCACGGGAAGTATGCCCATTTCAGCAATTGGCACCGACACGGTTTAAACAAAGGCATCAATACCCTTGTGGTCGAGGATGCTGAGCAGCTTTTGCGACGGCCCACCAGGCCGTTTGTCGCCCGCCTCCCACTGACGAACCGCAGACAGGCTGGTATTCAGCAGGGATGCAAGAACCGACTGGCTTAGCTGGTAACGTTCGCGCAAAGAGCGGATTTTCTGGGCATCATAGCCAGTAACAGGCTCCAGGCACATCAAGTCGTATTTGCGCATTCTGCGCTGGTCAATAAACCCATGCCTGTGCAGATCAGCGGCCGCTTCGTGCACGGCTTCCATGATGGGGCTACGTGCTGGTGTTTTTTGGGTCGTGCTCATGACAAATCTCCTGTAAAGCACCATCAGAAACAAGGGCAGTCAACTCGACCGCTGTTTTGCTCAGATAGTCATGCGCCAATTCCTGCAAGGCTTCTTTCTCGGCATCGCTGATGTTGGCGCGTTCATTTTTGGAAACCCAAACATGAAGAACCAGCGGTCACCTTTGTTTGTTGCCACCAGGGTTCTTATCCCACCGCTCTTGCCTCGGCCAGGAGTGGCAATCCTTTTCTTGACCACGCCAGCGCCTAGGTCAGCATCGATTAGCCCTTGTGACATTTCATGGACGGCCTGACACAGCATGGCATCTGTCAGCTCAGTCTTGCGCATCCAGCGGACAAAATGCCGCAATTTGAAAACCCGGTTCATGCGCTGATGGTACCACCTAGTGTATTGGTTTTTCAATAAAAAAGCCCGCCGAAGCGGGCTATGAGTTATGGGATAGGTGCTTGTCAGGCAAACTTACCGCCACAACTGATAAATGTACTTGCGCCGGAATTTTTCCCAGCCATGCAAAAACGCCTGTACCGGCGCAGGCCAGCGGCCTTCCAGGGTGCTGCCAAACAGCCCGCGCTTCGTGCCCTGCTCGACTACCGTGGGTTCAAGCCATAACATCTGAATGCCCAGTTCCCGGTCCATCTGGTCAAAGGCGTTGTCGATGGCGTTGCTCATCTTGTGGCGGGCAATCCAGTCAAGGCGCAGTTGCGCGGCGTCTTTGCCGATGATGTACGAATCGGTGAAACGGCCTTTTTGGCCGGGTACAGATGCTGCCCCTTCTTGCGCTGGCTGCGCGGCGTGTACCAATTGCCGCCGCTGCCGATAAACGTGACGCAGGCCTTGCCGGCGTAGTTCTGTTTCAGTTCGCGCAGGGCATTTTCAACGCCCTGGCGAAAGCTTTTGTCCAGAATCGCATCGTCTTCCAGCACCAGGCAGTAATCCCAGTTCCGGGCGACCACCCGTTGCATGATCGCGATGTGCTTTAACCCGCACGACTTGTGGCCGTTGGTCAGATTCGGGTTAGGCAGGTAATATTGTGCGTCGAGTTCGGGCGTGATTTCGTTGGCGTCGTGTTCAAAGATGAACTCGCCAGTCAGGCCAAACCGTTTCAGTTCACGCTCGATGTGGGCGCGCCGTTCGGTGAAGGTTTTGACATTGACCACGCAAATGCCATCCAGACCCCAGGCGGCAGTCGGGGCGGGGGTTTCAGAATAGTTCATACCCGGTCTTGTAATAAATTTTGCAGCGACCATTATAGGGTGGGCATTCGCAGAACCGGCTGACCATTGCTGACCTGGATTGTCAGCGATACAACCGGCGTTCTTCGTAATACAGGTCGTCACGCGCATTGCGCAGGCGGTAGTCCAGATCACGCAATTGTTCACGCAGGCGTTTACGGTCTTTGTCTTCTTTGGCGCGCCTCAATTCGCTTTCTTTGTTACGTTGGTCGCTGGTCAGTCGGTTCACCCGTTGTTCGGCGTCGTAAACCCGTTTGCCGGCACGATAGGCGTCAAGAAAATCAGCCTCAAGTTCCGGCGGGCAGGCATTGCGGTAAGACCCCCGCGACGCCCGACTTCAAGCCCGTTGTGCGGCGTGCAGTATTGGCGTATGCCTTTGGCGCGCCCTTTTCCCACAAGCCGGCATCGGGCGTCACGCCAACTTTCATGCAGGCTTCACGATGTTCTTCAATGTACGAGCGCGGTTGGCCCCGCGAGCCGTCACGCTGGCCCTGTTCGTACCAGTTGGCGGTACGGCATTCTTCGGGCGTCATGCTGGCACAGCCTGAAAGTGCCAGAGCGACGCCCGTGGCCAGCAGCAGTTTGCGGGGGACATAAAAACGGGTGCCGGGTACGCATGCACGGATCATTGAAGTGCCCTGAGAATGGTGGCGAGCGATGGGGTTAAGCCGGCCAGAACGACGTCTGGCGACATGTGAATGGTAGTAAGTAAATGTAGCGCAAGCGGGGTTGTCAGGGCAAGCTGTAGCGCAAGCTAAGGGCTGAACCGGGCAAAACGTCGGTATATCCAAATTTACCAGCGTATTGATTATGCTTCTTTGGGTATTAATCTCCAACCGTGGTAAGGCATGCATGGTGCTCAAACCCGGCGTTCAACGGCCCGGCGCAGGCCTTCATCAACGCTAACAGGCGGCACCCAGCCCAGCACATTGCGTGCTTTGGACGAGTCTACCTGCAGGCTGCCCAGCAAACGCTGCGCGGCCTGCTGTTTGCCCAGAACGCGGGCGCCGCACGTCAGCACCCATTCGGGCACATAGAACAGTCGGGCCGGTTTGCCCATCGCCCGGCCCAGGCGTTGCAACAGGTCGGCCGTCGAAAGGTCTTCGCCATCGCTGGCCAGAAAGACCTGGTTTGCTGCCAGAGGGTGGCGGGCGCAGGTCACCAGCAAGTCAACAAGGTTGTCCAGGGCGATCAGACTGCGCCGGTTGTGCCTGACTGCCGCCAATGGCAGTGGAATACCCTTGCGCACAACCTTGATCAGCGTCTGAAAATTGGCTTTTACGCCAGGCCCGTAAACCAGCGGCGGACGAACGACCACGATTTCAAGACCTGTTTCGCGTCCCAAGGCAAACAGGGCCTGCTCGGCCTCAAGTTTTGACACCCCGTAGGAGTCAACCGGTGCGGGTGGTGTGTCTTCAGAGAAAGCGAAAGCGGCTTCGGCTTTTCCAGATGCGGCCTCAGTCTTCCCGCAGGTCGCCTCGGGAGTGTCGGCCAAACGGCTGGCTCGCCCTGGGTGTGCTCCGGTCGCTTCACCATTCACCTTGATCGAGCTGACAAAAACAAAACGCTTTACACCGGCGGCAGCGGCCTGGCGGGCCAAGGCCAGCGTGCCTTCGACGTTCACGCGGCGATACAACAGCAACGGGTCGGTGGACGCATCGTTCATGACATGCACCCGGGCGGCACAATGAATAAGGGTGGTCACGCCCGTTAACGCTGCCGACCAGTCGGTGGTGCTGTCAAGGTCGCCAACCGTAACGACCTTGATGCCTTCCGGCCAGCCCGTGCCTGCCGTGTAATCTGCGTTGGGTAAGGCATCGGTGTTTGATAATGTGTTCGTTAATCCGTGTGGCAAAGCATTTGGCAAGCTCGATGTGCGAACGGCAGCCACAACATGCAGCCCCCCAAGGTGTCGGCCAATTGCCGAACGACGGCACGGCCGACGAAGCCCGTTGCGCCCGTCACCAAAACCCTTTCGTTGGTGTCTTTTTCAGGCGCAGCCTGAAAAAGGTCTGGCGTGATGACGGGTCGGTCAAAGTCATCGCCTGATTGTTGCGCGATTGATTTTTCGGTAACGGTATTCAAGTCATGCATAACAGGGTCGCTTTGCGCATTGAGCGTCGAATGGGTGGGCCGGATGTTACATCTCGTTTTGGTTGGATGCCATTATTACCGTAGTCGCCCTGGTCGGTCGCTTGAAAGGGTGTTACAAAAAAGCACTCTGGGCTAAAATGCCTGGCGTTGTCTTCACCAATTCAGGCGCCGCGTCAAATCAGTAGCGCGACCGCATCCTTGGCCAAAGCGCCCTGCTTTTCTTCACCATAAACCTATTCAGCTCATGATTATTCCCGTAATTCTTTCCGGCGGTGCCGGTACACGCTTATGGCCTGTATCCCGCGAGGGCCATCCAAAGCCATTCATGAAGTTGGCCGATGGTGAAAGCCTTCTGATGAAAACTTATCGTCGCGCGGCGAAGGTTAGCCAGTTGGTTGGCAAGGCGGGCAGTCCCTTGCTGACGGTGACCGGTCGCGATTACTACTTCATGAGTAAAGACGAGCTGGCGGCAGCAAACCTTGCCGGTCATACGGGGGCTTATTTGCTTGAGCCTTGCGGGCGGAATACCGCCCCGGCTGTTGCTTTGGCCGCTCACTTCGTGGCAGAGCGTTATGGCCCCGAGGCCGTCATGCTTGTTTTGGCTGCAGATCACCTGATACAAGATCAAAACCGGTTTGCTGAAGCGGTTGCCGAAGCGGCTGCATTGGCCAAAAAGGAAGTCTGGTCACCTTTGGTATCGTGCCTTCCGCACCTGAAACAGGCTTTGGCTACATCGAGGCGGGTGATAAGTGTGATGGCGGGCGGCAGGTGTTGCGTTTTGTCGAAAAGCCAACCGCAGATAAAGCGCAGGAATACCTTGCAAGCGGCAACTTCCTATGGAATTCCGGCATGTTCTGTTTCACGGCAGGCACCGTTCTGAACGAATTGCAGGCCCATGCCCCCGATGTGGCGTTTAGTGTCTCGGCATGTTGGGAGTCCATTAAAGCGCATCAGAGTGTTGATGCCGCCATGCTGGAAATACCCGTCGATACTTTCAACAACGTACCCGATATTTCCATAGACTATGCGGTCATGGAAAAGTCAAATCGAGTCGTTGTTGTGCCATCAGATTTCGGCTGGAGCGACATCGGTTCCTGGAATGCCGTCCGTGACCTGACCTCTCCCGATGAGGCCAACAATCGGGCTGTCGGTGAGGTTATGTTTGTAGATAGCACCAACACCTTTGTACAAAGCGAAGATCGCTTGGTGGCGACGGTAGGCATCGATAACCTGATGATTGTCGATACGCCCGACGCCTTGCTGGTGGCTCACCCCGATAGGGCTCAAGATGTTAAAAAAGTGGTGGCCAGGCTGAAAACCCAGCAGCACCATGCCTACAAGCTTCACAGAACCGTGGCCAGGCCTTGGGGCACCTATACCGTTCTGGAAGAAGGGCCGCGTTTCAAGATCAAACGTATCGAAGTGAAGCCAGGTGCAAGTCTCAGTTTGCAGATGCACCATCACCGTAGCGAGCACTGGATCGTGGTTAGCGGCATGGCCAAGGTGGTGAATGGCGACCAGGAAATTATGGTCAGAACCAACGAGTCTACGTACATTCCTGCAGGCCACAAACATCGTCTCGAGAATCCTGGGGTGCTTGATCTGGTAATGATTGAAGTGCAAAGCGGCGAGTACCTGGGCGAAGACGATATTGTGCGTTTCGAGGATAACTACGGCCGGTGCTAAGGCTTGTTGTTGCGCGTTCGGTGTAACCTTTTGGTCTAACACCCATGGTTGGGTCTGTGGGTGTGGCAAAACACGGGGTGCCGGTTCTTTGCGTATTACCAACGGCATGTTCGGGGCTCATTTGAAAATGGTCGTTGCATAACATGTAACTCAATCTACGACATGACTATTTTGATCACTGGCGGTGCCGGTTTCATTGGCTCGAACTTCGTGCTTGATTGGCTGGCAAGCCATAGTGAACCCGTTGTAAACCTGGACAAACTGACCTACGCCGGTAATTTGAACAACCTGGTCACGGTAAGCAAGCATCCGCAGCATATTTTCGTGCATGGCGACATGGGCGACGCGGCGCTGGTGACTAAACTGCTGCAACAGCACCGGCCCCGTGCGGTGCTGAACTTTGCCGCCGAAAGCCACGTAGACCGTTCCATATACAGCCCGGCCGATTTTATTCAAACCAACGTCGTGGGCACGTTCACTCTGCTGGAATGCGTACGCACTTACTGGGGCGGCCTGAACGAAGACGCAAAACAGAAGTTCCGGTTCCTGCAGGTATCCACTGACGAAGTCTATGGCTCACTAAGCCCGAACGCCCCGGCGTTTACCGAGCAGCATCGCTACGAGCCCAACAGCCCATACTCTGCCAGCAAGGCCGCCGGCGACCACTTGGTGCGCGCCTGGCACCACACCTATGGTTTGCCAGTGTTCACCACCCACTGCAGCAACAACTACGGCCCCTATCATTTTCCGGAGAAACTCATTCCGTTAATGATTGTGAATGCTCTGGCCGATAAACCGTTGCCTGTGTATGGCGATGGCCGGCAAATACGTGACTGGCTGTATGTCAAAGACCATTGCAGCGCCATACGTCGTGTACTGGAAGCCGGGCAGGTGGGGAAACCTACAACGTGGGCGGCTGGAATGAGCAGCCCAATATTGAAATTGTGAATAAGGTGTGCGCGCTGCTGAACGAACTGCGCCCCCGCACTGACGGCAAAAATTACGCCGAACAAATCATCTACGTCACCGATCGCCCAGGCCACGACCGCCGCTACGCCATTGATGCCCGCAAAATACAGCGTGAATTGGGCTGGCACCCGGCAGAAACCTTTGACACTGGCCTGCGCAAAACCGTGCAGTGGTATCTGGAAAACGACGATTGGGTGCACCAAGTGCAATCGGGCAATTATCGTCAATGGATAAACCGGAACTACAACGGGCGCAGCGTATGAAAATCTTGTTGCTGGGCAAGAATGGTCAGGTCGGCTGGGAACTGCAACGTAGCCTGATGCCGTTGGGTGAGGTCATTGCGCTGGGGCGGGAAGATTCCACCACCTTGTGCGGAAATCTTACCCGGCCCGACCGGGTACGGGCAACGATAAGGCAGATAAAGCCCCACGTCATTGTGAATGCAGCGGCCTATACCGCTGTTGATCAGGCCGAGCGCGAACCGGCGCTGGCCCACCAGGTCAATGCGTTGGGCCCGGCCGTGCTGGCCGAAGAAGCCCGTAGCCTGGACGCCGTACTGGTGCACTACTCCACTGATTACGTCTTCAATGGTAGCGGCAGCCAACCCTGGATGGAAGATGACCGCCCCGACCCACTGAATGTCTATGGTCACAGTAAGCTTGCTGGCGAGCGCGCAATACGTGCAACCGGCTGCCGCCATTTGATATTTCGCACCAGCTGGGTCTATGCCGCACGGGGCCACAACTTTGCCAAAACCATGGTGCGGTTGTTCAAAGAGCGTGACCACCTTAGAGTAATCGATGACCAAGTTGGTGCACCGACCGGTGCCGATTTAATTGCTGACATCACCGCGCATGCCATTCATCAGGTCACGCAAAAAAACACCGGCGACTGGCCGGCATCAGACGCCACCAGTACCAGCAGTAACACCAGTGGTATTTACCATCTGGCGGCGGGCGGCGAAACCAGTTGGTTCGGCTATGCACAGTTTTTGCTAAGCGAATATTCAAAACATGGCATGGCGGCATTTAATGCCACCTTGCCTGACATACAGCCTGTGCCTTCCCTCGCCTTTCCGGCATCGGCATTACGCCCACAAAATTCCAGACTGGATACGGGTAAGCTGCAACGCACCTTCGGGCTTTATCTGCCACCGTGGCAACAGGGCTTGCAACGACTGCTGGACAACCTGTTGCCCGTGGTCGGGCGCGAGTGCCATCCCTAACCGCTTGGCATGCCGTATACGCATTTGCAAGGGAATAGCTTCATGACACAACGCAAGGGCATTATTCTGGCTGGCGGTTCGGGTACCCGTTTGCATCCGGCCACATTGGCCATCAGCAAACAGTTGCTACCGGTGTACGACAAGCCCATGGTGTACTACCCACTAAGTACGCTAATGCTGGCTGGCATACGTGACATACTCGTTATTTCTACTCCTCAAGACACTCCGCGCTTTGAGCAATTGCTGGGCGATGGCAGTCAGTGGGGCTTAAGCCTGCAGTATGCTGTGCAACCTAGCCCCGACGGCCTGGCTCAGGCATTTATCATCGGCAAAGACTTCATTGGCAGTGCCCCCAGTGCCCTGATCCTGGGCGACAACCTCTTCTATGGGCATGACCTTCATGCCTTGTTGGGTAACGCCATGGCTCGAGAACGTGGCGCCAGTGTGTTTGTCTACCATGTGCACGACCCTGAACGCTATGGTGTGGCCCACTTCGACGCCAAGGGTAAAGTGCTGGGCCTGGAAGAAAAACCGGCCCAGCCAAAATCCAGTTACGCTGTTACGGGGTTGTATTTTTATGATAACCAGGTGGTTGATTTTGCGCGTAATTTGAAGCCTTCGCCACGTGGCGAGCTTGAGATTACCGATCTGAATCGGCTGTATCTTGAACAGAACCAGTTGAGCGTAGAAATTATGCGGCGCGGCTATGCCTGGCTTGACACAGGCACCCACGAATCATTGTTGGAAGCCGGCCAATTCATTGCCACCCTTGAAAAACGCCAGGGCCTGAAAGTGGCTTGTCCTGAAGAAATAGCCTTCCGCAAGCACTGGATCAGTGCAGAACAACTTGAGCAACAGGCCCAGCCACTGACCAAAACCAGCTACGGCAAATACTTGCTGCGTATTCTGAAAGAAACGGTGTGCTGATGAAAGTAACGCCCTTGGCCATACCCGACGTTTTTCGTATTGAGCCCCAGGTATTTTGTGACGATCGTGGTTTTTTCTTTGAAAGCTTCAACCACACTAAATTCGAGCAGGCCTTAGGCCGTAGCGTGCGGTTCGTGCAAGACAATCATTCCCGGTCAGTCAAGAACGTATTGCGCGGTTTGCACTACCAATTGCAACAGCCCCAAGGCAAGCTGGTTCGCGTTATTCAGGGTGAAGTGTTCGACGTGGCAGTCGACCTGCGCAAGTCGTCTCCCTTTTTGGCCGATGGGTGGGTGAACGGCTTAGCGCCGAAAACAAACGCCAGCTTTGGGTGCCAGAAGGGTTCGCCCACGGGTTTGTCGTGCTTGGCGAAACAGCCGAACTTTTGTACAAAACCACCGATTACTACCAACCAGACGATGAGCATTGCATCGCTTGGAACGACCCGGATCTTGCCATTACGTGGCCAATTGAAAGCTTTCCTTTGTTATCAGATAAAGATCGGCAAGGGCAAAGCTTGGCGCAGGCTGACGTTTTTAACGGTTACGGCAGGCTACAATACAAGGTGGTTGCGGAGCAGGATGATCGCCAAGAAGGTCGTCTTTAACGAGTCCAGGCATATCGAATTTGCTCGAGCTCACCAAATTGTATTACCTCTTGGCATCAGGCCAGATTAACAAGGAAATGTCTAACATGAAACACGCAGTCGTTACAGGTATTACCGGGCAAGACGGTGCCTACTTGGCTGAGCTTTTGCTGGCAAAAGGCTACCAGGTCTACGGAACCTACCGCCGTACCAGTTCGGTTAATTTCTGGCGCATCGAAGAGCTGGGCATCGATAAGCACCCCAACCTGCATCTGGTCGAATACGACCTTACCGACTTGTCGTCCAGCATACGTTTGCTGCAAACCAGTGAAGCCACCGAGGTCTACAACCTGGCCGCACAGAGCTTTGTTGGGGTGTCGTTCGAACAGCCGCTGACCACAGCAGAAATTACCGGCATTGGCCCTGTGAACCTGCTGGAAGCCATTCGTATTGTTAATCCGAAAATTCGCTTTTATCAGGCCAGCACATCTGAAATGTTTGGCAAGGTACAGGCGATTCCGCAAACAGAATCCACACCGTTCTACCCCCGCAGCCCGTATGGCGTGGCCAAGCTGTATGCGCACTGGATGACCATCAACTACCGTGAAAGCTACGATATTTTTGGTACCAGCGGTATTTTGTTCAACCACGAATCGCCGTTGCGCGGGCGTGAGTTCCTGACCCGCAAGGTAACCGACAGCATCGCCAAAATAAAGCTGGGCAAGCAAGACGTTCTTGATCTGGGTAACCTGGATGCCAAACGCGATTGGGGCTACGCAAAAGATTATGTAGAGGGTATGTGGCGCATGTTGCAGGCCGACACGCCCGATACCTATGTGTTGGCCACCAACCGTACTGAAACTGTTCGTGACTTTGTCACCATGGCCGGTAAAGCCGCAGGGTATGACATTAAATGGGAAGGCAAAGATCAGAACGAAGTGGGTATCGACAACGCCTCTGGCCGAACCCTGGTGCGTGTGAACCCCAAATTCTATCGGCCGGCCGAAGTCGATTTGTTGATCGGTAACCCGGAAAAAGCCAGGAAAGAACTGGGCTGGGAACCGCAGACCACATTAGAGCAGTTGTGCCAAATGATGGTTGACGCCGACATCCGTCGCAACGAAGCCGGGTTCTCTTTCTAATGCGTTTGCTCGTTACCGGTTTAGACGGTTTCACGGGCCGTCATTTTCAGGCAGCTGCCACGCAAGCGGGGCATAGCGTGGTTGGCTTGCAAGCCAACCTTACCGATGCCGCCGCAGTGGCGGCGCAGGTGGCTGCGGCCGATTTCGATGCCGTGGTGCATCTGGCGGCCATCAGCTTTGTGGGGCATGCCGATGATGCCGCGTTTTACGCGGTCAATGTCGTGGGCACCTGTAACCTGCTGTCGGCCCTGGTGAAATCGGGCAAGCCGTTGCATAAGGTATTGGTCGCCAGCAGCGCCAACATCTACGGTAATTGCGACGCCTCGCCCATTACTGAAACGCAGCCGCCGGCACCGGTTAACCACTATGCGGCCAGCAAGCTGGCCATGGAACACATGGCGCGCACGTACGCCGACGTGTTGCCCGTGCTTATCACCCGGCCGTTCAACTATACCGGGCCAGGGCAGGCCCCCAATTTCGTCATTCCGAAACTGGTTGACCATTTTGCGCGTAAAGCACCCGTTGTCGAGCTGGGTAACCTGCATGTAGAACGCGAATTCAACGATGTTCGCATGGTTTGCAATGCATATCTGGGCCTGCTTCAGCAGGGTCAGCCCGGGCAGGTGTACAACGTGTGTTCCGGCCAGCCGTACACGCTGCAGCACGTCATGGACACGCTGACCGCGCTTTCCGGCCATTCGGTACAGGCCAAAGTGAACCCCGCATTCGTTCGCGCGAACGAGGTGCATCGTTTATGCGGCAGCCCGGATCGTTTGCAAAACGCACTGGCCGGCGCGGGTGTTCACCTGGTTCAACCTGCGCTGCACGAAACCCTGGCGTGGATGCTCTCCGAGGCGGCGCAGTGAAAGTTGTCTTGTCGGTAGACCCGATCAAGTTTCCGTTAACCGGCATCGGGCGCTATACCTTCGAGCTTGCGCAGGGGTTGCAACGTGCCGGCTTGCAAGATCTGCAGTTTTTGCGCGGTGTTGGCCTGACCCGGCAAATTCCTGTGCCCAACCAGGCGCAGCCCATGTCAACGCTGCCCGCCTGGAAACAGCTGGCGCAGAAGAACCGTTGGGTGGTGGCCGCGTTTCGCACGATAAACCCGTGGTTGAAAGCGCGTGCGCTGCGGGGCCTGGAAGACCACGTGTTTCATGGCCCCAACTACTACCTTCCGCCCTTTGGCGGGCGCAGCGTTGTCACCATGCACGATTTGTCGCCCTACTTATGGTCACAAAGCCACCCCCGAGCGGGTGCGGTATATGCAAGCCGAGATCGAGCTTTCCCTGAAACGTGCAAGCGCCCTGATTACCGACACGGAATATACGCGTCAAGAAGTAGCGCGTTTTTTCGTGGCCGTTAGACCGTATTTACGTGGTGCCGTTGGCCAGCGCCGCCGAGTTCAGCCCCCGGCCACCTGAAGAAGTGGCGCCGGTTATTGCTGAATTCGGCCTTGCGCCTGGTGCTTATACCTTATTTACGGGTACGGTTGAGCCGCGCAAGAACCTTGATGTGCTGCTGGATGCTTACCTGAAGTTACCCGTTACGCTGCGCAAGGCGTGGCCACTGGTGATTGCCGGTTACCGGGGTTGGGGTGGCAATGCGCTGCATGACCGTTTGCGCCAAGCGCAAGACCAGGGTGGCTTCGATATCTGGGTTTTGTGCCCCAGCAAACGTTGCCCTTTTTAATGGCCGGCGCCAAGTTGTTTGCTTACCCGTCACTTTACGAAGGGTTTGGTTTGCCCGTGCTGGAAGCCATGGCCTGCGGGGTGCCTGTGGTGTGTTCAAATGCGTCAACCTTGCCTGAAGTGGCCGGCAGTGCGGCCGCCCTCCATGACCCTGACAATGTCGATGCACTGGTCGACCTGCTGGCCAAGGGGCTGACCGATGAGGGCTGGCGCACGAAGGCAAGCGCGGCAGGCCTGGCACAGGCCGCCGGTTTTTCCTGGCAGCGCTGTACCCAGGAAACCATGAATGTTTACAAGGCTATTGCCCAAGGGTAGCGTTGCAACGATGAAAGTACTACACGTTTACCGCACTTACTTCCCCGACCCGCCCGGTGGGCTGCAAGAGGCCATACGACAAATTTGCCTGAGTACGCAGCAGTTCGGTGTGGAAAACACCATTTTCACCTTGTCGCCCACGCCGTCTCCGCAGGTTATTCAGCGGCCCGAGGCCACGGTCATTCGTCGCAAGTCGTGGGCCGCACCGGCGTCATGCGACATCGGCGACGTTACCGCCATGGCCGCGTTTCGTCAGGCCGTTTCACAGGCCGACGTGGTGCATTATTTGTTCCCGTGGCCGTTTGGTGATGTGTTGCACAAAATTGCACCCTGCAAGCCCTCGGTGCTGACCTACATTTCAGACATTGTCCGGCAAAAATGGTTGGGCACGGTCTATGCACCCTTGATGTGGCGCACGTTGCGTGGCATGGATGCCATTGTTTTCAATGCACCCGGCTACGCGGCCAATAGCCCGGTCTTGACGCACAGTTCGTTGCAGGGCCGGTTGCACCAAATACCCTTGGGTATTGAAGAAAGCTCGTATTCGACGCAGGGTGATAACGCTGTTTTTAGTCGGAACGGCCTTCGGCCCGATGAGCCTTACGTGCTGTTCATCGGTGTGTTGCGCTACTACAAAGGCTTGCACCACTTGCTGGAAGCCGCCCGCACCATTCGTGGCAAGGTGGTGATCGCCGGTTCCGGCCCCGAGGGTGCCGCCTTGCGGGCGCAAGCCAGCCAGTCGGGTTTAGGCAATGTGGTGTTCACAGGCCAGGTGACTGATGCCGAGAAGGTGGCGCTGCTGCATAACTGCCGCGCCCTGGTGTTGCCATCGCACTTGCGGTCAGAAGCCTACGGCATGGTGCTGGTAGAGGCCAGCCTGTTTGGCAAGCCCATGGTCAGTTGTGAAATCGGTACCGGCACATCGTTTGTGAACGCCCACCAGGAAACCGGTTTTGTAGTGCCGCCAGAAGCGCCACAGGCATTGGCCCAGGCCATCAATTCGTTATTGGAAAATGCGCCATTGGCCGCGCAGTATGGCGCCGCAGCGCGGGCGCGCTACGAACGGCTGTTTTCCGGCAAGGCGCTGGGCAAGGCCTATGCCGATCTTTACCGGAAGGTGCTGGCCGCCGTCAGGTAGGTATCATTGATTTCATCAAAGGTACTGTTTTGCAAGTCGCCCGTCGCGGCGACCAGCGCCAGACGGGCCTGCAGGTAATCCAGCTGGGCCCGCACCAGTTCGAACCGTGCCTGAAACAATTTGTCTTGGGTGTTCAAGACATCAATATTGCTTAGCGTGCCCGCCACAAACCCCTTGCGAGCCGATGCAAGGCTTAGCGTGCCCGACTCAACAGCGGCCTGCAACGCCTTGATGCGCTCTGCCCCGCTAAGCACATCGGTATAGAACCGTGTGGTTTGCGCTTCGGTGCGTTCAAGGGCGGCCGTCAGTTCATGCTGCAACCGTGCCCGGTCGGCTCGCGCACGCGCTACGTTGGCCGTGGTGTATCCGCCCGTAAAAATCGGAATATCCAGTTGCAAGCCGATTGTGAACGTATTGGTGCGCTGGTCAAGCGATGACAGGCTGTCGCTTTGGCTTCGGCCATACGTTGCGACAAGATTCAGTGTGGGCAAATAACGGCTACCCGCTTGTTCGACATCGGTATTGGCAACGGTGACGGCTTCTTGTGCGGCCCGTACTTCAGGGCTGTTGGTGCGGGCCCGCGCCAACCAGTCGTCAAGGCGCTCGGGCGTCAAGGGGTGCTGCGGAAAACGGGCCACCAAGCCAGCAATAGGGTGGGGGTAGACGCCGATCAGCGATTGCAGCTCGCGTGAGGCCACCGTTAATTGGTCTTGGGCCTGAATCGCATCGGCCTGGGCCAGCGACAAACGTGCTTCGGTTTCTTGAAGCTCTGTGCGTGTGGATTCGCTTTGGCGATAGCGTGCCTGAAAGGCCGTGACCATGTCGGTCAGTGACGACACCAACGCTTCTTGAAGCGACAATTGGCTTTTAGCCAGAACCACATTGAAATAAGCGCCGGCCACCCTTAAGCCGGCTTCCTGGTGCTTTCGCGAAAAAACGGCCAACCCCTGGTCAGCCAGGGCGTGGCCGCGCTGGTAGCCGGCATACCGGCCATAGTCAAGCAAGGGTTGGCGCAACTGCACGTAACCGTTGCTTGAGTTGTAGCGCAAGTCAGATTCGGTGCGTTGCCCGCGAAAATCAGGTTGCCAGCGGCTGCCGCTAACGCGGCTGTATGAATAACCCATTTGAACAGAGGGCAACAACCCTGCGCGCCCTTTATCGCGTTCTGTTTGTGTGGAGGCCTGTTCGCTGATGGCTGCCCGGTAGGTATGGTCGTTAACCAGCATCAGCCGCGCGGCACTGGACAGGTCAATGACGTGTGGCTGGCTTTCCTGCAAGGGTGGGGCTTCATTAGCTGCAGTGGCCGCCTGGGGCTGGGCAATTGACAGGCGGGTTGAGCCATAAAAAAAGACCAGGGCGATAATCGGTGCTAACACCGTGTACCAACTGCGGAAGGCCGTTTTTGTCTTTAAAACGGGTAGTGTCTTGGGCATCAGAAGCGCGGGAAGTAAGGGATGACGACAGGCTTGGGCGGCTAAGCGTGCCAACTGCTAAAAAGCAATCATAACACCCGGCCTTTTGCGTTACAGGGGCACAGCAAGGGCATTGCCGTATGGGCACCAGCCTGCCGGCTGCCGTGTCGGGCAAAGCGGTATAATCGCCCACTTTTACGGCCTGATGCCCCTACAATGCTTGGTACTTTACGGCTTATTCTGGCCTTGGCTGTTGCGGCCAGCCATGTCGATTTTCGCATCGCCGGTTTGAACCCTGGCGTTAGTGCGGTCATCGGCTTCTACCTGATTTCCGGCTATGTCATGAGCGGGCTGCTTCAGCGCCACTATCCCACCCCGAGTGCGGCCGGCAACTTTTATGTCGACCGTGCCCTGCGCCTGATGCCGCAATACCTGTTCTATGCGGTGTTGACCCTGCTTTGGTATCACTTTGCCAGCTTGCCGGCAGGTAACGCATCAGTTGACCATTTTCTTGGGGCAACGCCTGACGTTGGTGACTATATCAACAACCTGCTGGTTGTCCCGCTAAATTACTATATGTGGAACGGCAGCGACCACTTCACCCTGGTGCCGCCAGCCTGGTCGTTGGGGGCGGAAATTCAGTTTTACCTGCTGGCCCCATTCTTGCTGCTGGTTGCCCCGCCCTGGGGTCAACGGTTGCGCCCGTTTTTCCTGATCGTTTTCGTCATTGCCCTATTGGTGGCTGTACTTGCGCTGGCCGGGGTGGTTAACAGCGACTGGTTCGGCTATCGTTTGCTTCCCGGGGTGCTAAGCTATTTTTTCCTGGGTGCGCTGTTGCACCGCTGCCATCAGGCGTCAGTGGGGTCGGGGCACGGGGCTGGGCGCAGGGCCTATGGGCTTGTGTTTGGGGCAGTGCTGCTTGCCATGTTTGCCGGTGTGCTGGCGTATGCACATGGCAGCTTGCGCCAGCCCTATAACCAGGAAGTACTGCTTGGCCTGGTTATCATTTTTCCACTGTTACATCTGCTGGCACGACGCCGGCGTCAGCATTGGGACGAACTGGCCGGCGACGTGTCGTATGGGGTATTTCTGAACCACTTCCTGATTTTTTGGGTGTTCTTCCCTGCCGGGGTTGGCGTGGCCCAGCTGCCGTTTTTTCTGGCCTTGTGCGTGGGCTTGGCCTGGGCTATTCAGCGTTGGGTTGAACGCCCCTGTTTGCGCTGGCGTATGCGCTGGCGCAAACAGCACGCCATATAAGCGCCGCGGGGCTGTCGTGCCAAAGCAACTTTTTTAGTGTGGTGTTGGCCGAATGGGGGTTTTTCGGCTAAGCTTCTGCCCTGTGCTATAGTGGATAGTATAAGTTGTACAAAAATTTACTTGCTTAAGCAGTTCGTCGTTAACAGCGACAGGCGGGGCGGGTTTTGGTCTTAACAACAGTCGTGCAATTATGCAATAATCGCGACGGTGGTTTTGAATCTTCCAATTTAAGGAGCAATATTAAGATGGCAATTACCAATGCAATGCGTACCGAAATTTCCCAGCTGTACGTCGCGCTGTTCGGCCGTGCGCCCGACGGCGAAGGCTTGGGCTTCTGGGTGCAAAAACTTGATGCAGGTGCATCCCTGACTAGCATCGCTAACGAGATGTATGGCGTTTCTGCAGCACGTGACTACTACCCTGATTTTCTTTCCAACTGGCAAGTCATTGAAAGTTTCTACATTAACGTGCTTGGTCGTAATCCTGATCAAGCCGGTCTGGAATACTGGACAAATGAGCTGAACCAGCCAGGCGCTACGCCGGGTTCTGTAATCACACAAATGATCAGTGTTGTCACAAACTATGTTCCGGCTCCGGGTACTCCGGCTGATCTGGTTACTGCCGCCGAAACATCGAAAGCTCTGTTTATCAACAAGACCGATGTAGCTCAGTGGTACGGTGAGAACAATGGCAATGTTGCTTATGCGACTTCGGTTTTGGGCGGTGTAACGGCTGATCCTGCCTCTGTTGAGGCAGCTAAGGCTGGTGGTATTCCTGGTTTGGGGCAAACTTTCACGCTCACTGTGAATCCCGACACAGCGACAGCTAACGTGTTCGAAGCCCCCGTGGCTGGACACCTGGCGGCACCGATCAGATGAACACGTTGAACGACGATGACGTTCTGACCGGTAAGGGCGACAATCCCACGCTGAATTTCACGTATGTTGACGATACCGACGGCGGTGTCAACCTGATCACCCCGACGCTCAACGGCATTGAGACCATCAACGTCGATGTGGTTGGAATGGATGCTGTTCGTGCGCTTGACCTGCAAGACGCTACCGGTGTTCAGAATGTTAACGTCGCTCGCATCAATGCGAACACGGTCGAGTACCGCACACAGAACATCACCGAAGCGCTCTCGAGCATGTCGGTGAACAATAGCCACGCTGAAGCTGCTTTGGTGGGTTTTGATTTCCTGAATTCGGCTCTGTCGGGTGCAGCGGATGAAGCGGACGTAACACTGAACAATGCGGCACTTGGCGCGCTTCGCATCGAGGCTGCCTCCGAGGGCTACGAAACGCTGAACCTGTCCAGCGTTGGTTCCGCTAACGCTGTTAATGTGCTTCGGGCTGAAGACCTCGAGACACTGAACATCGCTGGCGACCAAGACTTGGTGCTGGGCGGCTCCACGGTTGTGCGTCAGATTGTCGACGGTCGAGTCGAAGCGGAAAACTACCAAGCTGGTCTGGCTAATGTTATTGGCTCGCTTTCAGTGATCGACGCTTCTGGCTTGACGGGCGACATCCAGATTCACCTGGGCGCCGAAGTGACGGCAACCCGCGACAACACGTCGGGCGTGCCAGTTGACTTCACGTACACGGGTGCTCAAGGTGACGACGTTGTTATCCTGACTGGTGGCATGAACGCTGGCGACACGATTGATGGTGGCGAAGGCGACAACACGGTTGTTGTAACGGCCAACGCAGCAGCAGGTACGCTCAGCAACTTCCAGAATTTGTTTGTGAAGGGCCAGGGCGTCGGTGCTACGGCAATTACTGTTGATACCGCCACATTGGCTGATCTGGAAACCGTCGTTATTCGTAACGAAGGTCAGGATGATACGGTGACACCGGCTAATCCTACCGGCCAATGGATTGCAGCAGCGCAAAACCTGACCACCACACTGAATAACGTGTCAGAAACCGTCGCACAAGACATCATTCTCCAGCACGGCAACTCCGGCAACAACGGTATTGCGGCGAACGTTGTGAACGTCAACACTGTGGCGGCCGCTACATCCGTGGGTATCACTCTAGTGGATGGAGTAAACGTTGATCCGCGTTTCAACGCGACGCTAAATACGTCGAATAACGTCGATAACGTTTCCATCACTGACAACGACTCTGAATCCAATACGGTACGCTTGGGGAATGTCGCGAACATTGACGGTTCCATTACTCTCACAGGCGGTGCCGCTGGCCAGTTCATGAATCTGGACGTTCAAAACGTCCTGCCTGCTGGTCGTCAAGCCGGCCTGTACGGCTACCAAACAGATGGTACCTTGGGTAGTACCATCGCCATCCCGCCTACAGCGGATAATGCATTCGTGACCGACATCGGCGCTGTGGGTGCGGCCCGTCTGGAAGCTGCCACAATCGACGCAGCTGCCTACGCGGGTAACGTGGTTGTGCGTGTTTCCGATGCTGACAATGCCACCGGTGCCCAGACCATCACGATGGGTGCGGGTAACGACACGGTTATCTTCGACGACCTGAACGACAACACGGCTGGTCTGACCATCTCTGACGTCGTTGATGGCGGTGCAGGCAACGATACGCTCGCAATTGATGGCGATGGCGTTCGTATTAACATCAGCGCCTCCGAGTGGACCAACGTCTCGAACTTCGAGACCATCCACCTGGTGGGCAACGGCATGCTTGACGCCAACGGCCGCGGTGCAGTGAACGCCTACAACCTGACGCTCACGAACGACCTGATCGCAGCCAACGGTTCGGCTGTCACAGGTGGTCGCAGCATCGCCATCGTGAACGATAACGGTGCCAACGCCGCGGCTTCGGCCAACGCTGGTGTTACCATTGACGCCCGCACGCTGAACGCCCAGTCCTCGTTCTCGTACGACGGTCAGGAAACTGACGCTGCTGTCGGCACCACGATGACGGCAGACCGCTTCATCATGGCGGATGCCAACATCAACGGCCTGGCCGTGATCGATGGTGGTGCGGATGTGACCGGTGGTGCAACTCCGGGTTACTCTGCTAACGCAGACGTTCTGGAAGTTCGCAACGCGGCTGTGGTCACCATTGGCGACCTCGCAGGTGTCAGCAACGTGGGCACGATCGAGTTCACGAACGATACTGCTGTCGATCAGCGCAGCAATCTGGTTCTTGATTCGGCCACGGTGGATCGTCTGGTCAACACGACCAACAACGCCACACTGACGAACACCGAGACTCTGGCTATCCGGGCTTTCGATAATGTTCTTGTGGGCGCCGATACAGCATTGGTTGTGGATGCTCGTCAGGTTGGTGGTCAGTTCGCTCTCAACATCGACACGACCGGTACTGGTGCAAACGCCGGAGATGATACAGTTCAGTCTGCGATCAACGTTGGTGGCGCAACCCAGGTAATTGACTTGGGTGGTCAAACAGCAACGGGGGTGACACAGTTTCTTTCACCGGGACTGCTGCTGCCGTCACTCTCGGTACCGCCGCAGCTACTGCCGTGATCTTCAATACTGGCGCATCAACCCAGGACTTTGATTTGACCGATGTCGAAATTCTCGACTTCAGTGCTGTTACACTGAACGGTGCTGGTGGCAACACGATTACAACAGCGGCCACTACCGGTGATACGTTGGTAACGACACTTACTGTTGCGAATGCAACAGCAGGTTGGACGATTGATGATCAAACGGCCGGTACTCAAATCACCACGATTATCGGCGGGGCTGGTGACGACACGCTTCTGGCGGGTGCTGCTGTGACCACCCTCTCTGGTGGTGCGGGCAATGATACGCTGGATGCTTCCGGTGCTGCGGCAGGCGTTAATATCATTGGCGGTGCTGGTGTAGATGCGATGACAGCGGCCGCTGCTGGTGGTGTGTTTACCTTCAGCGCAGGTGACACAGGCCTTGCGTTGGGTTCGATTGATACGATTGCCGGCTTTGTTAGTGGTGGCACGGACACCCTCGCTTTCGGTGGCCCGCAGGTGCTGCCGGTAACTTTAACGATGCAGGTGCTGTTCTTGACTTTGCTGCGGCCTTGGCGGCAGCAAATACTGCGATGAATGGGACTGTCCGGTATGTGTTTGCTGACGATACCGTTAACGGCTGGGTATTCTTCGACCGTAACGCTGACGGTACGGCTGACGAAGCCGTGCAACTTACCGGCGTAACCGCTGTTGTTGCCGCAGACTTCGTCTAACCGAACGGCTTAGCCCCTTCGTTGAGGGGTACTAAGTAGCCCTTTCCTCCCCGGGAGACGCCGCCTGCCTCGGTCGGCGGCGTTCCCTAGGGCGGTTAGTCAGTCTGCATTAAAGGTACATGTACCTGCGGTAATGTTCTGTAGTGCTGTCGAATGAGGCTGGTGTCAGGCTTCTGAGTTTCAGCGCAGATGGATGTAAAGTAAGTACCTGTACCCATAGCCTCACAATTTCGGTTGTGGGGCTTAATTTTTGATCAAAAGGAAGATGTGTTATGGCTCAGAAGATTACAATTGATGGCACGGAGTACGACCTGGAAAGCCTGTCGGACAACGCCCGCGCCCAGGTGGTGAACCTGCGTGCGACGGACCAGGAACTGGCCCGAGCACAGGCCGTGGTCTCCATGTTGCAAACGGCGCGCACGACCTACGCGAATGCGCTCAAAGCCGAGTTGCCCGTTGAGGCGGATGCCAAGTCCAAGGGCGCAGCAAAGAAGTAACGGCTGTTTTGGTAAAGACCGCAGCGTAGTTCGTGCGTTCGGTCGTTACCGAAGGGCCAATGTAAAACGGAGAGTGAGGTCATGTCGGTATCCGATGTATCAGGCATAGAGCGTGTGACGCGTCTGACAAATTCAGCGCAGAATACGCTGGAACGTGCGCAGGGTGATTTCTCGCGGCAAATCCAGTCGGCGCTGAGTGCGCTGGATGGCCAGGCCGAGTCGGTTCGTTCAGCAGTAGCGCCGGTGGTCGCGCAGGTAACCCAGGCCGTGGAATCGGTCTTGGCACAGCTACAGGCCGCCCAGACACTTAGCGGGACGAGCGCAGTATCCGCGACGCCAGTATCAACCGCACTACCGCCACAGGCGGCCGATCCGCAGACCATGGCCCAGAAGACCCAGGCGGGGCCGCGTGATTACCTGCTGCCTGGTGAGCCGGGCGCGGGGTTGCCGGCCAACTATCTGAAGTCACCGTTGTATCAAGAGTGGTTGGCTCAAAAGCCGTCGATGGGTGAGAGTGTGACCGAGTTTGGTCAGGCGCTTATGGCGTGGCAGAAGGCCAATCCCTATTACGTTGATCCAGAGCGGTTTGAGACGTTTGAGGGTTATTTGTCGGCGGTTGAGAGTTCGACACGTTCTGATAACCTGCCCGCGCAGGCAGATCCCACCCGTTACACGTCGTTTGTGAACAGTTACTATGGCCCGAGTGCCACGACGAACCCGTGGGGTGATCGCTTGGGTCGGGTGCAGCCGCAGGAGATGGTCGAGTGGTCAGAAGGTCTGCGGGCACAGTATGACCGTGCTGTGGCGGCGCAACGTTCGCAGCAAGCGCTTGAGGCGTCGGGGCTGCTTGGTCGGTAAGCGATAGGCATAACGGCGCATTGACCCGCTCTCCTGGGGCGGGCGCTGTGAATCGACCCGGATACCCTAGACACCCATTTGCCTCATAATGAGGATATCTGGAGGTGTCATGAGCATGAGCGCACAACCGAAGCGATTTACCGAAGAATTCAAGATCAAAGCCGTTCGCCAGGTGACTGAGCGTGGGCACAGAGTGGCCGATGTTGCTGAGCGGTACTGAGTTTCAGTGCGAATGGGATGACTAAGTTGCTTCAGCACCAAAAGCCTCACAATCGCAAGGTTGTGGGGCTTTTAATCCAAGTAAATCCGTAATGATTCGCATTCAGTTATGGTGCCGAATCGTCCTTAAATTCCACTGGTCATGTTCGTCGATAAAAAGCTGCCTGCCCTTCATAACGCTCATGTCTGGGCGTATTTCCGTCATCACCCGGTCGATCCCGACTACAGTCTATTTGTCGCGTTTGATGAAGGCAGCGTACGCGCGTATCGCGAAATTCTTGAGCTGCTGGTCGGCGACCTTCGGCATAGACGTCGCGTACCCCCGGTGAGCGTGAATACGGTTTGCGGATCGTGTCAGAGTTGATCGAAGACGCCAGGAAGCAGCACGCCCGTTGGTTGGAGCGCAAGAACAGGCGTAAGGGCACAGTAGGCCGCCCGCAGGCTCCTCGGAGGGCGCTATCAAGATGCAGGTTCTCGAGGCCTTATATGCCACGTTGGCAGCGCAGCACACTCCTGATCCGGCGCAGCACGGGAGGGCCCTCTTGGTGTTGCAGGACGAACTGGATCGCGCGAAAAAGTCCCCAGCAAAACGTCGCAGGCGTGGTCAGCCACCGAAACATAGCCATCATGCCGAACTGGCCATGGCTGTGTGGGAAAAATTGCGGTGCGATGCAAAGACGGGCCACCACCTGTCCGAGGCCCAGGTGATCCTGCAGGTGGCCTGGGCACGCGATGCTTTGGACAATCCGCATCACTCGACACGGCCACTTTCACAGCTCGAAAGCGACGCAAGGGATAATCGCATAGATAATCTTCGCAAGAAAGTCCAGGCTGCTTACTCTGCGCTCAAAGCCGACTTGTCCGGGAAAGGCAGCGTGCTCGGTAAGGGCTTGATTCCGCTGGAGAAACTCCTGGACGATTGAGTGATTGAATTAGGGTGTCGATTAAGTCCGGTTTTCATGTGCCTACGACCTTGGCTACGATGCTCTCAGCATGCTGCAGCGTGCTCCTACTTATGATTTTCAGGAGCATTACATGCGTAATCACGTTTTTCCTTCACCGAGTCCGTTGCTCGATACCCGGCAAGCCGCGCTGTATCTGGCGTTATCAGAAACCACGCTGATCTCATGGCGTTCCCTTGGCCGTGGGCCGCGATTTGTCCGAATTGGCCGCGCTGTCCGGTACAGAGTGCCTGATCTGGACGCATTCATGATCGGCGTGCCGCGCGAGGAGGGCCGGCCATGAGCACGCTGTCCACTACCCTTCGCGCCGAAGGACACGAAGCGGCACGGCTTGTTTTGGCCCGCATGGCACTTTGCCATGACACAACCGAACAGGCCGAACTGCTACACGAGGCAATGCTCGATCTGATCGATGTGTCGTTGGGCTGGAATAATCTGGAGCCGACCCGCGAGCGGTTGGCAGGGTTTGCGCAGGTGATCGCACCGCTCGTTTCGGCGGCATCACTCAGCCGAACCTACCGACAGTCTGCGCCAGCTTTGCACCATTTCGCGGAGGTCGTATGACGATCATCACATACACCATGAGCGACTATGACTTCTTGCTGGGGCTGGCCCGTTTATGCGCGGGCAGTGCGGCGGGCCATATCTCTATCTGCAGATGGATTAACGGCGACTACGGAAAAGATCATTATGTCTTTGCGGGACGGCTACCACCGGACTTGATTCATCACATCGAGGGTCGATACCTGACGCGGCAAAGGAGGTCCGGCGAACCCATGGCAGAGTTTCAGTGCGCGCGCTCTGACGTCGTTTGTGGACCGGACGTGGTTATCTTTTGGGAAACGATCGAGCCATGTAAACCTGCTCGGTATCGGATCGACTTTCTGCAGTTTTTGTATCTTTGTTCAAAGGTGGTGTCATGAACCATGATGATTCAACAGAATGGATCTGCGATTCAACGTTCGAACTTGACGCTATCGATGGGGCGAAGTCTACCCATGCGGCTGCGTCGCTGCCCATCATTACGCTTGAACAGGGACAGTTGCCTGCGCTTGTGGATCAGGCCGAGTGCTTGCTGCTGAAGCACTGCCCAGACATATTTCAGCGAGCAGGGGCCATAGTGTGTGTTACGCGCGGTACGCTACCGGATGGGGCGGGCGCAAGTGTGCCGATGGTGCGACTGGTGCCTGTGAGCAAGCACCACCTGTCCGAACGTTTGGGGCGGATTGCGGTGTGGCAAAGGCATCGGGGTAAGGATCAGCTGGCGGTGCCGGTCGACCCGCCGCTCAAAATTGCTGAAACGTACCTGGCGCGTGTCGGCCAGTGGGCGTTGCCGCCATTGATTGGGGTCATCAATGCGCCCACCTTGCGGCCCGATGGCAGTGTGTTGGATCAGCCGGGTTACGACCCGGTCACTCGACTGTATTTTGACCCCGGGGCAATAATGTTTGAGCCTCTACCCGAGCAGTTGACGCGGGACGATGCAAAAGCCGCATTGGCGCGACTTCTGGTCTTGCTCAAGGAGTTTGCCTTCGTGAGTGAGGTGGATCGAGCGGTAGCGCTCAGTGGCATCCTGACCGCGTGTATTCGCAGGGCGTTGCCCACCGCACCGATGCATGCGTTCACAGCACCGACTGCAGGCTCCGGGAAGTCGATGTTGGTGGACGTGTGCAGTCTGATTGCGCAGGGGCACCAGGCGCCTGTATTTAGCCAGGGACGTGACGACGCCGAAACGGAAAAGCGGTTGCACGGTGCGCTGCTTGCCGGCGATGCGTTAATCAGCCTGGACAATTGCACCCAACCCTTGGACGGCGATTTGCTGTGCCAGATGCACACCCAGCCAACGGTGCGCGTGCGTCCCTTGGGGGGTCGCAGTTACGTGATGTGCCGACCACCATCGCCATGTTTGCCACAGGCAATGCGCTGGTCATCCAGGGCGATATGACGCGCCGCGCGTTGTTATGCCGTCTTGATCCCCAGTGTGAGCGTCCGGAACTGCGCCAGTTTGCGACCAATCCATTGCAGCTGGTGCGCCGGCAACGGGCCGCTTATGTGCGTGATGCCTTGATCGTGCTGCGTGCGTTTCATCTGGCCGGTCGGCCACGTCAGAGTACGCCGTTGGGGAGTTTTGAGGATTGGAGCGATTGGGTCCGTGGCGCACTGCTCTGGTTGGGACAATCAGACCCCGTCGGTAACATGACGTATACCCGTGACAATGATCCCAAACTCGAAGCCCTGCGAGACGTGATGCATGCGTGGCGAGAGGTGCTTGGCAGTGAGCAGGTCACCGTGGCCGAGGTGATTCGGCGTGCCACGCAACATTCTTACAACCGTTATGGCGATCACGTTGCGCCGTCTGAAACCCTGCGCGAAGCCTTGCTGGTGGTGGCGGGCAAAAATGGCGCCATTAACAGGGTGTCCTTGGGTAAGTGGCTGGGTCGCCAGCAGAACCGCCGCACGAATGATATGCAGTTTTGCAAGCATGCGGGTGCGGACAAGACGGCGCGCTGGAGTCTGGTGGAACTGGAGACGGTCTTCTGAATTGGCGCGGGCCTGGGCCGGCCGCTGACCGTTTGGCGAAACATTAAAAGGGGAGTTGGGGAGGTAGGGGAGTGCTTTCCCACTCCTGAATATATTAATGTTTTGTGTTCTTTAGTTTTTCAGCGGGTAGAACAACCTCCCCACCTCCCTGATCTCCCCTGATCCGGGGTTGTGAACGCCGTTTTACCCGTAATTGGGTACGGCGTTTTTTTCGCCAGAATAATCGCCGGCTGGCACAGGTCGCCGTTCTTGGTGGCACCCTGTCGTGATCCCACACTGGTTGGCAAGCGATTTCGGAGAAAAAACGTCATGGGTGCTTTGGGTAGCGGGCGTTGGGTGCGCCCCAGACGCAAGAAAACGGTCACGGCGTGTGTGCAGCTGGATATCCGTCAACTGGCGCGCGTAGGGGCGCTGCAGCCTGGCACCTGGCTGCGGGTGGCGGCACTGGGGTGCAGACTGGAGGTGACCGAACACGGGCTGGTCAGTTACCGCCATGACCGGCATGCCCCATCAACGCCACCTTTGCAGGGCCCGCAACGGCTGCCCGTGCTCTGGCGGGCCTGCCGCTTTGGTGGTCAGCGGCCCATCTTCCAATGCCCGACCTGTCCTCGCCACGCTTACCTGCTGTATGGCGAGGTGGGGCACGGCTGGCGCTGCCGAACGTGCGCTGCGCTGGCCTATCCGAGCCAATGGGAGAGCGCTTTGCTGCGCCAGATGGACCGGGCCAATCGCCTGCGTCGCCGGCTGGATCCGGGTAACTGTTTGATGTTTCCTGTGCCGCAGCGCCCCCACGCATGCACCGACGAACCTATGCGCAGCTGGTGGCGCAGATCCAGCGCAATGAGGCAGGTCTGGTGCCCGCATGGCAGAACCACCTGCAGGCCAATCGCGCCCAGTTAAGGGATCTGACCCAGAACGTTCAATAGGGCGTTGATAACGGGCACGTCGTAGGGGCTGTTCAAATGCCGGGCTAATTGACTCACCGGCACCAGCAGCACCGCTTGGCTCTCCCAGCCCATGTCGGCGGGTGAGCCGCCCACACGCTGGGCCAGATAATAACGGGTGTAACTCAGGCTGCGCGGCACGTCGATCAGGTGGCGTTGCAATTGAACCTGCAGCCCGGTTTCTTCAAAGACTTCTATCAGGGCGCTGGCCTGGGCACTGACCCCGGACTCTAACGTGCCTTTGGGAAAGGTGGCCCGATAGCCCGCGAAGGCATTGCTAGGCGCCACCAGCCAGACGCGGTGATCCGGTTCGAGAATCACTGCGCCGGCAGACTTCTTGTAGCCGGGCGGGGCGTTAAAGGCGGGCTCCGCAATGACTGTGCTGCAGGCCAGCGCTTCCCAGCCGTCTGGCGTGGTGGGAGCATGGCGCCAGGACTCAACGACGATCCCGTTCACCTGCGCGGGCATGGGGCCATCGGGCACCACACAGGCGCTTTGGCGGGCATTGTCCCATGCATCAAGGGGTGTGGGTGTGCTGGGATGCTTGAGCCGCACACGCTGGCCCTGATCGTTACGGCGCGGGTGGTAGCAGGTCAGGGTAGTCATCATGGCAATGGGGCAATGCGGGCTGTGCAAGGGCCTGGATCAGGGGTGCGTGTCTGGCGTGGTGTCCTGCAGCGTGTACAGTACGTCCCACACCTCGTGGTACAGCGCTGCCCGTTGTGGGCCTTGCTGGTGGGCGACCGCATTTTTGAAGTTGCTGTAGGTGGTGCGCAGGGCCAATTCACCCAGCGCGCGGGCCACGTCTTCACGCGGTGCGGTGGCCCGAAACTTGTAATCAGTGCCCAGGCCGGCTTCGGTCGCTCCAAGAGTCGGCAGAACGGTGCGGCGCAGGTTGTCCAGATCATCGGCCACACGGGCACGCACCGTCAGGGTGCCGCGTGCCCTATCGGCAGGTTTCTGGACAATCGAAAAAAGCCTTCAGGGGTCAGTAGCCACATGGGAGCCTCCGGTGCGGATGGTTAACGGGAGGACAATGGCAGAAAATGCGCGTTACTTCAAGTGACACGATGCAGGCCATTCTTCTGGGGATGGTGGTAGAGGCCTTGAATCTCGCCGACCCTCCGGGCATGGAGGCAGCATGCCTTATACTCCCCGGCTTTCTGAATCCCTTGGAGTCGCCTGTGCTGAATCACATGACCCCGGACGCTTTACGTGACTGGTTCGCCCGGGCTCCCGATGGCCCCTGTACATGGATTTCGGGTGAAGTAATTGTCTTGGCTGAACACCTGGAGGTCGTTGCTTTCCAGTTCGACCAAGACAGATATTTAATGTTCTTTTCAGCGCTTGAGGCTACCCTGGGGACCGACCCCGACTTGGCAGAAGATGTGTTGCAAAACTGGGTAGGCACCTTCAGGCCCGCAAAAGATCATCGACTGATCAAGTTTATCCGGGCTGATGCCAATGACCCCGAGCAAATGTTCGATTATCACTTATGGCCTTTGCGCAACCCTCGTCAGGTCTTTCAATTCGGACAGTTCTTGGTGGACGTAGCGATGCAGCACTGGCAAACCATGCGCTACATCACTCAATATCTGTATCAGCCTGCTTACCCTGCGTTGACAAAACTTTACCAGCGGACCTTGAAGAATCACGAAGGTTGCCGCCAAGCCGGCTTCCGACCTATACTGAACAGCGATATTGAGTCAGGAGGCTATTATGGCTGTGAAAAAACGTGAGATGGACCCGAAGGTTATCGAGTCCAAGCGGCGCAGCGTCTTGCATTTCATGTCGGTGGCCCAAAAGGCTCAACAGGACGGTACGGTCAAGCGCATTCCGGCGGGTAACGGTAAGCCTGTCATCCAGGAATTACGCATCAAATCCACATGACAGGCTGGCGCCATAGTGCAGCTTTAAATCAGCTCTGATTCCAACAGCGGACACGGGTCGGGCGTTTTACGCGCGACCGTTGGCGGCGCAAACGCATCCCCAAGGCGTTGACGGCGGTGTTGGCCGCTTCAAGCAGGGTTTCCTGCGCCAGATGAGCATAACGCTGTGTCGTGCGCACTTGGGTGTGGCCCAGAATTTTCTGCACCTCGTACAGGCTGCGCCCGTTGTTGATCAAAAACGAAGCAAAGGAATGGCGCAGGTCGTGGATGCGAACCTCGGGCAATCCGGCTCGTTTGCGCGCGGTATTCCACGCCTGAAAGATCGACACATAAGGTTTGCCGGTTGCCGGGTTGGCAAACACCCAAGGGCACGCATTGAGTGGTGCAGGCCAGCCTGCTTGCAGGTCTTTGATCTGTGCCAGTAGTTGAATCAGTCCGTCCGAAAGCGGCACATGGCGTGCTTTGCCGGATTTGCTGATGGGTATGCGCCAGAGCCGTTGGGTCAGATCCAGGTGCGACCACTGTGCGTCCAGCAACTCGCGCTTGCGTGCGCCGGTCATGATCAGGGCGGGGACAATGAACGCCAGCATGGTGTTTTCGCTTTTGGACACCGCTTCGTACAAACGTCGCGCCTCATCTTGGGTCAGGTACCGTTCGCGTTTGTTGTTTTCTTCAAACAAGGGAACGCTGGCGGTAGGGTTCTTGGTCAGGCCCGGTACCTCCCAGCGTAGCGCCAGATTGAACATATAGCGCAGCAGAATAAGCAGACGGTTAGCTGAGCTGGGTGCCGCGCCTTCAGCCCGTCGGCCGTGGTGCAGGGCAATGATGTCGTCTTTACGGATTTCGTCCAGATGGCGGGTGCCAAAGCGCGGCAGCAGGTGGTTGCGCAGCAGGCTCTCATCGGTTTTCCATGAGCGTTTGCTGTGTCTGACGTAGTCCAGGTAGCGGGTGGCAAATTCCTGAAAGGTGGGTACACAGCGAAGCACGGCTTTCTGGGCCGCCGGATCGTGTCCTAAGGCGATCTGACCGCGTAGTTCATCGGCGCGTTTACGGGCTTGCTCCAGCCCCAGATCGGCCGCATCGGCGACCCGGAACTGGCGCTGCTTGCCCCGCTCGTCGCGATAGCGCAGGTACCACGTACGCTGGCCCGAGGTGCGTACTTCAATCATCAGGCCTTTGCAGCCCTTGTCGTGAAAATCGATCTTGCGCTGGTCGGAAGGGCAAGCCAGCGTTTTTAGTTTGGCGGGACTCAGAAGAATGGATGGCATGTGAATAACCCTGAATGATATTGACCATGGATTAAGAGACATGGATAATGTCTATATATAGCTTATAAGGGTTTATTAAATGTCGCAAGAGACACGTATGATTTCTTTTATTCGATCCGCTCGCGCTGCGCTGGGTTGGTCGCAGCCGGATCTGGCTGAACAGGCCGGGGTATCGCTGGTGGCCATTGCGCGACTGGAGGCGGGGCTGGCCAGTCCACGGCTCTCGACGGTCTCCAAGCTCAAGGAGGCGTTAAGCAAAGCGGGGGTTCGGGTGATTGATGATCAGCCTGAAGGGGGCTACACGATGGTTGTGGCTGAAGGCGCGGTCGCGACGTCTACTGAACAGTTGGACAAGCGGCGTGATGCGAAGGAAACGGCAGTTTGATTATCAATCTGCATCAGCCGGGATAAAGATTTGTCCTTGAACTGTGGTTTCGTTGTGACGACAATGATCGGGCTTGCATCATTTAAGGAGTATGCATCATGAGCACAACCGATACCTACGTCCGCGCACGTATCGATTCCGGCACTAAGGAACGTGCTGCGAGCGCGTTGGCCGCCATGGGTTTATCGATCTCTGACGCTATCCGCTTGTTAATGGTACGGCTGGCGGAAGAACACCGTCTGCCTTTTGAGGTGAAAGTGCCCAATGTCACAACACGGCAGGCTATTGCTGAACTGGAAGCCGGCAAAGGGAAAAAGTTTGCAACCGTTGACGATCTGATGGCGGATCTGCATGCGGAGGATTGATTGTTCATCGGCATTCACGTCAGCGTAGCAGCGGTGAGTGAGTGCCGTCCATCGGTGCGGTAGGCTCTGCTTGGAAGACGGATAGAAGGATTTTTGTGTTGATGATAATACCCAAAGAGGTATAATCAGGAGATGTCACCCACCATTAAACCCCTACGATGGATCGCATCAAGCAAGAAGGACTTGATGGCGATGCCCAATGATGTGCAAGATACTTTTGGGTATGCCCTGCACTTGGCCCAGAATGGGCACAAGCATCCGGACGCAAAGCCGCTCAAAGGCTTTGGGGGTGCGGGCGTTCTGGAGGTGGTTGAGGATTTCAAGGGTGACACGTATCGCGCGGTTTATACCGTGCGTTATCTTGACACAGTTTACGTGCTTCATTGCTTCCAGAAAAAATCTACGCAAGGTATTTCAACGCCAAAGCCCGACGTGGAGTTGATCAAAGCACGCTTGAAGGCCATAGAGGCTGGTATAGGGGGTCATCGTGATTAATATCGAAGAAAGCTCAGGTAATGTGTATGCTGATCTACAAATGCCGGAAGCGGAGGCTATGTACGTCAAGGCACGCTTGGCCAGCAAAATCAGTGACATCATCCGCTACCGCCATTTGACGCAGCAGCAGGCAGCTGAAATTCTGGGTATTTCGCAACCCAAACTGTCGGGTCTTTTGCGCGGGCAATTTCGGGGTATCAGCGAAGCCAAGATGATCGAGTGTTTGAATCGTTTAGGTCGAGACGTTGAAATTGTGGTGCGTAAAGCGCGTGGGCGTCAGCCTCAGGGTCAAACGCATGTAGTTTTCGCGTGAGCGTCATCAATTAAGCCAGTCGGCGCTGCTCTTCACGCACCTACGTATTTTGTCTGTTCGTTTACAAGGTGAATCGGTATTTGGTCGTCCGGGTGAGAGTGCAGGGAGCAATTGCGAAAGGAAGGATTGATCAATGGCTAAGAAATTTTCTGAGCTTCGTGTCCAACCGTTATCTGGCGGGTGAAGGCCGATGGGCAATGGGTTTATCTGTATCTGCTGATCGAATTCCAAAGCCGTGTCGACCCCTGGATGGCCGTGCGCATGATGGTGTATGTGGGCCTGCTCTATCAAGATCTGATTCGTCGCAATGAAGTACTCAGTGACAGGAAGTTGCCGCCGGTATTACCTATCGTGGTGTATAACGGTGATGCAAAGTGGAAGGCTGCGACCGATGTGGCGGCGCTGATTCCGAAAGCACCGGGCTTGGTCGCGAACTATCTACCCAAGATGTCGTACCTGCTGATCGATGAGAACGAGTACGCGCCGACAGACCTTGCCGAGTTGAAAAATCTGATGGCAGCGGTTATTCGATTTGGTCATCCAGAAAGCGAGCAGGTGTTGCTTGAGTTGATTGATCGTGTGAATCTGATGCTTGATGGCAACCCGGAACTCAAACGCACGTTTGCCATCTGGATGCGTGCGGTCTTGTTGCGTCAGAGTAAAGGCACCTTGGCTTTACCCAAGGTGCGCGATTTAAAGGAGTTAAAAATGACACTGGCAGAACGTTTCGACACCTGGGCACAGCAGCACGAAAAGAAAGGTGAGGCTAAAGGCGAGGCTATTTTGTTGCAGCGTCAGCTAATTCGTCGTTTTGGTGCGCTCCCCAGCGCGATTGTTGGCCAGATTGCCGCTGCCACGTCAGCCCAACTGGAGCTGTGGGGAGATCGTGTGCTGGAGGCGAGCACCTTGGACGAGGTCTTTCGTCCTTGAAGCGTTGATCTGTGTTGTTGAATTGAAGGCCGCCGTATTGGGGATGAGGGTTTGGACGATTGATGTCATGCAACGTTCAAGTATGGGCTTGTTGCGAGCGTTCGCATCGCTTGGGGTAGGCCTCTGCTTTGGTGTAGTGTGCTAACCCTCGTGGCCTACTCCCACCCGAACACCGAGGTGGCAGGGCATCGTTTTAACCATGGGCGAACCGTTGCACAATGTTAGCAAAATTGCTAACATTGAGCGCATGAATTGGACCGTCAGCTACTTTAACGAACGCGTGCAACGTGAGATCGCCGAGTGGCCCGTTGGCATCTATGCCGACTATCTACGTCTCATCTTGCTCGTTGAAGAGCACGGTGCTGACTTGCGCCTGCCGCACTCACGCGCGATGGGTGGGGGCTTTTCGAATTACGGTGCAAGGGTGCAGAAGGAATAGGTCGTGCGTTTTACTGCACGGTGATCGGGCGCGAGATCGTGATCCTGCACAGCTTCATCAAGAAAACGCAGGAAACCCCCGACCGGGAACTGAAAACAGCCCGCAAACGGCTTAAGGAGGTCAAACATGCAAAGTGAGCAATTCAAACCGGTTCGCCTGGACACCAAGGCCGAATTGGCCCGCGCCATGCAACGGCCGGGATTCAAAGCCGCCTGGGACGGACTGGAAGAGGAGTACACCGCACTCAACGAGTTACTTCAGGCCCGCAAGCAGGCAGGGCTCACACAGGAAGAAGTCGCTGCTCGCATGGGTACAACCAAAAGTGCCGTGTCGCGTCTGGAAGCCTCGATCCGCAGCGAAAACCATTCTCCTTCGTTCGCCACATTGCGCAAGTACGCTCATGCCTGCGGTAAGCGGCTGGTCATCAAAATGGTCTGACCGGCGCAAACCAGGCAAAGGGCATAACTAAAGGCGAGGCTCTTTCGCTGCACCGTTGAACTTATCCGTCGCTTTGGTGCGCTCCCCTGTGTGCTTGTTGGCCGGATTTCTGAAGAAACTTCAGCGCAACTGGAGCTGTGGGGAGATCGTGTGTTGGAGTCGATGACCTTGGACGAGGTCTTTCGTCTTTGAAGCGTTGATCGGTGGGGTTGAATTGGTAGGTGGTTTTTTGCGGGCCAATTCAAATAACTTCTTTATTAAACAAAGGGTTATGTTTTTTTGTCGGGGTTTTGCGTTTGGCGTGGGTCTGCCGCGAAGTAGGAAAACGGTAGGATTTCCCTAAAAAGACATTAAAAATATCTTTAAGTAGTTGATTTAACGCCATAATACATTGACGTCAACTTGGTGGCTCACTGTGAATCCCGACGTTGCCACGGCCAACGTGTTCGACGCTCCGCGCGGCTGGACGCCTGGCGGCACGGACCAGGTAAACACGCTGAACGATGATGATGTTCTGACCGGTAGAGGTGATAACCCCACGCTGAATTTGACGTTTGTTGATAATGCTGATGTCGGTGCGGTCGGGAATACGATCACGCCCACAATGAGCGGCATTGATACACTGAATATCACCCTCGCCGGGCAGCAGGCTAAGACACTCGATTTGGGTGAGTCCTCAGGCGTTAAGGCCGTAAACGTTGGTCGCGTGACTAACGACTTTGCTGTCACCAACATCCGTGGCCCTGTTGCGCAATTTTCAGTCAGCAATGCGCTGTCCGAAAATCCAGCGGTTGCTCGTCAAAACGACATCACCTTCCGCCATCTTGACTCTGCGCTGCAAGGCAGCAGCGACTCCACAACGCTGACATTAGACAATGTTAACGTTCGGAACGTAACAATTGGCGCGACTACTTTGGGTGCCAATGGTATTGGTTACGAAACCATTAACTTGGTCAGCAAAGGCTCGGCAAACTGGGTGCGTAACTTCAGCGCGGAAGATGTTGAGACGCTGAACATTACCGGTGATCAGAATCTGCGTATTGACGGCTTTGGCAATGCGGCTGGTTCACTGACCACCATCAACGGTGCTGATGCCACAGGCAATTTGAATCTCAATCTGAACGGTGTGCTCAGCGCTGTTCAAGATGGCACTTCAGGCACCAACGTACCTCTGGCAGTCACCACGGGTACTGGCGACGATACTATTCGTATTACCGACGACAGCATCGGCGCAACTGATAGCATTGATACTGGCGAAGGTAACGACACGCTGGATCTGCAAGCAACACTGACTCGTAACTTTACGCCAGCTACTGAGGTGGTTACCGGAGTAGAAAGCGTTAAGGTTACTCGTTTGGATGATGCGACTACTGCAGGTCCGGATGCTGCTGCTAACTTGCAGGTTAACCTGGCTGCGATTGCTGGCGATCAAAGCGTGCGCTTGTTCAATAATGGCGAAAATGTTGCTCCCCTGCTCTCCCTAACGGTGCCGCTACATTCACCTTGGCTAATGCATCGGCTGGCGATGCTGCCGGTATCAGTATTCAGCACAGCGCCACGAACAACAACAATTTGAACCAGAATGCTATTGTTCTAGACGTTGCTGATGGCGTAACAACTGCTGCTGTTGAAATTGTTGAGGGTGTGAACGCAGACCCACGCTTTAACTTCAGTCTGCAAGCCGATAGTAATCTGACTTTCAACGCAACAACTGGTGCCATTACAGCAGGCAGCCTTGATGCAGTGAATGCCGTGGTTAATGTCACGCTGACCGACAGCGATTCAGAGTCGAACACTGTTCGCCTTGTGGATGTGGCTGCTCACACAGGCACCTTGACAGTTTCTGGTGGTGTTGCTGGTACGTTCCTTAACTTGGATGCGCGTTCGGCAAACAATACCGCCGAAGGCGGTTATGGCTACGTAACGAACGGTGCAAATGGTAGTGCTACAACTGTTGTTGCTGCTGCCACGGTTCTTAACCCTGCAATTGTTGCTGCTGGTCTTGTTCAGCCGAGTGCTCGTGATGCGGCTGTAAATTCCGTGTTCAACACTGTAGTTGGTGATCAGGCCTTGGTATTTACCAACATTGCAGCGTCCGAGCAAGTCAGTGATCTGGTAGTTCGTTTGGGCCAGAGCAATACTAATGCTCAACTTGGTTCAGGTAACGACACTGTTATTTTTGCTGCGCGTGCTGGCGTATCCGCGGGCACTTCGGGACTGACTATTCAGGATACCGTAGCTGGTGGCGCGGGTACAGATACGATTGTTCTCGATGGTACCGGTGCGATGACACTTGGTGCTTCCGAGTGGACAAACCTGTCTGGTGTTGATGTTATTCGTCTGGCAGGTACTGCTGGATCGACCTTTGATCTGCGCGTTACAGACCAGTTGGTTAACCAGGCTGATGCTGGAAATCGCATCACTATTGTTAATAATGATGGTGATTTGACGGGCGTTGCTGAAAACGCTGCGACGATCAACCTGCGCGCCTTGTCGGCCACAAATAACGTGACTTTCGTTGGTGCCAACGGTGATGGCGCGGCTGCTGAAGCTGGTCGTTCAGCACAAACAGTTATTTTGAATGACGTCACTGCCAATGGCAGCAATACTCTGAATGGCGGTGATCGCGATATCATCACTGACTACGCGAGTGTTGGTGCTGGTCGCCAATTTGCTACTGCTGCTGCCGCTGATCTTGCATGGACTACTAACTTGGGAACTAACCAAGAAGGAAACAACAACGTTCTGCAAATTTTCAACAACGCAGAAGTTACTATCGGCGATTTGGCTAACACCAGCAACTTCAGCACAATCAACTTCGTGAATGATGTAGCGACGGCTCAAACGCTGAACCTGACGCTTGACAACGCTACAGTAGATCGCTTGGTTGACGCCAGCCATACTGCAACGGCAACTCAAGTTGAAACCCTTGTCATCACTGCAACGGACAACGTTGCAGTGCCCTTGGCAACTGCGAACTTGAATGTCCAAGCTGGAACACTGGGCGCTCAGTTTGCGCTGAATGTTACCGGTGGCGCAGGCGCGGATGTAATCGTAGCCGGTGCTGCTGGTGCCGACGTGATGACCGGCGGTGCGGGTGCTGACACCTTTGCCTACGCTAGCGCTACCATCGTTGGTCTGACAGCCGAAGGTGGTGACACCATCACCGACTTCCTGTCGCTGACTGACATCATCAGCTTCGCTGACCTGTCTGCCGATGCTGGCTTCACTGTTGGTACTGCTGCCGTCGCTGGCGAAACTCTGCTGGTTTCCGCAGGCAACGCTGGCGTGGCCGATATCAACTTCGTGAGCGGCGCTGGTGCTGTGGCTCTGTCCGCAGAGTCCACCCTGATCTTCGACACCACCACCCGTACTCTGTCGTTCGACGCGGACGGTACCGGTCTTGGTGCGGCCGCCGTTGCGATCGTGACCGTTGGTGTTGGTCAGACCATCGTTGCTGGCGACATCGTTATCGCCTAATCTCCCTGGAGACGCCGCCTACCCTGGTAGGCGGCGTTCCCTAGGGCGGTTAGTTAGTCAGCATTAAAGGTACGTGTATTTGCGGTAATGTTCTGTAGTGCTGTCGAATGAAGCGGTTATTGGGCTTCTGAGTTTCAGTGCAGATGGATGTATGGTAAGTACGTGTACCCATGGCCTCACAATTTCGGTTGTGGGGCTTGATTTTTTGATCGAAAGGAAGATGAGTTATGGCTCAGAAGATTACAATTGACGGTGTTGAGTACGATCTGGACAGTTTGTCTGAGAACGCGCGTGCTCAGGTGGTTAACTTGCGTGCGACGGATCAGGAATTGGCCCGTGCCCAGGCGCTGGTGGCGATGCTACAAACGGCACGTACGACGTACGCCAACGTACTCAAAGCCGAGTTGGCTGCTCAGGCACCAGCATCATCCACAGGCAAAGCAAAGAACTAACGACTGTTTTCGGTAAAGACCGCATGGGGTGTTTATGCCAGGGGTCTTTATCGAATGTCGATGTCATCTGGAGAGCAAGGCCATGTCGGTATCCGATGTATCCTCTATTGAGCGTGTTGCACGCCTGACAAGTTCAGCCCAAAGTGCGCTGGAGCGTGCGCAGGGTGATTTTTCGCGGCACATGCAATCGGCGCTGAGCGCGCTGGATGATAACGCTGCGACGGTGCGCGAAGCGGTGGCACCTGTGGTGGCACAGGTGACGCAGGCCGTGGAATCGGTGTTGGCACAGTTACAGGCCGCCCAAGTACTGGGCGGGACGAACGCAGTCCTGGCAACGCCCGCACCAAGCACACCTTCGGCCCCGGATGCCGTTCCCCAAACCATGACCCAGACAACCCAGGCGGTGCCGCGTGATTACCTGCTGCCTGGTGAGCCGGGCGCGGGGTTGCCGGCCAACTATCTGAAGTCACCGTTGTATCAAGAGTGGTTGGCTCAAAAGCCGTCGATGGGTGAGAACGTGACCGAGTTTGGTCAGGCGCTTATGGCGTGGCAGAAGGCCAATCCCTATTACGTTGATCCAGAGCGGTTTGAGACGTTTGAGGGTTATTTGTCGGCGGTTGAGAGTTCGACACGTTCTGATAACCTGCCTGCGCAAGCCGATCCAGCGCGTTACAGGTCGTTTGTGAACAGTTATTATGGCCCGAGTGCCGCGACGAACCCGTGGGGTGAGCGGTTGGGTCGGGTGCAGGCGCAGGAGATGGTCGAGTGGTCCGAAGGTCTTCGGGCGCAGTATGACCGTGCTGTGGCGGCGCAACGTTCGCAGCAAGCGCTTGAGGCGTCGGGCTTATTGGGTTCGGGCAACACGTAGTGGTGTTAGGGGCGCTAACCGGAGGCCGGTGTTGGTTGGCTTAATCGCGGCTAGGTAACCCCACGATTGCGGTTGTGGGGTTTTTTGTGGGCTCGGTGGTGGAATAATTCGTATTCTGATTTGCGTCATATAGTCATTGAGGATGCTACCTGGGGCTAAAACGATGTGCGCCTGAGCGACAGGACCGCCAACTGTCCAGGTGCGGGCTGGGCAAGGCGTCAGCCGCGCAGGTGCAGCCAGGCACCGTAGTGCACCCGTAGGGCTGCGCAGGCCAGGCGGCCGAAGCAGCACCCAGCTCCCAGGCTGGGTGTGCCCTTTTGGGGGTGCCGTCCTAGGGGAATCCCTTCGGGATTCAGGCGCCCCAGCGCCGACCCGCTGGACGGGGGCAACGCCCCCGGCCCCCGAGGCACTCGGGCAAAGCGGTTTCCGGGGTAGCCCCGTTCAGGGGCCGGTCGTTCCCGCAAGAGCCGCCAGCTCGAGCGGGAAGGAGCGCCGCAGAAAGCGGTTTGCCCGAGCGCGAGCGAGGGGCCGCAGGGACACGGGAACCCTAGTTCCCGAGGCTTTCGTAGGGCGTGCAGCCCGTAAAGCGAAAGACGTTGGCCCATCACAGCGATTTGCAAATGGAGGGTGCGAACAGTAATGGGGTTTTGCGCGCGCGTGGCCGGTGGGCACGGGCTTCATGCGTCATGCCCACCGGCAGCCACAACGCAAGGAATGACGGCGTGAGGCGTTTTACCGCGCGCAAAAAGCCATGACGGCGCGCAAAAGCCCCGGCGCTTGTCGCTATACGAAGTATCGGAACCAATAAAGGAGATACTTCGATGACACTCAGTAATCAAGCCCGTGGCGAGCGCTATCGCCAACACACCCTGGAACTGCTGGGTCGCCTGGGCTACGGCTCTGCACGACAAATTGCCAAGGGGTCTGGGGACAGCTGACCCCAAGCACCCGCAAAATGGCCTCACGGCTTTTGGGTCGCCTGGGCAAAGAACGTCTGGTTGTCAGCAAACGGGACGGCAACTCGGTCAATGGCGAGCAGCTGTACGCGTTGACTAAAGCGGGCGTGGCCAGGCTCACCTACGCACTGCCCCTGGCCCGAGGTCATGCCCGGGACTGGCTGCGCCACGCTCACGCCCATCGCACGATGGCCAACAGCGTCTTTGTTGCCGGCAACCCGGTAATGCGCACGGTGGACGACAGCCTGGGCATCACGGAACTGGAAATCCGCAGCAACGCAGGGCAATCAAAATCTACACGATTTGAGTATGAGGTTGATGAGCAGCACCACGTCAAGATTCCTGACGTTGTGTTCAACCATGCGCAGCGGGTGTGGGTTGAAGTGGAAAACGCCTGGCGCAGCAGCAAGGACATGACCAAGCTCGTGCAGTTTTTACGAGCGTTGTTCTGGTATGGGGCCAAAGATTTTGACGAGGTCTGGCTGGTCGTGACCGCAACGGGGGCCAAGACGATTGGCCAGCGTTTGCGTAACGCCTTGAGCCAGGATGACCCGTTGGATGGCTGGCCACGGCAAGTCAAGGAACTGGATGCGCGCTTGCTGCAAACCCACGTCAAGGTCTGGGTGTTGGATGCCGACACGCTGACTTTACGGCCTGGGCCATTACGCTCCCCTGCCCGAGGATAAGCCCCAAAAGTGTCCTGCCTGCCCGTTCTTGACGCTCTAACCCTACGTCTAACGATAGCTATAGATTCTTTATAAGAGAGGACGGGTGCGGCGGGCCGGCGCAGGGGGTGTGGCAGCCCGCCGCAGCCAATTTTTAAGGGGTGTAAAAAAATTTGTCGATTTGCACTGAAAGTGCGATCAAAAACGCTATACATAGTACCAGCGCATGATTTTCTCGAGCATTCGACATGCAAAAGCTGGTGATCACACCGCTTTTGGCGTGGTCCACA
The DNA here is from genome assembly GCF_030344915.1 of Neopusillimonas aromaticivorans. Taxonomy (GTDB): domain Bacteria; phylum Pseudomonadota; class Gammaproteobacteria; order Burkholderiales; family Burkholderiaceae_B; genus Neopusillimonas; species Neopusillimonas aromaticivorans. Next base: position 1,369,225 of record NZ_CP128233.1, on the reverse strand, counting down.
TTATGTTAAGGACGTTTATCATGCAAAAGAAACACTCCCTCGCGCAAGCCAACCCCGTTGAAACGCAGGCCGACCTGGCAGACGCGCCTACTGGTGCCCTGGCACAGTTTGCCCTGCCTGCGCCATCCGTCAGTGGTGAGGCTGCGCACAGCTTGCAGTCGCTAGCACTCACGCAGAACTTCGGCGCACTGGCTGGCGTCAAAAAAGCCTTGGTCACGGTTCCTGTGCGCAAACCTAACAATCAGACGTTCGTGCGCGTGCATCCGGATGAAGGCTGGCGCTTTCAGGCGGCCATTTTGCAACTCAAGGACGACGGCGAGTGCTACCTTGTGGTGCCGGCGTTGTACGCCGAGCTGGTCGATGAAGTTCGCCCCAAGATTCTGTACGCGGCCATTACCCGCGATGGCAGCCCATTTTTGTGGCCCATCAATGCGCCCGGTGAGGATGGTCGGCTCGATGCCTGGTCGGAATCCGCGCACGTCGCCGCGCAGATGGCCCAGACCCACTGGGTCAGGCTCACTGCCAACCGTACGGTAGGCGCGTATGACGTGGCGCAGGCTGTCAATCTGGCCGATGAACCCAAATGGCCTGAAAAGACCTTCGAGGACATCGTGCAGATTGCCTTTAAGGGTCGCATTATCGATTCGCTCGACCACCCGATTATCAAACGCTTGCGGGGGAAATGTAATGGTGCACTGGCCTTTCAAGGGAATCTGGCTGGTGGACTACGAGTTTGCGGCGGCACCGGGCGAGCGGCCCGTGCCGCTTTATCTGGTGGCCAAAGAGCTGCTGGCAGGACGCACCGTGCGCCTCTGGGGCGATGCGCTCAACGGGCCTGCCCTTTTGATCTGGGGCCCGAGACGCTCTATGTGGCGTACTACGCCAGCGCCGAAATGGGTTGCCACCTGGCCTTGGGTTGGCCACTGCCCGCTAACGTGCTGGATCTGTATGCGGAGTTTCGCGTGCAAACCAATGGCCGGGTGCTGCCTAATGGCGGTGGGTTGCTGGGCGCGCTGGCGTATTACGGCCAGGATGGAATCAGCGCCCTGGAAAAGACCGACATGCGCGAGCTGGTGCTGCGCAGCGGCCCCTACACGCCCGCTGAGCGCCAGGCCGTGCTGGACTATTGCGAAACCGACGTCATCGCGACCGAAAAGTTGCTGCGCTCGATGACACCGGTTTTGTGTGCCCAGCCCCGGCTGGCTCACGCGTTGCTGCGCGGGCGCTACACCAAGGCGGTGGCCTACATGGAGTGGTTGGGCATCCCGATCGACACTGACATGCTGGATCAGTTACGCGAACATTGGCACGCCTTGAAAGATGAACTCATCGCGCGAGTCGACCAGGCGTATGGTGTGTACGACGGGCGCACATTCAAAATAGCCCGCTTTGCCGCGTATCTGGCTGAGCATCAGATCGCGTGGCCCACCACCGCTACCGGGCGTCTGGCCCTGGATGATGAAACATTTGTCGAGCAAGTCAAAGCGCATCCGCAACTGTATCCCTTGCGGCAATTGCGCCAGGCCCTGGGCCAGTTACGGTTAAGCGAGCTGGCCGTGGGCCGCGATGGCCGTAACCGCTGTCTGCTGTCCATGTTTAGCGCACGGACCGGGCGCAATCAACCGTCCACCACGAAGTTTGTGTATGGCTTGTCGGTGTGGCTGCGGGGGCTGATTCGGCCCCGCGAAGGTTTTGGGCTGGCCTATGTGGACTGGTCCCAGCAGGAGTTCGGGATTGCGGCAGCGCTTTCCGGTGATACGCAGATGCAGGCGGCCTATCAGTCCGGGGACCCTTACCTTGAGTTTGCCAAGCAGGCGGGTGCGGTGCCGCCCGAGGCGACCAAACACAGCCACGCCCGCGAGCGCGAGCAATTCAAGGCGTGTGTGCTGGCCGTGCAGTATGGTATGGGCGAGGCGTCGCTGGGCGAGCGCATTGGCCAATCGCCGGCACATGCCCATGAACTGCTGCGCCTGCACCGGCGCAACTTTGCCCGGTTTTGGGCCTGGTCGGACGGCGTGCGTGATCATGCCCTGACGCATGGCAAGGTGTGCACGGTGTTTGGCTGGACGCTGCACATCGAGGGCCGACCCAACGTGCGCTCGATCTGCAACTTTCCGATGCAGGCCAACGGCGCGGAAATGCTGCGCCTGGCGTGTTGCCTGGGCGTTGAGGCCGGGATTGACGTGATTGCCCCGGTGCATGATGCGGTGCTGATCGAGGCACCCTTGGATGAGCTTGAGGCCAAAGCCGCGCACATGCAGGCGTTGATGGTCCAGGCCAGTCAAGTGGTACTGGGTGGCTTTGCACTGCGCTCGGATGCGACCTTCATCCGCGCGCCCGAGCGGTACGCGGATGAACGGGGTGCCAGGATGTGGGGCCTGGTGCAAGAACTTCTGGCCAAACAGGCCTCGCAGACACACGTCGGGGTACCCACCTTCCCACAGGCGGGGGCTGTATGAGTGCAGGGGCATCACCTCAAATCACGGAAATCGTTCACCGCTGGTCCCCGCACCATGGGCAGCATGTGGCGGGTGCTCGGACCGCTACCCGCACACCCGGCTTCATAAAAGGTCCATTACCTCTGGACTGGATGCGGCAAGCCGCCGCCTTGCCGGGCAAAGCCCTGCATGTCGGCCTGTGCCTGTGGTACTTGGCGGGGTTGACTCAATCTAAACGGGTGCGCTTGACCAGCAAGACGACGCAAGCGATGGGTGTGTCGCGCGATGCGAAAGGCGAAGCGCTCAAACGCCTGGCCCAGGCCGGCTTGGTCAGGGTTGAGCAGCGCCCGGGTTGCGCGCCTGAGGTCACTCTCCTGGACGTCACGGCAAGCGTTCAGTGAGGTGCATGTGCAGCAGCGGCGCTTACTGGTTCAGGGAGGAAAAGCGATTGAGACTTGTGATTGTTGTTTTTGGTTACAAAATAATTGTGCTTGGGAGCCAAAAAAATCGGGGGTTTTTCCTATACATATCAAGTTTGCTGCGCCTAGGCACCGCTCAAGCCCGATCCCGGCAGGGGGTCAGCCGCTTTTGGCTGGTTGTGCTGTAGGAAATCATCACCATGAAGTTGCACATTACAGAAAAGGCTGTCAAAGAAATTATTGTCCCCGCCGGGAAAAAACATATTTTGATATTTGATACCGAGCAGGTCGGTTTTGCTGTTCAGAAAACAGGAACCGGTAACATGAGCTACATCGTCATGTACCGCGACGAGTTTAAAAAGCAGCGACAGGAAAAACTGGGCAAGGTCGGGGAAATCTCGGCCAACGCCGCTCGGGCGATGGCGTGTGCTTACCTGAAACGTCTTGAGGATCACAAAAGGGGCTGCCTCGCGGCCGGCTCCTGCTTTCACCTACCATGGACGAGTTCTTCTTCAATACGTTTCTGCCCAAGGTCAAGCTGGAAAGCCGGTCATATGAAACGCATGCTTCGATTTACCGCAACCATATTCAGCCGCAGTTCGGGGATAGGCGGTTAAACGAGATTGATGGGGATGAGATCGTGGACTATGCCGGCCAGCTACGCCAAAAACGGGTTTCAGGCGGCCGTTGGGAAAAATCCTCCACGCGCACATTGTCAGAGGGAACCGTCAAGCGCATCTTGATCCTGGTACGCCACATTTTCAATGAGGCAATACGTATCAAGGGCACACATGTGACAGTGAACCCCACGCATGCCATTAAGCTGACGACCGTGCGCAAAATCGTAGGCAAATTCCTGACACAAGCACAATTAAAGGCGCTACTCAAGGCTGCCGAGGGCTCACAAAATCCTGACCTACCCGATATCATCCGTGTCATGGGGGCTACAGGGTTGCGCCGGGATAATGTACTGGCCATGCGGTGGTCATGGTTCGACGAGGCCCGGGCGACGCTGACCGTTCCGGCAGAGGACGACAAGGCCAAGAAAGGGTTTGTGCTGCACCTTTCTGCCGGCGTCCTGGAGGTCCTGCGCAACCGAATGCACGAGAGCGCTTCAGAATGGGTCTTCCCAAACCCCCAGACCGGTAAACCTTACTATTCCTGTCGCAATGCGTGGGTAACCGCGCGGGAAAAGGCCGGGCTGCCTGGCTTGAGGATGCATGACCTGCGTCATACGTATGCCTCGATGATGCTGGACAGCGGCTCAGACATCGTCGATGTTCAGCAAGCGCTGGGGCATACGCAGCTTAAAACAACCGCAGGCTACCTGCACCTGACGGAAGGAAGGAAAAGACACAATGCCAACGCCGCCGCCCAAGCCACCGGTTTGTTCGCTTGACAGCAAAGGTCATAATCATCGCTTTGTTTACTCTTGAGCCCGCGTCAGCGGGCTTTTCCACTCCTACGCCCGGTGGTGAGATCGCAGCCAATCACGCAACGCGTCGTTCATGCGCGTCTGCCAACCAGGACCATCGGCCTTGAACGCTTCAAGGATGTCGGCGTCATACCGTATTGCGGTCCGTACCTTTTTGGGGATTGCTGAGGGCCAAGTGCGCGGCGTATGGCCTGCTGAAAATCATCAGGCATATCGGACAGCCTCTTGGCCGATTTGAAGTTTTGTGCACTCCACTCTGGGGCGTCATCGTCAATGCGGGTTGGGTCGGGTTTCTTGCTCATAAAAGCGCACCTCTCTGGCGTCGGCTGATTTATTGTAGATGCAATTAGATGGTTCCTATCTGACACCCCGCTCCGGCGCTTAAGGTTGACAGTAGCCGCAGCATTGAATAAAATAAAAAGATATCACCCCAGGTGCTTCGGTGGCTGGGCGCGGGGCCACCTTCGGGTGGCCCCTGCTTTTTGTAGGTACAGATGCGCACTATCGTCTACGTTGATGCGTTCAATCTTTATTACGGCTGCCTGAAAGGTACGCCCTACCGCTGGTTGAACATCCAGAAGCTCTGCGAGCTTCTTATGCCCAAAAATAACATTGTGGCAGTGAAGTATTTCACTGCGCTGGTTTCTGAGCGTCCTAACGACCCGGGCCAGCCAATGCGGCAGCAGACATATCTTCGAGCATTGCGCACTTTACCAACGACCCAAATAGTATTGGGTCACTATCTAACCCATAACGTCTGGATGCCTGCGGTTGCGCTACCGGGGGCAAAGCAACAGTACGTAGAGGTCATTAAGACGGAAGAAAAGGGCTCCGACGTCAACTTGGCAACACATATGTTGCATGATGCGCATTTGAACCGATTTGATGTTGCCGTTGTTATTTCAAATGACTCAGACCTGCTGGCTCCGATAAAACTTGTCCGCACGGACTTGCGCAAGAAAGTGGGGGTACTCAACCCTCAGAAGAACCCCAGCCGGGCAATTTTGCCTCACATTGATTTTTTCAAGCAGATTCGTAGGGGTGTACTTGAAGAGGCTCAGTTCCCTGAAGAACTGAGTGATCTGCACGGCACTTTTACAAAGCCTGGTTTGTGGTGATTCTGCGTCTAATCGCTTTGGGCGTTACTGGGTGATGCACCTCAGCAAAAATGCTGGGATGCTTGTACGTCAGGCTACGCTCTGTAATACGGGGCATCTTGCATAGATGTACATTTACATCTGCTTGTACGCTCGTTGCGAAGAATAAAATTCTCGTAATATCAGCAAGTTGAAAGGGTGGACATCTTACGCTCACTGTGAATCCCGACGTTGCCACGGCCAACGTGTTCGACTGTGCTGGTGAAAAATCCGATAGGCTACTTTTTGCGTCTTTTGGGTGTGCCATGCAGTCGGTTTCTGGCCTGTTTTTGTTCCCGGCAAGCACAGTTAGACCTTCCCTTAAGGTGAAGGTGTGCTCAGGATTGGAGGATGTCGGAATTTCAGGCGTGACGGGGCCTCGGCTGCCGGCACCGATGACCGCGGCTCGCCAACTTGTCAGTCGAGAACTACGCTGCCCAGCGATAGCTGGAGTGCAGGCCGCCCAGCCACTTCTGGCGCACGAGTTTGCGCGGTGTCTTGAAGAAGTCGGGATCGTTGACTGCAGGGTTGTTCGTTACATCCGGAAAGATCGGTGGCTCCGCTCCATTGGCCATATGTGGCCGGGCAGTGTTGTAGTACTCACGAAATCCAACAAGCAGCCGGTTCAGGTGCCGGTCATTCACGGGCTGCACATCTCGCAGCAGTTCGTCGGTCAGTGTGCGATGAAAGCGCTCCACCACCGCGTTTTGCCAAGGGCACTTGTAGCCAATCCGGATGGTTTTGATGCCCATGGCCGGGAGCGTCTGTTTCACGATAGGCAAGAAAATGCTGTCGCGATCCATCACGATGGCTTCGGGCAAGTCGTCCATGTCCATAAAGGCATTGCGCAGTTGCTGGGCCACCCATTCTGCTGTCGGATTGTAGGTGGCGCGTGACCAGTGCAGTACGCGTCGTCCGTGGTCAATCAGGTTGAACACGGCCATGGTGTTGCCTGCCAGGTCGAGTGTGTTTTTGAAATCGATGGCCATGACGTGTTGGTTGTAGAGCGTGGTCAGCCAGCCGGGTTCTTCTTCGCGCGGTGGGCGCTTGCCCTTCGGCACTGGGCTTGAAGCCGTGGGCTTTGAGAATTGTGGCAACCGTCATTTTGCTGATGCGGAATTTCAGCTCGCCGCCAGAAATCATCCGGGCGATGTGCCCGGCACTGTAGCGGGGGTGGTCGCGTTTGATGGCCACGATGGCATCGACGATGAACTGTGGCGTGGGTGGCCGACCACGCGCCTTGCCCTCGGCGATCTTCATTGCGTGGCCCTTGCGCGACTTGGCCTGCAGCCAACGGATGTAGGTTGTCGGGGTGAATCGCATGAAACGCGTCAGCCACGGGAAGTGCAGGCGCAGCCAGGCGATCAGCCGCCGCTGCCACCATTTCAGCATCGGCAGCTTGCGCACCAAGCGTCGTTGGGCCGGTGGCGTGCGCCGCCCTTGGGCGGACACCACTTTGCTGCGTAGGCTCTTGAGTTCGAGCGACAGCACCTTCAGCTGCAACCGCCGCTGTGCCCAGGCGATGCGGTCAAGTCGGTAGTGGCGCACACTGATTCTTCCCACCAGAACCCCGATGGCGAAGGCCAGCAGGGATAACCCTATCAACATCACAAATCCTCTTTCAGAGCCAAAAGGCGCGGAGGATAAGCGAAGCGGTTTCTTGTCTACAACGTGCGCCTTGTGAACTGTTAGATATTTTGGTAGATTATCCAACACGAAGCTAGCCATGAGCACATCACAAGCCATCCGCGAGCGTATCGCTGCCAAGCTGCCGCGAACACTACTTCGACCTGTCCGTCAGCGATCAAGCTGATTTACTCCAGAGCCTGGCGCCTGTGATGGGCCGCCGGGCTGAGATCCTGGAAAAAGACATCTGGCTGTGCCAGGTGCTCGACATCCTGTTTCAGCTGCCTTGCCGCAAGCCCATGGCTTTCAAGGGTGGCACCTCGCTGTCCAAGGTCTACAAGGCGATTGACCGTTTCTCCGAAGACATCGACGTCACCGTCGATTACCGCAGCCTGGTGGCCGACGCCCCCGAGTTGGAATCGATTACCAGCAACAACCAGCGCGGTAGAAAATACCGACAGCTACGTGCGTCCGAGCATCCTGATCGAATTTGGCGGTCGTAACTCGACCTTGCCACAGAGCCTGCTTTCCATCACACCAGATATTGCCGAACACGTCCCCGACCTGGCCTTGCCGACTGCGCAGGTGTCCGTGTTGTCAGGGGTGCGCACTTTCTGGGAGAAGGCCACGCTGATTCACGTCGAGTGCCATCGCCCGAGCCTGAAACCCAGTGCTGAGCGCCAGTCCCGTCACTGGTATGACCTGGCGAGGCTGGCTGCCCAGATGTTCTACGGCGACACCTTGCCATTCGAGACCATTGTGGAGAGATTGCGGCGGCTCGAAGCGGAAATCAACGCATGACAAACCAAAGTTTTCGGCTGCGGAATTCACGAAGTGACTTGACGGTCGCCCGTCAGCACGCCGCATCCGGGCGTTTCGGCGACTTCCTCGCCCTCTGCCGGAAAGTAGCGGAATCCAATAATAGGGGACAGACCACGGTTTTCCTGAAAACCCTGTCCTTCTCACGAGGGGCAGGGTTTTTTCCATAAGCGCCTTGCGGATGTGCAGGGTCTTTACGGAAGATTCGACGCTGCGTGCCGGAGGTGGGGATGGCCGGGATGAATGTGCTGCTGGTGGGGTGAGTAGCTTGGCCCGGGAGCGGCTGCGGGAGGCGGTGGAGGTGGTCGTGGTGGGGTGACTCAACCCGGTGCCGTTGGTGATGGCAACACCGCTGCTTGTTCACTTCTTGCCATAGGTGGCGTCATGATCGGGCGCGATGGTGAGCAGTCGGATGAAATCCCCGTCACGATATGCAGTCGCCCGGCGTGCCTGGGTGATGCGTAGGGAGTAGATCGCATCGATCCCCTGGGGTGGCCTGACGCTGGTGATCTTCTCCCACTTCAGGCCCTGGTCTCGGTACAACTGGTTCCAGGTCAGCTGGCGAATTTTGTGGAGCGTATCCAGGGCTGCGTGGCGCACCGGCTTTTGCAGCGTGAGCAGGTTGTCCTGAAACACTGGGTTGTTGAGGTCGAGCCTGACCTTGGCGTCACTGCTCGCCATGGCCCAGGCGCTTGAGGGTGTCTTCGGTATCGGCATCCGATGCGGCATGGGCCACGGACCAGGCCATGGCCGTTTGCAGATCGGCCGCTGCTTGAGGCGCGTGCAGCCAGCGCTCGTTGTCGGGAACGACCGTGGCCGTGCGCACCAGCCAGACGCCGGGCTCGTACTCTTCCACCAGCACCTGGCGGCCCGCGTATTGCTTGCCCAGCGAAATCTGGCCGTTGGTGCCGACGACCTTGACGGTGGGAATGTGTGCTGTGATGGCCATAGTGAGTCTCCTTGGTAGCTATGCACGATATTGTAAATTTCGTGCAGCACTAATTCAAGGCAAATGATCTTGGAGCCACTACACTGGGGGATACCGAGGAAGAATTCGTAGAGCTCCCTTGCCTGGTCGAGGAAAGCGTGGGGGTGCACGAGTGATTTACTACCACTGGGTTAGCAAGGAGCAGTGCTACCTGCTCTATGCCTACGCGAAGAATGTCAGCGCCAACTTGACTTCGCAGCAGTTGCAGCGGTTGGCAGAAGTAATGCAAGCGGAGATACGAGATGAATGACAAACAGTTCGATGAGTTGCTTGATAGCGTACGCGACATGGGGCGCCACATGCGTGGGCAGGCTGTGGCCGGTGCTCGTGTGCAAGAATTTCCAGAACCAGACGTCAAAGCGATCCGTGAACGCACAGGGTTGTCACAGAGCCAGTTCGCCTACTTGATTGGAGTCAAGCCCAAGACGCTGCAAAACTGGGAGCAACGTCGTGTGCGTCCGGCTGGGCCAGCCCGTGCTTTGCTCAAAATCGTCGAAGCAAACCCTGACGCACTCGCGGCTATTCACGCATAGAAATTTGGCTAAATGCAGCCGACGTGCGATAAAAGCCGCCATAGGGCGGCCCTGTCTTTTTGTAGATGTAGAGGCTGCATAACGAGCAAATAAAGCGGTTACGCGACTCGTACGCACGAAATGCTGAGTTGACAAGTTCTCGGACGTGGCCCGCTCACTACCGGTGAGGACAACTTGCCCGGTACCGCTGGCAACGACACCTTCATCGGCGGCACGGCGCAAATCCAGGCAGCTGATGTGATCGACGGTGGCGCTGATTTGACGGCAGAGCATGCGCGCGAGTTCTTTTCGCTGATGCAGGACTGGGGGCATGTGATGTATTGGTTGGAGGCAGAGCGCAAGTGATGTGCAAGCGATACATCTTGTTTATTGTTCCTGCCTGGCCTTCCGACATCAAAAAACCATGTAATCATGGGCGTGACCCTCTCTAGGAGACGTGTGTGATAAACTGCGCCCTTCTGCGGGTTTATCCATGGGCGAGAGGCTTTCATGAGTGGCTGGCTCGAAAGTATAATCGGCTACCGTTATTTTATCGTTTCATCAGTACGCAACGAACTGTTGAACCAGTTTGCCCGCAGCCGTCTGGGTGGCTTATGGATGGTCATCCAGCCGCTGGTCATGGTCAGTATCTATGCTTTTGTGCTGTCAGCGGTGCTGCGCTCGCGGCTTGAAGGCATCAGCAGCCAGTATGCCTATGCCATCTACCTTACGTCAGGTATCCTCGCGTGGTCACTCTTCAGTGACGTACTGATGCGGTCTTTGAACCTGTTCGTCGGTAACGCCAACCTGCTCAAGAAAATGCTGGTGCCCAAGGTCACGTTGCCGCTTATCGCACTTGGTGCGGGGTTGGTCAATAACCTGTTGCTATTGGCTGCCATTCTGGTAATTTTTGCCTTGCTTGGTCACGGGCCGTCTGTGGTCCTGTTGTGGCTGCCGGTGCTGATGCTGGTGCTGCTGCTGTTCACCTTGGGGCTGGGGCTGGTCGTGGCTGTACTGAATGTCTTCATGCGCGATACAGCCCAGGTCGTGGGCATTGTCATGCAGTGTATGTTCTGGTTTACCCCCATCATTTACCCGGTTTCAATCATTCCCGAGCATCTGCGTTATTGGTTGATGTTCAATCCTTTGTATCATGTGGTGGCCGCTTACCAAAGTGTGCTGGCGTATCAACAGCCGCCGGCATTGCTCCCTTTGGCGGTTGTTGCCGGTTGCGCCCTGTTGCTCTGCCTGCTGGGCTTCTGGATGGTACGCCGGGCCAATGCAGAAATGGTAGATGTGCTGTGACGCTACTGGTTGCCGAAAATATTCACAAGTCATTCCGCAGTTATGCGGCCGAGTGGCGTCGGGTGGCCAGCTGGTTTGGTCTGCCGTTTAAGCCAGTGGCCGAAAGTCATGTGTTGCGCGGGGTAAGTTTCACCGTGGGGCCTGGCGAGGCGGTGGGTATTGTGGGTCATAATGGGGCCGGCAAAAGTACCCTGCTTAAAATCATTACCGGAACCCGGTGCCCACGCAGGGGCGGGTAACGGTGAATGGGCGCATTTCCGCCATCCTCGAGCTGGGGATGGGCTTCAACCCCGAGCTAACCGGTCGGCAGAATGTCTACCATGCCGCCTCACTGATGGGGTTTGATCATCACGATGTTGATCAGGTGATTGACGAGATCGAGCGTTTTGCCGAAATCGGAGCCTGGTTCGACCAGCCGGTACGGGTGTATTCCAGTGGTATGCAGGTGCGCGTGGCATTTGCCGTGGCAACAGCCTGGCGTCCAGAGATCCTGATTGTGGATGAAGCCCTTTCGGTGGGCGACACCTACTTTCAGCACAAAAGTTTTGCTCGCATTCGCGAGTTCCAGCAGCAGGGTACCAGTCTGCTGATCGTGTCCCACGACCGGACGGCAATCCAGGTGCTATGTGACCGTGCTATTTTGCTGGATCAGGGTCGGGTGCTTAAAGATGGCGCGCCGGAAGAAGTCATGGACTTCTACAATGCCCTGATTGCCGAGAAAGAAGACCCTACGATTCAGGTCAGTCATGCCGATGACGGCACGGCGCAGACCTTGTCAGGTACGGGTGAGGCACGGGTCGAATCCATTGTGCTGCAAAATGCGTCGGGCATGCCGGTTGAGCAGGTACGGGTCGGTCAAGACGTGGCTTTGGCGCTGGGGGTGCGGGTTCACCAGCAGGTAGACAGCCTGGTACTGGGGTTCGCCATCCGTGATCGGCTCGGGCAGACTATGTTCGGCACCAACAGTTACCATTGTGGCCTTGAATTGGTATCGCCTGACCCCGGTCGCCTCTACCGCTTTACAATCCGTTTTCCTGCCAACTTTGGTGTGGGGTCTTATTCGGTCGTTACGGCGTTGCATTCGGGTGACTCCCATGTGGAAAATAATTACGAATGGCGGGATCGGGCGCTGGTATTCGAGGTGCTTAACACAGACAAGCCAGTCTTTCAGGGCTGTAACTGGCTGGAGGCGCAAATGACGTATGAGTGATTCCGACGGTTTTTATCGCGCCTTTGAAGATCGTGAGCGTGGTTCCCGCGAGCTGGTTCTTGGTCGCCTTGAAGTTTATCGGCCGCTGCTAGAGCATCTGGTCGGTCTCTACCCCAGTGCCAAGGGCCTGGATGTGGGGTGTGGCCGCGGCGAGTGGTTGCAGTTGCTGCAGTCTGTGGGTATTCAGGGTCACGGGGTTGATCTTGATGCCGGTATGCTGGCGGCATGCCAGGCCGCGAATTTCTCGGTTGAACAGGGTGATGCCCTTGACTGGTTGGCAGCCCAGCCAGACAACTCATTGGCGTTGATCAGCGCCTTTCATGTGGTCGAGCACCTGCCCTTTGCCCTGGTGCGGCAGCTGGTGGCCGAGGCGCATAGAGTGCTGCTGCCCGGTGGCTTGCTGATCATGGAAACGCCCAACCCCGAGAACCTGTCGGTGGGGGCGCATACCTTTTACATGGACCCCAGCCACGAGCGGCCGCTGCCGCCGCGTTTGCTTCAGTTCGTGCCCGAGTTCATGGGCTTTGAACGCAGCTGGCTGTGGCGCTTGCAAGAGTCCGAGCTTGTTCGTCCGGGCGATGAGCCGCTGCTGGGTAATGTGCTGCTGGCGGTAAGTCCTGACTACGCTGTAATTGCGCGCAAGGCCGGCGGTAATCTGGCCGAATTTGAACAGTTAATGGCAGCGCCTAGGGGGCGCGGGCTGGAGTGGGCATGTGCCGAGTACGATGCGCAGCTTCTGCGCCGTCACCAGACAGTGGTCGAGCAGACACAGGGCCTGGCACAGCGGCTGGCGTTGCTAGAGTCTCGGGTAGAGCGGCTCGAGCATGAACTTGTGCGTCATCAGCACGAGTTGGATCCTATTACCGGTAGTATGGGTTGGTTGTTGATTTTGCCGTTTCGTTGGGCTGGGTTGCAGTGGCGGTTGCTGCGCAAACACGGCGTCCGTGAACGTGTCAAGGCGCTATTGGGCAAAGTCCGGGCCTCACGCAACTCAGGGAACTCGGGGCCGCAGCCCTGAGCTTGCAGGGCACTGGAGTAGTTTGTCATGGGGTTGAAGTCTCTTGTTTTACGGCTGGTCAGGCGTGGCGGGGCGGTTATGAAACGCTCGCCCCGGCTCAGTCGTGTGGTGTTTGCTGTGCTGGCGCGTTCGCCTTGGCTGAATGTGCGCTTCCGGCGGCTGTATCTGCGCAGCCAGCTGTCTGACAGCCTGCCGGTACACGAGCAGGCGGCGCGGCTGGCCGGGCCGCGTGCCGAGGGTGTCCATGCGCAGCAGCGCACGCCCCTCGAGGCGCATTTTCACCACTATGTTGAGCGTGAATGAAAAAAATACTGGCGTTCTGTTTCTTCCCGGCGTTTGTTCCCCCAGTAACGGGGGTGAGTCACGCCTGTTCCATTTCTACCGGGCCCTCAGCCGCTGGCACCAGGTTACGCTATTGACGTCGTCACATGCCGGTGTCGACGAAGAGCGAGTCAATCATGGGCTCAACTTTGTCGAGCGGCGTATTCCCAAAGACGCACATTTCGCCAAAGAGTACGCCCGGCTGGAAAGCCTGGGCAGCGGCGGGGACTTGTCTGCCCCGGCATTGGTAGCTTGTGCCGGCCTGCCGACCGCGTTGCATGAAGCCTATCTGCAAGAGTACGAGCAGGCCGATGTGATCATCCACGACTTCCCAATGACGGTTGGTTATGACCTGTTTGCCGGGCTGGATGATAAACCGCGTATTTATAACGCCCATAATTGTGAATCAGAGCTATATCGCCAACTCCATCCGGCACGGCATTCGCAGCCGGTGCATGAGTTGATCCGGCAGGCCGAGTTGCAGATGCTGCAGGTTGCCGATCTGGTGCTGTACTGTAACCCGGGGGATTTGTCGGTATTTCGTTCCATGGCCCCGGAAGCCCGGTTCGACGCCCTGTATGCGGCCAATGGCATGCAGCCGCTGGCGCGTGCTCCGTCGTTTGTGCCCGGCAATCGCCACCGGGCCGTGTTCATGGGCAGTGGGCATCCGCCCAATGTGCGGGCAGCGCAGTTTATTGTCCAGCAGCTGGCGCCGCAGTTGCCCGAGGTGGAGTTCGATATTATTGGCACTTGCCTGGCGCCGGGTGATTACCCCGCTAATGTGCATTGTCATGGGCGTGTGTCCGATGACGTCAAAGCCCGTTTGTTGGGTGCGGCGAGCATTGCGCTGAATCCGATGGAGGCCGGCAGTGGCTCCAACGTTAAGGTGCTGGACTATTTCGCTAACGCGCTGGCGGTGTTGTCGAGTGATTTCGGCATGCGCGGCATCGATGCCGAAGCTGGGCAGCATTATCTGCAGGCAGGGCTTGATGGCTTTGCCGACGCACTACGCCAGCTGCTGCAGCAGCCGGTACAGCGGCAGGCCCTGGCCGCTGCGGGTCATAATCTGGCATTGCAGCAGTACACCTGGGAAGCGATTTCCGGGCGTGCGGCGCACGCGATCAGCGCACTGGCTGAAACGCGTACCGAGCGACACGGGCAATTTGTGCTGGCCCTGAACGATTATGACTCGTTTGCGGTTATCGGTGGCGGTGCGACTCGCACCTGCGGCTTGTATGCGGCGGCCAGCGAACAGTTCCCGGTGGTGTTGGTGTCTTTCGCCCCAGATGGCCGCTTGCAAGTGCGTCGTGAGGCTGAGCAGGTTTGGGTGATCAATGTGCCACGTACGTCCGGGCATGAGGCCGAGTTACTCGAGGTTAATGCACAGCATCATGTGTCGGCTGACGATATTATCGCCGGTCGTCACTGCACCCGTAATCCCTGGCTGAATGCGGTCTATCAGCAGTTGCGCCGGCAGGCACGCTGTATTGTGGTCGAGCACTGTTATATGGTGCCACTGCCGCTTGCCTGGGGCGACCGTTTCGTATATTCGTCACAGAATCACGAGGCCCTGCTAAAGCGTCGCTTGCTTGAAGGGCATCCGCTGGCCGATGAACTGGTGGCCGATGTTGAGGCGTTCGAGCGTTATGCTGTTGAGTGTTCGGCGGCGACGGTTGCGGTGTCTCTTGAAGATGCCGAGAGCCTGGTGCAGGGCCGGCGGACAGCCGGACCCGTGCTGGTGGTGCGCAACGGGGCGTCCACCCCAGCTCATGGGCCCGAGGTCGAGCAGCTTAAGGCGCGGCTGGCTGAGTCTGTGGGTAAGCGGTCGGTGGTATTTCTTGGCTCGGCGCATATGCCCAATATCGAGGCAGCTCGTTTCATTACCGAGCAGCTGGCGGTGCAGTGTACTGATGTGCAGTTTCATCTACTGGGTACGGTCTGCGGGTCGGTTACCCGGGCTCTGCCCAACGTAACCTGCTGGGGCGTGGTCGATGACCAGACCAAAAGCGCACTGATGCAATCGTGTGCGCTGGCGATCAACCCGATGCTGTCGGGTAGTGGTTCCAACGTCAAGCTGGCCGACTATATTGGCAACGGGCTTTATGTGGTCACCACCGAGTTTGGTCAACGCGGCTATCCGTCATCGGTGCGGGCGCATCTGGATGTGGTACCGCTGGAAAATCTTGGCACCGCCCTGCTGCGGGCACTGGCGCAGCCGCACCTGTACGCCGAATCGGCCCGGGCCGAGCGCATGGCGCTGTTCCAGCGTGAGCTGTCGATGCAGGGGCTGGCCGGGCGTTTTGTTGAACTGCTGCACGGCCTGCCGGTGCGCCGCAAGCGGGTATTGTATGTGGCCTATCGGTATGTTGCTCCGGCGTTGGGCGGGGCCGAGCTGAATATCGAAAAATTCGTCAGTGCCCTGGGGCACAGCGGGTACTTTGATGTGGATGTCATTGCCCCCGAAGTCAGCAGCATTCACAACCAGTGGCGATTTGCCGAGCATTACGGGTTCGACGCCGGGCTGGGTGTGCCGGTGGATATTCCCCATGTGCGTTTTGCCCGTTTTCCGGCCAAGGAGCCGCCGGTGGCCCAACAGTGGGCGCAACTGCGTAACGTATGGCAGGCCCAGGGCGGGTTCGAGCAAGAAGTCAGCACTCAATTACGCAACCATTACACCCATTCCGGCTTGAGCTGGGGGTGGGGTTACCCTGAAGGCGTTGCACCGCGAACCCAGCGTTGGGCGTTTACCGAGTGTGGTGTTTACGTGCACCAGACGGGTCACGTGCAGATCCGTGGCTATGCGCCAGACGACATGGTCATTACGGCCTTGGCGAGCGATACCGTGGTTGGTGGCCCCTGGCAAGTCAACGGCAGCTTTGAACTTGCGTTTGAACAACCGGCCGGGGAGCTGTTGTTACGTACCTCGGCCCCTCAGCAACCGACAGACCCGCGCCCATTGGGTTTCCAGCTATTGGGCCTGACACTGCATGGCCAAGCCATCGATTTGGCCGCGCCGCTACTATGCCAGCAAGCTCTGGTTGAACTGCCGGCACACGCGTCGTTTGACTTGCTTGACCAAGCCGCCCGGCGTAGCCGGGTACCCCAGAACGTGCGTCTTACCGACACCCGTGGGCCCTGGAGCACGGCCATGGATGCCTTCCTGGCTGACCACGTGGCCGACTATGACCTGGTCATCGCCCACAATAACGTGTTCCGCCCTGCCGTGGTGGCAATGGCAGAGGCACGAAAACAGGGGTGCCGTCAATTCTCATCCCCCATGCCCATCTGGATGATGATTTCTATCATTTTCCCGACTGGTTTCAAAGTGCACAAGATGCCGGCCTGGTGCTTGCCGCGCCCAAGGCGGCCGCTGATTTTCTGGGCGGGCACGGCTGCAACGTACGCTACCTGCCGGCCGGTTGTGACGCAAGCGAAGCATTTACCGAACAAGACGTCGAGGCATTTCGCCAGGTGTTCCCGTCAACCCGGCCCTTTGTGCTGGTGCTGGGGCGCAAGGCGGGTGCCAAGGGGTACCGGAGAATTATCGAGGCGGTCGAACAATTGAACCACGAAGGGCAAGATTTACAGGTGGTGCTGATCGGCCCGGATGACGATGGTCTTGCCGTAAACTCTGCGCATGCGTGCTACCTTGGACGCCAGCCGCGCGAGGTGGTGCGGGGTGCATTACTTAGCTGCCAGCTGCTGTGCAATATGAGCACCAGTGAAAGCTTCGGTATTGTTCTGCTTGAGGCCTGGCTGGCCGGGAAAGCAGTGGTTGCCAACCGGCATTGTGCGGCGTTTCACGACATGGCGGTTGACCAGGAAAACGCATTGCTGGTAGCCCCCGATGAGCTGACGGGCGCACTGCGCAGTCTGTTGGCTGACTCTGCTCAAGCGGCTCGTTTGGCGGCTAACGGCCGACAACTGGTTGAGCGTTTCGATTGGGCTCATGTAGCCGCGCAGTTCGTGGATATTTGCGTTCAGCAGACGGAAAAGCAAGCATAGGCCTTTCCGTCTGTGCTGAAGGCATAGGCGCGTGCCTTTTGATTTTTCGCTGGCCGAGTACACTAAAGGTCTTAAAACGACCTGGAAAACTCTTGGCTTATGGATTATTGGTTAAGTAAACAACTCAACATTACCTTCAGCCCTTACGAAGACCGTTTGATTCTTCGTGCCGATCGGGGCGAGCATGGCGTGGCCAATGTGTTGTTAACCCGTCGCATGGCAATGATTGTGTTGCAGCGTTTGTTGGTTAACCTGACCGAACTGACCGGTTTGCAGAAAACGCCGGCGCAGCACTGGCAAGAGGTGCTGCAAATGGCGCATCAGCAGGCCATGCAGGCCAAACGTGACGCGGACAGCGCCCAGGCCGCTGCGACGACACCCGAGCCTGCTTCGGAACCTGCCGATGCGGCCGCTTCTGAAACTGTGCCGCCACCGGCGTTGTACCTCGCCACGGAACTAACCACCCGTCTGCAAGACAAAGAACTTGCCATTGCGTTTACCGGCTTGCCCATGCCACAGGCCATGACGCAGCCCAGCACGCACGAACCGGTGTTTGCCATGGTGCTGCAGGCCGAGCATATTCACCAGTTGGTTGAATTGTTGATTACCAAGGCGCAAGAGGCCCAGTGGCATTTGCCTTTAACACTGCCGTGGCTTGAAAGCCCGGCACGACCGGAAACGGGTCTGGGTGGTCCGACGGTGCATTAGTGCTGGCGCGGATCAGGCGCAGGTGGGCAGGGCTGCAGTTTCGCCCTTTGGCCCTTTCAGTAACCGGTGTCAGCCGTGCCTTGGCATGATGGTCACGTTAAACTGCCAACCGCTTTAAAATCGTATTTTCCAAGGAAGTGCCAATGCCCGATATTCAGGTTGTTTCTCGTGAGCGCCACGCTGGCAAGCGTTGGATGCGCTATGCCTCGTACGCGTTTGCCAGTACTGACGCTGTTGCGCCGCTGGTTATTCAGGAACTGCCCAAGGCGTGCATGATGATGCCGTTGGGTTTTGTGGCAGTAGAAGACAGTTTCATGCCGGTTGCGGTGCAAGGTTTGACACCGGGTACCAACTTGCTGGTGGCGGCTGATGGCCGTTGGCTGGCAGGTTATGTGCCGGCAGCATATCGTTCGTACCCGTTTGCACTGGCCAATACGCCTGATGGCCAGCAGGTGCTGACGGTTATCGAAGACAGTGGCCTGTTGTCTGACACTGATGGCGAGCTGTTTTTTGATGAAGACGATCAGCCCTCGCAAGCGGTTAAAGATGTATTGAATTTTCTGGAACAGGTGGCGATCAATCGCCTGGCCACGCGCCGTGCATGTGCGGCATTACAGAAACATGGTCTGATCAAGCCCTGGCCGATCAATTTGGACACTGAATCAGGCCGCCAGGCGGTTGAAGGTCTGTATACCATCGACGAGACTGCGCTGAACCAGGTGTCGGCCGAGGCGTTGCAAGAATTGCGCGATGCCAGTGCGCTGCTGGTGGCCTATTGCCAGATATTGTCGACCCAGCATTTGCAGAAGCTGGGTGCGTTGCTGCGCGCGCATGCCGCGCAGCAGGCAGCAACGCTTGAAACGCCGGCCGGTGAGCTGGATATTGAGTTCCTGAACGATAGCGACACCATCAATTTTGGGGCGTTGCGCTAGCCTGTTTTTAAAGCCCAACATGTTATAGTGAAAAGCTTTTTTAACAAAAAGTAGCTTTTTCGTTATTGCGTATGTCTCAGGTGGGGCTTGCGCCCCTACAGGTCCATTTATGAAGTTATCCCGTCGTACCGAGTTAGGCGAAGTGCTTTACCGGTTTCGCAAGACGTTCTACAGCCTTGCTGCTTTCAGTTGCGTTATAAACATTCTGGGCCTTGCGCCGTCCATCTACATGTTGCAGGTGTACGACCGGGTTTTGGCCAGTGGCAACAAAACCACCTTGCTCATGCTTACCGTATTGATTCTGGGCCTGTTTTTGTTGTCTGGCTTGCTGGAGTTTGCACGGTCTTCGGTGTTGATCCGGGTCGGTAACAAGTTCGACATGGAGCTGAACAACCGCGTGTTTACGGCGTCTTTCGAACGTAATTTGCGGCGTGCAGGGGTAACCCGGCGCAATCCATTCAAGACCTGACCAACGTGCGCCAGTTTCTTACCGGTAGTGCGCTGTTTGCGTTTTTCGATGCGCCCTGGACCCCAATTTACATTGCGGTAGTGTTTGCCATCCACCCCATGCTGGGATTCATCACGCTGGGCGGCTCTGTTGCGTTGTTCGTGCTGGCGTATGTCAACAATGTCGCTACGCAGAAACCGCTGGCCGAAGCCAACCGTGCGGCCATTTCAGCCGGGGCGTTCGCCAATAATCACCTGCGTAATGCGGAAGCCATTGAAGCAATGGGTATGTTGCCGGGTTTGCGTGAACGCTGGTTCAATCAGCATCGCAAGGTTTTATCGCTGCAAACCTTGGCCTCTGATCGTGCGGCCCGCATCAGCACCGTCAGCCGCTTTGTGCGTATTTCGCTGCAGTCGCTTATTCTTGGGGCAGGTGCGTTGCTGGTGATCGATGGCACCATCACTGCCGGCATGATGATCGTTTGTTCCATTCTTATGGGCAAAGCCCTTGGGCCGGTGGAACTGGCCATCAATACCTGGAAGCAAATGCTGTCCACCCGTCAGGCCTATGGCCGTCTTGAGGAAATTCTTAACGATGCGCCGCCGCGTGGTACCAGCCTGACCTTGCCGCGCCCGCGTGGCGACCTGCAACTGACCAATGTGTATGCCGGTGCGCCCGGTGGTCAGGGCACGATTTTGTCCAACCTGAATTTCGAGGTCAAGTCGGGCGAGGTGGTGGGCATTATTGGTCCATCGGCATCGGGCAAATCAACGTTGGCGCGTTTGCTGGTGGGCGTGTGGCCGGCACGTGTGGGCCATGTGCGTCTTGATGGCGCCGATGTGTATCTGTGGAACAAAGACGAGCTGGGCCCGTGCATGGGCTACTTGCCGCAAGATATTGAACTTTTTGAAGGCACGGTGGCCGAAAATATCGCCCGCTTCGGCGAGGTGGATGACGCCAAGGTTATTTTGGCGGCGCAGCGTGCCGGTGTCCACGACATGATCCTGCGCCTGCCCAAAGGCTACGATACCGTGCTGGGCGTCGATGGTGGCTCGTTGTCGGGTGGCCAGAAGCAGCGGTTGGGGCTGGCCCGGGCCATTTATGGTGATCCTTCGGTGGTGGTGCTCGACGAGCCCAATTCCAATCTTGACGATGCCGGCGAAGCCGCCTTGGTCCAGACGGTAAATGATCTGAAACGGCGCGGTTCTACGGTCATTATCATCACCCATCGCATGAATATCCTGAATGCGGTCGATAAGTTGCTGGTGATGCGTGAAGGCACCATGCTGATGTATGGCCCGCGTGAACAGGTGCTTAAAGAGTTGCGACAGCGCCAGACACAGGCGGCAGTCGCTGCCCCGACGGCGGCATCGCTTCCGGTCGCTGCAAAAGGCCAGGCTTGATATGAATTGGTTGAAAAAGAAAATTAACGCCGAACCCATCGAGGTGTCGGATCACATTGACACAAACTCGCGGGCTCCGGTGCGCTGGGGGTTGGCGGTATTGCTGATCGGGTTCGGCGGGTTCGCGTTGTGGGCAGGTTTTGCGCCTCTGGGTGCCGGTATTCCGGCCGAAGGCGTAGTGGTGGTGTCGGGTAACCGCAAAATTGTGCAGCATTTGCAAGGCGGTATCATCGATGAAATTCTGGTCAAAGAGGGTGATCGGGTCAAGGCGGAAGAAGTTTTGTTGCGCCTGAACCCGACGCAGCCGCAGGCCGAGCAAGGCATTGTCAGCACCCAGTACATTACGGCGAAGGCCACTGAGGCCCGCTTGCTGGCCGAACGTGATGGATTGTCGGAAATTGTTTACGATCCTGATTTTCTGGCGCGCTTCAAAGATGATGAACGGTTCAAGAATACGGCCGTTGCACAAGAGCGTCTGTTCCAGACACGCCGTGATGCATTGCAGGGTGAAATTGCCATCTTGCGTGAAAACCAGCGAGGCGCTGAAGCCCAGTTGAAAGGTCTCACGCAGGTTCAGTCCAGCCGTAAAACGCAAATTGATTTCATCAATCGCGAGCTGAAAGGCGTACGTGAACTGGCCAAAGACGGGTATTTGCCACGCAACCGCCTGTTCGAGCTTGAGCGCGATGCCGCGCAGCTTGAAGCGGCGTTGTCGAACGACATGGTTGAAGCGGGCCGCGTGCGAAACCAGATCGCTGAACTGAAGTTACGCATTCTGCAACGCAGCCAGGACTACCAGAAAGAAGTGCAGTCCATGTTGTCTGACGTGCAAAAAGAGGCAGCGGCATTGCACGACCGTTTGGCATCGCTTGACTTTACCTTGGCCAATACGCAGATTCGCTCACCGATTGACGGTATTGTGCAGAATGTACAAACCCACACAGTGGGTGGCGTAATTGGCCCCGGCGCAACCCTGATGGAAGTGGTGCCCGAGGGTGATGCCTACCTGATCCAGGCGCAGGTGCCTGTGCAGGCTGTTGATCAATTACATGTGGGGTTGCCGGTAGATATTACCTTCCCAGCGTTCAACCATGCCAGCACGCCGAATATTCCGGGTACGGTGATTACCGTGTCGGCTGACCGTCTAATCGATGAAAACACTCGCATGCCGTACTATCGGGCTCAAATCGAGGTCACCCCCGAGGGCATGGACATGTTGAAAGACAACCTGATCCGCGCCGGTATGCCGACATCAGTCATGATCCGCACGGGCGAGCGCACGATGCTCAGCTATTTGCTCAAGCCGCTGCTTGACCGTATGCTGAAGTCCTTCAAGGAGCAATAGGCGATGCGTTTGCTGCGTTCTGCGAGTCCTGCTGTGCGTTCTAAGGGTATTCGACGTGTTATGGGTGCTATTCGTCCTGCATGCGCTGTCTCGGCACGTGTTGTTCGTACCCTCGGCGTGCTGGTGTTGTTTGGCAGCGTGGCCGGCACGGTGTGGGCGCAAAATGGTGCTTCAGGTGCCCTGACGCTAACCCAGGCGTGGCAGGCCGCCATGCAGAATGACCCGACCTATAAAGCGGCCATCAGCGAACGTGAGGCAGGTCAGACCAATCGTGCCCAAGGGTTGGCAGGGCTGTTGCCGCAGGTCAGTGCCTCGTATGGGCGTACGCGCATCCGCGGTGAACTTGAAACGCAAAACGCACGGGGTAACGACGTTACCGAAGACTTGCGTTATATGTCGGGCGTGAAGGAAATCCGGGCCACGCAGCCGGTGTTCAACTGGACACGTATCGCTGAATACCGTCAGGGTCAGGCGCGTGCCGATTACAGTCTGGCCGTCTTTGATACCAAAGCCAAAGATACGTCGGTACGGTTGCTGAATCGTTATTTCCAGACCTTGCTGTCGTTCGAGCAGCTGAAACTGTCGCAGTCCAAGCTGCAGGCCAATGAAAAGCAGGTGGTCGCGGCACAGCGACGTTTCGATGGTGGTGAAGGTACGGTAACCGACGTCTACGAAGCCAAGTCACGCCGCGATTTGTCGCGTGCCGACGTCATCCAGGCCGAAGATGCCCTGGTGGTGGCGCGGCGTGAACTGCAGGAAATGCTGGGTAGTTCTCCGGTTGAACTTACCACGTTGTCGGCCGATTTCAAGCCGCGTCCGTTGCAACCGGCCACCCAGGCCGAATGGTTGGCCATGGCCATGGCCGCCAACGGCGAAGTTCGCGCCGGCCAGGAAGGCGTGCGTATCACCAGCCAGGAAATTGACCGTGCTTTCGGCGGTCATTTGCCTTCAGTTGATGTGGTGGCGTCACGTCGTGATGTCAGCAATGAAACCATTTCTACCCGTAATCAAGACAGCAATACTACCTCGGTGGGTATTCAGGTGAACTTGCCGGTGTTCAGCGGTGGTTTGACCAGCGCCCAGGTCAGTCAGGCACGCCACAACCGTGACCGTGCGTCTGAAGAATTAGCCGCCACGCGCGAGCGCATTGCCGTCGAGGTCACGCGTCAGTATCAGGCCGTGATCAGCGGTGCGCAGCGTATCGGGGCGCTTGAAGTGGCGGTGGCTTCGAACAAAGCGGCTTTGCAGGCGGTTGAAAAAAGCTTCGAGGCCGGTACTCGCAGCATTATTGATATTCTTGATTCGCAAGACCGGTTCTACCGTTCGCAGCTTGACTTGGCGCAGGCGCGTTTGCAATATGTGCTGGCACGCCTGACCTTGTCGGGTGTGGCCAATACTCTGGATGCCAGCACTATTGACGCCGCCAGCCTGGCGTTTTTCGGGCCTGAGACCGTGCGTCTTGATGACATGAATGCGCCGGCGGTACTGGCCGCGCGGCGTTGATCAGGTCGTCAGTGCAATGTTAAAGGGCCCCGTGGGGCCCTTTTTGATGCTGCTGCAGGAAGGCCTATGCTGGCCAGTAACTGCAGAGAGTTGATTCAGTCAAATAAAATGGCTTCGACCCTTGCCAAAACCTCGTCAACAATGGGTTGCGGTGCGGTCTCTTTCAGGCGCACTTTACGTGCCTGCCAATCAAGCGATTTAAGTTGATGGCAGTGCACTGCACCCTGGGTGTCTGTCCCGGATCCCATGAGGGTTACCACGGTGCCATAGGTGCGTGCTGCGGCTGCAGCGCCCTGTGAAATCGGGCATATCATGGCAAGCCCCTGTTGATTGAAGACTTTAGCGCTTAGAACCAGGCCGAAGTGAGGGCCTTTTATTTCGTTGCCCGAAGAGGGGTCAAATTCAAGATGAACAATGTCACCCCGGTTCGGGACATAGGCCATTATTCGTTCTCTAGCCCGACCGAAGGCATGTCATCCCACCCTTCAATATGAGGCAGGCCTTGGCCCATTTCGGCCATCAGGTCGGTTAGTTTATAGCGCGGGCGCTTGGGTGCTTCGATCGTCATTTTCGTGCCTGACAGCTTGAGTTCGACCTGTGAGCCTTCACCAAGCCCGTTTTGATCGATAAAGGCCTTGGGCACCGTCATGACAAGGGACCCACCGGCTTTACGTAGTGTTTGAAGCATTTGAGTCTCCGAATGCGCTAATACCCCATTTTAGTAGAGTTATTTGTTTTATTAAAGTAGGATATTTTCGTCACACTACGCTACATGACGAATTGGTTTGTCGGTGGTTCAGGTCGTGTTGTCTGTAGCCGTGGCGGGTTGGTATTCCGGAATCCACTGCCCCAGCATTTTACGCACCGCATCATCATCAATGTCGCGGGTGTCTTGCGTTGTGGCCAGCTCAAGCACGAAGTCATATAGCGCGGCATCGGCCGTGCGCGCTTTGGCGATGCGCAGTTTTTCGTGGTGTGTGGGCAGGGTGTGTTCGTTGTCGGCCAGCAGCTCTTCGTACAGCTTCTCGCCGGGGCGCAGGCCGGTGAATTTGATAGCGATTTCGTTTTCACTGAACCCGGACAATTGAATCATGCTCTTGGCCAGGTCGACAATTTTTACGGGCTCACCCATGTCCAATACGAAAATCTCGCCGCCACGGCCCATGCTGGCCGCTTGAAGCACCAATTGCGCGGCTTCCGGAATCGACATGAAGTAGCGGGTGATGTCCGGGTGGGTGACGGTAACCGGCCCGCCTTTGGCGATCTGTTCCTGAAACTTGGGGATGACGCTGCCGGTGCTGCCCAGCACATTGCCGAAACGCACCATCTGAAAGCTGGTGGTGCCGTTGCTTTGCTGTTGCAGCAGTTCACAAACCATTTCAGCCATGCGCTTGGTGGCCCCCATGACGTTGGTGGGGTTAACGGCCTTGTCGGTTGAAATCAGTACGAAGCGTTCGGCGCAGGTGCGCAGGGCATGCTGGCCCACCCGTAACGTGCCCAGCACATTGGTGCGTACGGCCTGCCAGGCATTCCAGGTTTCCATCAGGGGCACGTGCTTGTAGGCGGCGGCATGAAATACGACTTCAGGTTGCCAGCGGTCGAAAATGTGCTTCAGGCGCTGGTCGTCTTTGACGTCGGCAGCCAGAGGAACAACCGCCGTTTCGGGGCAGTTGACGCTGAACCATTGCTCGATGGTGTACAGGGCGAATTCGCTTGAGTCCAGCAGGACGATAAGGGCCGGTTCGAAGCGTGCCAGCTGACGGCACAGTTCGCTGCCGATGGAGCCGCCTGCGCCGGTGACCAGCAGGCGTTTGCCCTTCAGCATGTGCCTGACATTCTCGGTGTCAATATGAATGCTGGCACGCCCCAGCAGATCTTCGATGCTGACAGGCCGCATCACATTGACGGCGACACGACCGCTCATCAATTCGCTAAGCCCCGGTACGGTAAACAGTTGCGCTTTGGCATCGCGAGTGGCCTGGGTGATGTGCTGCAGGGTGGCGCGACTGGCCGAGGGCATGGCCAGAATGGCATGCTGGGCTTCCCATCGGGTAAGCACTTCTTGCAATTGGTGGGTGCCGCCTTCTACCCGGCAACCGGCAATTTCCAGGCCCCATTTTTTGCGGTCATCGTCAACCAGAGCCACAACCTGCCAGTCGGGGCTGCGTTCCAGTTCGCGCACCAGCATGGCGCTGGCGGTGCCTGCACCAATGACGACGACGGGCTTGCCCTGGCCCCGGCCCGGGTTGTACAGCCGATGCTCTTTCCACATGCGCCAGGCAATACGGCCCCCACCCATAAGCAGCAGCAGCAATAACGGGTACAAAATGACGACAGAGCGTGGAATGACCAGGCTGGCAGGGGCCAGCGCGGCAATCAGAAGCACCACAATGGCCGAGGCAATAACCGCTTTCAATACGCGCCGCAAGTCGGGCAGGCTGGCAAAAATCCACATGCCCCGGTACAGGCCCGCCCAGCGGCTGGCGACCAGTTGGGTGAGCAACAAGGGGAACAGGCTGGTTTGAATGGTGTATTCAAAACCGTAGGGCCATTCGAAGTTGAATCGCAGTAAAAAAGCGCCTAGCCAGGCCACAATGACACAGCACAGGTCAAACAGCAGGACAAGCGTCGAGCGTAACGATTTCATGAGTTGGAGGGTGGCGTATCAGGGTGCGCTTCAGGTTTGCCGGCACTGAAGGCCCAGGCCAGGGCAATCAGGGGCGCATAGGCGACCACAAGGGCTATTGTGCCATCAATCAGCCGTAGTGCCGTCAGCAGGGCCAACGGGAACAGCCATAGCAGGTTGATGGCAATGACCGACAGCGTGACGGTTTTGTGGCTGGCGAAACGGCGCGATGCGTACTGGTAGGCGTGGCTGCGGTGGGCCTGGTAGACTTTTTCGCCGTTGAGGAGGCGGCGCAGCAAGGTGAAGGTGGCATCGCAGATGAAAACCCCCGACAGGATCAGCCAGCAGTAGAACAGGTTGGGGTCAATATGACCGGCACGCAGGCTGAACGCGGCCAGGGTAATGCCCAGAAAGCCGCTGCCAGCGTCGCCCATGAATATTTTTGCAGGGGAAGTTCCAGATCAGGAAGCCGGTGACGCTGCCGGCCAGCAGCAGGGGCAGCCAGATCAGTTGGGTGTGACCCAGCACGCTGTACAGGGCAGCCCCGCCCAGGGCAACACACAGCGTTTGCGCGGCAGCCAGGCCATCGATCCCGTCCATGAAATTGTAAAGATTCAGCAGCCAGATGATGTAAAGCAGGCCCAGCACGCCGCCCGCCATGCCGAAGTCTGTCGCGTAGCCAAAGACGCTTAACGGGGGATGCCGCCAAAAGACCACAGCAAGAGGCCCGCGCCGGCGGCATGACCGACCAGACGCCATCGGGCCGGCAACGGGTGGTGGTCGTCAATGAAGCCGGTGATTGCCACGATCAGGCTGGCGCCGATCAAGGCCCAGGTGCCCGGTGGCGTTGTGATGGGCAGGGCGGTGCTGATGGCGGCAAAAACGGTGAAGACCAGTACAAATGCCACGCCGCCACCGCGTGGTGTGGGGCGGGTGTGTGAACTGCGCGCGTTCGGGATGTCGAGCACGTTGCGCATCAGGGCATAGTGACGCAGTGCGGCTGTTAGCACCCATGCGAGCAATGCGCTAAGAACCAGGCTGAAAATCATCAAGACGGTTCGGGCCTCGGTCAGGGTTCGCGGTGGCGAAAGCGGTTGACCCAATATAGGGTTGAGGCGTCGTACGAGGGGGAGGCCGGTTCCGCTTTTTAGTGCTGCCACTAGGCCACCAGCCAGCATTTTGCCGTACTCAACACCCCACTGGTCAAACGGGTTGATATTCCACATGACCCCTTGGGTGAAAATCTTGTGCTCGTACAGGGCCAGCAGGGCCCCCAGGGTATAGGGTGATAATTTGGGGAGTACAACCAGTGTGGATGGCCGCCCGCCGGGGTGAGTGCGGTGGTGTGCCAGTTCTTCGGCCTGTTCGGGCGACCGCCCTTCGGCCAGCCCTTCGGAATAGGCCTGTTCGACGCTTTTGCCGCGCAGCAGGGCTTCGCGCTGCGCCAGGCAGTTGGCCACCAGGTGGGTGTGGTGGTCGGGCCATTGGTGGTCGGCGTGCTGGCAGACAATGAAGTCAACCGGGGCACCGTCGCTGCCCTGGTGCAGCCATTGAAAAAGGTGTGCTGGGCGTCGGTGCCGGGCATGCCCCATACGGCGGGGCCGGTGGGCAGTTGTACGGGTTTGCCCTGCAAGTCAACGGATTTGCCCAGCGACTCCATATCGAGTTGCTGGATGTAAGGAACCAGATAGCCCAGGCGGTAATCGTAAGGTGAAATGTTCAGCGACCCGTACCCCAGCAGGCTGCGGTTGATGACGCCTGAAATGGCCATTTGCACCGGGGCGTTGCCGGCCAGAGGTGCCGTGGCGAAGTGGTGATCCATGGCCGCCGCCCCGGCATGTAACCCGGCAACGGTGTCAATACCAACCGCCAGCGCGATGGTCAGGCTGACGGATGACCACAACGAGAAACGGCCGCCGACCCAGTCCCAGAGCTGGAAAATATGGCCGGGCTTTACCCCCATTGCTGGGCGACCTGCGGTCGGGCCGTGATGGCCACAATGTGCTGGTAAGGGTCGCTGATACCGGCCCCTTCAGCCACTCAAGTGCGCGCGCGGCATTTTGCAGGGTTTCGGTGGTGGTGAATGACTTTGACGCCACCACGACCAGGGTTTCGTGCGGATCAAGACCGGCCAGGGCGCCTGCCATGGCATGCCCGTCGATATTGGCGGCAAAGCGCACGTTGCGCCAGGTGCCGGCATAACCGAAGGCAGCAATGGCCAGACGTACCCCCAGTCGCTGCCGCCGATACCAATATGAACAATATTGCGCCAGCGGCGTTCGGCGTCGGCCAGGCGGACAAAATCCAGCATGCGCTGACGCTCGGTGGCGACGTCGCGGGGGCGGCGGCCGTGCGCAAGGCAGTGTGCCAGGCGGCACGCTGTTCCGTTGGGTTGACGATGCCGCCCGACAGCAAGTCGTGGCGTTTTTGACAGAAGCCATGCGCGTCGAGGATGCGTTCGGCAGCTGCACCCACTTCGGGTGACCAGTGCTGTGCGGTGACGTCGATGGTCAGGCCAGCCGCATTGATCAGGCGTTGCTCAGAGTGAGGGACGCCAGTGTGTTCAACAGCAGACCGAAGGGATTGCCACAGGGATGGAAGCATCGTGCAGGCGTTATGGTTATTGAGCAAAAAGCCCGTTGGCGACAAGGGTAAACAGCGAAGGCGCCGCGTAATTCAACGCCTCGTCGATTGTACTATGTACTGTTTTTCATCGCGTATGTGCCCAGGTTAATGTACCTGCTGCCCCTCGGGCAGTTTTTTGACCAGCAGCGTTTCGGTAACGGCGCGGGTCCAGAGTTTTTGCATGGGGCTTAGCATGTGCCCGGGGCGGCTTGCGCGTTTCGGGGGTAGACGGGTTCGGGTAGTGCGTTTGAGCAGGCCCAGGCCACGTTGGGTGTCAGGGCCCAGAGCCGGAAAATGTCTTGCTCGACAAAGCCTTCCCAGTGGTCGGCGCTGGTCCAGACCGGGTATTGCGTTTTGATCAGGTTATGACAGGCGGCATTGGTAATGAAATAACCCCTTGACTGCCGTACCGAGCCATACGGTCGCACCAGTTTGAAGGCGGTGTTGCCCACGGTACGAAACGGGTTGCGGTAGGCTTGTTCAACATGCGTCAAGATGACCACAACAGGTTCGTACGAACCAAACATGTGCTCGAGGCAATTGGGTGTGCCGGTATCCAGTAGTACGGGTAAATCGGGGCTGATGTCTGTGTCGCTTTCAAGGATGACGGCACTGGGGATGTGATGGTTGAGAATGTGCCGGTACACCGCAATGTGGCTTAGCGCGATGGCCACGTTGTCCCGGGTCAGGACGTCGCCGTAGGCATTGATGTTTTTTTCAATGTTGATGTACGGCCCCAACGAGCGCTCGTCAATGGATGACGGTGTAATCATCGGGAAAAACACAACCTGTAACCCCCGGCTTTCCAGGCGTGCACGAACGGCTTCGCGTTGCGAAGCGTCTTCGGCAGCGCCAAGGACGAAGCACGGCAGTTGAGTGGGCATTGGGAAAAAACCTGTTTGGTTTTGTTACGGTTTAGCGGGTATTGTAATCGGTTGCTGACAATTGTCCCAGAAAGTTTTGGGAAAAAAATCGGTTTTTTGGACGAGACAATACACCGGATCAAAATATTTCTTTGCCAATTCAAAACGTGCGGCTCGTCGCTGGCAGAGACGCGCGCGAATACAGGTCAATACCCATCTCGTCTATAGGGACTTTCACATTGTGATTATTGCGGAAGTTGCCATAATGCACACAATTTGTCACTTTTCTGACAAGTTGACCGTTTCCCTCCCGGCGATATGCCGGACTTTTCGGAGCATTTGATGACCCAGTGCGCGACAAGCCCCGCCGTTCAGGGCGGGGAAGGATAGCGCGGACGGCGTAGCCGTCCTTGGGTTTCAGTGAGGTGTCTTCTGTTGTTCGATGTACTGCCGCACGATGGAAATCGGCGCACCGCCACAACTGGAGGCGAAGTAGGACGGCGACCACAGCACGCCTTTCCAATAGCGCTTCTGGATGTCTGGCCGCTCTTTGCGGAGCAGGCGGCTGGACACGCCTTTGAGACTGTTCACGAGGTTGGAGACGGCTACCTTCGGCGGATACTCCACTAATAGGTGGACGTGATCGTCCTCGCCGTCCATCTCGATCAGTTGCGCCTCGAAATCGGCGCAGACCTTAGCGAAGATGGTACACAGCCGACTGATGGCGTCGCCATCGAACACTCTGCGGCGATATTTCGCCACAAAGACCAAGTGAACGTGCATCTTGAAAACGCAGTGCCGTCCATGTCTAATTTCGTTGTCATCGCTCATAGACCAAGAGTATGATTAAGCCATGCAACTACTTCAAGCCTACAAGTACGAACTGATGCCAGACGGCCAGCAAGAGCGGCAAATACGCCGCTTCGCTGGCTCGTGCCGGTTCGTCTACAACAAGGCGCTGGCGTTGCAGAAAGAGCGCTACGAGCAGGGCGAGAAGAAGCTCGGCTATGCGGGTCTGTGCAAGCTACTCACCGAGTGGCGCAATAGCGCGGAAACCGCATGGCTGGCCGATGCGCCCGTGCATCCGTTGCAGCAGACGCTCAAGGATTTGGAGCGGGCCTATACCAACTTCTTCGCTAAGCGGGCGGACTTCCCGCGCTTCAAGAAGAAGGGCCAGTCGGATAGCTTCCGCTATCCCGACCCAAAACAGATCAAGCTCGATCATGGCAACAACCGCCTGTTTCTGCCAAAGCTGGGCTGGCTGCGCTATCGCAACAGTCGCGGGGTGTTGGGCGTGGTGAAGAACGTCACCGTGAGCCAGTCGGGCGGCAAGTGGTTCGTGAGTATTCAGACGGAGCGCGAGGTTGAGCAACCCATTGCGCAAGGTGGGGCGGTCGGTATCGACATGGGCATTACCCGCTTCGTCACCCTCTCGGACGGCGCGTTCTACGCGCCGCTTCACAGCTTCAAGCGGCATGAGGCTGCTTTGCGCAAGGCGCAACAGGCGATGAGCCGCAAGACGAAGTTCAGCAACAACTGGAAGAAGGCGAAAGCCCGCGTCCAGCGTATTCATTCCCGCATCGGCAATGCCCGCCGCGACTTCCTACACAAGACCTCGACCGCGATCAGCCAAAACCACGCGATGGTGTGTATTGAGGACTTGCAGGTACGGAATATGTCCAGGTCGGCGGCAGGCAGCACCGAAACGCCGGGGAAAAACGTTCGGGCTAAGTCCGGCCTGAACAAGTCCATCCTCGATCAAGGCTGGTTTGAGTTCCGCCGCCAATTGGACTACAAGCTGGCCTGGAGAGGCGCATGGCTCGTCGCCGTGCCGCCGCAGAACACGAGCCGCACCTGTCCGTGCTGCGGCCATGTCTCGGCGGACAACCGGAAAACACAGGCGCAATTCTTGTGCGTTGAATGCGGTTTCGAGGAAAACGCCGACGTGGTTGGCGCGATCAATGTTTTAAGGGCGGGGCACGCCCGGTTCGCCTGTGAAGTGAGCGGTGCAGTAATGCCGCCAGCAGCAGGAACCCACCGAAGCGACTCAGGGGCGGCTCAATGCCTCCACTGAGCGCCGTAGGAATCCCCGGCCTTTAGGCCGGGGAGGATGTCAAGTCTAAACAGCATCTGTGGCGGTTCGGAAGTTGGTGTATCGGTGGTTTGGCATGGGGCATGTTGGCCGTGACCCCGCAACCGGCAATTGGGGGCAGGCGATGACAACGCCGGCCCCTTTTGTTTTGGGTGACGAGGTTTGGGAAATAACGGCAGCCCCTTATGTGGATACCCGTGATTTTCTGGTGGGTGAAGCGGCCGTCATCGCGGTGCAGGCGCAAGGTAACGCTAGGTTGACCGGCACTATCGCCAATGTGCCGGGGTCGATGGAAGGCCTCATCAAACTGGGTGCCGGCGCCTTGACACTGGCGGGGCAAACAACGGCGACGGGTGTGACGCGGGTGCTGGACGGAGAACTGGTGGTGGCCAGTGATGAAGCGATCGGATACGGTGGTTTACAGGTCAATGCGGGGGCTGCCCTGACCTACGCACCGGGGGTGACGGTGTCGGGCAATACCCAATTTGAAGCGATGACGCTGGCTGAGCAACCGATTCCTCCGGGCTATGCGGCGGTCTTGCCTGACAGTGCGGCGCCGATACGCTGGCATGTTGATCGTGGGCAGGCCACTCATACGGGTGTCCTGGCGGGGCGGGTTCCATTTGAAAAAACGGGCGCAGGGCGATTGGTGCTGGGACATGATGCGTTGGGTTACAGCGGGCTGGCTCATGTCAGGGAAGGAACGTTGGCAGTCAACGAGTTGTTCTCCGGTGCCGTCCAGGTCATGTCGGGGGCGCGGCTTGAGGGAACAGGGTCAGTGGCCTCGGTCTGGGTTCGCGACGGCGGGACATTGGCACCGGGGGCCAGCATTGGTGTGCTGACGATTCCCGGCGACTTGCGTTTTGATACGGGCGCGACACTGTCGCTTGAAGTGGCTCCGGACGGGCGTCACGATGCCGTGGCTGTCGGAGGTCAGGCGACCCTGGCCGGTGATGTGCAGGCCTTGGCCGAGGCGGGCGACTGGCAGGCGTCGACGCAGTATCGCTTCCTGACGGCAACCGGTGGCACTGGGTGGAACGCGGTTTGATCGGGTCAGCAGCAATTTTGCGTTTTTGACGCCGACACTCAGCTATGACGCGTCATCGGTCACGCTGACGCTTGAGCGCAATGACGTGCCGCTCAGTGATGTCGCAGAGACACCCGAGGCGGCTGTAGTGGGCGACATTATTGCTGCCGATGAGCCTGTGACGCCGGATCCAGCGCATGACGCGGGGGTTCCCGCGCCCGAAGTGGCCGTCGTTCCTGGGGCCGGGCTGGTCATTACACCGTCACCCGAGGCGGTGGCCTTGCCTGAACCCGTTGACGCGCCGGTGCCTGCAGCGGTTGTCGTTTCACCTGCAGCGTCCGTCCCTGATGCCAGTCCAGTGACACGTAAAGACCTCCCGCAACTGTATGACGCCATCGTTGTGCTTGATCGCAGCGAAGCCCGGAAAACCTTATCGCAGTTGGCCGGGAGCTGGCCGGCGACTGTGCGAGGCAGTCTTCTGGAGGACAGCCGTTTTGTGCGTGACGCAGTGTTGGGCGAGGCCTTGTATCGTGCGCCCGGTTCTTCCGGGGTATGGGCAAACGTCTATCAGGCGCAGGGCCATACGAGGCAAGAGGCCGTTGTACCGGGCTACGCACGCCTGTTGCGCGGCCTGACGGTTGGCGCGCGTCACCTGGTCAGTCATGCCCTGACATTGGGTGGGTTTACGGGTGTCCAGCAGCGTCAGATCACTCAGCGCGATGGCGCTGGCGACGCCCGGTCAATGGTACGCAGCCTGCACGCCGGTGTTGATCTGGCTTGGCAGAACGATACGGTGCAGTGGCATACAGGGGTGGCGGCGGAATGGCATGAGGTGAGCGCCCGTCGTTCTGTACGCATGGGGCGTATGAGCCATGCGTTGCACACGGCGTGGCGCAGCCGTACCCTGCAATGGTTTGGTCAGATGGTCCTGGCACCGGCGGCCGTCATTCAGCCATTCGTGCAGGTTGCTCTGGTGCATCAACACAGTGCGGGTCATGTGGAATCGGGTGGGCCTGCGGCCTTGCGTTATACCGGGGCGTCTGATGTGGCTGCTTACGCGTCGCTGGGGCTCAAGGCCGTCAAGGCGTTTCGCACCGCATTGGGCGAGGCCCAGGTTAAGGGCGAGCTGGCTTTGCGTCACCGTCGCGGTTCCGGTGCATTAGCGTCAACGGCCATGTTTCGTGACAGTCAGACCGCCACACCCTTTGTGACGCATGGGCGCAGCATGCCGGCCAACGCCCTGACTGCCCGGGTCATGGTGTCGACATCCTTGGGTCGGCAAGGGCAGTTGAGCATTGGTTATGCCGGGGTCTTGTCACCGGGCTGGGTTGATCATGGCGCGATGTTGCAGATCCGGCACCGGTTCTAGCCATCCGATTTCGGCTCATTTTTGTGTGGCACAGCGCTGTCTGCGGTTAACATACGAGGGCGATTGTCATGTCGTTTCATACGCTCGCCCATGCCGGGCTGCAGGCCGCTTTCGTTTTCCGGATTTTCGTCGGGCTTTTCTCAGCGTTTTTTCCATTTATGTATTTGATTCTTGCCCTCTTGCTGGCTGTACAGCCCTTCGCAAACCTGAACAGCTCCAAAACGCCCAGTGGCCTGTTCTACGTCACGCTGGCCGTTTGTCTGATCCTGCTGGTACAACGTCGTTTTGCCGGTGCCGGGCAGCTGACGCGTGATTACCAATGGGTGGTGGCCTCGTTCTCGGTGTTGTTGCTGGCGGTAGCGGGTTCCTCGCTGTATTACGGCGATTGGGCCGGCGCTAATGGCGAGGGTGCAATCCGGTTGTTTTTCGGGTTCTGGGTGGTTTTGCTGGCCCTGACGTATGTGCCCTACAGGTATCTGCAATGGGGAGTAATGGGTATCGCTGTCGCCGGAGTGATCTCTGCGGCCGTGGTTCTGACGTTGACCTTGCCCGATTTTGTTCGCCCGGATACGCCGGCCCACAATGCCGTCACCTACGGTAACTATATGGCCTACATGGCTGTTGTTGCGGCGTATTCGTTGGGGTGGCAGCAAACGCGATGGCCCCGCGCAGAGCGGGTGCTCAAAGCCTTGGCGGCTGTTATTTCTTTGGCCGGATTTGTGTTGACCCAGACCCGTTCGGGTTGGGTTGCCATGCCGGTATTTGTGCTCGTGGCCGTCGCGCTGTTCGTTGGGTGGCAGCAGTGGCGCCGGGCGCTTGTCGCTGCGATGGTGATGCTGGCGGCGTTGGTGGCCGTTTTCGCCAGCAGCGATATCATGCGCGACAGGGCTGTGCTGGCGTATGACGAAGTTGTCAGTTGTCGGGACAGCAATTATCTAGAGAATTCGTCGATTTGTGTACGGTTGCAATTGTATCGGGCATCGGTTGATATGTTTGTCCAGCATCCGTTGGCGGGGTTGGGTGATGGCAGCCGCTTCCAAGAGACCATGGTCAACGATTCCCACCCCAAAGGTCTGGTAGGTGATTTTGTTGTGGGCGTCGATGACTATTTTGGCGAACCCCACAACGATTTGCTGTTCATGCTGGCTTCATTTGGCTTGCCGGGGTTTATGGGGTTATTGCTGGTTTACCTTGTCCCATGCGGGTATTTTTTGAAACGTCTGGGGCAGGTGATACCTCAGCCAGCACGCGTGGCGGCGGCCATGGGGCTGGCGCTATGTCTTGGCTTTTGGTGTTCGGTCTGACCGAGACAATGTTCCGACGCATGCATACGTTAAGTTTTTACGCTGTTTTTGTAGCCGTATTCTTAAGTCTCTCTGACCCGCGTCGGTACAGTGTTGGTAAGCCTGGCGTTTAACTTGATTTTTGGTCGCTGCCAGCCGTATTTTCGAGGTGTCTTTTGTCGGTAGACATGGCGCTATGGACGGTGGTCGAAGTGGCAGCTAGTATAGCGGCGGTTACGGTTTTTGCTATGATGGCAGACGCTGTTTAATTATCGAGATTGCCGCTATGCCTACCGACACCCCTGCCGATGACCTGGTCTGGACCGACGCCTTTCTGGTGGGTTTCGAGCCCATGGACGAAACCCACCGCGAGTTCGTTGACATTACCAGTGCATTGTTGAAAGCCGACGATGCCGATTTGCTCAAACACCTGAAGGCCCTTATTCAGCACAGCGAACGGCATTTCTCGCAAGAAGAGCACTACATGAACACCACGGCTTTTCCGGCCCGCGATTGCCATACGAAAGAGCACAATGCGGTGTTGGGTTCCATGCGGGAAGTGGCCGACTACCTCGAAACGGGCGGTAATCCGGCCGAGGCACGGCGGTTGGCGGTTGAACTGTCACGCTGGTTTCCCGGGCATACCGATTATCTGGACGCGTCGTTGGCCCAGTGGGTGGCCAAGAAACAGCTGGGGGCCGTACCCATTGTGGTGCGTCGTGGTGTAGCCAACCATCAGGCTGATTAAGCGCTGCCGGACACACGCGGTTCAGTCGCCGTTGCAGCCCTGGGCGGCGGCTGTCTGTGCGCAGGCCGGTGGCGGCCTTTAAAACAAAGTGACGTGGCCGGGCTTGATCAGTTGAATCCAGCGGTCACGCAGCATGTCAAGATAGGTTTCCGGCGGCAGCGAGCCAGGGTAGTAGGCCATGGCCCAGGCGTCATTCACGGTAACCAAGGCTGTCTTGCCGTTATCCAGCACGCCCACGTCAAGCGCATAGGCAATGGGGGCGTCAAATGACAGGTCGGCAATCATCAGCCTGATGGCGTTGATGTCGGGCTCGGGGGCCGAATCAAGCCCCTTGTCATAGCGCGCTGCGCCTTTGATAAGCCCCCGATGAATATAGAAGCGCCATTCCGACTGCCAGGCAATGGGCGACGCCACCCATACGGGGAATTCACGCGGCAGTTTCCGGATCAGTTCAAGGTCGTTGCGTGCCGTGAGTACGGTATCGTGGGGGGCGGCGTGTTCGCTGGTGAGCTGGTCAATCAGTTTGACCTCTTCCATGCTGTAGACCCCGCCCCTGAATGTTTTGGTCGAGATGGCGGGTTTGATGAACCATTCGCCGCTGGTGGGCAAGTCACCCTTGCGCCGTGGCGTAACTTCGCGGTGTAACCATTTCTGCAGGCGTTTGGGGTAGTTCAGTGCGGCGGGCACTTTGATGCCGGCCAGCCCCATGGCCTTGCGCAGGAAATCAACTGAACCCACCGGCGTTGCCCCTTGCTTGAGTACGCTTGCTGCCGAAGGTAATTGTTCAAGACTGACACTTGAATACGGCCAGTTGCGTGTCATACAGGTGGAGATGCACGTCATGACCTCTACGGAGCTGGGGTGATTAGGTGTAGCCTGAACGAGGTATTGGCGCAGCATGATGGGTTAGGGGCAAGGGGTCAGTAAAGCAAACCGAGTTTAACGTGAAAATTCATAACGAAGGCGCGCGGGGTGGTTGGGCCGCCTCAACGTGCGTCAGTGCGCTGCTCATTATGTCCTGCTTGCGCGTTTGAAACAAGCTTGTAACCAGTTCTCGGCTACCTTTTTTGCGTGTCCTTTGGTATGGTTGCAAACGCCACAACACGACAGCCGGGAGTGTTGGCACCATAAATAAAAGAAGGGAAGGGGATGCAAACTCGTAAGGCCATTGATACGCGTGCGGTCAGTATCATGACGGTGCTGTGCATGATCTGGGCATTTCAGCAAATTGCCATCAAGGCCGCTGCACCCGATATTGCGCCAATCCTGCAGATTGCCCTGCGGTCGGGCATTGCCATTGTGCTGGTGGGCTTGCTGATGCTGTGGCAACGGGTGCCCTTGTCATTGGCCGATGGTGGCTGGCGCCCGGGGCTGCTGGTGGGTTTTTTGTTCGCCCTTGAGTTCTGGCTGATTGGTGAAGGGCTGCGTCACACCACGGCATCGCACATGACGGTGTTTTTGTATACCGCGCCGTTTTTTGCCGCCATCGGCCTGCATTGGCGGTTGCCTGAAGAGCGTCTGGCACTGGTCCAATGGTTCGGCATTTTCATTGCCTTTATTGGTGTGGCCATGGCGTTCTTTGGGCCTGATGCCAGCGACAACCCGCGTCAGGCGGCCGACATGCTGTGGGGCGATTTTCTGGGTTTGCTGGCCGGGGCGGCCTGGGGCGCAACAACCGTGGTCATCCGCTGCTCGAAACTATCCAATACGCCGGCCACGGTTACGCTGATGTATCAACTGGTGGGGGCGTTCGTGTTATTGCTGGCCGCTGCGTTTGTCATGGGGCAGGCCCGCATCAACTTCACCCCGGTGGCCATTGGCAGCGTACTGTTTCAGGGGGTTGTGGTGTCGTTTATTACCTTCCTGACCTGGTTCTGGTTGCTGCGCAACTATCTGGCGTCACGGCTGGGCGTGTTTTCGTTCATGACGCCTATGTTCGCGATTGTGTTCGGGGTCTGGTTGCTGGATGAACCTCTTGATACCCGTTTCCTGGTGGGTGCGGTACTGGTGGCCGCAGGTATTGTGCTGGTCAGCGGGTATGGCTGGTTTGTGCAATTGAAGGCCCGTCGCCGGGGGCTTTGACCTGTTGGAAGGCCCGAAAATCGGCAGGATAACATTGCTGCTGAAAAGTCCGGGTTAGTACCTTGCCATGTATAATTATCCGATATTTCGGAATTGTTTATATGGAGGTACACATGGCAGTGACGATGCTCACCGTGTCTACCGTGGAAGCTGCCTTTTTGGCAGACTTGCCACAGCGGAAAATCAATCAGGTCGTTGATGACGACATCCTGCCCGCACGCCTTTATCAGGTCAACTCACGTGTCCGGCGCTTCATGCCTGTCGCCGCTGCGCTGGCCAAGTTCTATTTCGGCGCAGAAAAGGTCATGGCAGCGCATGCCAGAAAGCAGGTCATGGCTGAACTCGTCAAGCGCATTCATGCCCTGCCACCGGCACAGACACGCCAGATACTGGCCTTGGCGTCTGCCGGTGCAGAAACCACCTGGCATGTGCAACCGCTGGACTGTGTCGATGTCAACCTGGCCGGCTTTGTCCGGCAAACCATGGAACGTTTCCACGTCCTGCAGCAAGTCAACGACGCCATTGAAAGTACCCCTGACATCATGCAGGGGCTGCCGTGTTCAAGGGTTCTCGTGTACCGGTAGGTTTGGTGCTGGGCTTTCTTCGCCAGGGTGATACGCTTGAAGCGCTGAAGCAAGACTACCCGTTCCTCACCCCCGAACTCATCGAGCTTGCCCGCGTGTACGAGGCGTTGCATCCACAGCGTGGTCGCCCGCGCACGCTGGCACGTCAATTCCCAGCCTGGCAGGTTGAGCACAAGGCCATTCGCCCGGGTGCCCATGCCTGATGCAAGATCACAAACTGTTTATTGACGAATGCCTGTCCCCGTCGTTGGTGCGGCATGCGGTAGCAGCGGGCTACTATCAAACCACCTGTGTACGCGACCGAGGCCTGTCGGGAACATCAGACGCCAAGCTGGTGCAGCTTCTGGTGCAGGAAGACTTTATTCTGGTCACCCACAATGCGTGCGATTTCAGGGGTGTGCCGCCTGGGTCAGGTGGGCTTTACGCCCAACTGGCCATTCATGCCGGGCTGGTCTGCCTGAATAGCGAGGCAGACATCAGTCGTTGCATCATGGAGCAGCTCTTTGTAGAGGCGTTGAGCGAGCTGGGTCGCCAGCCTGACCTTATTAACCGTGTGCTGGAGGTGACCTTCCGGCAAGACGGGCACATTGAAACCACGATTTACGCGTTACCCCAGGAGTCGGCGAGCTGAACAACCAGCTACAGGCGCTTTTGGCCCTGAGGTGTCATCCCGCTGTTTCTGTTTCATCGGCCTCGGCCTGCAGCGGTTTCATGCGGCTGGCGATCAGAAGCCCTACCTCGAACAGCAAACACAGTGGCACTGCCAGCATGAACTGGCTGATGACGTCGGGCGGTGTGACGACGGCAGCGATAATGAACGCCCCGACAATGACGTACCCCCGACCGCTGCGCAGTTTGTCAGCAGTGGTGATGCCGGTTTTGACCAGAAGCACCACGGCGATGGGCACTTCAAAGGTAATGCCGAAGGCCAGGAACATGGTGATGACGAAGCTGACATAGGCTTCGATGTCGGGCGCCGGCGTGATGGACTGGGGTGCAAAACCCGCAATGAATTCAAACACGGTTTTGAAGACGACAAAATAACAAAAGGCCATGCCCAGCAAGAACAAAATGGTGCTGGATAAAATCAGCGGCAGGGCCAGACGTTGTTCGTGTTTGTAAAGGCCCGGAGCCACGAAAGCCCAGGCCTGGTACAGCACAACCGGGAGCGACAGCACGAAGGCGGCCAGCAGGGTGACCTTGATGGGCACCATGAACGGCGTGATGACGCCGGTGGCGATCATGGTGGTACCGGTGGGCAGTGACGCCAGCATGGGGGCGGCCAGAATGTCATAGATGGCCGAGGCGCCCGGATACAGGAACAGCACGATGAACACCACCAGAATGGCGCCAACGGCGCGCATCAGGCGGGTGCGCAGTTCGATCAGGTGCGAAACAAAGGTGTCGGTGCTGCTGTCTTCGGTGGTCACGGCGATGTTCCGGTGTTGCTGGTGGACGAGGCGGCCGCAGGTTTGGCCGCCTCAGACGGTGTTTCTGTGCCGGTTGCCGTGTTGTTGGCGGCGGTGCTTGTGCTTACGGCTGGCGTATTGCCAACAGGTTCGGGTGGCGTTGCGCCTTCTTGGCCTTCAAAATCAACCATGGACGCCTGCAGCGACTTGCCGGCATTTTCGACGGCCTTTTGCGCTTCGAGCATGGGGTTGGCGATGGTGCGCGAGGCGTCGTCAAGCGAGGCTTGTACCGAGCTGCGGGCTTCGTCAAACTGGTTTTTAAGGTTGTTCAGGTCGCCTGCATCCATTTCGCGTTTGATGTCGGTTTTGACATCATTGACGTAGCGCTGCGCGCGCCCCAGCAGATGGCCCAGGGTACGGGCCACCTTGGGCAGGCGTTCGGGGCCGATGACGACAAGGGCAATCATGCCGATGACCATCAGTTCGGTGAAGCTGATATCAAACATGACGGTTAACCATTAGGGGTGAATGCAACACAGCCCTGTCGGTCAGGCATCTTTCTTTTCTTTGGCTTGCACGTCGATGGTGCTGTCATCCTGGACTTTCTGGGTAACGGCTTCTTTTTTGTCATCGGTGGCGGTGGCGTCAGCCATGCCTTTTTGAACCCTTTGACGGCACCGCCCAGGTCTTCACCCATGTTGCGCAGTTTTTTGGTGCCGAAAACGAGGGCCACGATGACCAGAACGATTAGCCAGTGCCAGATGCTGAAGGTACCCATGATGTGATCTCCGTGCAGCGGATAACGCTGCGAATAGTGGTGTTGTCGTGTGTGCGGGTGGTTTCAGGGCCACCGTTTCAGGTTTCAATGACAGATAACGAACAGTTTACTGTGTTTGCCGGTGTGATGGCGGGCCGTCGGGGCGTTGCGGGTTGCGGCTTGGCCTGGTCACCCGTTTGCCGCATGCTGCCGTCGGGCCGCCGTCGCCACCTGGCGATTTTGGCGCTGTCGTTGCCTTGGCCCGTTTACGCCGCCGGAGCGACGCGCTTGTCCCAGGGCGTGGGCCGCCCAGAATATGAAAGTGCAGGTGAGCGACCTCTTGGCCACCATCGGCACCGCTGTTAGCCACCACCCGGAAACCGCCGTCGGGGCCGGGACGGCAACCGTTTTCGGCAGCAATTTTCGGGATGAGCGACATCATGCGCCCCAGCCAGCCGGCATCGGCCTCGGTGATGTCTTGCATCGAGGTGACGTGGTGTTTGGGAATGACCAGCAGGTGTACCGGTGCTGCAGGGTTGATATCGTGGAAAACCAGGAGTTCGTCGTTTTCAAAAACCTTGCGGGACGGGATTTCACCGCTGACGATTTTGCAGAACAGGCATTGGGTCATGGCAGATACGGGGCGATACAAAAACAGGGTTGAAACGGGCGGCCGGCCAACGAGGCCTGCCGCAGCGACACAGTGTATACGACCGTTTCGATTTAAGCAGCTAGGGTATGCCTTAGGATTGGCAAGCGTATGTGCCGGCGCTGTCGCGCAAGTGGATCGGGTGCACGCTTTTTCAGTGAACCCGTGCGCAGTTCACGATGCCATAATGCCTGGGGCCCTTAGGGCGCCCGCGAGGCCTTCTCAACGATGCCTGACGTGCCTTCGCGGCGGGCCAGTTCGTTCAGGATGTCTTCCGGGCGAATACCGAAATGGGCTAGCACGACCAGGCTGTGAAACCAGAGGTCGGCGGTTTCATAGATGATTTTTTCACGCGATTCGTCTTTGGCCGCCATGACCAGTTCGGTGGCTTCTTCACCGATTTTCTTCAGGAAGGCGTCCGGGCCTTTTGCCAGCAGGCGGGCGCTGTACGAGGATTCCGGATCGCCGCCATTTTTGGGCAGGCGGCTTTCCAGGGTGTCGGCCAGGCGGGCCAGGATTTCATTGGCGTTTGTCATCAGTTTACGCGGGAAGTCCCGGCTTTCAGGCCGGGGTGATTGACGGAGGTTCCGGTCGGTACGCCGTGTGCGGCCGGTTTCCCGGCGGCGTCGGCACCCTGTTACTTGTAAATATGCTCGGGGTCTTTCAGGACGGGGTCGATGCTGTTCCAGACGGCATTATCTTGGCCCGGGTTGTCTTTGCCGACGGGCTGGCCGGCCGTGTCGTCGAGCCGCCGGTAGAAGCAGCTTTCGCGTCCGGTGTGGCAGGCAATGCCACCTTCTTGCTTGACCTTCAGCAGAATGACATCGGCGTCGCAGTCGAGACGGATTTCACGCAGTTGTTGTACGTGGCCGGACTCTTCGCCCTTGCGCCACAGGCGCGAGCGCGAGCGCGACCAGTAGACGGCGCGACCGGTCGCCACGGTTTCGGCCAGTGATTCGGCATTCATCCAGGCTACCATCAGGATCACGCCGGTGTCGGCGTCCTGGGCGATGGCAGGAATCAGGCCTTGTGCGTCAAATTTGATGTCGGTAATCCAGGCGGTCATATTCTGTGCCCCCGATCTTTACAGCCGAACCGGAATGCCGTGGCGGGCCATCAATTCCTTGGCTTCGCGCACGGTATGGTCGCCGAAGTGGAAAATGCTGGCGGCCAGAACGGCACTGGCCCGCCCTTCGCTGACACCGTCCACCAGGTGTTGCAGGTTGCCGACACCACCTGAAGCGATGACGGGTACGGGCACGGCATCGGATACCGCCCGGGTCAGCTCCAGGTCGAAGCCCGATTTGGTGCCGTCGCGGTCCATGCTGGTCAGCAGGATTTCACCGGCGCCATAGGCGGCCATTTTCTCGGCCCATTGCACGGCATCAATGCCGGTGGCTTTGCGGCCACCATGGGTGAAGATTTCCCACCGGGGCGCCTCGCCTTCGGCGCTGACGCGGCGGGCGTCAATGGCCACCACAATGCATTGTGAACCATGATAATTGGCCGCTTCGCGAACCAGTTCGGGGTTGCTGACGGCCGCGCTGTTGATGGACACTTTGTCGGCGCCGGCATTGAGCAGGCGCTGGATGTCGGCCACCTGGCGCACGCCGCCACCCACGGTTAGCGGGATGAAGACCTGCGAGGCCACGGCCTCGATGATGGGTAGAATCAGGTCGCGATTGTCACTGGTGGCGGTGATGTCAAGGAACGTGAGTTCGTCGGCGCCCTGTTCGTTGTAGCGCCGGGCGATTTCAACCGGGTCGCCGGCATCTACCAGCCCGACAAAGTTCACCCCTTTGACCACGCGCCCTGCGGTCACGTCGAGGCACGGGATGATGCGTCGTGTCAGACCGGTGTCGGCAATGGCGGTAGCCGTAGGGTCGGTTGCGCCGGGCGTGCCCGCAAGCCCGGGCGCCCCACGAGCAGCTGAACCAGATGAGGATGTCATTCTGTTTCGCCGTTCAGTTCATCCGCCAGGGCACTGGGCCTCGGCGAAATCGAGCGTACCTTCGTAAATGCTGCGGCCCAGAATGGCACCCTGCACCCCTTCTTCCTCAACGGCGCACAACGCTTCGATATCGCGCAGGTCGGTGACGCCGCCCGAGGCAATGATGGGAATGCTGACGGCCTGGGCCAGTTTTACGGTGGCGTCGATGTTGACGCCCGACAGCATGCCGTCACGGCCGATGTCGGTGTAGATGATGGCTTCGCAGCCGTAATCTTCGAACTTGCGGGCTATGTCGTAGACGTCGTGGCGGGTGAGTTTGCTCCAGCCATCGGTGGCGACTTTGCCATCGCGGGCATCGAGGCCCACGATGATGCTGCCGGGGAAGGCGCTGCAGGCATCGCGCAGGAAGCCGGGGTCTTTGACCGCTGCGGTACCAATGATGACGTACGAAATGCCGATGTCGAGGTAGCTTTCGATGGTGTTCAGGTCACGAATGCCCCCGCCGATCTGTACGGGAATTTCGTCATCCATGGCCCGCAGGATGGACTTGATGG
This sequence comes from Neopusillimonas aromaticivorans, assembly GCF_030344915.1. Taxonomy (GTDB): domain Bacteria; phylum Pseudomonadota; class Gammaproteobacteria; order Burkholderiales; family Burkholderiaceae_B; genus Neopusillimonas; species Neopusillimonas aromaticivorans. The sequence continues at coordinate 1,325,035 of NZ_CP128233.1, read as the reverse complement.
CGGTCAGGTTCTTCGGTGTGCCGGCAACGGCACCGTTCAGGTCAACCAGATGAAGACGCCGAGCGCCTTGGTCGAGCCATTCTGTGGCCATGGCGGCGGGGTCTTCCGAGAAGATGGTGGCGTCGGCAAGATCGCCCTGGCGCAAGCGTACGCACTGTCCGTCTTTAAGGTCGATAGCGGGGATGAGAAGCATGATCTGGGTCAGTCAAACGAAAGAAAGGGTGGAAAGTTGGCGTAACCGCTTAGGGGTTCCAGTCGACAAAATTGCGATACAGGCGCAAGCCCGGATCAGCACTTTTTTCGGGGTGAAACTGCACAGCAAAAATATTATCGGCAGCCACCGCGCAGGTAAAGGTCAGGCCGTAGTGTGTTTGCCCTACGGTAAGTGCCGGGTCGGTCGGTACCGCATAGTAACTGTGTACGAAATAGAAGTGCGTGCCATCGTCGATACCGTTCCAGAGCGGGTGCGCCCGGGTTTGCTGCACCCGGTTCCAGCCCATGTGCGGCACTTTCAGCAATTCGTGGGCCTCGTCGCCGTGCTGGCGCGATGAGGCAAATTGTGGCCCCTGAAATTTCTTGACGCTGCCGGAGAACAGGTTCAGGCAGGGAGAGTCGCCTTCTTCGCTGGTGGAAAACAGCATTTGCTCGCCTACGCACACGCCCAGCAGGGGTTTGGTACGGGCGGCTTGCAAAACGGCATCGCGCAGCCCGGATTCGTTCAGGGTGCGCATGCAGTCGGGCATGGCGCCCTGGCCGGGGAACACGACGCGCGAGGCCGCAGTGATTTCGGCCGCACTGCGGCAGATGCGTACGTCGGCGTCGGGTGCGGCCGCTTGCAGGGCACGGGCAACCGAGTGGAAGTTGCCCATGCCGTAGTCAACAATGGCGATGGTATTCACGATGCTTACAGAACGCCTTTGGTGGATGCCACGACGCCGCTGGCACGCGGGTCAATTTCGGTGGCCATGCGCAAGGCGCGGCCAAAGGCCTTGAACACGGTTTCGCACTGGTGGTGCGAATTGCTGCCGCGCAGGTTGTCGATGTGCAGGGTGACCAGTGCGTGGTTGACGAAGCCCTGGAAGAACTCTTGTGTCAGGTCGACGTCGAAGTGGCCAATGTGCGAGCGGGTGAAGGGCACGTTGAATTCAAGCCCGGGGCGACCGGAAAAATCAACCACCACGCGCGACAGGGCTTCATCGAGCGGCACATACGAGTGGCCGTAACGACGCAGGCCTTTTTTGTCGCCAACCGCAGCGGCAAAGGCCTGGCCCAGGGCAATGCCGACGTCTTCAACGCTGTGGTGGTCGTCGATGTGGGTATCACCATCGCAATGGATATCGAGATCGATCAGGCCGTGACGGGCGATCTGGTCGAGCATGTGGTCGAGAAAAGGTACACCGGTATTGAGACTTTGGCGACCGGTGCCGTCAAGGTTGATGGCCACGCGGATGCGGGTCTCGTTGGTATTGCGGGTAATTTCGGCGGTACGCATAGTATTCTGTATAAAGCGGGGCCGCAGCCCTGGCTACGTTCAGGAGTCGGTGTTCAACCGGTATTCGGCGCTAAGGGCGTGGGCTTGCAGGCCTTCGCCATAGGCCAGTTTGGCAGCAATTTTGCCCAGGGTTTGTGCGCCGTCGCGCGAAACCTGGATGAGGCTGCTGCGTTTCTGGAAATCATACACCCCAGGGGCGATGAGAAGCGCGCGGTGCGCGAGGTGGGCAGGACGTGGTTTGGCCCGGCGCAATAGTCGCCCAGCGATTCAGAACTGTAACGCCCCATGAAAATGGCCCCGGCGTGACGGATTTTTTCGGCAACCGCTGTCGCATTTTCGGTGGAGATTTCAAGGTGCTCGGGGGCGATGTCGTTGGCGATGGCGCAGGCTTCGTCAAGGTCTTTGACGTGGATGAGGGCGCCGCGGTTGGACAGGCTGGTGCGAATGATGTCGGCGCGTGGCATACCGGGCAGCAGGCGCTTGATTTCGGCTTCGACCTGGTCAAGGTAGTGCGCATCGGGGCACAGCAAAATGGATTGCGCCAGCTCGTCGTGCTCGGCTTGCGAGAACAAGTCCATGGCGACCCAGTCGGCCGGGGTGGTGCCGTCGGCAATGATCAGGATTTCGCTGGGGCCGGCGATCATATCGATACCGACCGTGCCGAAAACACGGCGTTTGGCGGCAGCGACGTAGGCGTTGCCGGGGCCGACGATTTTGTCGACCGGCGCAATGGTTTCGGTGCCGTAGGCCAATGCGCCAACGGCCTGTGCGCCGCCAATGGCCCAGGCGCGGTCAACACCGGCAATGGCGGCGGCAGCCAGCACGATGGGGTTGCGTACGCCGTTGGGTGTGGGCGTGACCATGACAACTTCGGCGACACCGGCCACCTTGGCCGGGATGGCGTTCATCAGGACCGATGACGGGTACGCGGCTTTGCCACCCGGAACGTACAGGCCGACACGGTCGAGCGGTGTGATTTTTTGCCCCAGTACGGTGCCGTCGGCTTCGGTGTACGACCAGCTTTCGGCGCGTTGACGCTCGTGGTAGGCGCGCACGCGCAGGGCGGCGGCTTCGAGCGCGGCACGCTGGTCAGCCGGCAGGCTATCAAGCGCCGCGTGCCATTCGGATTTTGGAATTTCAAGCGCCGCAACGGATTCGGCCTGAACATGGTCGAACCGCTGCGTAAACCCCAGCAAGGCCTGGTCGCCATGTTCGTGGACCTGCCGGAGAATATCGGCGGTCGTGCGCTCGATGGACTCGTCTTGCGAGGCATCGAAGGCCAGCAACTGGCGCAGTGTGGCTGCGAAGTTTTCTGAGGCGGAACTGAGGCGTTTGATGGACAACATGGTGACCCTGACAGCAAAGGTGAAGCTAATACTATGACAAAAAAGGACAATGGGGTCAAAGCGGCGGGCTGCAAGCCGGCCCGCAGCGGTGCAAAAGCGTGGTTTATTTGTCGGCCGAGGCGTGCGCGAAGGCGTCAATGAGCGGTTGCAACTGGGAGGACCGGGTCTTGAGCGAGGCCTGGTTGACGATGAGGCGCGAGGAAATATCGACGATTTCTTCGACCGCGACCAGATTGTTGGCCTTCAGGGTACCGCCGGTGGACACCAGATCGACGATGGCGTCAGCCAGGCCAACCAGCGGCGCCAGTTCCATGGAGCCGTACAGTTTGATCAGGTCAACGTAAACCCCTTGCGCCCGAAGTGTTCGCGGGCGGCCTGGACGTATTTGGTGGCCACGCGCAGGCGTGAGCCTTGGGCCACGGCAGCCTCGTAGTCAAAGCCCTGGCGCACGGCTACGCACAGGCGGCACTTGGCGATATTCAGGTCAATGGGCTGGTACAGCCCGCCGGGGTGCTGGGCGGCATGTTCGAACAGGACGTCTTTGCCGGCGATGCCGAAGTCGGCAGCGCCGTACTGCACATAGGTCGGCACATCGGACGCTCGTACGATGATCAGGCGCAGGCCCGGGTCGCTGGTGGGCAGGATCAGCTTGCGTGATGACTCGGGGTTTTCAGAGACCTGAACGCCTGCCGCTTCGAGCAGGGGCAGGGTTTCTTCGAAAATACGGCCTTTGGACAAGGCCAGCGTCAGAGGGGCGGCAGCCGTGCTCATGCGGGATCCTGTTTGATGCGTTGGATGTCGGCGCCGATCTGGCGCAGTTTCACTTCCATGTGTTCGTAACCACGGTCAAGGTGGTAGATGCGTTCGATGGTGGTCTGCCCGCTGGCGGCCAGGCCGGCAATGACCAAGCTGGCCGACGCACGCAGGTCAGTGGCCATGACTGTGGCGCCGGACAGTTCGGGGATGCCCTTGACCACGGCGGTGTGGCCGTCGATATCAATGTTGGCCCCCATGCGGCGTAGTTCCTGCACGTGCATGAAGCGGTTTTCAAAGATGTTTTCGGCGATGACTGCGGTGCCATCGGCGATGGTATTCAGGGCCATCAGCTGGGCCTGCATGTCGGTTGGGAAGGCCGGGTATTCGTAGGTGCGAAAGCCAACCGCCTTGGGGCGCTGGTTCATGTGGCCACGAATCCAGTCGGGCCCGCACTCGATGCTGACACCGGCTTCCTGGAGTTTGTCGAGTACTGCGCCCATGGTGTCGGGGGCGGCATGGCGCAGGGTGATGTCGCCGCCGGCGGCGCCGACGGCGCACAGGAACGTGCCGGCCTCGATACGGTCGGCCACGATGCGGTGCTTGGCGCCATGCAGACGCTCAACGCCGTCAATAATGATGCGGTCGGTGCCGTGGCCCTGGATGCGTGCCCCCATTTTGATGAGCAGTTCGGCCAGGTCGGTGATTTCGGGCTCGCGCGCCGCGTTTTCCAGAATGGTGCGGCCTTCGGCCAGAACAGCCGCCATGAGCAGGTTCTCGGTGCCGGTGACCGTGACCATGTCGGTACGAATGGTGGCGCCTTTCAGGCGCTTGGCGCGGGCAATGACAAAGCCGTGCTCGATACGGATTTCGGCACCCATGGCGGTCAGGCCTTTGATGTGCTGATCGACCGGGCGTTGGCCGATGGCGCAACCGCCGGGCAGGCTGACGCGCGCTTCACCGAAACGGGCCAGCAGCGGGCCCAGCACCAGGATGGATGCGCGCATGGTCTTGACCAGCTCGTATGGGGCTTCGAGGCTGGTGACTTCGGCGGCGTTCAGGGTCAGTTCGGCCGGGTTGCCCCATTGGCTTTGCACGCCCATTTGCGCCAGCAGCTTCAGGGTGGTGCTGATGTCTTTGAGCGACGGCACATTGGACAGGTGCAGTGTGTCGGCGGTGAGCAGGCTGGCGCACAGGATGGGCAAGGCGGCATTCTTGGCGCCCGAGATGACAACTTCGCCGTGCAGGCGGTTGCCGCCGGTAATGATCAGTTTATCCATTCGGGTTGGCGTTGTATTCGGCGGGAGTCAGGGTGCGCATCGACAGCGCGTGGATTTCGGCCTTCATGCGGTCTCCCAGGGCTTTGTAAACCAGCTGGTGGCGCGCGATCAGGCGCTTGCCCTCGAATTCGGGGCTGACAATAATGGCTTCAAAGTGTGAGCCGTCGCCTTCGACTTCAATGTGTTCGCAGTTCAGATTGTCGAGAATGTATTGGCGTACTTCGTGTGGGGTAGGCAGCATGATGATTAGTTCCGCAGTTTGTAGCCGCTGGCCAGCAGGCGCAAGGTGTACCAGGCCAGTACAACAAAAACGCCGGCCACAACGGCCAGGCTGGTCCAGGGCGAGACGTCAGATACCGAGAAAAACCCGTACCGGAAGCCGTCGATTGTGTAGAAAATGGGATTGTAGTGCGAGACGGTTTGCCAGAACGGGGGCAGGCTGTGGATGGAATAGAACACGCCCGACAAAAAGGTGGCCGGCAGGATCAGGAAGTTCTGGAAGGCCGCCAGCTGGTCGAATTTTTCAGACCAGAGCCCGGCAATGATGCCCAGTGCGCCCATGATGCCGCATGAAAAAATGGCGAAGACCAGTACCCAGCCCGGGTTGACAGGCATTAACGGGATGAAGAACATGGCCACCAGCCAGACGCACACCCCAACGGCCAGCCCGCGGAAAATGGCGGCGATCAGGTAGGCCGCGAAGAACTCGCGATGCGAAATGGGGGAGCAGCACAAACACCAGGTTGCCGGTGATACGGCTTTGGATCAGTGACGATGACGGGTTGGCAAAGGCATTTTGCAGCATGCTCATCATCATCAGGCCGGGGATCAGGAACGAGGTATAGGGCAGTGTGCCGTAGACCTGCACCCGGCCTTCAAGGACGTGGGCAAAGACCAGCAGATACAGCAGGGCGGTCAGGACGGGTGCGGCGACGGTCTGGAAACCAACCTTCCAGAACCGCATGATTTCTTTCCAGACCAGTGTGGGAAACCCGGAGCCGAGGTCTTGGCGAGGCGTGAGAATGGGCGTTGTCATTGAGCCCCCGTAGTGTCTTCGGTGTTCATGATGCGCACAAAGGCATCTTCAAGGTCGCTGCCGCCAAAGCGTGCCAGCAGGCCCTGGGTGGTGTCCAGGGCGACGATCCGGCCGCGCTTGAGCATGGCAATGCGGCCGCACAGTGCCTCGGCTTCTTCAAGGTAGTGGGTGGTCAGCAAAATGGTGTGACCTTCTTTGTTCAGGCGTGAGATGAATTCCCACAAGGTGCGACGCAGGTCGACGTCGACGCCGGCGGTAGGTTCATCAAGAATGATGACGGGGGACGATGGACCAGCGCCTGCGCCACCAGCACCCGGCGTTTCATGCCGCCCGACAGGGCACGCATGTTGTTGTTGGCTTTGTCGGACAGCCCCAGGTTATGCAGGATTTCGTCAATCCAGTCGTCGTTCTTGTGCAGCCCGAAATAACCGGATTGCAGGCGCAGGGTTTCGCGTACGGTAAAGAACGGGTCGTATACCAGTTCTTGCGGTACCACACCCAGCGAGCGGCGGGCCTCTTTGTAATCGGTGATGACGTCGTGGCCGCATACTTTGGCGGTGCCCGAAGTGGCGTGGGCCAGACCGGACAGGACGGAAATCAGGGTGGTCTTGCCCGCCCCGTTCGGCCCGAGCAAGCCGAAGAATTCGCCGGGTTCAACCGACAGGCTGACATCGTTCAGGGCCTGGAAACCCTGGCGCTTGTTGCCACCACCCAGCAGGTCGCGCAGACCGCGACGGCGGGGTGGATAGATTTTTGAGACGTGATCGAGAGAAAGAGCGGACATGAGACACAAAAGTGATGGGGCCCGCAGGCCCCGAGGCATAACGCTGGTTAGCGTTGGTTCCGGTCATTCAGGGCCTTGATGAGCCCGTCAATGCCGGTTTGCGCGATCTGTTGGGCAAACTGGTTGCGATAATTCTGGATCAGCCAGATGCCTTCAACGTTAAGGTCGTAGATGCGCCAGCCTTCTGCGGTTTTTTCAAGACGGTAGTCTACGCCAATCGAGGGGCCGTTGCTGCGTGACATGCTGGTGCGCACGACAACGTCATCGGCCTGAACGTCGCCACGAAACGGCAAAGGGGTGATGGACGAGACGCTGTCAGCCTGGCGCAGGGCACCGCTGTAGGTGCGAATCAGGGTGCCTTTGAATGCTTCGACCAGGTCAGCCTTCTGTTGTGCGGTGGCCTGGCGCCAGTAACGCCCTGCGGCCAGTTGGGTGGTTTTTTCGAAGTTGACATAGGGCAGGACGTACTGGTTGACCAGTTCGTTGAGCCGTACGATATTGCCGTTCTTGGCTTCGGGCTCTTTTTGAGCGCTTGAAGCGCATTGTCAGCGACGACCTGCACAAAATCGTTGGGTGGCGCTTTGGTGTTGACGGGCTGCTGCGCGCTTGCTGCCGCGACGTTCAGCCCCAGGCCTGCACCCAGCAGTGCAGTAGCGGCCAGGGTGCGGAACTGTTTGTGTGCAAACGCAAAAAACTTGAACATGGATACTTCCTTGGAATGCTTGCGGGTGGCCGGTAAGCCGTTGTTTATTGACCGGCCGGTTTTGCCGGCGCGGCAGGTGCATCGTCGTCGATGCTGTAATCGGGCACGCTGAGGGCTTTGTCGTTGATGGGCAGACCGTCACGGGTGGTGTCAGCGGCATCGACGTAACGGCCTTCAACCAGGGCCTGGCGACGCTGGATGTAAGCGTCACGGATGAAGCTGTAGCGATCAAGGGCAATTTCGTCGACCATGCGATCGGCGGGCAGCAGACGGGCGCGCAAATCAACCACGGCCAGTGCCAGGATGCTGTTGCGCAAGGGGATGTTGTCGATTTCGAAAATGGGCGCATAAGGCGGCGAGATGTCGATGGCGAACCAGGCGGCCGTGCTGATGCCGTCGCGTACCGAACTGGAACCCAGGAACGGCAGGATCAGGTAAGGGCCGGAGTCAAAGCCCCAGACGCCCAGCGTGACGCCAAAGTCGTTGATGATGCGTTGCGAACCGTTCATGGAGGCCACATCGATACAGCCGCCAAGGCCCATGGTGGTATTGAACAGGACGCGACCAAACATGTTGATGCCGTCGTGGGCACGACCTTGCAGGAAGCTGTTGAACGATGACCAGACGTCTTGCAGGTTGTTGAAAATGCCGCTGACGCAGGTGCGTGCCGGCTTGGGTACGACGGTTTCGTAGCCTGTGGCAATAGGTTTGAGCAGCGCACGGTCTACGGTATCGTTAAACGCGAACATGCTGCGGTTGTAGCTTTCCCAAGGGTCTTGCGGCACCGGGTTGGTGACGTTGGCGCAACCCGCAATGACGGCGCTGAGGGCCAGCACAGGAACAACTTTGCCCAGGCGATGGCTGGTAAATTTTTTGAAGATGTTTTTCATGTCGGGTGCTTTCGTGTTGTGTGACGCCACGTGCTTTCAGGCCGACAGGGCTTGGGCAACAGTGGCGTTCCTGCGTTCGGGATGATGGCTTTGCTGTAGGGGTTCTGGTCAGGGCGATGCCGGGGCGCCGGCGTCTTCGCCGCCTTTATCACTGGCTGAACTATACAAAAATTTGCTGATTAATTCTTCGAGGACAACAGCGCTTTGCGTGTACTGGATGGTGCTGCCGCTGGCCAGCATTTTGTCGTCACCGCCCGGAGTCAGGCCGATGTATTGTTCGCCCAGCAGGCCGGAAGTCAGAATCGAGGCGGAGCTGTCGGCCGGAAACTGGAATTGCGACTCGAGATCAAGGGTGACCACGGCCTGGTAGCGTTCGTTGTCGAAGGACAATGCGGCGACACGACCCACCACGACCCCGCTGCTTTTGACCGGCGCGCGCACCTTGAGACCGCCCAGGTTGTCGAAGTGGGCCTGAACCTTGTAGGTCGGGGCAAACGAGAACGAGCTGAGGTTGCCGGCGCGCAGGGCCAGAAATGCCAGGGCAATGATGCCCAGCAACACAAAGAGACCTACCCAGAAGTCGGTTTTGTCACGCGTCATGATGTTTCCGTTAAGTGCTGAACATGAGGGCGGTAAGCAGGAAGTCGAGCCCAAGAACCACGAGGGCGCCGCTGACCACTGTGCGAGTGGTGGCGCGGGCGACGCCCTCGGGGGTGGCTTTGGCCGTCCAGCCCTCGTACAAGGCGATCAGGGTGACCGCGATGCCAAAAATAATGCTTTTTATAACGCCGTTGGCGACATCTTTGAAGACATCAACCCCGTCTTGCATTTGTGACCAGAAGGCGCCCGGGTCAATGCCGATAAGCAGTACGCCGACCACCCAGCCGCCGATGATGCCGACCATGGAAAAAACGGCGGCAAGAACCGGCATGGCGATGACGCCGCCCCAGAAGCGGGGGACCAGAACGCGCCGGACAGGGTCGACTGCCATGACTTCCATGGCGGCCAGCTGTTCGCCCGCTTTCATGAGGCCGATTTCGGCAGTAAGCGAGGTGCCCGCCCGACCGGCAAACAGCAAGGCGGTGACCACCGGCCCAAGTTCGCGGGTGAGTGACAGGGCAACCAGCAGCCCGAGGGCTTCTTCGGAGCCGTAGCGGTTCAGGGTGTAGTAGCCCTGCAGGCCCAGCACGAAACCGACAAACAGCCCGGAAACGGCAATAATCAGCAGCGAGTAGTTGCCGATGAAGTGAACTTGTTGTGAAACCAGGCCAAAGCGTTTCAGGGCGCTGCCGCTGCGGGCCAGAATGGCCACGAGCAGCCGGGTAATGGCCCCCAGACTGAGAATGGAATTACGGACGTGCCGGCCGATGCTGCGGATGAACGCGAATGGGTTCATGAGCGTTTCCCCTGTTGGTCGAGCCAGTGCTGGAAGGCGGGGGTTTCGGGGTAGTGAAACGCAATCGGGCCGTCAGGCTGGCCTTTCAGGAACTGCACAATGTAAGGGTCGGTGGATTCGGACATTTGTGCGGGCGAGCCGCTGGCCAGCAGCTTGCCCTGGCCCACGATGTAGACCTGGTCGGCAATGGCGAACGAGTCGGGGACATCGTGGGTAATCAGAATGGAGGCGCAGTTGAGGCGGTCGGTAAGGTCGCGGATGAGACGCGCCGTGATGCCCAGCGAGATGGGGTCAAGCCCGGCAAAGGGCTCATCGTACAGAATGAGTTCGGGTTCGAGCACAATGGCGCGCGCCAGGGCGACGCGCCGGGCCATGCCCCCGGAAATTTCGGAGATACGCAGGTGTGCGGCGGCGCGCAGGCCAACGGCATTGAGCTTGTCGAGTACTTTTTCAATGACCTCGGCTTCGGGCGGGCGCTGATGCTCGCGTAGCGGGAAGGCTACGTTCTCGAAGACGTTCAGGTCGGTGAACAGGGCGCCTTGCTGGAACAGCACACCCATGCGTTGGCGCAGCTGTTGCAGCTGCGGGCGTGCCAGGCCGGCCAGGTCTTGCCCGAACGCATGAATGGTGCCTTTTTGTGCAAAGATCTGGCCGGTTGCCGCACGCAGTAGCGTGGTTTTGCCGGAACCGGAACCGCCCATCATGGCAACGACCTGACCCCGACATACACGGATGTCGATGTCTTTCAGGACGGTGAAGTCGCCATAGCCAAGGGCAACACCGTCGAATCGCAAGAGTTCGCCAGCGTCTGGCGCAACGTTGGAAGCCATAGACCGATTAAAAAAGGTTAACTGCCAATTGTAGCTGATGAAGTGACATCGGCTACGCCGAAGGACGTAGCCGATGTTTCGTTGACCCGGTAACCCGGATGGGGATCCGGGTTTGTTCGGGGTCTGGTCGGGGCCCCGTTATGCCGGGGTTTCCGGTTGGAGCCGCCGGCTTGTGTCAACGCGGCAGTGTCGTGGCCCCCATCAGGAACTCGTCGACGGCGCGTGCGCACTGGCGGCCTTCGCGGATGGCCCAGACGACCAGTGACTGGCCCCTGCGCATGTCGCCGGCGGCAAAGACTTTGTTGACGCTGGTGGCGTAGGTTTCGGTGTCGGCGCGCGCGTTGCCACGGTTGTCGATATCGATGCCAAAGGCTTTGAGCATGTTTTGCTGCGGCGCTACAAACCCCATGGCCAGCAATACCAGATCGGCGGGTAGTTCGAATTGTGAGCCTTCGACTTCACGCATTTTCATCTGGCCGGTGGCTTTGTCTTTGAACCATTCGACGCGCACGGCAACCAGCTTTTCAACCTTGCCGCCTTTGCCTTCAAACGTTTTGGTGGACACGGCCCAGTCGCGTTCGCAGCCTTCTTCCTGTGACGACGAGGTGCGCAGCTTGAGCGGCCAATAGGCCAGACAACGGCCTTGTCTTCGGCTTCGGGCGGGCGTGGCATTAGTTCGAACTGAGTAATCGAGGCAGCGCCCTGGCGGTTACTGGTGCCCACGCAGTCGGAGCCGGTGTCGCCGCCGCCGATGACGATGACGTGTTTGCCTTTGGCCGAAATGGGCTTGGCAATGCGGTCGCCGGCATTGGTTTTGTTTTGCTGCGCCAGAAACTCCATGGCGAAGTGAACGCCTTTGAGGTCGCGCCCGGGTACGGGCAGGTCGCGCGGGGTCTCTGATCCACCGGACAAGACGATGGCATCGAACTCTTCATGCAGTGACGCAGGGGTACGCACGGTAAGGCCGTCTTCGGCATCGGCCTCGTTGCCGACGTAGGTGGAGGTCAGGAACTCGACGCCTTCGGCTTCAAGTTGGGCCAGGCGGCGGTCGATGGTGGTCTTTTCAAGCTTGAAGTCGGGGATGCCATAGCGCAGCAGCCCGCCGACACGGTTGTTCTTTTCGAAGACGGTGACCGAGTGACCAGCGCGGGCCAGTTGCTGGGCACAGGCCAGCCCGGCCGGGCCGGAGCCGATGACGGCCACTTTTTTGCCTGTTTTTCGGGTGGGGGCTTGGGGGTGACCCAGCCTTCGTGCCAGCCCTTGTCGATAATGGCGTGTTCGATGGACTTGATGCCCACCGGGTCGTTGTTGATGTTCAGGGTGCAGGCGGCCTCGCAGGGGCGGGGCAGATGCGGCCGGTGAACTCGGGGAAGTTGTTGGTGGAGTGCAGGACCTCGAGTGCCTTTTCCCAGTTCTGGCGGTAAACCAGATCATTCCAGTCGGGGATGATGTTGTTGACCGGGCAGCCGTTGTTGCAGAACGGGATGCCGCAGTCCATACAGCGTGCGCCCTGCTGTTTGGCTTGTGCGTCGGTGAGGGTGACGACGAATTCCTTCCAGTGCTTCAGGCGCTCGGCCGGAGCTTCGTACGATTCGTTGACGCGTTCAAACTCAAGAAAACCAGTAGTTTTGCCCATTGTCTTGTCCTCAGGCAGCAATTTGTTCGGGGTTCGCGGCTTGCCACAGTTCTTTCAGGGCACGGCGATACTCTTTTGGCATGACCTTCACGAAGTTGCCGCGCGCCCGTGACCAGTCGCTGATCAGATCGCGTGACAGGAAGCTGCCGGTGTAGCGGTAGTGACTTTCAATGAGGCGGCGCAAAATGGTGTCATCGGTTTCACGTTCGCCGCCACGGGTCTGGCTGTGCCAGATTTCGATGTGGCCGGCCTCGGCCTGTTCGGCATGCGGCACGACCGGCTCGAGGTCAACCATGGCCAGATTGCAGCGCTTGGCGAACGAGCGGTCGGGGTCGTATACGTAGGCCACGCCACCCGACATGCCTGCACCGAAATTGCGGCCGGTTTCGCCCAGTACGACGACGGTGCCGCCGGTCATGTATTCGCACCCGTGGTCGCCGGTGCCTTCGACAACCGCCGCCGCACCCGAGTTGCGTACGGCAAAACGTTCACCGGCCACGCCGTTGAAGTAGGCCTCACCGGCCAGCGCGCCGTACAGCACGGTGTTGCCCGCAATGATGTGTTCGGGGCCCATGCCGCGGAAGTCGTTGGGTGAACGCACGATGATGCGACCGCCTGACAAGCCTTTGCCGACGTAGTCATTGCCTTCGCCCACCAGGTCGAGGGTGATGCCGTGGGCCAGGAAAGCGCCGAAGCTTTGGCCGGCGGTGCCATTGCACTGGATGTGAATGGTGTCGTCGGGCAGGCCGTCGTGGCCGTATTTGGCAGCCACCATGCCGGACAGCATGGCGCCGACGGTACGGTTGCGGTTGCGCACCGGGGTGATGAAGGATACTTTTTCGCCTTTTTCGAGGGCGGGTTTGGCGCGCTCGATGAGCAGGTGGTCAAGTGCCTTGTCGAGGCCGTGATCTTGCGATTCGGTGTGGTACAGGGGCTGTGTTGATGCCACTTGATGGAATACCTTCGAGAAATCGAGACCTTTGGCTTTCCAGTGCTCGATGGCCGCGTTGGTGTTGAGCAGGTCGGCACGGCCAACCAGTTCGTCGAACGTGCGGATGCCCAGCTGGGCCATGATTTCGCGCACTTCTTCAGCGACGAAGAAGAAGTAATTGACGACGTGCTCGGGCTTGCCTGAGAACTTCTTGCGCAAGACCGGGTCTTGGGTGGCGACGCCGACCGGGCAGGTGTTCAGGTGGCATTTACGCATCATGATGCAACCTTCGACCACCAGCGGTGCGGTGGCGAAGCCGAATTCATCGGCACCCAGCAAGGCGCCGATGACCACGTCGCGGCCCGTTTTCATCTGGCCGTCGGCCTGAACGCGAATGCGTGAGCGCAGGTTGTTGAGCACCAGGGTTTGCTGGGTTTCGGCCAGGCCCAGTTCCCAGTGGCGAGCCGGCATGTTTGATGGATGAAATCGGCGATGCGCCGGTGCCGCCATCGTGGCCGGCGATGACGACGTGGTCGGCTTTGGCTTTCGAGACCCCGGTAGCGACCGTGCCAACACCGACTTCAGACACCAGTTTGACCGAAATGGACGCCGTGGGGTTGACGTTTTTCAGGTCGTGAATGAGCTGGGCCAGGTCTTCGATGGAGTAGATGTCGTGGTGGGGCGGTGGCGAAATGAGGCCGACACCGGGCACCGAGAAGCGCAACTTGGCAATGTATTCAGATACCTTGTGGCCGGGCAGCTGGCCGCCTTCGCCCGGCTTGGCACCCTGCGCCATTTTGATCTGGATCTGGTCGGCGCTGGTGAGGTATTCGGCAGTGACGCCGAAACGGCCTGACGCGACCTGCTTGATGCGTGAGCGCAGGGAATCGCCGGCGGCCAGGGGATGTCGGCTTCAATCAGGTCGCTGCCCAGGAAGGAAGCGAGGGTGTCGCCTTTTTTGATCGGGCCCTTCCCGGTTTTCATTTCGGCGCGGTAGCGCAGCGGGTCTTCGCCGCCTTCGCCGGTGTTGGATTTGCCGCCGATGCGGTTCATGGCGACAGCCAGTACAGCGTGGGCTTCGGTGGAAATTGAACCCAGTGACATGGCGCCGGTGGCAAAGCGTTTGACGATTTCCTTGGCGGGTTCGACGTCAGACAGCGGGATGGCCTTGGCCGGGTCGAGCTTGAATTCGAACAGGCCGCGCAGGGTCATGTGGCGACGCGACTGGTCGTTGATGAGCTGGGCGTACTCTTTGTAGGTGTTGTAGTTGTTGGTGCGTGTCGAGTGCTGCAGCTTGGCAATGGAGTCGGGGTTCCACATGTGCTCTTCGCCGCGGATACGGAACGCGTATTCGCCGCCGGCGTCGAGGTCGTTGGCCAGCACGGGGTCATCGCTGAAGGCGGCCTTGTGCAGGCGCAAGGATTCTTCAGCCACTTCAAAAATGCCGATGCCCTCGATGTTGCTGGGCGTGCCGAAGAAATATTTGTTGACCAGGGCCGAGCTGAGACCGACGGCTTCGAAAATTTGTGCGCCGCAGTACGACATGTACGTGGAAATGCCCATTTTGGACATGACCTTGTTCAGGCCTTTGCCGATGGCCTTGATGTAGTTTTTGGTGACTTTGTCGGCGTCGCCCAGTGTGGCCAGGGTTTCCAGGGCCAGGTAGGGGTGGACGGCTTCGGCACCGTAGCCGGCCAGCAGGGCGAAGTGGTGCACTTCGCGCACGGAACCGCTTTCGACGACCAGGCCGGTGTTGGTGCGCAGGCCTTCGCGAATAAGGTGTTGGTGGATGGCCGATGTGGCCAGCAGCGCTGGAATGGCAACATGTTCGGCGTTGACGTTGCGGTCGGTGATGATCAGGACGTTGTACCCGCTGCGAACGGCGTCGGCGGCCGTGGCGCACAGCGAGGCCACGCAGGCCTCAATGCCTTCGGCACCCCATTCGACCGGATAGGTGATGTCGAGCTCGAAGCTGCGGAATTTGCCGGAAGTGATGTTTTCGATGTTGCGGATCTGTTCGATGGCGGCAAAATCGAGGACCGGCTGGCTGACCTCAAGGCGCAGCGGCGGGTTGACGTTGTTGATGTCGAGCAGGTTGGGTTTGGGGCCGATGAATGACACCAGCGACATGACCAGCTGTTCGCGGATGGGGTCGATGGGCGGGTTGGTGACTTGCGCAAACAGCTGGCGGAAGTAGTTGTAGAACGGCTTGGGGCGATTCGACAGTACGGCCAGCGGGGCGTCGTTACCCATCGAGCCGGTGCCTTCTTCGCCGTTTTCAGCCATGGGCTGCAAGACGAACTTGATGTCTTCCTGTGTGTAGCCAAAGGCCTGCTGGCGGTCGAGCAGCGAGGTGCCCATGGGTTTGGTCTCGCTGAATTTGGGGGCGGGCAAGGACTCGAGCTTGACACGCAGGCGTTCGATCCATTGACGATACGGGCGCGAGTTGGCCAGGCGCGATTTGATTTCGTCATCGCCGATGATGCGGCCTTGTTCAAGATCGATCAGGAACATCTTGCCGGGTTGCAGACGCCATTTTTTGACGATGCGGTGTTCGGGGATGCTGAGCGTGCCGGATTCAGAGGCCAGAACGACCAGGTCGTCGTCGGTGACCAGATAGCGGGCGGGACGCAGGCCGTTGCGGTCGAGCAGCGCGCCGATCTGGCGGCCATCGGTGAAGGCCATGGCGGCCGGGCCGTCCCAGTGGTTCCATCATGGCGGCGTGGTACTCGTAGAAGGCGCGACGGCTTTCGTCCATGTCGGCGTGCTGTTCCCAGTGCTTCGGGAATCATCATCATCATGGCGTGGGCCAGCGAGTAGCCGGACATGACGAGCAGTTCGAGGCAGTTGTCGAAGGTGGCGGTGTCGGATTGACCTTCGTAGACGATGGGGTAGAGTTTTTTAAGGTCGTCGCCCAGAACAGCCGACTGCATGACACCTTCGCGGGCGCGCAACCAGTTGAAGTTGCCCTTGACCGTGTTGATTTCGCCATTGTGGGCGATCATGCGGTAGGGGTGGGCCAGCGGCCAGGCGGGGAACGTGTTGGTGGAAAAGCGCTGGTGTACCAGTGACAGGGCGGATACGGCACGGGTATCGGCCAGGTCGCGGTAGTAGATGCCCACCTGGTTGGCCAGCAGCAGGCCTTTGTACACCACGGTGCGCACCGAGATGGACGGTACGAAATATTCTTGCCCGTGTGCCAGCTTCATGCGGTTGATGGCGTGACTGGCGGTTTTGCGAATGACGTACAGTTTACGTTCCAGGGCGTCGGGCACCATGATGTCGGGGCCGCGACCAATGAACAGCTGGCGGATCACGGGTTCGACGGCGCGCACGGTGGGCGACATGGGCATGTCGGTGTCAACGGGTACATCGCGCCAGCCCAGGACGACCTGCCCTTCGTCGCGCACGGCGCGCTCGAGTTCTTTCTGGCAAGCCAGGCGCGAGGCGGTTTCTTTGGGCAGGAACACCATGGCGACGCCGTATTCGCCGGGCGGCGGCAAGGTGATGCCTTGTGCGGCCATTTCGTCGCGATACAGCGCGTCGGGGATCTGCAGAAGGATGCCGGCCCCGTCGCCCATCAGTTCATCGGCACCGACAGCGCCGCGATGATCAAGGTTTTCAAGGATTTTCAGGCCTTGCTGGATGATGGCATGGCTTTTTTGCCCTTGATGTGGGCGACAAAGCCGACACCACAGGCGTCGTGTTCGTTTTGGGGTTGTACAACCCTTGGGCCTTGGGCAGGCCGATGCGGCTGGCATCGATGGCCACTTCTGGGACGGCCGGTTGGGCAAAGTGATTTGACATGTAGGGGCTCCTGAGAGGGTGCGCTGCGATGGCTGGCAATGCGCCCGACCAGGACGCGCGCATGACACCGTGACGGACATTAAGTTAAACGTATCGACGGTAGTGCGCAAGCGTTTTTAATTGGGGTCTGTCCCTAATTTTTAGTGTTGTTTTGATGCTGTTAAATAAATAGGGACAGTCTTAAATTTATGAAATTAAAGTTTAAATAAAAATATTCAAGATGTTTGATTTTGGTTTAAATGGGGACGGACTATTTAAAACAGAGAAAGAAAGCAGGGCTGAAAATTGGTTTTTTTGCTTTTTGAAGGGGTCGGCAGCCCATTTATATCTTTCGGCCTCCTTGCGTGCTGTTTCATTGGCTTATTGATGCGTTGTAAGCAGCGGGCAGGGGGGCGTTAATCCGGGTTGGTGTGGCTTGTGTTTTTTGGGTGTTTACGGGGGCGGCCGCGTGGTGCGGGGGCGACGCGGCGGGTGGCGTGAGCGCCGATGGTGTGCAGGAAGTGTTCGTCGCCCAAGGCCCACTGGCCGAACAGGGCCGCTTCCAGGCGCTGGCGCTGGCTGGTGTCCAGCCCGTGGGCCAGGCGCTTGCGATAAACCGCCTGCCGGTCGAAGGGGTGTTGCCCAGCTGCCAGTAATCGGGATGCTCGTTGGCCCAGGTGTGAGGTTTGAGATTCAGCCCGGTGTGGTAGCAGGCGGATGACCACGGCCAGGATTCGGCTTGTTCCACGTACCCGTGTTGCACGGGCAGGATGTCGAGCCAGACCAGCGCCGGCAGTACCCAGTGTTCGGGCTGAAGCAGTGCGCTGCGGTAGCGGCCTTCGAAAACGCGACCCGACGACAAGCGCGAGGTGAAACGACGGCCGATGGCTTGCATCAGCCGCGCGATGCCCGTGCGGGACGACGGTGTGGCCAATAACACCATGCGGTCGTAAAGCAAGACCCAGCCATGCACATTGACGTGTTGTTCGTGTGCGCATTCGCGTAGCCAGACGGCCAGCTGGTTCAGCGGCTCGACGGGGCTTGGGTCGACGGGTTGCGCCAGTGGCTCAACGAACCGGGCCTGGATCAACTGAGGGATATCGGGGGCATACAGACGGGCGAGGCGGGCCATGAGGTTGACTAAGGTGTTTGGCGAAGCGTTTCGGGGTTTGACGTGCCGGTCTGCCAGCTTATTGCATAATAAGGGCCTGTGCAATTTGCTGGACCTTGTCGCCAAGGTGCTGGTCTGGTTGCGTCCGAGTCATCAAGGCGGTGCGTCTTCACGATGATTGAGTCGCGTGCCTTCAAGAAACCCATCAGGAGCCCATATGAAAACAAGAGCAGCCGTCGCCTGGAAAGCAGGTGCACCGTTAACCGTAGAAACCGTCGATCTGGCCGGCCCCAAAGAGGGCGAGGTTCTGGTTGAAATCAAGGCGACCGGTATTTGTCATACCGATTACTACACCTTGTCGGGTGCAGACCCTGAGGGCCTGTTTCCGGCGATTCTGGGGCATGAGGGTGCCGGTGTGGTGGTTGATGTCGGCCCGGGTGTGAAGTCGTTGAAAGCCGGTGACCATGTTATTCCGTTGTATACCCCTGAATGTCGCCAGTGCAAGTCGTGCTTGTCGCGTAAAACCAACCTGTGTACTGCCATTCGCGCGACGCAGGGCAAGGGGTTGATGCCCGATGGCACATCCCGTTTCACTATCGATGGCAAGCCGGTATACCACTATATGGGTACGTCCACGTTTGCGAACCATATCGTCGTTCCGGAAATTGCGCTGGCGAAAATCCGTGATGACGCGCCGTTCGACAAGGTGTGCTATATCGGCTGCGGCGTGACTACCGGTATCGGTGCGGTGCTGTTTACTGCCAAGGTCGAGGCGGGGGCGAATGTGGTGGTGTTTGGTCTGGGCGGTATTGGCCTGAACGTGATCCAGGGTGCCAAGATGGTGGGAGCCGACAAGATCATCGGTGTCGATCTGAACCCCGAGCGTGAAGCCATGGCCCGCAAGTTCGGTATGACGCATTTCGTTAACCCGAACGAGGTTGAAAACGTGGTTGACCACATTATCCAATTGACTGACGGCGGTGCCGATTATTCGTTCGAGTGTATTGGCAATACCAAGGTGATGCGTCAGGCACTTGAATGTTGCCACCGTGGTTGGGGCCAGTCGATCATTATTGGTGTGGCCGAAGCCGGTGCCGAAATTTCCACGCGTCCGTTCCAGCTGGTTACGGGGCGTGAGTGGAAAGGCTCGGCGTTTGGCGGCGCACGCGGCCGTACCGATGTTCCGAAGATTGTTGACTGGTATATGGACGGCAAGATCAATATTGATGACTTGATCACGCATAAATTGAGTCTTGAACAGATCAATGACGGGTTTGACTTGATGAAGCAGGGCAAGTCGATCCGCTCGGTGGTGATGTACTGATGTGTCAGCGCTGCAGCGCATTTGGAGGGTTGTTTGCCATGGCTGAACTTGAACAGGTCAGTGAACACCGCTGCTTTGGTGGTGTTCAGCGTTTTTACAGGCATGAATCCATTGCGATCGGCTTGCCGATGCGTTTTTCGGTATTCATTCCTGCGCAGGCGGAATTCGGACGTGTGCCCGTGCTGTTTTATCTGGCGGGGTTAACGTGCACGGAAGAGACGTTCATGATCAAGGGCGGCGCACAGCGTTTTGCAGCGCAGCACGGGATCATGCTGGTGACTTGCGATACCAGCCCGCGGGGCGCCGGTGTGCCGGGTGAGGACGACAGCTGGGATTTTGGTACGGGTGCCGGTTTTTACCTGGATGCTCTTCAAGAGCCTTGGGCGGGTCACTATTTCATGGAAAGCTATGTGGTAGATGAGCTTTTCGGTATTGCCACTTCGCAGTTGCCGGGTGATCCGTTACGTGCGGGAATTTTTGGTCATTCGATGGGAGGGCATGGGGCGCTGGTGCTGGCGCAGCGTCACCGTCCGCAGTTCAAGTCGGTGTCGGCGTTTGCGCCGATTGCCGCGCCGACGAAATGTCCTTGGGGGCAGAAGGCGTTTGCGGGGTATTTGGGTGAAGATGCTGAATCTTGGGCGCAGTACGATGCGTCGTTGTTGATGGAGGCGTCGTCGTGTCCGTTTCCTGACGGCATTTTGGTTGACCAGGGTTTGGCGGATGGTTTTCTGGCTGAACAGCTGTACCCCGAGGCGTTTGAGGCGGCATGTGCGAAGGCGGGTCAGCCACTGACGCTACGGCGTCACGAGGGGTATGACCATGGGTATTACTTCATTTCCACGTTTATGGAAGACCATATTGCGTTTCATGCGGCGCGTCTGTAGGGGTGGTGTGGTTTTGCTGATGTGAGTTGTGTGCCGTTTTTTTGATGCGTTGCTGGTACGCGCTGCGCTGGCGTGGCGGGGGTGGGGCTGCGGGACCGAGCCCGGCCCCTTCGGGGCTTCCCGCCTTGCGCACCGCAGCCGGGGCGGGCGCTAAACTCGCCGGCTCGACCCGGTGGGTCGAAAGCGCCGGCTCAGACACCGCGCCCTTGCCTCCCCGGCCACGGCACGCAAGGCGGCGGGCTCAAGCCCTTGTCTCCACCCCCGTCACGCCAGCGCAGGGGAAATGGATTTCTACAGGTTGGTTGGCGATGCTGCGTAGCGCAGCTGACGCTGGTGTTTTATTGCCAGCAATACGACTTCGGTTTCCGAGTGTGCGTAAAGAACGATATGTTGGCCGATGATGCATTCGCGCAGGTTGGGTAACCTGGCCTGTTCTGCGAGCTGCTGGATAGCGTTTGTTTTTAGTACAGCTTGTGCCGACCTGGCGGACAAGAAACGTGCGAGTCTACCGCTGGCCGGGGCCCACGCCAGCAGGCTGATCATTTGTTTCAGGTTTGCTTTCAGACGGGCTAGTCGGGCGTCTGCGGTGTCCGGGTCTTGACGCAGAAAGAATGGGTAGGTGGCTTCAAGATTTGCCAGAAAGTTCGGTGCAGCCTCTACCGTGGCGTTCGAGGGTAACGCCATCAAGATAAGGCGTTCATCAAGGCTTCGTTGGATAGGCGTTGCCCGGAAATGATTTCGCGCAAACCGGTTTCTGCATCGTTTAGAAGCATCATGTGTGCGTATTCGCTTTCCAGCGCGTGATAGTAATCAAGTTTTTTTGCATCGACGATGGCGACATAGGCGGCACCGTTTTTGGTCAGTAGTTTTTCAGATCCGGCGACGACTTCATCGGATAGTTCGGTAAGGCGGGCACGCGCTTCGCTGATGGGGACGATGTCTTGGCTGGTGAAGGTCATTACTTTATTCTTTAATGAATGTATTAACGTTCAGTGTATCAGCTGATGCCGTGATGCGCTATCAGGCCGCAGTTGTCTGGTTGTTCAGTGGTACGATTTTGGCTGAACGTTACTTTCCCCAGAGCCGTGTTCTTGCCTTGGTTTCATGAGGGATACGAGGCGACCCGATTTCTTTCTCTGAATATTCCCGGCCAAGGCCATGACCCTGATTCAAGACACTATTTCTGAAGATTCCCGCTGGCAGTTCTGGATTGACCGGGGCGGTACGTTTACCGATATCGTGGCTCGATGTCCGGATGGTCGGTTGCTGACAGCCAAGCTGTTGTCCGAGAACCCTGAACAGTACAACGATGCGGCGGTTGAGGGGTTCGGCGGTTTCTGGGGTTGGTCCGGGCGAACCGGTGCCGGTAGAGCGCATCGGGGCGGTGAAGATGGGTACGACGGTGGCCACCAATGCCTTGCTTGAGCGCAAGGGTGAGCGGGTGGCGCTGTTGGTCACGCGGGGGTTTCGTGATGCCTTGCGTATTGCGTACCAGAATCGTCCGCGTCTGTTTGATCGCGAAATCGTGTTGCCCGAGTTGTTGTATGAAACCGTACACGAACTTGATGAGCGGCTTGATGCGGCGGGGCAGGTGGTCGTGCCGCTGGATGACGCCCAGGTGGCGGCGCTGTTGCAGCAGGTGCAGGCGCAGGGAATTCGTTCGGTAGCCATTGTGCTGATGCATGCGTACAGGAATCCGCAGCATGAACAGCGTGTGGCTGCCATTGCGCGGGCGATGGGGTTTGCGCAGGTGTCGGTATCGCACGAGGTATCGCCCCTGATCCGGTATGTGGCCCGTGGCGATACGACGGTGGTCGATGCGTATTTGTCGCCGGTGTTGCGACGCTATGTCGATCGGGTTGCGGCGGCGTTGCCGGGTGTGCGGTTGCAGTTCATGCAGTCGAGTGGAGGCCTGACGGATGCGCATGCCTTCCAGGGCAAAGATTCGGTGTTGTCGGGCCCGGCAGGCGGTATTGTGGGGATGGCCGGGGTGGCCGATGCGGCGGGTTTTGACCGGGTCATTGGTTTTGATATGGGTGGCACGTCAACCGACGTGTCGCACTATGCCGGCGACTATGAACGGGTGTTCGACACGCTGGTGGCCGGTGTGCGGCTGCGCGCGCCCATGATGAGCATTCATACGGTTGCTGCGGGTGGGGGTCGGTTTTGCAGTTCGATGGCGCCCGGCTGCGTGTGGGGCCGGAGTCGGCGGGGGCCAATCCGGGGCCGGCGTGTTACCGGCGGGGTGGCCCTTAACCGTCACCGATGCGAATGTGATGCTGGGGCGGATCCAGCCCGGGTATTTTCCGGCGGTGTTTGGTCCAACTGCCGATCAGCCGCTGGATGTCGAGGTGGTTCGCGAAAAATTCACGGCGTTGGCGCAAACGGTATCGTCGCAAACCGGTGTCTTGACGTCGCCCGAGCAACTGGCTGAAGGTTTTTAAGTATTGCCGTAGCGAATATGGCCAATGCCATCAAACAGATTTCGGTGCAGCGCGGGTACGACATCACCCGCTATACGCTGGTAACGTTTGGCGGTGCGGGCGGGCAGCACGCCTGTCGTGTTGCCGATGCCCTGGCGATGCCGCGTGTACTGGTGCACCCGTTTGCCGGGGTCTTGTCGGCGTACGGTATGGGGTTGGCGCAGTCCAATGCCATTCGTGAGCGGTCGGTGGAAAAGGTCTGGGACGAGGCCGGAGAGGCCGAAGCCCGGCGGGTACTGGATGAATTGTCAGCGGCAGCATGCGACGAGTTGCTGGCGCAGGGTGTGAGCGCTGACGGTATCCAGGTCAACCGCAAGCTGTATTTGCGCTATGAGGGCACCGATACGGCGTTGCCGGTGTCGCTGGGTACGACAGTCGTCATGAAGCAGGCGTTCGAGCAGGCGTATGCCCTGCGGTTTTCGTTTCTGATGCCGGAGCGGCGACTGGTGATTGAGTCGGCTGTCGCCGAGCCGTGGGCGGGGGTGAAGCGGGCGCTGAGGCGGTTCCCTTGTCGGAGCCATTGACGGCAATGGCATCAGGGGCATCATCATCATCTTCTTCTTCTTCTTCTTCTGCGTCTGTGGCTGCTGCGTCTGTCGACGCCATCAGCGCGTCCCCTGTGCCTGCCGACGGTGTCCCGATGTTTGTCGAAGGGTCGACACGCACTTGCCCTTTGTATCGCAGCGATGACCTGCGTGCCGGCGATGTCATTTCTGGGCCGGCCATTATTGCCGATGCCAATGGTACGACGCTGGTTGACCCTGGCTGGCAGGCGTGTCGCAGTGCGCGCGGTGATGTGGTGCTTGAGCGGGTGCTGCCGCGCCCGGCACGCTACGCCATTGGCACGCAAGTCGATCCGGTGATGCTGGAAATTTTCAACAATCTGTTCATGTCGATTGCTGAACAGATGGGATATCGTCTTCAAAATACGGCTTATTCGGTCAACATCAAAGAACGTCTTGATTTTTCATGTGCCATTTTTGATGCCAACGGTGATCTGGTGGCCAATGCGCCGCATATTCCCGTGCACCTGGGGTCCATGAGTGCCAGCATTCGTGCGGTCATGCAGGCCAATGAAGGTCAGCTGCGGCCGGGTGATGTTTATGTGTTGAACAACCCGTATGCGGGTGGGACGCACTTGCCGGATGTGACGGTGGTGACTCCGGTGTTTGACGCGGCGGGGCGCGATATTCTGTTCTATGTGGGTTCGCGTGGGCATCACGCCGACATTGGCGGGCTGACGCCGGGGTCGATGCCGGCCCATTCGTCCCATATCGACGAAGAAGGGGTGTTGATCACGAATTTTCGTCTGGTTGATGGGGGCGGCTGCGTGAGGCCGAGCTGCGCGCGTTGCTGGCCAGTGGCCCTTACCCGGCCCGTAATATTGACCAGAATCTGGCCGACTTGCGGGCGCAGATTGCCGCCAACGAGAAGGGGCGTGAAGAACTGTTGAAGATGGTGGACAGTTTTGGCCTGGAGGTGGTGCATGCCTATATGCGTCATGTGCAAGACAATGCCGAGGCGTCGGTACGCCGGGCGATTGCGGGGCTGAAAGACGGGGCTTACACCTTGCCGTTGGACAATGGCGCGCAGATTTGCGTGAAGTTGACGGTAAATCGGGCCACGAATAGCGCAGTGATTGATTTTACGGGGACGTCGGCGCAGTTGCCGAACAATTTCAATGCGCCCAGGGCAGTGACCACGGCAGCGGTGTTGTATGTGTTCCGCACCATGATTCGGGACGATATTCCGATCAATGCCGGGGGCTTGCGGCCACTGACGCTGGTAGTACCGGAAAACTGCATGCTGAACCCGTCTTACCCGGCGGCGGTCGTGGCGGGTAACGTCGAAACGTCGATGTGCGTCACCAATGCCTTGTACGGGGCGATGGGGGTGATGGCCAGCAGTCAGCCCACCATGAACAATTTGACGTTCGGCAACGAGCGGTACCAGTACTACGAAACCATTTCAGGGGCTCGGGGGCGGGTGGCGTTTTTGATGAGCAGGGTCACTTGACGGGGGTTTCGATGGCACGTCAGTGGTGCAAACGCATATGACCAATTCCCGCATGACGGACCCCGAGGTGCTCGAGTGTCGTTTCCCGGTGCGGCTGGAACGCTACGAGATCCGCTCGGGCTCGGGTGGCGCCGGGCGTTGGCATGGCGGTGACGGGGGCGTACGAGAACTGCGCTTTCTCGAGCCGATGAAGTTGTCTTTGCTGGCGAATGGCTGGCGGTATCCGGCGTTTGGCGCACAGGGCGGCCAGCCGGGGGCCCCGGGCGAGTGTCAGGTGATTCGGGGTGATGGTACCGTGGTGTCGCTGGCCCACGCCGACAGCGCCGAACTGAAGGCAGGCGACCGCGTCATCATCAAAACCCCGGGGGCGGGGGATTCAGTAGTGATACCGGCATGCAATGATGACAAGCCCCTGTTCGTCGACGCAGTAAACCAGACGGTGTGTGTCATCTATTCTTCGTGACCAGAAACCCGACAAATTTTCTTTGAGGGGTTCAGGCTTGCCTAAACCCTCAAAGGGATGGCGCATGCAGTCTTTGATCAGGGTATTGATGCGTTTAAGTGTTTTCTTGTCTTGCCCTTGCCAGTATTCGTAATCTTGCCAGGCAGCAATCGTCCAGAGCAGTTTTGGCTCGGGTCTAGTCGGCATCGTCAAGCGCCTGTGTGATGACGTTACCTTCACGGTATTGCGCGATGGATTGTGCCAGATGTGCCGCGTTGGCTGGTGAGTTCAGCAGATGGACAGTTTCCATAAGGCTATTGAACGTGTCCAGTGACATCACGACCGCATCAGGGGCATCGCGACGTGCAATGACCGTGTAATCGGCATCGTTGATGACTTGATCAATCACGAGCTTCAGACTGTTTCTTGCCTCGGAGAAGTTGACGACACGCATAGTGCTCATCCTTTGACTTGTACAATTTAATGAACAAGTTTAGGTGTTGCGGATAAGAATTACAAGGGGGTGTTGTGGAAAAGTCCACGGTGGCTTGTACCTTAACGTGCCCTTTGTTGACAGTGCACCATCCTGACCAGGGCAGCGATGGCGATCAGCACGGAGGCCCCTGCCAACAGGTTGAGGTTTTGCCAGCCGAAGCGCTTTAGGGCAGAGGCGGCGCCCAGGCAGGCGATGGTCACCAGTAAAAACATGAACTGGTCGTTCAGGCCCTGCACTTTGCCGCGTTCGGCGGGACGGTGGGTGGTGGACAGCAGGACGGCACTGCCGACAAACAGAAAATTCCACCCGATCCCTACGCATAGCCGGGACAGGACGTAAACCGGGACTGACGCTGCGAACGCGCCAATAAGGGCGGCGATCAGCATTAGCCCTGCACCGGTCAGCAAGATGCGGTTCAGGCCATGGCGAGAAATCAGATGGCCGGTGACGAAGGCCGGGCCGAACATGGCCAGCACCTGGGTCTGGGTGACGATGGTGATCTCGGTCATGTCAAACCCTGGGCCTGCATGGCCAGCGGGGTGACGGTCATGAAAAGCACCATGAAGGGGAAGCAGATGCCGCTGCAGAGCATGGCGGGGAAAAACCCGGGTGCCTGGCAATGTCGGCCAAGGGGCGCGATGCCTCGGTGTTCAGGTCACCAGGCTCCGCCATATTCAGGCGGTTGACCAACATGGCTGCAACCAATGACAGTGCCAGAATGACAAGAAAGGGCCCGCCGTAGGGCACTGAGGGCACCCAGTCCAGCGCCAGTCGGGCATTGAGCGGGCCGATAATGGCGGCGATGACCCCGCCGGCCATGACATACGATACCGCCCGGCTGCGAAACGCCGGTTCCGTGGCGTCGGTAGCGGCAAACCGGTAGTACATGGCGAAGCTTTGGTACAAGCCGATGAAGAATGTGCCCAGACAAAACAGCGCAAACGACCCGGCTGCGATGCCTGTGAAGCACACCAGCCCACCCGTAGCGCCGTTCAAGGTGCCGATGACAAAACCCCGCCGACGGCCAATGCGTTTCATCAGCAAAGATGCGGGCAGGGTGGTCAGTAACGTCGATAGCATCATCATGGCAGCAGGCATCGTAGCCAGCCCTGGCGAGGGCGCCAGTTGCTGACCGATGATGCTGCTGATGGCCATGGTGGTGATGGTGGCAACGGTGAACAGACTTTGCCCGCCCGCCAGCAGAAGTACGTTCAGTTTCTGTAATCGGTTCATACGCATGCCCGGGATAGTACCCGGGATGAAGTCATTTTTCAGGAAACCTGCCGCACGATTTCTTTGATGATCGTGTAGATGACTGTTCTCAGACAACGCAATTCGCCTGAGAGGGTGGCCGTCAATTCAGGACGTCTGCGCAAGATCAACGTGTTTTCATTTTCAATGTCGTGATAAAGCATGGTTGCCTCCTGAACAATCCGTGAGCTGAGACTGGTTAGCAGGCGGTGTGCAGTATTTTTGCTCAGATGTAAAGCCTGACCCGCATCCAGCAATAAGGTTTTGTTGAGGTCTGAGAAATGCTGTACCCCTAAGATAGGCCAGGCGAGTCGGGTTTGCAGCGGCCAGCCCTGCTGGTCGTATGCTCTGGTTTCATAAGTGGCGATACTGAGCAGGTCATAGTGCGGGGCTAGCTGGATCCCTTCATGGGACACCAGAAAGCTAAGGTTTTTAAGGTGGGCATCAGTATTGCCGACCATCACATTGAAGAGCAGCCATGAAAAGAGTCGTGTTCTTGCGACGGCTGGGCTTCGACAAGCGTTAGCCAGTTCAGCCAAACGTTGCACGCTACTCTCAGCATATTTGAAGCTTCTATCCAGACCCAGCAATTGGCAAGCATCAATGACGTGCCGACGTTGCCAGCCTGTTTCACTGTTGAACCTGTCGAATCGATCAATGATGTAGACGGGGGAAGGCACGTAGCGGCGATGAACCTCAGGAACCTCAAGGCTCAGTTGTTTGGCCAGTCGCATGATGAACCATTCGTTGATGACAGAATGTGGATAGTCTTCATCGGGATGGTCTGGTTTTAAGATGTGTGTCGAGGGTGTTGACCCTGCAGGCTCGTACAGCGCTTCATGTTCGAAGACGACCGCCAACTTGTGTTGCGCACCGGCCAGCGACATCCGCTTGATGGCATCGTGCGTCAGCGGCGCTCGTGGAAGCTTGCGGATGCGAGCTTCCAGAATATCGTCAAGTAACGGGCGTAATGGCTCGGTGAGTTGGGGCTTGGCATCAGGCGGCAATAAGGTGATTGATCCGGCGGATTCTGCCCCGTACCAGCCCAGCAAGCCAAAGGCATCGGCAGAATGCAGTTGTGCGTCGTTCGCCAGTAATGTCCGTTGCCCTTCTTCTGGCAACAGGTTATCGAAATACCACTGAACCGGTCGTTGAGTGGCACCGTCGAGAATCGATTCCGCTGTTAAGGGTAAATGTGGGCTGAGTGCAAATTTCAGGGGTTGTTCAACCAGCTTTCGGCGTATTGAAAGCACCAGAGCCCGCCGGTTTCCTGCAGTATTCCAACCTCGGCCTGATTAATCATCGCCCGCAAAGATCGTGCGCTCATGGATGGTTTTTCTGGACTTTGGTTTCAAGAAACCGTAATGAAACGTCATCGGGTATGTCGACTTCGACCCTGATGCCCAGTCCTTGAAGGACCTGAAAAAGTTTGCCCCATTGCACTGAGTCGTTACCCCGTTCAATTTTGCCCAGGAAATTTTCGCTGACGCCGATGCTGCCAGCAGCATCGTCCTGGCGGATGTTTTGTGCTTTGCGGCTGGCGCGCACAATTTTGCCGAGGTCTTTAGCGGAATTTATAGCTATTTTCATGAATAATCCTCACGTTAGTAAGGATTATTCATGAAAATGCTATCAGAAGCAAAAATCCTCACGCTAATGAGGATTTTTGCTTCTGCCATGAATTCTTCTTCAGAATCCTTGTGATTGTAAGGATTTCGGATTGTGTAAGCGCAGACGCGTCGCTTCATTACGGGTAGGCTGGCTGACCAGTCCACCCGTTGATCTTGAATCAGATCGTGACCGAACTCACGCTGGCGCCACCACACACATAGAGGGTTTGGCCGGTGACAAAGCTGTTGGCCGGGTCCGAGAAGAACATGACGGCACGGGCGACGTCGTCGGCGCGGCCCAGGCGCTGTACAGGGATGCCCTTGGCGATATTCTTTTCGCGCTCACTGCCGGCTTCGACAACATCGTAGAACATGTCGGTCTGGATCGGGCCGGGGGCGACGACGTTGCAGGTGATGCCTTTGGCCGCCAGCTCAAGCGCCCAGGTGCGGGTCATGCCGACCATACCGGCCTTGGTGGCGGAATAGGCCGTACGTGTTTGCAAGCCCAGCGCCCCACGTGACGACATCATGACGATACGGCCAAACCGCTGCGATTCCATGTGGGGCAGGCAGGCTTGTACCAGCGAGATGGCCGACCCCAGGTGAATCTGGGTCAGGCCTTGCAGTTCGTCCAGCGTGACGTCAGGCAACAGGTTGGGCCAGATCACGCCGGCGTTGTGAATGACGTGGGTGACGCCATGGTTCGCGGCGATTTCGTTACTGGCTTCGATGGTGGCCTGGGCATCCAGCAGGTCAACCTTGACGGATTTCAGCTTGGGATGCGTCATTTCAGGGTCGCGGCGAGCCATGGAAATGACGTCGTAGCCGGCGTCCAACATCTGGCGGACGATTTCCAGGCCAATGCCGGCACTGCCTCCGGTAACAACGGCGGTGTAGGGTGTGCTCATGTGTGCTCCGTAATAATTATCGTTTTCAGCTGTTCGGTGCCAGTGCCAGTACCCGCAAGGGGCTGCCTGAACCGCTGCGAATTTTTAGCGGCGCCGCAAAAATCAGCGTGCCTTTGGCTGGTAATTGGTC